>CAUDEL010000006.1:0-86201 GCA_958448555.1 uncultured Eubacteriales bacterium | reverse complement strand
CATCCTCTGATTTCCTTTCTACATGTATTCAGTCCAACTTTCTGTCCGCACCTCCAAGCCCGGCGCAAGAAAAGCGGCTGCCTCTTTTGTGACAAAAAAGCGCGAGGCCAAACGCCTGCCGGAATGAACCGGCAAAGGAGCGTCGGACCTCGTGCGCGGATTGTCCGCTTCTTTTCCCTGTCGCCAATACAGTCGTTTTTCGTTGTTTCTGAGCCGGCATGTCTTTCCTCGCGGCGGCCTTTGGAAAACCTGCTGCGACGCACCCCGCAATAATCGCCTGCCTTTCGCTTAAAGGAGGCGCCACCCTTCGATTGCGGCGCCGATGATGCCGCTTTGCGGGTCGGAGGAGGAGAAGCGGCAGTCCAAATTTGCCGCAGGATAGGGCTTGCGCGTATTGTCAAGCACATACTGCACCAGCGTCTGGCGGGGAAAGCCCTCCATATGCACCAGTCCGCCGCCGATAAATACGGCTCGGGGGTCCATGATGTTAACTTCGGCGGCAATGACCGCGGCCATCATGCGGACAAATTCGACCAGCTTCGGGTGGCCGGCATGCCGCGCAAAGAACCCGGAAAGCGGTTCGCCGGGGAAGGAGGTGCGTGCCAGCTCTTCAAAAGCCTTGCCGCAGCAGTACATCTCGATGCATCCGACATTTCCGCAGCTACAGGGACGCCGGCCCAGGGGGACTGGCATATGGCCGATCTCACAGGCGGCACCGTTTCGGCCGGTATAAGGCTTTCCGTCAATATACATGGCGTTACCCATGCCGGTGCCAAAGTAGAATCCCAGCATCACGCCCTCGTTGGCAAGGCCGCTGGCCATGATGTCATAAGCCAGCAGATAGTAGGCATCATGCTCGATTCGCACCGGCATGTCAAGCAGCCTTTCAAGCGTCTCCACCACATCACGGCCCGCCAGGCCGGGGAAATTGGTTGCCGACTGCACTCGCCTGCGCTCCGCATCCAGCACGGCAGGCAGGCCGGCACACACCAGAGCCGGGCGGCAGGGGGCGGCCTCCAGATAGCCTCTGATGACCTGCGCCAGCGCCGCAAGGGGGTCCGGCTCGTGAAACAGGCTTCGGGATGAGGTCACCTCCACCCCGTGCGCCCTGAGTGCGCGATCCACCATCCCCATGCGAATGTGGGTCCCACCCACATCCAGGCCCAGAATGTAACCGTCCTTCATGCTTTTTCCTCTTTCGCCGCTGCGGTCTCCCCGCTATTGCGCGAGGATAAACCGCACGTATTTTGACATGTTCTCACTGATCTTCTCGGTTATCAAGGTAATCTCGCCCAGCTCAAAGGCGGTGCACATGGTCACCTTGCCTTCCTTGGAGCTGTCGGCCAACAGATAACTTTCCCGGCTGTTGGCCTTGACAATGCGTTTTTTGTTTGCCTCCTGATAATCGGGGGTGTTGATGCCCGCCACCACGTCATAGCCCGAAGCGCCGATAAAGGCTTTATCAAAATGCATCTCGCGAAGTAGGTTGTCCGTGATGGGGCCGATGATGGAGGCCGTGGCCTTGTTGACCTGTCCGCCCAGAACGATACATTCCAGCCGGCAGCCCTCCAGCTCATTGAGCAAAATGGTATTGGTGGTCACCACCGTGATACGCTTGGTGCGCAGATACTTAATCATGTGCAGGGTGGTGGAGCCCGAGTCGATGTAAATGACCTCCCCGTCCCTGACCAGTTCCGCGGCGCACCTGGCGATGGCATCCTTTTCCTTGACGTTGATGATGCTGCGCGAGTTTACCGGCGTATCCGACGAACCGCGCTTGAGCTTGACGCCGCCTCCGCGCAGCAGGATAACCTGTCCTTCATCACTGAGGATCTTTAAGTCGCGGCGCACGGTGGACTGCGATACCGTTTTGAGCGCCGCCACCAGTTCATCCAGGTCCACAATTTCTTTTTTGTTCAGTTCTTCCAGCATCCGCTTACGCCGTTCGTAGGGAATCATCAGCTCACGACCTTCACGTTTTTTTAAATTATATCGTGGGATGAGGAAGATTTGCAAGTTTTTTTATAATTTTTCAAGAATTGTGACCATTTCACTCAAAAAGGGCATGGAATTCTGACAGCCCACCTTGGACACCGTCACGGCCCCGCAGGCCGCGGCGAAGGACGCTGCCGAAAAGAAATCCCTTCCGGCATGAAGCGCCTTGACAAAGCCCCCGGCAAAGGAGTCACCCGCGCCGGTGCTTTCCACGGCCTGTGCCGGAACGGGCGGAATCAGCCTGGCCTGACCTCCATCACAGGCCGCCGCACCCTGGGCGCCAAGGGTGAAGATGGCGCGAATACCGTGCCGGGCGCAGAAAGGCCGAATGGCATCCATCGCCTGCTGCGGCGTTTCGATGACCGTGCCGGTATAAAAGGAGGCTTCCACCTCGTTAGCCATGAACGTATGGCACAAACCCAGGACATCCTCAGGCAGGGGAGAGGCGGGTGCTGCATTGAGGATCACGGGCGTACCCGCCGCGTGCGCCCTGCGGATGGCGTAGCAAACGGTCTCAGTCGGAATTTCCAACTGGAGCATCAATGCAAAGGCATCCTGCACAAGCGGCATTAGCTGGTCCACATCGGCAGGAGAAATGTCAAAGTTCGCGCCATGATAGATGGTGCCAAAGACCTTTCCGCCCGGCATCACGTGCACGGGCGAAAAGCCGCTGCCCGCGTCGCTTCGCCGGATGCAGGAGGTGTCCACGCCGTATTCCCGAAGGCCGGAGAGCAGGAAGTCGCCCATGGCGTCATTGCCCACGGCGCCTGCCATATAGGTCCTAAGGCCCAGCTTGGCACACTGGACCGCCTGATTGGCGCCCTTTCCCCCTCCGCTTACGGCCATGCCTTCCGCCGGACACGTCTCCCCCACCTTCGGCATAGCGCCGACCCTAAGAAACACATCGTAATTGAGGCTGCCGATCACCACAACATGCTTTTCCTTCATCCTTCACGCCTCCATCCAAGGGGCGGCAATTTGACAGGCAAACCGCCGCCCCGTCGCAGCGGGAGATTATTTGGCAACAGCCGAAGCACTGCTGCGCTGGAACATCATCGCCGCCAGCTTGTCCTGGATGGTTTCAAAGTAGGCCGCGATAACAATGATGATGCCGGTGACGATAAACTGCCAGAAGGACTGGACACCGATGACAATCATACCGATTTTCAGCGCCGCCAGCAGCAGCGCGCCCAGGAAGGTCCCCAGCACCGTGCCTTTGCCGCCCGACATGCGCGTACCTCCGATGGCCGCCGCGGCGATGGCATCAAGCTCATAGCCGTTGCCAGAGGCGGGCTCGCCGGTACCGAGGTTGGCCAGCATAATCATTCCGGCAAAGGCAGCACAAAAGCCGCAGATCGCATGTGCTCCGATCTTGGTCAGCGCCACGTTTACGCCGGAGAGCTTGGCAGCCTCCTCGTTGCCGCCCACGGAATAAATATAGTTGCCAAAGCGTGTCTTTTTCAGCACCACGGAAGCCAGGATGGCGATGGCGAAGAGCACCAGCACCGAAATAGGCACATCCATCATCAATTTGGTGGTGAAGATTTTGCGGTATTCATCGGGAATCCCAAGCACTGGCCATCCGCCCGTGACCACATAGGCAAGGCCGCGATAGGCGCTCATGGTGCCCAGGGTAGCAATGAAGGGCTGCAGGTTCATCTTGGTGATAAGCACGCCGTTGAGGCCGCCCATAACGCAGCCCAGAAGCGCGCCCAGGATGATGGACAACAGCGACGGCATGCCGCCTGCCACCATGGAGCCGGTCGCGACGATGACGATGGCGAAGGTGCAGCCGATGGAAAGATCAATGCCTCCGGTAAGGATGACACAGGTCATGCCGATGGCCAGGATGCCGTTGATGGTGGCCTGCTTGATGATATCGACCATGTTGCCGGTCGTAAGATAAATCGGGTCAAGAATGGAAAAAACGACGATCAGCAAAAGCAGCGCCGCCAGTACCGCCAGCTCGCGGCTCATGTTTTTGAGCTTAATTTTGAGCATGTTTGTTGCCCCCCATTGCGTAATTGAGCAAGACTTCTTCGTTGAACTGGTGGGGCAGCAGCTCGGCGCTGATCTGCCCTTCGCACATGACATAGATTCGGTCGCAGATGCCCATGATCTCCGGCAGCTCGGATGATACGACGATGATGGACTTGCCCTTCGCCACCAGGCTTTCCATGATGCGGTAGATCTCGGCCTTTGCTGCCACATCCACGCCCTTGGTAGGCTCGTCAAAGATCAGAATGTCGGCGTCGGTGCTCAGCCACTTGCCCAGGATGACCTTTTGCTGATTGCCGCCCGACATGTTCTGCGTCGGAAATTCGCACAGCGGCGGGTGAATACTCAGTTCCTTGATGTAGCGGGCGCAGTTTTCGTGCTTCTCCTGCTCGCTTACGAATCCGCGATGGGTAAAGCGGCGCAGGCTGGCCAGCGCCATGTTGTTGGTATTGCTAAAAAATTGAATAAAGCCCTGGGTTTTTCTCTCCTCGGGCAATAGCCCCACGCCATGCCTGAGGGCGTCCTGCGTGGAACGGATGCGCACGGGTTTCCCGCCGATGCGCACCTCGCCGCCGCTGGCCCTGTCGGCTCCGAAAAGGGTGCGCATCACATCCGTGCGCCCCGAGCCAACAAGCCCGGAAAAGCCGAGAATTTCACCCTTTTTCAGGTGGAAGCTCACATCCTGAAACACCTTTGGGCGCGAAAGATGCCGTACTTCCAAAACCACCTCGTCACGCACCTGACGCTCGTGAAGGCGCGAGGCGATAGCGCTGACGTTTCGGCCCACCATGTTGCGAATCAGCTCATCCCGGTCGGTCTTGGCCACATCCAGCGTGGCTACGCACATGCCGTCTCTGAGAACCGTGGCGCGGTCGCAGATGCGGAAGATCTCTTCCAGGCGGTGACTGACATAGATCACCGTAATGCCGCGCTCCTTAAGCTCCCGAATGATGCTGAAAAGCGCCTCGGTTTCATTGGTGGTAAGGGAGGCGGTTGGTTCGTCAAGGGAAATGATGCTGGACTGATGAAACAGCGCCTTGGCGATGGCGATCATCTGCATTTCACCCGCGCTGAGGGAAGCAACCGGGTCCTCCGCGCGGAAGCGGCAGCGGAGCTGCTGCAGAATCCCATTGACCGTATGGTTGAGCTCCTTATAATTGACAAAAGCGCCTTTGCAGGGCTCATGGCCGAGCGTGACGTTCTGCCCCACCGTCATGTCCCTGACGACGTTTGTTTCCTGGTGTACTTTGGTGATCTTTCCGTTTTTGATGGCGTCCAGCGGGTTTTTAAAGCGGACCTTCTCCCCGTGCAGGTAAACATCGCCGGAGTATTCGCTGTAGATGCCGTGCAAAATGTTGAGCAAGGTGCTTTTTCCCGCTCCGTTTTCGCCCAGCAGCGCATGGACCTCTCCTTCCCTGATTGAAAAGGAAACGTCGCTCAACACCCGAACGCCTGGAAAGTGCTTGGAGATATTCTTGAATTCCACTGCGTTGCTCATCGTTCCACTCATCCTTTTTTGGAGGCCGGGGGGCAGATCGCTTCTGCCCCCCGGTGAAGATGGATTATTCGGCGTATTCGGTGGGAACCCAGTTGATGATCTCGGCCGCGGGGGTATCGACGTTGGTGCTGTCGATAAGGGCCTGCGGCGTCCAGATCACGCGAGGAAGCTCCTGGCCGGCCAGGATGCGCAGGGTGCACTCGGTGGCGATCTGCGCCTTGTAGAAGGGGAAGGAATCGATGGTGGCGTCCAGCTTTCCGGCTCGAATGGAGTCGTAGGCTTCGCCGATGCCGTCGACGCCAACGACCAGAATGTCCTTGCCGGAGGCTTCCACCGCTTCTACCACGCCAAGCGCCATACCGTCATTGTTGCAGAAGATGGCCTTGAGATCGGGGAAGTTTTTGATCCAGGTCTCGGCCAGTTCCTTGGCCTTGTTGCGGTCCCAGTCCGCGTTCTGCTCGGCCACGATTTCGATGCCCGGGGCATTTTCGGTCATCCAGTTGCGGAAGCCCTCGGTGCGCTGGCGGGCGGCAAACGCCTTGGGCATGCCGATCACCGTCGCCACCTGACCCTCGCCGCCCAGCTTGTTGGCAATCCACTCGGCGGCAAGCTCGCCGTTCTGGATGGCCTTGGGGCCGACGAAGTTGGGCGCGTTGGCAATGAGACCGTCGTTGACGTTGACGCAGGGGATTCCCTTTTCAAGCGCAGACTCAACGCCAGGCACCAGGTTGCCATCGGAGATGGGCGAGAGCATCAGCGCGGCGTAGGAACGGTTAATCATGTTGTTGACGATGGCCAGCTGTCCCTGCTCGTCATTTTCGTCCTGAGCAGCCTGAACGTTGATCTCGATGTTGACACCGGCTTCCGCGGCCTTCTTGGCGGCTTCCTCATAGCCTTCCTTGAGGGTCCGCCAGTATTCGTTCTGGAACTGCTTGGCCACGGCGCCAAGGATTGTGCCATCAGCGGGCTTTGGCACGGGGCCGAACTGTTCGCGGATTTCCTCGATGGTCACGCCGTCCTCATTATCGGGATTGAAGGCGGAATCCGTCGCCAATGCGGCGCAGGATACGCATAGAAGCGCCAGCACAAGAACCAGGGCAAAGATTTTTTTCATGGGTGATCTCTCCTTTGTTTTATTTAAGCATTTCCAGAATGAGCCTTTGCGCGGCCACTCCGTCCTGCTTATTTACCACTGTTTCAATGTGTTCAAGTCCCAGCCTGTCCACGAGGTCTGCGAGCCTGTTGAAAGTATCAATGTTGGTCTCTACCTCCGCAGCGGCGTCCTCGCGGAAGGGGAAGGAGTCAAAGAAACAAACGCCGTCATAACCGTATTTCTTGAGATAGTAGACAAATTCCAGCGCCTGAGCCAGATGCACCGAGCCAAAGATCAGTCCATTGTCCATGCCGTTGTAGCCGTCGTTCATATGCAGCCCGTAAAGCTTGCCCCGCCGGGCAGCCAGCGCCAAGGAGAAGGCGGGGCTTTCGTGCTTCATCAGCATATGGCAGAAGTCCAGCGTCGTCCCCACGTTGGGCCGGCCGATCTCATCAATGGCCAGCAGCGTAAGCCCGATACCATCAATCATGGAGTAGGCACGCGGCTCAAAAGGCTTATATTCAATGCTTACCTTTAGGTCGCTGGCATAATCTGCAACTTCTTGAAAGCACCTGATAATCTTGTTCCATTTTGTTTCATAGTTGATTTGAAACGGATAGTCAAACCCATCAAAACCGAGCCAGATGGTCAGCACGTCTCCGCCCAGTGCGCGGCAGGCATCGGCCGCCTCCTTGCACAGCTGTACGGCATCGCGGCTGACAGCGTTGTCAGGATTGGTAAACTCGCCAGCGATAAAATGATTTTTGAAACGCGTGGCCACGCCATTGACCTTCATCTCCCCCACCGCATCGACCAGGCGATTCAAATCATGCCCCACTACATGCTCAGGGTAGTTGAACTCCAGATGCGTAATCCCACGGACATGCTTATAGGCCTCGATGGTCTGAAAAATATCCTTATCTCCTTTGTGAATAAAGGAATTCATTCTTCCGGCAAATTTCATGTACATTCAAATCCTTTCGTCCCGTTTGCGATTCAAAATTTATCATATAATTTCACTTTTGTCAAGACGATTTTTTTCAGTTTTATTCATTTAAATTTTTATTTAGATAAAAAAACGTCCATATGCGACATTTATCTTGATATAAGATGACTTTTGCGCCCTTTCTCTCCTGATTTCTGGCGTAATTAGTTTCATCTAATTTCATCAAATTTCATTTTTTATTGATCCGCGGTCTGCCATGCGCAGCTGCATCTTTTCTTGTCCAATTCTGCCCGATGAATTATAATGCTGATGCATCCCTATGTGAACATGCGGCGAAAGAGCGAAGATTGTGCAGCCAAACTTCTTATGGAGACAGCCGGCATCACGCTTCCTTACCGGGACCGGGTGCGTAAACATCCTTGCGTGTCACAAACGCCGCCTCCTTTGTGTCTAATCATAATGGAGGGTGCAAAGGAGGTTCTTTCCGTCATGAAAAGGCTTGTATCACTTCCCGCGGCGCATCAGAATCGTGGTCAACGGAGAATCCAGAGCGGAGGTCTTTCCGTGAAAAAGTACGCGATGATTTTGCTTGGGGCAATTTTGGCATGTTTGTTTGGCGCGGCTTTGGCCGCGCAGGATTTTGTCATCCCGGCCATTGAAGCCCCTCAAGGGGGGAAGGAGCTCCTTCATTCGATGGCCTTAAGCGACACGGCGTACCTTCTCTCCGCCTCAAAAAACTTCTATATCCTCGATGTGCAGACCGGGGAGGCTCAGCGCCTCTCCTTGCGCAGCGCCGGCTTGCAATATGAGCAGGTCCCGCAGACAGCTTTGGATTTTTATGATCTTCCCGACGAAAAAGCCGTCCCCGAATGGCTGCAAAAGAGCGCCTCCCTCGTCGATCTTCTGATTGCGGAGGGGGAAACGCTCTATGGCCTAAACGAGCTAAGCGGCGCTTTGTACCGCGTGGAGATTTCCGGCAAAGAGGCGACGCTTTGTCCCCTGACTATGCTGGACTTCTTTTCGGGCGCCGAAGGGGACTGGATGCCCGCAATTTCCACCAGCGCGGCCTGCGACGGAACGCTGTTCCTTCTGATGTGCCTGGCGGCGGAAGAGTCGCAGCCGGCACTCTACCGTTTCGACATGGACAGCGGGGTACGGGAGATGGTCAGGGGGCCGGGCATGGTCGCTGAAATAACCCGCTATCGAGACGGACGGCTGCTGCTGCTCGAAAAAGATGACGATTCCCAATGGCAGATTCTAATCTTTGATCCTTCCACCGGCGATCAGCATGTGCTTTTTGAAAGCAACAGGCTCAAGCTCGGCGATGCACGGGGGCTTGTCTACGATCCCTGGCGGGACCGGGTACTGATCTGTTGTGGCAACGAACTTTTGCACCTTGTGAGCGAAACCGCCTGCGAAGCCGTCGCCTTTCTGCCGCCCCTGCAGCCTTCCTGTCAGGCCATCACCCGGGACGGCACGCTGGTGCTTATGGACGATGCGGCTGTTTATGGGATCTCCGCTTTGCAGATGGTCTCCAGGCCCCTTGAGATAGCGTGCAGTCAGATGGAAAGCTGGATGGAGCAGGGCTTTTCGCAGGCCTACCCAAATTTTCCGGTCAGGCACAGGCAGGTCTATGAACACGAGGCCATGGCTTTGTTTGCTGAAACGATCGCCATCCAGTCCGACGAGATTGACATCTTTGAGCTTCCCATCGGCATGGCGTCGCAAAGCGCAATCGAAAAGGGGTATTATGTGCCGCTCACCCAGTCGCAAATCATCCGGGAAACAACGGACGGATACTGGCCTTTTTTCCGGCAGACGGTGATCCATCAGGGCGAAATTGCCGCCGTTCTTAGAAAAACCGAGCAGTACACCCTCGGCTACAGCAGGTACGCCCTGGACCGGCTGGGGCTTACGGCGTCGGACATGCCCACCGGCTTTTCGGAGCTGATGGATTTTCTTCTGGCATGGGACGAGCGGACGGGGGAGCTTTCGCAGTGGGAGGGGATCACGCCCTTTGGAATTGAAAACAGCCAGCTCAAGGCAGAGCTGTTTGCCTGCCTTCTCGATCAGTATTTCCTGCTGATGCAGCAGGACCTGCCTGCCGCTATGCTGTGCGAAGCTGAGCTGGCAAGGCTTTTGGATCAGCTGTCGGAGGTGTGCGCGACAATCCCCGAAAGCGGCGCAAGCATCCAAACAAACGAGCCGTTTGTACGCTTCGCACGCTTTCAAGTCAATGACAGGCCGTCCTATCTTTTCAGCCGGTATTGTTCCTTCCTGCCCGGGCGCCGAAGCTTCGCAAACGGTGCGTCCGTTTCGGATTTTGTGCCCATGGCCCTCGCGCTTCCCTCGCAGGACCGCCCGATCGTGCTGTTGGAAGGCACGCTGTTTGTCGTCAATCCCTATTCCTCGCAAAAGGAACGGGCTGTTCAGTGGCTCGCGTACTATATCAGCCATCGGCCCGCAAAGGACGCCGCTACCTTTGAGCGGGATGCGGCGCCCTCGGAATTTGAAACCTACAAAGCAATGAAAAAAGCCTACACCGAAGAGCTCGAGCGGATGGAAATCCGCCTCAAGGCAGCCGAAGGTGCAGCGAAAAGCGATCTGGAAGCGCAGATTCAAACCACGCGGGAAAGGCTGCAGGCCATTGAGCAAATCAAATGGGAGGTCAGTGAAGAGGCGCTCGCCGAGTACGCTCAGGTGCTCGAAAAATGTACGCTTTTCTGGAATGACCTTTACATGAGCTCCGGCTCTTTTGGAAAAACATATCTAAAGTACTTGAATGAAGGCCTGCCGGGAGAGGTGGCCGCCCGTGAATTCTTCCGCGCGTATGACATGATTTTGAGAGAGGGACAATAAGGATGGATCCGTTCTTTCGCATGCATCTTCCACGCTTTTTCGCTGGACGCCCGGTTTTGACCCGGATTCTCCGCATAGCCGCGGAGAGGCACACGGAGCTTTGTGCAAAAGAAACCTTCAGGCCTTGAACGACCAGTTTTATCAGCCGGTCTTGCAGCTATCGGTTCCGTGCGCCTCAAGGCTCCACAGCGCGCGGTCAAAGTGACCGTGCTGCGCCTCCAGTGCGCGCTGGACTTCCTGGAGAGAAAATCCGGTGCGCTCCATCAAAACCGCAAGGCCTAAATCGCCATCCGCCGCAGCGAGCATCTCGCGGGCATGATTCAAGTCAGGATTGCCGACCGCCTGCGAGAACAGCCGCAGCATCCGATGGTTGGCTTTCGTGTTGCGTGCCTTAATCATAATCATCAGATTGTCATAGGTACGCCCCATGCGCACCATGACGGCGGTGGAAACACCATCGGCAGACCCAGCGGGCTTTGGGAGAAGAACTTGTACATCCACGTGGAGTTGAGGCCCTTGATGGAGAGCACAGAGCCCTTGTAGATGATGTTGACCACCGCGCCGGCGATGGTAGAGACAGCGATGGTGGTGATGAGGGAATGAAAGTGGAAGCGCACCACCAGCAGGCTCGTCAGAAGGCCGAAGATTACGCCACTGAGCAGGCTCACCACCAGGCAGAGGGTGGGGTCATAGCGCTGGTTGAGCATCCAGGCGAAGATCATGCTGGCACAGCTGGCCACCTCGGGAAAGGAGCAGTCCATCTCGCCCGCGCCGATCACCCACGTAAGCCCCAGGACCATCAGCGCCATGGAACCCGCGGATTTGAAGATGTTGAGCAGGTTATAGCTCTGGTAGAAAGCGGAGCCGTTGAGGATGCTGAACACCACGAACATCAGGGCCAGCACGCCCACGAGCGACAGCTCCATCAGGGAAAACGAGCGCTTTTTCATTTGGCGGCACCTCCCGTCGCGCGGGCGCGTCCGCCCTGAAAGTTCACCTTGGAGAGCATGATGGCGGCGATGAGCACAAAACCCGTCACCAGATTGGACCAGTAGAAGGGAATGTTGATGGAGGTAAAGCCGGTGGAAATCACCGTCACCAGCAGGGCGCCCAGGAACGTGCCGGTCACGCAGGGACGCTTGAAGACCGACATGCCGATGTAGACGGCCGTGAAGCAGGGCATGAGGATGCTCATGGTGATTTTGACGTTGCCGTAGCCCTGTCTGGCGGTCATAATCATGGCGGCCAGCGCGGCCAAAACGCCGCAGATCACAAAGGCGGTGATGATGATTCGGTTGACGTTTACACCGCTGAGGTAGGCGGTCTTTTCCGTGGCGCCCACGGCGTAGAAGCCGCGGCCGAACTTGCTGCGCTCCAGAAGGAAGTAGCAGACGACCACAACGGCCAGCATGATGTACACCGGCAGCGGCACGTTCAAGATGCGAAGCTCGGAGAGATAATGCGCCCTTGACTCAATGAAGTTCTCCATGATGAAGGCGCCGTCGGAGAAGATATACCCCATGCCGAAGCCGATGGAGCCGATGGCGATGGTGGTGATGATATCCGGCAGCTTAAAGCGGCCTACAGCCACGCCGGAGATGCCACCCCAGGCCAGGCCGCTGGCCAGGCCCGCCGCTACGGCGAGCACGGGGTGCCAGCCCTTGCTCACCAGCCATGCCATGAGCACGCCGCTGAAGCACGCGGTCATGTAAAAGGAGATATCCGAGCGGCTGATGGTGATGACAAAGGTCAGGCCCACCGCAGCGATGACGGTGGAAGAAACGGATTTGGCGATGTTGATGATGTTATCCAGCGACAGAAATGAGGGCTGAAGAAGCTGGAAGGTCACCAGCACCGCAACGAACAACAGCGCGAACAGCACCACAGGCAGGCGCTGGGGCGTAAGCAGACGCTTCATCCCTGCGTCACCTCCCCGTTTGAAATGGCATGTACGAGCATTTCCTTGAGCGTTGTATCCCCGGCGGCTTTTTCCATGGCCGCGCGGCCCTTGTAGACGACCATCACCCGGTCGGCGTTGCCAAGCACCTCCTCGGGCTCGGAGGAAATGATGATGACAGCCGCGTTGCGGCTCAGGCCGCGCATGGTTTCGTAGATGGCGGATTTGGCGCCCACGTCCACGCCCACGGTGGGCTCGGCAAAGATGTACACATCCGCGCCCGCGTACAGGCCCTTGGCTACAACCACCTTCTGCTGGTTGCCGCCGGAGAGCTCGTTGACCTTCTTGTCAAGGCTCGGCGTGGCGATGAAGAGCTTGTCCACCAGCGCGCGGGCGTCCTCCTGCTCGCGTCGACGGTTGATGAGGCCCAGCTTTCCCGCCGCCTTATCCAGGCGGGCGATGGTGATGTTGAAGGCGATTTCCAGACCGCTCAGGAAACCCTCGGTCTTGCGGTTGCCGGGTACCAGAAAGATGCCCTTACGGATGGCCTGACCGGGGCTGGCCAGCGTGAGGCGCTCGCCGTCCTTGACGATTTCGCCGGATGTTTCCTGCATGGCCCCGAAAAGGGTCTTGGACAATTCATCAATACCCGAGCCCACAAGGCCGAAGATGCCGTAGATCTCGCCGCGGCGGGCCTCAAAGGTGATGTCCTCAAACTTCCCTTCCATCGAAAGCCCCTTGACGCTCAGGCACGGCGACACGGCCGCGTCCGTGGGACGGTCGGGGTAGAGCTGGGAGAGGCGCTCGCCCAGCATCAGCTCAGCGATGTAGTCGCTGTCCACCTGTCCGTTTTCGATATCCTCGTGGCAGACGACCTTGCCGTTGCGGAACACGGAGAAGCTGTCGCACACCTGCGCCACCTCGTCGAGGTGATGGGTGATATAAATGATGGAAACGCCCTGCTTTTTCAGTGTATGGACAAATTCAAAGAGAATGTATTTTTCCTTTTCGGTAAGGATGGAGGTCGGCTCGTCGAGGATGAGGATTTTGCAGTTCTTGGACAGCGCACGCAAAATGGCGATGATCTCGCGCTCCACGGGCGTCATCAGATAGACGGGCTTCTCCACGTCGATATCAAAGGGGTAGCGGCTGACCAGCTCCAGCGCCGCCTGGCGCAGCCTGCGCCGGTTGATGGGCGAAAAGATGGACCGCGACGGGCCCTCGCTGCCCAGAAAGATGTTTTCATAGCCCGTGTAGCTCTCGATCATCTGGGGGTCCTGATAGACCGCCGAGATGCCGCACGCCAGGGCGTCCTTGGGGGAATGAATCTGACAGGGCTGGCCGTCGATGAGGATATCACCGGCGTCTCGGGTATAGACGCCGGAGAGAATCTTAATCATCGTGGATTTTCCGGCGCCGTTGATGCCAAGCAGCGCGCGGGCTTCCCCCTCCCTGAGCGTCAGGCCGGCGCCGCAAAGCGCCTGCATCCCCGCGAAGCTCTTGTCGATTCCTTTCATTTCGAGCTTGTAGCGCATCGTATACCCTCCGCTTGGAAAAATGCGGGGAAGCGGTTTCCCGCTTCCCGCGCTTTCATGAGATCAATCAGATGGTGGGCACCCAGGCGGCCTCCAGGCCGTTTTCGGTCAGGCCCTGGTTGATGAGGTCCACATTGCCGGGCAGGTCGTAGTCCAGGAGCAGCTCCCACATGGTCTTTTCGCCGACCTTGTAGTCGCGCACGCTGTCGATGTCCTGAATCATCTTGCTGGTCACGGCGTAGCCGGGCACGAGCACCAGGCGCGGCACGGTCTCTCCCTCGTTGTAAGAGGCGGCGTAGTCAACCAGGGAACGGGGCATGTCGTAGATGTTCTCGCCGGCGGACATGATGAAGGATTCGGGATAGTTGAGCATGTAGGTCCAGCACTCCTCACCGCCGTCGCAGCCGGTGTAGAGGATTTCGGGGCGGGATTCGCCGGTGAGCACCAGGCCCTCAAAGGCCGCGCCGTCCCAGGCGCACCAGATCGCACGCAGCTCGTTGGCCGTGTCAGCGGCCAGCCAGGTGCTGATGGTCGCGGAGGGGGTCACGGCGCCGGTGGAGTCCCAGGACCACTGATAGGCGACCTCGATGTTGGCGTACTTCTCCAGCTCCAGCACGTCGCGGGCGCCCAGGTCGCGCTGGTGCCAGCTCTCGTTGGAGGGCAGCTCAATCATGCCGATCTTGATGGTTTCCTCCGTGCCGTACTTGGCCTGGAGGGTGTCCAGCAGATAGGTCATGGTGGTCTTGCCGCAGGCATAGTTGTCAAAGAGCACCGTGCTCACCGCGTCCGCGCCGGAAACGAAGCCATCGGAGAGGTAGACAGCGATGCCGGCGTCACACGCCTCGCGCACCACCTCGGCAATGCCGGTGGGGTCGGAGGGGGTGATGAACAGGGCCTTGGGCTGCTTGGCGATAAAGGCACGAATCTGGTCGGTCTGGGCAACGGGGTCGTAGTTGGCGTCCACGATGGAGTAATTGGTCCAGCCGTAGTTCTCAAAGGACTCGGTAAAGCCGGTCTTCTGGCGCTGGCCGGAGGCATTCTCGGCCCAGCCCAGGGAGACGGCGTAGAAGTCCTCGGCCACGGCGGCGGCCGAAGCGGTCAAGAGAACGGCCGTCAAAAGGATCGCGAGCAGTTTTTTCATGATGGGTGCCTCCTTGTTGTGTTTCTATTTTTTCCGCATCCGCGGATTCAGACGTTAAGGGAGTGAAGCCAATCGCCCACGTCGCTTTGCAGGTCGGCAACGCGTTGGAAAACCGGCAGCATGGCCGCATAGACTTCGCGCTCGGCAGGGTCCGGCGCGATGGCGTCCAGACGGGTGTGGATGTCGCGCACGCGGTCATAGCTGTCCCACAGGCCGCAGGCCACCGCCGCGACCGCCGCCGCGCCCAGGGACCCGGCGTCCTGGCCAACGTTGGTCTGAATGATGGTCTTGTCATAGATGCTGGCGAACAGCGAGCGCCAGAAGCGGCTCTTGCTGCCGCCGCCCACGATGAGCATTTCATCCGAAAGCGGCGTCTGCGCCTCCAGCACATCCATGGCCAGCCGCAGATTCAGGCAAATGCCTTCCAGCGTGGCGCGCGCCATGTCGGCCGCGGTGTGGCCCAGCGTCAGACCCGTATAGCAACCGCGCACATGGCTGGAGCGATCCAGGCCGGAGCCGCCTGCCAGGCTGGGGTTGAAGATCAGCTTGTGGCTTCCCGCAGGAGCCGTGGCGGCCAGGGCGGTGAGGAGGTCGTATACGTCTGCGCCCTCGCGCTCCGCCTGCTCCTCAAGATGGCTGAAGAGCGTGTTTTTGAACCAGCGGAAGGAGTTGCCCGCCGAGAAGATGCTGGTGGCCGAGGCGAACATGCCCGGAATACAATGCGCAAAGACGTAGGGGCGCTGGTCCGCGTTCACCACCGGTTCATGCGATGCCACAGCGATCCAGGCCGAGGAGCCAAGCGAGGTATAGCTGTCCCCGTCGTGCGTGCAGGCCGCGCCCAGGCACATGCAGGCGTTGTCCACGCCGCCGGCGGCCACGCGCACGCCCTGGGGAAGGCCCATCAGGCGGGCGGCCTCCGGGGTGAGGGTGCCGATGACCTCAGCCGACTCCACGATGCGCGGCAGCTTGGCCGCATCCACGCCCGAGGCGGCGATATACTCATCCACATAGCGCCGGTCGCGCAGGCTGTAGACGCCGCTGCCGGACGCATAGCTGTGGTCGGTCACCATCGCGCCGGTCATGCGCAGGTTCACATAGTCCTTGGTGCCCAGAAAGCAGGCCGTGCGCGCATAGATGTCGGGATGCTCGTCCCGCAGCCACATGATTTTGAAGATGCCGTAATTGGCGGCCGGAAAGCCGTTGCCGGTCGTCAGGTACCAGGTGCGCTCGTCTACGCTTTCAAAAAACCGGCGCGCCTGCGCGTCCGCCCGCCCGTCCGACCAGATGGGCGTGGTCTCGGTCAGCAGCTTGCCCTGCGCGTCCACGGGCGTGACGCCGAGGCTGTGTCCCGAGACGGCCAGGCAGGCGATTTCGCTGCGGTCCACGGGCGCGCTGCTCAGTAGCGACTGCGTGCTTTCCACCACCGAGCGCCACCAGTCGTCCGGGCGCTGCTCATGCCACTGCTCGCGCGGATAGAGGGTGTCGCAGGAAACAAAGGTGCTGGCCAGGGAACGGCCCGCCTCGTCGTACAGCGACGCCTTGGTGCCGCCGGTTCCCAGATCGTAAGAAAGGATGTAAGCCATCTTTTGTGCCTCCTTGCCCGGAGTCAGTACAGATCGTTTTCACAGCTTTCCAGCGAGAAATCATCCTTGCGTCCCAGGCGGGCATCCACTTCCTTCATGATGGCCATGATGGAGCGCAGGCCGATGCCGAAGCGGTCGCACCCGGCCTGGATCATCTCCAGCATCGTGTCCAGCGTGCGCACGCCGCCCGCGGCCTTGATCTTTGCTGCGTCCCCGATGGTGCTCTTAATCAGGCGGATGGTGTCCACCGTGGTGGGCTTGCCGGCCCAGCCGGTGCCGGTCTTGACGTAGCTCACGCCCGCACGCACCGCCGCCTCGCTGGCCTTGCGGATTTCATCGTCCGTCAGGTAGGCGACCTCCAGAATACTCTTGACCGGGAAGCGGCCCTCCGCCGCCTCGACCACGGCCCGAATGTCGCTTTCCACCAGATCGAAGCGTCCGCTCTTGGCCGCGCCGATGTTGATGACCATGTCCAGCTCGTCCACGCCCATGGCGATTTGTTCCTTGGCGCTGGCCACCTTAAGAAACGTGGTGTCCGCTCCGGAGGGGAAGCCGATGGTGGCGCCCACATGGATATCCGGCTCGTCCCTGAGAAAGCTCAGAAGGTATGGGGTAAAGCAGGGAAGCGCAAAAGCGCAGATAAAGCGGTAGTGCTTGGCTGCCGCAGCAATTTTACGCAGTTCCTCCATGCTTACGTCCGCGCGCACACCGCTGATGTCCACCCGGCGATGGATGGTTTCAAGGATCTCCGCAGTATTCATGAAATGGTCCCTCCGTTCGTTATCCCCAAATCGTATTTACATTATAACGTCATTATGTTTACGTGTCAATAGGTATTGCAAAATTTCTTTTCGGGTTGATTTTTCGCCGAATCAACCGTATTTTTCATAAAAAACAACCCCGCCTCAAGGGCGGGGGAAGAAAAAGATCGTGATGTTATTATGCTTTGGGACGCCGTCCTGTCATCTGCACCTCAAATTCATAGCGGCTGCCTAAAATGCGACAGTGGTCCGAGCCCACGATGCGCCCGCCGCTGTAGCATACGCGCACCAGATAAATCAGCGCCGTGCCCACCGGCACATCCAGCATTGAGGCCTCCTCAAATGTGGCCGAGCGGGCGGAGATGCGATCACGCGCCGCGTCAATCAACAGCCCGTACTGTTCCTCCAGGAAATCGTAAAGCCGGGAGAACTTCCCCGAATAGCTCTGGATGCCGGGCACGAGGTCGGGAATCAGGTAGTTTTTAAAGATGGCAATGGGCAAATCATCCGCGATTTGCAGGCGCTGGATGAGGATGACCGGGTCGCCGGGCTGAATGTGCAATTCGCCCGCCACGCGCGAGGAGGCGGGAACGGTGTCAATATACATGTTCTTGCAATAAACCTTGCAGCCCTTGCGCTCCAGTGTTTCGGAAAGGGAGGACACCACATTGATGTTCTGCGTGGTATGGTAATCCAGAACCCGCGTACCGCGGCCCTGCTTTGCCTCCACCAGGCCTTCGCGCGAAAGCAGCTCCACGGCCTTTCTGACCGTTGTGCGGCTGACGAGGAACTGTTTTTCCAGCTCCGGCTCCGGCGGCAAAAGTTCGCCCAGCGCGTAGTCCCCGTCCAGAATCCGGCCCCGTAACGTATTATACACACGCACATAGGCGGGTGTCTTGTCCAGCACCATAAGATCCCTCCTGGCTTACTAAAAGGGATAACGACATCATGATTATAGCATCATCCGCCTTTAAAATCAAGCGACGGATCCGCGCGGACAAGCCTCTGTTGCCCGGCAGGGAGCGGCTGGGCCGTCAGGCCTCCGGCTTCCGTTCCCCCACGCCCTCCGCCATTCCCCTGCGGATCCGGCAGATATCCTCCATGGAGATGGTTTTGCCCCCGGAACGGCCGTTTTCCGCCAGGAACTGCACCATTCCCGCAACCGGGTCGATTTTGCGCACCCTGCCCGCATATTCCAGGTACTCGCCGCCGTCCTTGAGGGCGTCGGGAACAAAAAAGGTCACGGTGACGAGGGGATGATCCCCCTCCCGGAGTCTATCGGCAATCAAAGCCAGCTTTCTGTTCAGCCGCTCCTTTTCCTCCTCGGTCAGCGCTTTTCTGCGCCCGGTCAGCCGGCCCGTTTCGGCGATCACGCCGTCAAAGCCGCTGAGCGCGGCAAAGGGCGAAAATTGAGCCGCCCGGTCGTGCAGGCTCATCTGCGGCCGGTTGGACGCCTTATGGTGCGGCAGACGCAGGATATCCTCATAGGGATTTCGCTTCCCCGTCATCATTCCCCACCCGCCTTATGACCGCCGATCTGGCCGTTTCGCTCGATGGTCGTACCGCCTTCCAGCAGGTTCATGCCCTTGAGCATGGCGTTTTTACCGAACTTGTCCTGGAGGGCCAGCGTGACCCGCTGCAGCCTGCGTTCCTTTTCCTCCGCGACCTGCCGGGCCCTGCGCTCCCGGTCTGCCGCCGCGTAATCGGTAAACATGTCCAGCTGCTCCTCCCGCTCCCGCGGAATCTCCTCCTCGGGAATCAGGCCACAGGCCGCGATATTGACCCGCCGAATCAGCAGGTTCTGGTCCACCACGCGGTCATAGAGCGCCATGACGGTTTTCATGACCGCGCGCGTGGAACTGGTATAGCGGTCGAGATTCCCGGTTCCGTGCGCGTACTTGGGGACTTTGCGCCCGTAGTGATCCTCAATGACCGGGCCGCGGTACCGCCTCCCCCGCTCCCCCGCCAGGCTTTCCCGGTCGTAGCCGATGGTCAGCACCATTTGCTTTGTGACCACATGTTGCCTGACCAGATCCAGTACCAGAAGCTCGGTCATCTCCCGCACGATCAGCCTCCCCTTGTCAAAATCGTAGGGGCAGGAGAGCACCTGCCCGGAGGAAATGCTGCTGGCGGAGGGTTTATATTGCTTGATGATGTCCATCGTTACCGGCTCCCAGCCCCAGGCATGATCGATAATCAGCTCAGCGTTGACGCCAAACGCCCTGTAGAGCCTCTCCTCACAAAGAGGCATGAGGGAGGCCCTCGCCACATCCCCCATCGTGTAGAGCTGCATGGATTCCAGCTTTGCGGATATGCCCGGGCCGATGCGCCAGAAATCCGTCAGCGGCCTGTGCGTCCAGAGAAGCTCGCGGTATTTCGTTTCGTCCAGCTCCGCAATGCGCACCCCGTCCCTGTCGGGCGTGGCCTTCTTGGCCACGATGTCCATGGCGATCTTGGCCAGGTAGAGGTTTGTTCCGATGCCCGCCGTGGCGGTGATGCCCGTATGGTACAGCACGTCGCGCACCATGGTCATGGTCAGCTCATATGCCGTCATCCCATAGGTTTGCAGGTAACAGGTCACGTCGATAAAGACCTCGTCGATGGAATAGACGATGATATCCTCCGGGGCCACGTACTTGAGATAGGTCGCGTAGATCCGGCTGCTGTATTCCTCGTACAGCCGCATCCGCGGCGGAGCCACGATGCAGGACAATTCCAGCGACGGATCATCCGCCAGCGCCTCGGCATCAAACGAAGCGCCGCAAAAACGGTATTCTCCGCTCTCCGGGTCGATTCGAAGCGCGCCTGAGCCAATCCCGGCGCGCAGCCGCTCCCGGTTGATCTGGCGGATGCGTTGGTTCACCTCAAACAGGCGCGGGCGGCCCGGTACCTTATGCGCCTTCAGCGCAGGGGATACGGCCAGGCAGATGGTCTTTTCCGTGCGGCTCTCGTCGGCCACGACCAGATGGGTGGTCAAAGGGTTGAGATGGCGTTCCACACATTCCACGCTCGCATAAAAGCTTTTGGCGTCGATGGCGGCGTACTGCCGGGACGTCATGCGCTTTCCCTCCCCTCTCATCCTCAGGTTGCTTCCGCCGCCGCCTCCACATACCAACGGGCGATCCGGCTGGCGAAGGTCGAGTCTGTCCATTCAAAAAAGAGGTGCCGTTCCTCGCCCCGGATCACCACCGTATAGCAGGCTCCCTCCGCGCCCCGGCGGTAGACCCCGGCCGGCCGGTAATCCTTTACGGCCTCGATGGCGAACGTCCTTCCGTCCTTCCAGGTGATGGAGCGGGGCTGCATGTACCCCGTTGCGTCAAAATCAGAATTGACCTTCACATAGACCTTTTCCAGGCGCGGCGGCCTGCCGCCCCTGAGAGGCGCATGCTCCTTCATGGGAACCCCCTCATCCTTTCTCTTTCATAGCGCTTGCCCAAGCCCTTACCGGCCGCACACATCGGACAGCTCGTCAGCAAACGCCTCGAAAAGCTCGTCGGTCTCATCCTTGGAAGGCAGGTCCTCCTCCGCCACAGGACCCAGCACCCGCCCGATCAGGCGCATATTGTCATCGTCGCAGATGCGCATGGGTTTGTAGTTGTGATTGACGGAATACAGGCCGTCCTTTTCGTAGATCTTGACAAAGGGGGTCCCCGCCACGACGCAGGCAATGGTATCGCCATAGGTCAGTTCGTCCGCCGCAACCCGTTGGACGAAAACCATTGATCCATCCGGGTAGTCCGGTTCCATGCTCCGGCCGTTGACTGGAAAGATTGCATCGGCGTGCTGAGCCTTTCGGCTGACCCGCACAAAAGCGGTGTGGGTTTCGGGCTCCTCATCCATCGGACCTCCGAAGCCCGCTGACAGCCCGACCTCGTGACAGGGCAGATGCATATAGCTTTTTCGCAGCGCCTCTCTCCGGGTGGCCCTCTGGCTTTCCAGAATCGCGTCGATCATCTTGACGAGCTGCGTCCTGTTCGGCTCGCTCATCAGCCGGTAATCCCGCACAATCTGACGCTCGGTGCGGGACAGCGTCGAGGCGCTAGGCAAGCCGAAGAATACCTCCAGCGGCATGCCCAGCACCTCGCACAGCTTCGGGATCAACGCCAGGTCCGGGCGTGACACGCCGCGTTCCCAGTTGCTGACGGTATTGGCCGTCAGGCCACAGGCACGGCCGACCTGTTCCTGATCCATCTGCGCTTTCAGCCTGTAGTCCCTGATGGTATTTCCAAAGGCAACGGCTTCCTTGCCGGCGTTTTTCTTCCCCGGCGCCGGAGCAACGCCATACGCATTTTTCCTATCAAACATAAAGCACCGCCTTTCTCGGCAGGAGTGTATTTCGGCTGTACCTAAAGCATAGCACAAGATTCTTTGATTGTAAACCATTATCACAAGATTTTTTACGTCCGTTTCAAATTCTTTCAGCCATCCCCAAGCAGGCTTGCAGACGCTGAATATAGCACATTTCAATTAAAATCAGGATTTCTGACGTCCTGTTTTTTATCAGGAGAACATTATCTTTCCCTGCACGGCTATATAGCAAAAGAATCTTGGTCCAAAATATACCATGCATCAGTCCAGAAAACCTGCGACCACAACATCCGCAATGCCAAAATGCAAAAAGCAGCCGGCAGCGCGGCGGCTGCCGGCCGGAAAAGCCTTCTGTTTTTTGCTGTCCTCTTGACGTGGAAGCGTTTCGACGCTGGGGCGTGTTTTTTCAACCCCCGCAGGGATGGACGATGCTGTCGCGGGTATGGCTGTTTTGCGCCGGGTCCTTCATGCACAGGTGGACCGCCGCGGTGGTAAAGGTCCTGGGCAGGGCGAGGATGTTGGGGTTCTCGCCCACAAATTTCTTTTTGGCGTCCTCCAGCGCTTCCTCAAACGTGGCGCGGGTCTTAAGGCCCATGCCGCGCGCAATGCCGGGCTCCCGCGCGCCGACGATGTAAATGGCGCTGGTGTTCATCTCGGCGATATGGCCGCAGCTCATCATGCTGAAGCCATGAAACGGATGGAAGGCGTTGGCGAAGCGGTACTTGCGGATGTATTCCTGGTTGGTGGCGAAGTATTCGCCATAGCGGTTCATGTCCGGCAGGGTCTGCATGTAGTCATGCTGGAACATCTCATACAGCTCCCGCAGATAGGGCCAGCGCTCGTCATGGAAGTACCCGTCGCAAATCGAGGAGACGATGAATACGCATCGGTCGCTGAGCACCCGCTTGTGGCGGATCACCTGCGCGGAGAGCGCCTGCATCATCTGGATGGGGTTGGTACCCATGCCGTTTCCGTAATGGAAGTTGGTGGGCATGCCAAAGACCACCACGTCGTACTTCTTTTCCGCCCAGTGCACATACGTGCGCCTGTCCGCCGTCTTCCAACTGACGGGCTGCATTTCCCGGGCATAGCCGGAGTTGATTTCAATCTGACGGCTTTTGGTGTCCAGCACAGCGTCGCAGCAGAAGAACTTCTTGCCCATCTTTTCTTCCATCCACATGCCCTGGGTATCGAACTTGGAACGCATTTCGCTGGAGGTGGAGACGGGCACGAAATCCGGCTTGTGCATGACCTGCGGCACATGATGCGCCGCGATGGAACGCCAGTGGCTGATGCCGGTGGCGCAGTGCTTGTATCCGCCGGAGTAGCCGCCATAGGGGTTGCCCTGGGTGTGGCCGATGAGGATCGGAATGTCCGCGTCATAGACATATTTGTTCATGATGACGTGGTCGCCGTTGGGCGCGCGGCCAAGATCTACCAGATGGTCATAATCCTCGCTGTCATGGCTTGTGATCTGTCCCGTGTACCAGAACTCGTCAAACAGCGCGTCGCCCAGAATGGTCTTCATCTCCGGCACGGTCGCCCTGGGATGAAGCCCGTTGGAAAAGAGCAGCAGGATGTCCTTTTTCTCCACGCCGGCGGCATACAGCTCGTCCAGGCAGGCGCGGATGGCCACCTTGCGGTGGCTGGTGGGCTGGTTGCCGCCCTTGACGATGTCGGGAATGACGATCGCCACAGTGCTGCCTGGCCGCGCCAGCTCCCCAAGGGCAGGCATGCCGATCGGATGGCGGATGCTCTCCAGGGTGGCGGCATACAAGCTATCCCAGTCCTGCGGCAGGCACGGCGGGTCCGCCACCGTTTCTCCGGGAATGAACACATCGGTGGTGTCCGGCAGATTGGCGCTCATCATGCCCTGACCGTATTCAAAATCCAGCTTCATAAAAACACGCCTCACTTTCCAAGGTACTTTCGGATGATCTGGAGGTATTCGTCTGGATAGAAGCCGATTTCACCGCTGAAACGGGTTAGCGCGATGAGGCCGCCATCAATTTCCGGGATGGAAGACAGCATCTGGGCATTGTCCTGCTTCAGCCCGCCGCCGTAGACCACCGCAAGTCCGCCCGTCCGCTCCTTGACAAAGCGGGCGATTTTGGTGATATACTCCCTGCCCGCCGGGGTTTTGCCGGGGCCGATGGACCATATGGGCTCATAGGCGATCACCACGCGGCTTTTGTCCACGCCCTCCAGGCCCAGCGCGAGCTGCAGCCCGAGCACCTCCTGCCACCTGTCCTGCTCCTCGCTGGTTTCGCCGATGCAGTACAGCACGCTCAGCCCCGCGGCCTGCGCCGCCTTGATTTCCTGATTGAGCAGGGCATTGACCGCATTGGCGGCGGCCTGGCCGGTTACGCCCGCCTGGGCCAGCACGCCCATCTTGTCGCCGCGTTCCTCGCAATGGCCGATCAACGCGCTTTCACAGCCCAACTCCGCAGCGGCGTTGGCCGTGCGGTTGGAGGTGAAGGCGCCGAAGTTCCCGCCAATGGCCGTATCTGCGCGATAGACGCCCTGGCAGCCGACCTTGACGGGACTTCCCTCGCATCGCGCGGCAGCGGCGGCGAGCAGATGCGCCTCGGGAAAAAACATCACATATTCCGCCTCAGGCCAGGCCTTCAGCGCCTCCTGCGTTCCGCGCACGATGCTTGCGCCCCAGTCCGCCATGGGCGCAAGCCGGTTCACGCCGCCGCGAGCCGCAGAGATGTCAAAGCGCTTGAGGTTGAGATAGATGTGTTTCATCAGATCCCCTCCTTGCGGTAGAAGTCCGCCATCTGCTCCAGGGTCCTCATTTCAACCCTGGGTGCCTTGCCCACGCTGCCGAATTCCACAATCAACGTGCCCACAACTTCCTTCACGCCTCGCTCAATGCAGGCGCATACCTGCGCGACGTCGTCATCGGGGACCTCGCCGTACATCACGGTACGCATCAGAGGCGGCAGGAAGGCCCGGGGATCGAACTGCTCTTTCTTTGCCTCAAGCAGCTCATACACGCCGCCGATGGAGGCGCTTTGCCTGAGCGCGGGGAACTTTGCAAAGAGCTCCTTGAGATTGCGCGTCACGGCCAGGCGGATGTCGGTGTCCACGTTGATTTTGCTGATGCCACAGGGGATGGCTGCCTTGAGCTCGCTCAGGGCGATGCCGTAGGCGTTCTGGATGCGGCCGCCCAGGGCGTTGATCTCCTCGACGATATACTGGGGCACGGTGGATGAGCCATGGCTGACCAGATAGGCCGTCAGCCCTTCATGCAGCAGGCACTCGCGGACTGCAACGGCGATTTCTTTGCGCAGCTTGACGTCCTTGCCCTTGCTGGCGCCGTGCATGGTGCCGTAGCTGATGGCCAGCGCGTCCACCTTGGTGCGGCGGATGAATTCCACAGCGTCCAGGGGATTGGTATAGGTAGAGGACGCCGCGTGCACGTGGTCCTCCACCCCGGCCAGGACGCCCAGCTCTCCCTCGACGCTCACGCCCAGCGGATGGGCATATTTGACCACCTCGCGGGTCAGCTCGACGTTTTGCTCAAAGGGCAGGCTGCTTCCATCGATCATCACGGAGGTATAGCCGCCGTCGACGGCCGCCCGGACGCTCTCGAAGTTGCGGCCGTGGTCCAGGTGAAGCGCGATGGGGATGGGGCTGTCGGAGCCGTATTTCTTCACCGCGTCGCCGATGTTTCTTGCGCCGGCGATCTTGTCCTCGGTGGTGCCGTTGGCAAAGTCCGTGCGTCCGCCCATAAAAGCGTTTGCCAGATCCGCTCCCTGCAAAATCGCAGGGCTTCGGAACTGCTCGTGCACTTCAATGACGGCCTTGGCCTGACACACGGCATTGACGTTAAAGGCTCCCTGCGCATAGCAGGGCGTTCCCTGGGTCGCTTCCAGAATGGGACGAAGGGGGATCAAAGGCATGGTTTGGCGCTCCTTTCATTCTTTTGAGGCACAGTAGACGGTCTGCCCGCCCACGATGGTCATGGCAACTTCCAACTTTTCTCCCAGCAGGACCAGGTCCGCGTCCAGGCCCGGCTGAATCCTTCCCTTGCGGTCATCCAGCCTCAGCGCCGCCGCGGGGTTTTCACTCAGCAGGGGCAGCGCATCCTCCAGGGGATGGCCGGTAAAGCGGATCAGATTGCGCAAAGCCTGAATCATGGTCAGCGTGCTGCCGGCGCGCGTGCCGGTGTCGGCGAGCTTGGCGTCGCCGTCCTTGACGATCACGTCGTTGACGCCCAGCCGGTAGTTTCCGTCCGGCAGCCCCGCGGCCATGATGCTGTCGGTCACGGCCATGACCCGGTCCCAGCCCTTGCACTTGAGCAGCAGACGCACCGAGGCGGGATGGAGATGCCTTCCGTCGCAGATGGCCTCGCACCACACGTCCGATTCCATCACCGCGCCCATGATCGCGGGCTCATGCTGGTGGAACAGTCGCATGGCGTTAAAGGTGTGCGTGGCGCACCGCGCGCCCAGGCGGATGGCCTCCATCGCCGTGGCGTAGTCCGCCCCCGAGTGACCGATGGCCACGGGTACCTCGTCTTTGACTTGCGCGATCATCTCCGGCACGCCTTCCACCTCGGGCGAAACCGTCAGGTAACGCACCACGCCCTCAAACGCTTCCTGATAGCGGCGAAGCAGCGCGGCGCTGCCTTTTTTCAGCAGGTGCTCTGGCATGGCGCCCTTATACTCCGGCGCCAGGAACGGGCCTTCCAGATGCGCGCCCAGAAGCTGCGCGCCATAGCCCCGGCGTTTTTGCACCGCGCAGATGCAGGACAGGCAGCGCAGGGTGGTTTCCTCCGTATCCGTCAGAACGCTTGCGTTCCAGGCCGTGGTGCCCTGGCTTGCGAAAAAGGCGGCGATTTTTTCCAGGCCTGCCTCGTCCGCGGCATTGACGTCCACCCCGGCCGCGCCGTGGGTATGCGCGTCAATAAAGCCGGGAACCAGCCGCAGGCCATGGCAGTCCACCGTCTGTGCGCCCTCCGCCTCCAGGCGGGGACCGACGGCCTCGATGCGCCCATGAGAGCAGAGGACATCGCCCGGAGCGAAGGCATGGTCCCGGTAAATCAGGGCGTTTTTCAAAAGCATTTTTTCCATTTCGCCGCACCTCAGAAGGGTTGTTCGGATGCGTTTCGGTTCAGGTAGATTGCCGCGTCGGGATGGCGCTGCAAAAGCGTGGCCGGGAAGTGGGCCGAAACCTCCCCGTAAGCCGCCTGACGCACGACCGCACGGTGCCAGTCCCTGAATACGCCGATGCGGATGCGGGCGGCGCCGAGGATCTCCGCCATGCCGATGGTGACGCATTTTTCAGGCATGGCGTCAATGGCGCCGTTCAGGTCCCCGATGGCGTTGGCCACACGGGTCTCCCGGCTGATAGACAGCACGCGGGTAGGCAGCGCGGCAAACGCCTCCGGCGTCAGCTCGTCCTGAGCCTCGTTAAAGGCCAGATGGCCGTTGATGCCGATTCCGCCCACGGCCAGGTCCACGCCGCCAAGCTTTTTGATGAGGGCGGGCACAGCCTCCACGTTCTGCGGGGCCGGAAAGATCCGCTGGCTTTGCGGCATCACCAGATCCGGTTCGATGCGGCTGTACACCTCGCGGTCCATAAACCCGCGGAAGGAGAGCTTGTGCCCCTTGTCGATCCAGGTTTCATCATCGCTGAGATATTCGTCCATGTTGATAAACCAGGTGTTTTTGAGGCTGACGCGGCCCTCGTTGACCAGGCGCACGAAGATGGGATACTGGCCCACCGGCCCCACCGGACAGATGAGCACGGAACGCGTTCCCTGGGCGTTGTTTTTCTTGATTTGCTCCAGCATTTCCAGCGCCAGCTCGTAGAATACCTCCCCGGAATCCCCCAGCTTCTTGAGCGGGATTTTTGCGCCGTGTCCCAGTTCCTCCCGGCTGATCTCGAAGTACTCCATGTTTTTCCTCCCGTTATGTTTTAGAACAGATGCTCTACGTTCAGATCGCGGATCATGTTGACGATCTCCTTGGTGCGCGAGCAGCCGAATTTGCGCAGAAGGCTTTTGACCTGGGTTTTCACCGTCACCTGCTCCACATAGCGCTCCTGCGCGATTTCCCGGATCTTCTTCCCGTCCAGCAGATACCTCACCAGCGCCCGCTCCGTGGGGGTCAGCTGGGAAACGTTGTTGATAAAAAACAGCAGGCTCTGCTCTGAGCGCCTCAGGCGGGTATATTCCTTGAGCACCGCGTGCTGGATGCGTTTTTCCAGCATGGCTTCCCCCGCCCAGGCCTTGCGGATATGAAGCAAAAGCTCCTCGTCGGAGACGCCCTTGACAATATAATCGACCGCACCCGCGCCCATGGACATGAGAATCATGTTCTCCGTCTCATGCGCGGTCAGAAAGATGAGCAGTTTGTCGGGCTGTTGGTCCAGAATCTGCTCGGCGGCGCGGATGCCCGCGGTTGGATTTTCCATTTCAATATCCACCAGCGCAAGGTCGAATTCCCTCTGTTCCGCCAGGCGCACCAGCTCCGCGCCGGTGGCTGCCTCCCCGACCACCTCCATATCCGGCTGCGCGCTGAGGATGGCGCGCAGATCCTCGCGGAGCAAATCGAAATCCTCGGCAATCAAAATGCGCATGGTCTGTCATTCTTCCTTTCGGCGCTGACGCGAATCGTAGCGGGGAAGCAAGATCAAAAACGCCGTACCCTGTCCGGGCGCGCTTTCTACCCGCAGGCTTCCCAAGTGGGCACGGACGATGGTGCGCGCATGATACAGGCCCATGCCCCAGCTGGTGTTGCTGTTTTTGGAGGAGTAAAAGGGATCGAAGATTTTTTTCTGCGCCCCCCGGGAAATGCCCACGCCCTGGTCCCGAACCTCAATCGCCGTCCAAAGGCGCTCCATGTGGCTGGAGACGCTGATGGGCCGGTCACCGCGTCCGGCTTCCAGATTGGCCTCCCAGGCGTTGGTCATGATGTTGTAGAGGGCTTCGCTGAAGTAGTTTCGATCCGCAAGCACCTGCTTCTGCTCATCGAGCCGTGCCTCCACCGCGGCGCAAGGGTATTTGCGGCGGAAGCGATCCATCGTGGTTTCCCAGATCTCCCGCAGGGTCACGGGCGTGAGCAGCACGGTCTTTTGCTTGACGGTGTTGTACAATTCGCCGCTGCGGGCCAGGAGCAGCTCATTGTTGTCCCGCAGCTGATCCACACAGTCGCGCAGGTATCCAAGGTCCGGCTGTTCCTTCTCCAGCTCCTGGTACATATGCTTCTCCACCACCCGATTGGCCAGAAGCTGGTTTTTGATGGAGTGGACGAACACGGAGGCGCCGGTCCGGGCGATGTCGAATTTCCGCTCCAGCCCCACCTCCTCCCATCCGCTTTGCAGGGTGTCCCGGGTATAGTTGAGAAGGCTGAAAAAGCCCAGCGAGCCGCAGATGACGTTGATGACCACAAGCGTAATATATCCGCCCATGGTAGGCGCGTACTGGAGATAGCCGATCCCCTTGTTCCACAGATAATCATAGCTGTAGAAGCGGTAGACCTGGGCGGGGTCCTGTCCGCAGTACATCAGGTACAGGCCGCTGAGCGCCGTCAGGTACAGCACGATATAGGCGAACTGCCGCTTGCAAAAGCGAAGCGTGATGGCGAAAAGCTCCTGCAGGAGCAGCAAAAGAGAGACGGCGACATAGGCGATGATCCACCCATAGCTCAGCTGCACCAGGAGATGCTGCGCCCATGGCCAAAGCGATACCAGTTGTTTAAACAGGGTTGGATAATAGAACACCAGCGTGATGGCGGGCAGCGCTGCCACCCAGCGGGAAACCGCGGGGTGGCGGCGTACGAAGGGAAGCATGGAGTAATGCAGGGCAAACTCCAGCAGGAACAGTGGATACAGGTATCGCCCCAGGCCAATCATATAGCCCAGCACATCCAGGGTAATGTAGAGGTATTGCACCTTGTTTTTCATCTGGAGGGAGAAAAACAGAAAGCGCAGGATGTCGTGGGTGTAGCCGCCCTTTTTGGCGATAAAGATGAGGATGCCGGTGAACTGAAGCATCAGGCTCAGGCACATGCCCAGCAAAAACCACAGCTCACGGGTTTTTTTCAGGCAGAGCAAACACACCGAAGCCAACAGCAAGAATCCAACCAGCACAAACAGCATCGCGGCTCCTTCTTTCCGAAAATGCGCGAAAAGCCATAGGCCGAGCGAAACGGCGGCCTATGGCTTTGGCGTGGCGGTTACTGGCCCGCTTCCACCATCAGGTCAAGCATCACATAGTCCTTGACCTCGGGCACGGGGTCCTTCTCGATCGCGCCGGCCGCCACAAAGGTGTCGCGCTGGAGCAGGTAGTAGCCCTCCACGGTGCCGTCAGCAGCGCCGGCGGCCACGGCCTCGCCGGTGAGCCACAGGGCGTCGCCGCGCTGATTGTACACGGACTCATAATCGGTAGCGGTCTGGTCGGCCACCCACTGAGCCACTTCGTCGTGGTGCTCCTCCGCGGCGTAATCCATACCCTTGAACAGGGCGCGGGTGAAGCGCACCAGCACGTCGCGCTTCTCGGTGGCATAGCCGGGCATGCAGATCCAGCTGGCCAGGGAGACGGTGGTGTCGGAGAAGGTCATGTTGTCGGTCAGCTTGGCGGCGTCGGGCATCTCCTCAAGGATCTTGAGGCTGTTGGGGCTCCAGGTGGCGCAGGCGTCCACGCCGCCGGAAAGCATCGCGGTCACGATGGCGGAGGCATCCATGTCGAAGGCCTCGATATCGTCCATGGTCAGGCCGTACTTGGTCAGGCTGTTGAGAAGAATATCCTCGGAGGAGGTGCCGGAGGAATAGGCCACCCTCTTGCCCTTGAGATCCTCGACGGTGGTGATCCCCTTGCCGCCGATGAGCATGTCGCCGTTGGAGATGTGGCTGAGGGCGAAGATGGTCGCCTGGCCGTTGACGCACAGCTTATGGGCGCCCTGGCCGATGTAGCCCACATCGATGGATCCGCTTTCCATGGCCGCGATGATGGTGGGGCCGTCGGCGAATTCCACAAGGTTTACGGTGATGCCTTCCTCGGCCAGGTAGCCCTTCTGAATGGCCGCTTCGATGGCCCACAGGCTGCCGTAGTTGGGCATGTACGCCACGTTGAGGGTCACGGGTTCAGCGGCCTGAGCCATCGCGCCGCCCACTGCGGCAAAGGCCATAACCAGAGCGAGAAGCAGGGTAGCCAGCTTTTTCATGAATATGCCTCCTTAGCTTAAATTGGTTTCTGATCTCATTTCAGCGGACGTGCCGCGAAAATGCTACTTGCGCACCGCCAGATACTCCTGATAGACCTGGCTCCAGATGCGGTTCTTCAGCTCGTTAAACTCAGGGGTAAGCTTGGTCTCCTGGTTGCGGGGATAGGGAATGTTGACCTCGACGATCTCCTTGATGCGGCCGGGACGGGCGCTCATGATGACCACGCGCTGGGCCAGGATGATCGCCTCCTCCACGTCATGGGTGATGAAAAAGCAGGTCTTTTTCTTGTGCTCCCAGGTATTCAAAAGCTCGGTCTGAAGCTGTGTGCGGGTCTGCGCGTCCAGCGCGCCGAAGGGCTCGTCCATCAAAAGCACCTCCGGCTCCGCGGCGTAAGCGCGGGCGATGGCGACGCGCTGCTTCATGCCGCCGGAAAGCTCCTTGGGATAATGGTCGGCAAACTTGGCCAGGTCAACCATCTCCAGGTATTTCATCGCCTCCTCCTGAGCGGCCTGCTTTTTGATGCCGCGCATTTCCAGCGCAAACATCACGTTTTTCTTGACCGTCAGCCAGGGGAAGAGCGCATACTGCTGGAACACCACACCGCGCTCAGTGCCGGTGCCGGTGACTTCCTTGCCGTCGCAGTACACCTTGCCGTCGGTAGGGGCGGTCAGACCGGCGATGATGTTGAGCAACGTGGACTTTCCGCAGCCGGAGGGGCCCACCACGCTGATGAACTCGTTGTCGTGGATGTCCAGGCTCACGCCGTTGAGGGCGACCATCTCGCCCTTGCGGGTGTTAAAGACCTTGCGCACGTTATCGATTTTCACGCGCACGTCCCCGCTCAGATTTCGCGCTTCTCCTGCCATGAGGTGAGCCTCCTTTCCGCCAGCTTGATGAGCTTTTCAATGGTGATGCCCAAAATGCCGATGATGATGATATACAAAAGCATGGGCGAGGATTCAAAGCTGTTGTTCAGGCTTCGGATGCGCATGCCCAATCCGGCCATGGCGCCGGTGGATTCGGCGGCGATAAGGGTGGTCAGGGCCACGGAGGCGCCCAAGCGGATGGCGGTGAGGATGAAGGGCAGCGTGGCGGGAGCGATGACGCGGGTGAAGATGTCGCGGTCGTTGGCGCCCAGCACGCGGGCGGCCTTGATGAGGGTCTCATCCACGTTGATGACGCCCTGGTAGATCGTGACGCACATGATGAGGAAACAGGCGATGGTGATGACGATGATCTGGGGCTTGCGTCCCACGCCCGCCGCGATGACAATCAGCGGCACATACGCCAGGGGCGGGATGTTGCGGATAAACTGAATCCAGGGCTCAATCACGTAGCGCACCGGCTTGTACCAGGCCATCAGGATGGCCACCGGCAGGGCGATGGCAAACCCCAGCGCATAGCCGGAAATGACGGAGATGAGGCTGGAGGAGAGGTCCTTCCACAGGACGCCGCGATCAATCATCGTGCCGATGCTTTGGACGACCTTGACGACGTTGGGGAAAGCACGGGAGGTAGCGGGGATGATGGACAGCACATACCACAGAAGCATGGCTGCCAGAAACGAAATGAGCAGCCAGACCCGGGCTGGAATCCGATCGGACAGGCTGCTCTTTTGAGAATCATTCATGGCCCTTCTCCTTTGCTGTTTCGCTCGGTTTTGTTACACATATTATAACGTCATGCAAAGGAGAAGGAAAAGTGTGAAATTCTATCATCCTTTTTGAGAAACATCACCACTCAAAATACCGTGGCAGCTCCTCCCCAATGAGGGGACGGGCCCATTGCACGAAGGCGCCCGTCACGTCGTTTTCACCCGGGGCGATGTAATCCCGTGGGAGCGTGCGTTCCTTGAGCATCACGCTTTCCAACGGAATCCGGATCAGGCGGATTCGATAGGGGCTGGTGGAAAGGCGCTCAAACCCGGACATGATGCCGCCCTGTCCCTGCGCCAGGGCGCGCGTCGCCTCCGCTCCCGCCAGCGCCGCCTCGTCGCGGTCCACAGGGGATTGCAGCTCCGTCTGGGCGCGGCCCAACAGGCCGGGCTTCTCGCTACGGGCCTTGATGCCCAGCTTTTGGATAACCAGCTGCGCCAGGTAGGCGCTTACATCGCCGTAATAGGTGGCGCGCCCGGTCTGAAAGATGGGCGGCACAATGGGCTTGCCATCTTTGTTTTTCAGCCCTTCGCTGGCCACCACAACCACGCCGCCAAGCCGCCGGTGCAGCTGCGCCACGTCTCTGAGGAAAGCTTCCTCATCGAAGGGCGTCTCCGGCAGGTAAATCAGATGCGGCGCATCGCCGGGCCTGCGGCGGGCCAGGGCGGAAGCGGCGGTAATCCAGCCGGCGTTGCGGCCCATCGCTTCAATGATGCAAACATGAATGGGCAGGCTTTTGACATCCTCCCCCGCCGCCTGAACCGCCGAGGCGATGTAGCGCGCGGCACTGCCAAAGCCCGGGGAATGATCCGTGACCTGAATGTCGTTGTCGATGGTTTTGGGGATGCCGTTGACCAAAATGCCGGCCTCTTTGCAGGCCCGGTTGAGCTTGCCGCAGGTGTCCATGGTGCCGTTTCCGCCGCTCATGAGCACGTAGCCGAAGCCTTCTTCTTTAAGAATTTTCATCAGCTTTGGATAGTCCGCCTCTTCCAGCGGATGACGCGAGGAACCGATGACCGTACCCGGGGTTTGCATCAGCAACGAAAGCCGCTCCTGGGGCAGGGTGTCCATCCGGCGGAAATCCCGGCGCAGGACACCGGCGACCCCGCCCATGCAGCCATAAACGCCCTGGATTTGCTCCGGGTGTTTTTTTGCTTCCTCAATGGCGCCGTATGTGGAGGCGTTCAGCACGCAGGTCGGCCCGCCGCCATGGATGATTAAGAGTTTTCCGGGCATCGCTTTTCTCCTTTGTTTCGTAAAATTTGGACCTTGTCAAAGAGTAGATTCGCCACACAAGGAAAACTTTCCTTTTTGCTTCGCCATTTGAAGTCTTCGGCGGCAGAAATACGCCGCAGTGAGAGCACGCGCTCCCTGTCGCGCAGGCATGGAACCGGCCGCGAGTCAGACTGTTCCTTCGTCAGGGCCGGTGTGCGCCCTCATAGGCCCTTCGAACATCCTGCGGCATCTCCGACGGTGAAAGGGCTTTCAGCCTCTCCTCTCCGCCTTCTTTCATGGCTGTTTCATAGTACCAGCATTTGTAGCGGATCATGTCCAGCGTGCGCTGCATGCGCGTCATTTCCGCCTCGACGGCAGCGCGCTGCCGGACGAAAAGCTCATAGCGCTGCCGATATGTCGCGGCGCCCTGTGTGCACCAGTGCATAAACTGCCGGATATCCCTGATCTCAAGCCCCGCTTTTTTCAGACATTCGATCACGCGCAGCGCCTCAAGCTCCTGCTCCGTAAACCGACGTATGCCCGCCTTTCGCTCCAGCCCCGGAAACAAGCCCTCCTTATCGTAATACCGCAGCGTCGATATGGGCAAATGGAACATCTCCGCAACCTGGCCGATCGTATACACACGCTATGCCCCTTTCAAAAAAACCTTCAAAAAAAGATTGACCTAAAGTCAGGTTTAGGTGCTATCATAAAGCATAGCATTGGATGGGACATCTGTCAATGCGCAGGAAAAGCGGTTCCCTTTTTCCCAAACCGCCGCACTGAGGAGGCTATGAACATGAACCGGCAAATCGTTCCGGGAACGGACGGGGACAAGTATCTCCCCTATGAAAACCGCCAGGGCCAGGAATCCGTGGTCTATTTCACAAGCGACCTGTCCGCGGAGGGGCTGCTTCGCATCTTCGACAAGGTTAGCGCGCGCCTGACGGGCAAGGTTGGCATCAAGCTCCATACCGGCGAAAAGAACGGACCCAATATCATCCCGCGACCGTGGGTCCGCAAGCTCGTGGACGAGCGACTCGGCGACGCCTCCATCATCGAAACCAACACCTATTACGAAGGCGACCGCTACACCACCCCGCTGCACCGTGAGACCATTGTCCTGAATGGCTGGACCTTCTGCCCGGTGGACATTCTGGACGAGGACGGCATCGTGATGCTGCCCGTCAACGGCGGCAAATGGTTTTCCGAGATGGCCATGGGCGGGCATCTGCCCCGCTATGATTCCCTGCTGGTGCTGACGCACTTCAAGGGCCACACCAAGGGCGGCTTCGGCGGCTCAAACAAGAACATCGGCATCGGCTGCGCGGACGGCCGCGTCGGCAAGGCCATGATCCATACCACGCCCGGCTCCGATGACATGTGGGACATCAGCAACGAGGAATTCATGGAGCGCATGACCGAATCGGCCAAGGCCGTGGCGGACCATTTCGGAGATCGGATCGTCTATATCAACGTGCTGCGCAACATGTCCGTTTCCTGCGACTGCGAGGGCTGCGCAGCCGAGCCTGTGGTCACGCCCAACGTGGGCATCGTGGCCTCCACAGATCTGTTGGCTGTGGATCAGGCGTCGGTGGACCTGGTGTATGCCATGCAGGCACACCAGCATGCCGATTTGGTGGAACGCATGGAGAGCCGCCACGGGCTGCGCCAGCTGAGCTATATGAAGGAACTGGGCATGGGCAACGACCGTTACCGGCTGCTGGACATTGGTCATGGGGACGTTCGGATTTCTCCTTCGCAGGCAGTTGGCGACGTCGTGCCGTTTCAGCCCTGAGCACGGGTGAGGTGAGGACGGATGAAGAAAAAGAGGCTGCTGATCGCATGTCTCGCCGCGTTTACCCTGTGCTTTTCTGCCGGCGGATTTTCGGACGCGGAACGCGCGTCCCTTTTGGAGCATGAAGCGATGAAACAGACGGAATCCGGGATCGAGCTGCGTGTGAACGGCGTGGTTCTCTCTGTGCGATGGGAGGAAAACGAGGCCGTCGAAGCGCTGGCCGAGCTTCTCAAGCAGGGTGATGTGACGGTGCAGACCCGGCGCTATGGCGGCTTTGAGCAGGTCGGGCCGCTGCCGGAAAGCCTGCCCTGCGACGATGCGCAGATCACCTCCGTGCCTGGAGACATTCTGCTGTACGCGGGGGACCAAATCGTTCTCTTCTTTGGAAGCAACACCTGGGCGTACACCCGCCTGGGCCATGTCGAGGCCATAACGGACGAGGCGCTTGCATCGCTGCTGGATACGGAATCCGCCGTCGTCACATTCTCGTTGCCAGATGAAAAAGGGATGCCCGGGCAAAGCTGATCCCGGTTACGGGTGCGCCCCGTCGTATTCAGACACAGCGCCAATCCGCATACTGCACTCCCGGCACGGATCTGATCCGATCCCGCCGCCGGGTTTTTTTGCATTGTCCTCACCTCTGACCGATTGCTCTCGCAAGTCGCGTCAGCATAAGCACTTGGGATGACATTCGGAGCCGATTTTACCAAAAAGTCATTGACTTTTTGTCAATCATTTGCCGTATCTCACAAACGGATGGTATAATAATAATCATCATACCTGACGCGGTCCATTTCATCCTCGGCGGGCGGGAAAGAAGGAAAGCGCCATGCAATTCCATGAAATGCTCAACGAATACATGCGGCAGCTGAATGTTACCGCCGTGAGACTTGCGCAAGCTTCCGGGCTTTCGTCCGCCGTCATCAGCCGCTATCGCAGCGCGGAGCGCACGCCCGCCCCCGACAGCGAGGCGTTGACGCGCCTTGCGAAAGGGATTGCCTCGCTGGCCGAAGAGAAAGGGATTCCTTCGCTGCCCAAGGAAAGTGTGCTGAAGGCTTTTCGCAAAGCCTTGGGATACGAGCACTGCGGTCAGGACCGGCTGGCGGTAAACTTTGACCTGCTGGTCAACGTGCTTCACCTCCGATCAGGTGAAATGGCGCGGGCGCTGAGCTTTGATCCCTCCTACCTATCGCGCATCCGCACGGGGCAGCGCATCCCGGCTAACCCTGCCGCATTTGCCCGGGCGGTCGGCAATTACACGGCGCGGCGGTGCAGAAGCGCGACCGAACGCGCCGATCTGGCCCGGTTGCTGAACCAGAAGCCGGAGGCCCTGGCGGATGACGCCTCCTGCTCCGCCGCTGTGGCAAGGTGGCTGCTAAGCGGCGAAGCGGGCCAGCCAGACTCCACCTTCTCATTTCTGGAAAAGCTGGATGAGTTCGATTTGAACGACTACATACGCGCTGTCCGCTTCGACCAGCTCAAGGTTCCCACCGTGCCGTTTCAGTTGCCGTCGTCCAAGACGCATTACGGGCTGGAGAATTTCCGCCAGGCGCTTGTGGATTTTCTCAGGAGCACTGCGCTTTCCCGCTCCCGGGAACCCGTGTTCATATGCAGCGATATGCCCATGGAAGAGTTGGCGCGGGACATGGAGTTTTCAAAAAAGTGGATGCTGGGTCTGGCCGCCATCCTGAAAAAAGGCCTGCATCTGGACATGGTCCACGACCTCAACCGCCCCTACGCGGAGATGATGCTGGGGCTGGAAAGCTGGATTCCTCTGTATATGACGGGTCAGATTTCCCCATGGTATCTGCGCGGCAGGCACAACAGCGTATACGGCCATCTGCTGTTGTGTTCCGGCGCGGCGGCGGTAGAGGGCGAGTGCATCACCGGAGACTTTGCGCACGGACGCTTCCTCTTTTCGCAGGCAAAAAGCGATCTGCCCTATTACAGAAGGCGGGCGGAGGCCCTCCTGCAAACGGCGCAGCCGCTGATGGACATCTACCGGGGCGCCTCCGGGGGCGCGTTCAGCTCGTTTCTCTTTGCGCACGCGCATGAGGCCGGCGAATCCCGCGCGGTACTGACCGCGCTTCCGCCCCATACGCTGTCGGACGAATGTCTTGCGCGTATTCTGGAGAAAAACGGCGTTTCCGCCTCCGAGCGGGAGAATATACGCCGCGCGTTCGCGCGAAGCCGCACGCTCGTTGCCTCGCTGATAAAAAACGGTCTGTATGAGGAGGAATTCCCGGTGCTCTCGCCGGCGTCATTCAAGGACGAGCCGCCCTCGCTCGCCCTGTCGGGATTGTTTAGCGATACGGATCTTCGATACGATGTCGCCGACTATCAGGAGCATTTGCGTCTGACACGCGCATTTGCGGCGGACAATCCACGCTACACGGCGCGGGAAGTCGGACGAAGCGCGTTTCACAACCTGCAGATTTTTATTTGCAAGGGAAAATGGGCAAGCGTATCCAAATGCAAAGCGCCGGCGATACACTTTGTCATCCGCCACCCCAGGCTGTGCGCGGCGCTTGAGAACATGGTCTTTCTCGTGGACGAACGCGCAGAAACCTGAGCGGCGATGAATCCGATTTCGGCTCCATAGGCGCTCTTCTCGAGGGATGGACACAGCTGACGCCAAATTGAATCCCGCCGGTTTCCCTGGAAAAACCGCCATGCGCGCCAAATGCTCGAATATGGTATGGATATCCCTTATCAGAATAAAAAGGAGGACTGCTTATGAAACGAGTTTTGTGGATTTTTTTGGCTCTGCTGCTCTTTGCCGCGCCGGCCATCGCGGAGAGCGCGACGGTGGAGGGCGACTGGGAATTGATTTCCATCGTAATTGAGGGCAATATATACGAAAACCTGGCGCAGCAGGGGATGACCATGACCATGCGCCTGGAAGCGGACGGAACGGGCGTGCAGACGGTCAACGGCGAAATTTATCCCTGTACATGGGTGGAAACGGACGGGGAAATCCTGATCTGCGACAGCGACGGCACCATGTCCTACACCCTGCAGGCGGACGGGACGCTTCGTGGAGAGGATCAGGTGGGAGACGTCATGCTCTTTGCGCGGGCTGCTGCGGCGGATTCCGTCGCGGGCGAATGGAAGCTGACCAGCGCGGAAACCGAGGGCATCACCGTCAACGATACGACCATATTGAACATCACCTTGGATTTGGTGCTCAATGCAGACGGCACCGGCAGGCTGACCTCCAGCGAGGGAGAGGGCGCCTGCACCTGGACGCAAAGCGGCGCAAGCGTTACGGTTGCGGTGGAGGACGGCGGGTCGTTGCTTCTTACCCTGCAATCGGACGGCACCCTCACATGGGTTATTGATGACATGACGCTTATTCTGAGCCGGACAGACGACGCCACGGAGGTGTCCGAACCCTCGGAGAGCGCCGCGATCGTATCGGAATACGGCTTTCGGGTGCAGCTTCCCGAGGGCTGGGTCGCCCTTGACAGCGATTACATCGAAAAGATCATAAAAAGCGTCGGCGAAGAAGTCGCCTCCGCAAACGGCCTCGACCAGAGCCTGCTGGATCAGCTTGCCGCAGCCAGCACAAGCCTGTACTATGCCTCCGACATGAGCGCCAATTTCAACGTGGTTCGCGAGCCTGCGGGCGACGTGACGATGGACACTTTTGCCTCGCTGGAACCCACCTATCAGGAAATTTTCAGCAGCACTCAGGGAATTACGGATTTTAAGCTCAGCGGGCCTGTCGATATCAACGGAAGGACCTACTACGTCGGCACCTTTACCGCGCAGGCAGGCTTGGAACAGAAGCAGTATTTCTGTGTGGCAAACGGTTACATCTATACCCTTACGCTGACCAACGTACCCGACGGCGACGCGGAACAGATCATGGGAAGCTTCGAGATTCTGTGAACGCTGCCTGCTTTCCCCACGGCTTTGCGCAGGACGTCTGCGCAGCCGTCTCCCGGCAGCCAGTCAACAGAAAGGAAGCGATCGCTTGATAAAACGCCTGATGGCGATTGTATGCGCCGCATGCTGCTTGTCCCCTTCTGCGGCGTCGGCAGACGCGGCGCGCAGCTCGCAGATTCTGCTCATGTGCTGCTATCAGCAGGACGGCTGGGGCGGGAGATCTTCCGCTACCTTTCTGGACGATGAGGGCCGTATCTGGCGGTATGAAAGCGCCACGCCTCTGCCGGATACGGAGGAGGCGCGGCTGGCGTTTCTTGCGGAGACGGACTGTGCCGTTGGCATAGGACAACTGGATTTCTGGCGCGTGCTTGAACTGCGCAGTCTCATTGAGTCGGCGCAGGCGTGGCCGCTGGAGCCCAAGTCCGCAGGGGCGGTCGATTTTGGCCTGAACACCTATTGCGCCGTGCGCTACGGCGAGGACGGAAGCGCGGAAGTGATTCCACTGGCCGTCTCGGGCGACTGGACGGCGGAAAACCCGGAGCCAAACGCGTTTGCGCTGTATGTCGCGCTGTTTCATGAAATCGCGGTTCATGAAACGGCTGATCCCGCATGGATGCAGCCCACGAACCTCCCCCGCGAGCCATTGGCGGCATTCTGCGGCCTGGATGAAACCCTGATGGAGGGGGCCACCCTCGCCGTCACCTTTTCCGATCCCCAGTCGGGCGAGTGCGAGTACCCGCTCGACGAGGACGAAATGCGGGAGAAACTGGATTGGCTTGCCGGTCTGGTCGTGACCTTAAAGCAAAACGCACTGCCCTACGCGGGACACACCTGCGTATATACGTTGTATTCTCCGCAGGGAGAAAGGGTGGCGGCCTTTGCGTTCTTCCATGATCTTCTGGTGACCGACGGCGGCATGTACGCCGTGGAATCGGGGGATTCCCAAACGCAATGATGGTTTGCACCGCTTATATCCGCAAAACGGCCGGCTGGGCCGTTTGCTTCCTACTTCAACGACCGAAGGAGAATGAAAATGAAAAAAACGATCAGCATGCTGCTTCTTCTCATCCTCGCGCTTTCGGTCTTCTGCGCCCATGCTCAGGAAAACGACGCGCGGCTCGCCGAACATTCCGTTGCGTCGATCCAGCAGCGGGGAACGCTGCTGGTGGCGCTCCAGTCCGGAAACAGCAAGATGAGCTATCGGGTGCCGGAAGGCATCAAAAAATACGCCGACCGTGCAGGGCAGCCCTCCGGCTATGTGCCCTTTCTCTGTCAGCAGCTTGCCGAGGATTTGGGCGTGACGCTGGAATTCGTTCTCTACGATTTGCCGGAGCAGCAGATCGAAGCCGCCGAAAACAGCGAGGCGGATATTTCCGCCAACGTCTGGAGCATCACCGAGGAACGCCTTGAGCGCTACACCATGACCGATAACATCCTCGTCACGGGCATTGAGGGGGACGAGGTCTTTCTCCGCGCCGATCCGGAGCGCCCCGGCAGCCCGCTGATTGACAGCGAGGAAGCGCTGGCCGTAGCGCGCATCGCCGCGGTAAAGTCAACGATCCAGGTGGACAATACCCGCGTGCAATATCCCGAAGCGGATGTCGTCGCCTATGCCGACAACGAGGCCGCGCTGGACGCGCTGCTGTCCGGCGAGGTGGACGCGGCGGTGTTTACGACGTTCGACAAGGCGTTTGCCGACATCCTTGTCCAGGGTATCGTCGACCAGCAGATCTGTCAGTGCAGTTATGAAATCGTCAACCCCGAAATCAAGGGCGTCGGATTTATTCTTATGAAGGGCAACGACGATCTGTGCAACTATATCAACGAGCAACTGACCCAGTACAGGAACAGCGGCTTACTGCAGGAACTGAACGACCTAAACGAGAGCGAAGCAAAGGCGATGGGCATTATCTGAGGCATCCTGATAACGCCGACAGTGATCCATGGCGGTCAGGCCAATGCAGCGCCAAGCTCCTGACAGGCATTGACCGCATCATCGTCCGGAGCCTCCTGACAAATCACGCTGTCGTAAGCGAGTATCGCTCCATCTTCACGGCAGGTGTTTTCCCAGCTGCGCATCCACTCTCCATCTCCCCAGCCGTAGGATCCAAACAAAGCGATGCGCTTTCCGCGCAATTTGCTTTCACAATCTGTAAACATCGGTTCAAACTCGCTTTCCTCCAACTGTTCAGTTCCCATGGAGGGGCAGCCAAAGGCGATGGCATCATATTCGTCCATCATGGAGGCGTCAAATTCAGAAGCAACGAGCAGGGTCGCTTCCGCGCCGGCCTTTTTTGCGCCTTCAACCACAGCGCTTGCCATGGATTCCGTATTGCCGGTTCCGCTCCAGTACACAACCGCGATTTTACTCATATTCCGACCAACCTTTCCTGTTTTTTCTATTAACCAGCTATCGTAAGCCGTTCAATATTCTTTTCCTTTGCCCACTGCTGGCAGTAGATTCGCGTACACTTATCATAGAGCTCAAACCTTTTGCGTGCGGCGCGCTCATCGCCATAAACTTTCCAATGTCCTACGCATTTTGGATTTTTGGCCCTGTTTTCAATAAAACCCTGTACATCGACGGGAGGATAGCCCAGAAACAGACCCACTTCATGCGGAAAGGAATTGCCCTCATTTAGGCGCTTCATAAGATGGCGAATACATTTTTGTGGATCTTTGTCACAGTACCCGCAACGGTTTAACAACTCGCAGGCAATGCTGTCCTGCAAGTCCTGACAAAGCCTTTGAGGTCTGAAAACATAAATCAAGGCACGGCCATTGCGTTGACATAGCGGCAACACCCGCAATCCCTTTCCGAAAAACAGCCGGTTCCAATGTCTGACCGAATTGCGTAAATCGTTGCTATTTGCAAAAGGGTATGAGAACATGCTCCCGGTTTTCAGACCGGCCAATGTTGGCGAACAATGCCTGACCATAACTTCTTCGGACATCATGGACCTCCGTACATTTTGGTTAGCTTTAACTTACACGTGTATAAAGAGAGAACTTTGACTGCAAGGTGTATTATAGCGAAAAGATGCGCTCTGCGCTGCTCCAAAAGGTACATTTCCGTTCCAAACAGACAAGTATTTTCGCCATGGCGGGAGAATCAGGTATGGTTTAAGGCGTGAACTGCTGCTGAAACTGTCCGGCAGACAGCATCCATCGCGCTAATTGCCGGATTCTATCCGAAAACAGCATAGGCATGAGCCCGCGTTTTTCCTGCTTCATAGGTTTTTTGATTCTGTTGACGATAGGCCCCCGGGGATATGCCTTTCACCGAACGAAACGCATTGGCAAATTTACTGCTGTTTTCATAACCGTGTTCCCCGGCAATCTCAACAATGGGCTTGTCCGTATGCTCCAGCATGTATGCGGCGGATTCCATCTTTCCGGCTTTGATGAAAGAATAGAAAGAAACACCATAGACCGCCTTGAAAGAGTTCTTGATGCATGTGCGGGAGACGCCAAATATTGTGGCAACCTGATTCAATGTATACCGCTCCCCCATGTGTTGCAGTTGATATGTGGCGACTGATTTGGCCAGATGCACCTGTGCCGGAGATAAACCGCGATGGCCTGCTTGTGTTACCTGCGTGTCAAATACGCTGAGAAACAGCATGAGCTCCAGGACTTTTATTTTTGCAAAGCCTTCTTTAACAGCATCCGGGATCGCGTACATTTCAGAAAAGATATGCTCAAACGAGGGATTGCAACGGGCGATATAGGAATCCTGGCTGCCGCAAAAACGTTCTGCAATGACTTGAGGTTGTACATTGACATCCCGCAAAATGGAAGAAAGGCAATGAGGCGCTTGTTGGATATCCACACGCACAATCAGTCCATGATAATGCCGCAAGGGAAAACAGACCAGCGGAGAGATTTTCGCTGCGCGGGCGATCAACAGATCTCCGGGAGACACATAGCAAAAATCCCCTCCAATATTCAGTTCCATCCGTCCCTCTCTGCAATGGAAGATCTCCAATGCTTCCGTTGATGTGCGACAGGGATTTTCAAGATGCGCTTCTTGGGCATGCACGCTCAAACGAATCAGCGTAATTCCCGGAAATACCGCTTGTGTCAATGCGGTGTAACCTGTATTGTTTTGATGGTTCTTCATTGCGCAACTCCTTTTCAGTTTCAAGAGCAAAGATAAGTTAGTTTATGCTAACATACGATAAGTATGCCTTTTGTCTCTTGTTTTGTCAACCTCAAACGCTGAAGGACAAAGCATCGCAGGTAGGTTTGGAAAGCAAACCCGCGTTTTCCTGCCTTGGGGCTAAAAATTAGTAAAAGGAGAGAATCCATGCATGAAGGAGATTGACAAATTACGGTTTTAACAGTATGATGATCTGGGTCATGAATCAAGCCGCTTTTGAAGGGCGGCTGATATTTGACCCGTAGATTAGATATTTCTAACTCACGAGAAACCTTTTCCAAAGCGGGGCTTAAGCGCTCCGCTAAACTCTCACAGACGAGTTAGTCTTCACTATCTCGCTGGAACGCAAAAGGAGCACCTCATCCATGATGATCGACAAACGGCTGATCGGCACGGTCAGCGAAAGCAGAAAGTTTATTGCGGGCAACGTGGCCTGCCAATGGTGCTCGCTGGCGGCGAACATCATGATGATGATCGCGCTCACTTCGCTGCTGGCGGCGCTGTATACGGACGCATCCGCCCAGGTAATGCCGGCGGTGATGACCGCCTGCCTGGCGCTGGCCGTTCGCTTCCTGTGCGCCATAGGTTCTGCGAGGATGAGCTATCTCTCCAGCCGCGCGGTCAAGCGCACGCTGCGAGAGCGCATCTACGCAAAGCTGTTGCGTCTTGGCGTCTCCTACCGAGAGCAGGCGGCGACTTCCGAGGTGGTGCAGGTGGCCGTGGAAGGCGCGGATCAGCTGGAAACCTACTTCGGCGCCTATCTGCCGCAGTTTTTCTACGCCATGCTGGCCCCGCTGACGCTGTTTGTCTGTCTGTGCTTTGTCAATGTGCCCTGCGCCGTGACGCTGCTGGTATGCGTGCCGCTGATTCCCTTGACCATTGCGGCCGTGCAGATGTGGGCAAAAAAGCTGCTCTCCAAATACTGGGGGCAATATACCGCGCTGGGAGATACGTTTCTTGAGAACCTGCAGGGCCTGACGACGCTCAAAATCTATCAGGCAGACGGCTTCAAGCAGCGGGAGATGAACGAGCAGGCCGAGAAGTTCCGCAAAATCACCATGAAGGTGCTGACCATGCAGCTCAACTCCATCAGCATCATGGACTTCATCGCCTATGGCGGCGCGGCGCTGGGCATCATTCTGGCTGCCACGCAACTGCGGGCGGGCCATATTTCCCTGGCGGGCTGCCTGCTGATGATCCTGCTTTCGGCGGAATTCTTCATTCCCATGCGTCAGCTCGGCTCCTTTTTCCATGTGGCCATGAACGGCATGGCGGCTTCGGAGAAAATCTTCCGTCTGCTGGACCTGCCCGAACCGAAGGAAAGGACCACGCCCTGTCCGCCAACTGGCGACATCCGTTGCCGGGAGCTTTCCTTCGCCTATGGGGCGGACCGCCCGGTTCTGCTGGACGTCAGTCTGACCATCCCCCACCGCGGCATGACCGCCATCGTGGGCGAAAGCGGCAGCGGGAAATCTACCGTAGCCGCGATCCTTATGGGGCGCAACAAGGGTTACCTGGGGAGCGTCACCCTGGGCGGCGTGGAGCTGCGCGACATCTGCGAAAGCAGCCTCATGCGACATATCACGTATATCGGTCACCAGAGCTATCTGTTCAAGGGAACCGTTCGCGACAATCTGCTGATGGGCGATCCCGCCGCTTCGGACGGCAGGCTCTGGGCGGTGCTCGATGAGATCAGGCTGACGCCATTCCTTCAAAGCCAAAATGGGCTGGACACACAGCTTGCGGAGAAGGGCGCCAACCTGTCCGGCGGCCAGTGCCAGCGGCTGGCGCTGGCTCGTGCACTGCTCCACGACAGTCCCGTGTATATCTTCGACGAGGCGACCTCCAACATTGACATGGAGAGCGAAAGCGACATCATGCGGGAAATCCACCGTCTGGCGCAGCGCAAGACGGTCATCCTGATCTCCCACAGGCTGGCCAACGTGCAGGCGGCTGATGTCATCTATGTGCTTTCTAACGGCCGTCTGTCCGAGCATGGGGATCACGCGACGCTGCTGAAGCAGGGCGGCGTTTATACGAGGCTGTGGAACACGCAACAAAGCCTGGAAAACTACGGAAAGGAGGGCGATGCGCCATGAAAAAGCGCAGCGGATGGAACGTGATGGCACGGCTGGTGGTTTTGGTCCGGCCGATGGTGGGCTATATGCTGCTTGCCATAGCCATGGGGCTGGCCGGCCACCTGTGCGCGTCGTTCATTCCCATTCTGGGCGGCTATGCGGTGCTGGATGTTCTGGGGCAAGGCGCGCCGATAACCCTTCCCATGCTGTTTGCCTGTGTGGTGGTGTTCGCGCTGATGCGAGCCCTGCTGCGCTATGGGGAGCAGTCCTGCAACCACTTCATCGCCTTTAGGCTGCTGGCGATTCTGCGCGACAGGATGTTCCGCGCGCTGCGCAGGCTCGCCCCAGCCAAACTGGAGGGGCGGGACAAGGGAAACCTGATCGCCGTAATTACCTCGGACATTGAGCTATTGGAAGTCTTTTACGCGCACACCATTTCCCCGCTTGCCATCGCGGCGCTGTTTACCTTGGTCATGTGCCTGTTCATCGGCTCCTTTCACGGGGCGCTGGGGCTGCTTGCCCTGGCCGCTTACGCCGTGGTGGGCGTTGTGATTCCGCTGGTGGTATCCCGCAGCAGCGGCGACAGCGGGCTGGTTTTCCGCACCCAGTCGGGCGAGTTGAGCGCGTTTGTGCTGGATAGCCTGCGCGGCCTGAGCGAGACGCAGCAGTATGGCCAGGGCGCCAAGCGCCTTGCGCAGATGAACGAGCGCACGGATGCACTCGCGCAGACGGAAGCGCGGATGAAGCGCATCGCCGGGCGGAACAACGCTGTTACGGGCGCGGCGATTCTGGCTTTTGATCTGGCCATGCTCCTGGCCAGCACAGCTCTGTACCGGGCCGGGCAGGTCGGTTTTTCGGGCGTGCTGATTCCCACCATCGCGCTGTTTTCCTCCTTTGGCCCGGTGGTGGCGCTGGCTGCTTTAGGCAGCACCCTGCAAAACACACTCGCGGCCGGAAACCGCGTGCTGGACATTCTGGATGAGCAACCCGTCGTCCAAGAGATCGAAAGGCAGTCGCCCATCGCCTTTGACGGCGCGGCGGCCAGACATGTGCGCTTCGCCTATGGAGAGGAGGCGATCCTTGATGACGTATCCGTTGACATACCGAAGAACGCGGTGGTTGGCATTACCGGCAGAAGCGGCAGCGGCAAATCCACATTGCTCAAGCTGCTCATGCGCTTCTGGCGGGTGCAAGGCGGCGAAGTGACCCTTTCGGGCCGGAGCATCGAACGGGTCAACACCCGCGACCTGCGCAGTATGGAGAGCTTCGTGACGCAGGAAACGCAGCTGTTTCACGACAGCATCCGCAACAACCTGCGCCTTGCCAGGCTGGACGCCACGGACGCAGAAATTGAGGCGGCCTGCCGCAAGGCATCCGTGCACGATTTCATCATGACGCTCCCCCACGGCTACGATACCTCCGTCGGTGAACTGGGCGACACCCTTTCCGGCGGCGAGCGCCAGCGTCTGGGCCTGGCCCGTGCGTTTTTGCACGATGCGCCCTTTATGCTGCTGGACGAACCCACCAGCAATCTGGACAGCCTCAACGAAGCCGTCATTTTGAAGGCGCTGCACCGCGAGCGCAGGGACAGGACCGTCGTGCTGGTCTCCCACAGGCAGTCCACCATGCGCATTGCCGATACGGTCTATTGCGTGGAGCACGGGAGGATGAGCTGATGAATACGCAGACCAAGCGCGAACGGGAAAAGCGGATGGTTTCCCAGATGATTGCGCTGTATTGCCGCAAAAAACACCATACCCGCGGCGGCCCATGCGCGCAATGCGCGGCGCTGGACGCCTACGCGCGGATGCGCTCTGACTTGTGCCCGTTTATGGAAACCAAGACGTTCTGTTCCAACTGCCGGGTGCATTGCTACAGACCGGATATGCGCGCAAGGATCCGCGAAGTAATGCGCTTTTGCGGCCCAAGGATGATCCTGCATCATCCCGTTGCCGCCATCCGGCATGTCGTTGAAACCAGAAAAGAACAAAGGCGTTTGGAGAAGATCAGATGAAGTTGAAAAAAGCGATCTACGTGGTTGTGGGATGCCTGGGCGTCGGTCTGGGAGCCGTCGGCGCCGTGGTGCCCATGCTCCCGGCGTTTCCGTTTCTGATGCTGGCGGCTTTCTGCTTTGCAAAGAGCTCCCGGCGGCTGCATGACTGGTTCACCCGCACGAAGCTCTACCGGGAAAATCTGGCCGACTATGTCTCCGGGCAAGGCATGACCTGGCCGGCCAAAAAGCGCGTGATGCTCACGGTTACGCTGCTCATGGCCTTCGGTTTCACCCTGATGATGCTCAAATCGCTCTATATCCCCTGTATTGTCCTTGTTTTTGTCTGGGCGTTTCACATTCTGTATTTTGTATTTGGGGTAAGGACAAAGCCGGTAGCATACAAGGAAAGCAAAATCGAAAAATCTCCCCTGTTTTTCACCCATAAGTTAGCTTATTCTAACCGCAAAAGGAGGAACTAAGATGAAACAGAAAAAACCAAACGCCCTTTCTGTCCTGCTGGACTATGCGGGCAGGCACAAGAAGCTTACGTTCCTTGGCCTGACGCTATCTGCGGCATCCATGCTCATGAGCATGGCGCCCTACATCTGCATATGGCTTGTGGCACGCGATCTCATTGCCGTATCGCCGGACTGGGCGCAGGCGCAGAGCATTGCGCGCTACGGCTGGATCGCCTTTGGATTTGCGGTGGGCGGTATCGTGCTGTACTTTGCGGGGCTGATGTGCACCCATCTGGCGGCGTTCCGCACGGCGTCCAACATCCGCAAGCAGGGCGTTTCGCGTGTGCTGAAAGCGCCGCTGGGCTTTTTCGATTCCAATGCATCCGGCCTGATCCGCAGCCGCCTGGACGCGGCGGCCGCAGAGACGGAGACGCTGCTGGCGCACAATCTGGCGGATATCGTCGGTACCATTACGCTGTTTGTCAGCATGGTTGTTCTCATGTTCGTCTTTGACTGGCGGATGGGGGCCGCCTGCCTCATGGCGGCCGTGATTTCCATCGCGGCGATGTTCTCCATGATGGGCGGCAAGAACGCCGGAATCATGGCTGAATACCAGGCGGCGCAGGACCGCATGAGCAAGGCGGGCACCGAATATGTTCGCGGCATCCCCGTGGTTAAAGTGTTCCAGCAGACGGTCGATTCGTTCAAGGCGTTCAAGCAGGCCATCGAGGAATACAGCGCGAAGGCGGAATACTACCAGTCCGGCGTATGCCGGGTACCGCAATCCGTCAACCTCACATTTACCGAAGGCGCCTTTGTCTTTCTCGTGCCGGTGGCGCTCTTCCTGGCGCCCGGGGTCCTGTCCGGCGGAAATTTTGCCGGTTTTGTTACCAACTTCGCCTTTTATGCGGTTTTCTCGGCGATCATCTCCACGGCGTTGGCCAAGATCATGTTTGCCGCCTCCGGGATGATGCTGGCCGGTACCGCGCTGGGCCGTATCGATCAGGTGATGCGCGCGCCTGTGCTCGAAGCGCCCCGGCGTCCTCAAGCGCCCGGGAGCAGCAAGGTGGCGTTCAAGGATGTCAGCTTCACCTATGACGGAACGCAGACGCCTGCGCTTTCCCACGTGTCCTTCTGCGCGGAACCGGGACAGGTGGTCGCGCTTGTCGGCCCCTCGGGCGGAGGCAAGACCACGGCCGCCAGCCTGATCCCGCGATTCTGGGACGTCGATTCCGGCGCGGTGGAAGTCGGCGGCGTAGACGTGCGCCAGATGGACCCTCATGTGCTCATGGAACAAGTTGCGTTTGTTTTCCAAAACAGCCGTCTTCTGAAGGCCTCCGTCCTGGAAAACGTACGTATCGCCCGTCCGGGCGCCACAAAAGAACAGGTGCATGCGGCGCTGGTGGCCGCACAGTGCGGGGATATTCTCGAAAAGCTCCCGGCGGGGCTGGACACCCGAATCGGCGCGGAAGGAACGTACCTTTCCGGCGGCGAGGCGCAGCGCATTGCGCTGGCACGAGCAATTCTCAAAGACGCGCCAATCATTGTGCTGGATGAGGCCACCGCCTTTGCCGATCCCGAAAATGAAGTATTGATTCACAAAGCCCTTGCCGAACTGACCCGAAGCCGCACAGTCATTATGATCGCGCATCGGCTGTCGACCGTCGTCGGCGCGGACAAAATCATCGTGCTGGACGCCGGGCGTATTGTCGAACAGGGCTCCCATGCGCAGCTTCTCGCCGCAAAGGGCGCGTACGCCCGCATGTGGACGGACTACAATCAGGCGGTGCAATGGAGGATTGCCAGCAAAGAGGAGGCAAAATAAATGTTTGGACAAAAGTTTCAGCGCAAATATGCCCTGACCGATCAGGGCGTGCGCAACGCCAGGAAAGGAACCTTCTGGACCGTCATCGTCAATCTGACCGTCATGGGCGGCATGAGCATCCTGTATCTGATGATGTCCGGCTTTATGGGCACGCTCACAGCCGCTCGCCCGCTGCCGAATCCTGTACTCTTCGTCGCGTTGGTGATTGCCTTTATCGCTATGTCCATCGCAACGCACCTGCAACAGTATAAAGCCACCTACGGCCTGGTATACAACGAGGTCAAAGCCACTCGTCTGAGCCTGGCAGAGCGGCTGCGCAAGCTGCCGCTGGGGTACTTCGGAAAGCGTGACCTTGCCGACCTGACGGAGACGCTCATGGGGGATGTGAACCGCATGGAGCACGTCTGGTCGCATGTGCTTGGCTACCTGTACGGTTCATATATCTCCACGGCGGTTATTGCGCTTTGCCTGCTGGCCTACGACTGGCGGTTGATGCTCGCCAGCCTCTGGGGCGTGCCGGTGGCCTTCGGCCTGTTGTTCGGCACCCGCAGGCTGGCTGGGCGCAGCGCAGAGCGGGTAAAACAGGCCGCCGTGCGCGTATCCGACGGCATCCAGGAGGCGCTGGAAAACGTCCGTGAGATTCGAGCCACCAATCAGGAAGAACGGTATCTCAAGGGGCTCAACCACAAAATCGACGAGCACGAAAGCGCCATGATCCGAGGCGAGCTGGGCATGGGGATCTTTGTGAACGCCGCCAGCGTCATCATGCGCCTGGGCGTGGCGACGACGATCCTCGCGGGAACCGGCCTCATCCTGTCCGGCCGTATCGACTTTATGCTGCTGTTTTTGTTCCTGATGGTCATTACGCGGGTTTACGCCCCATTTGACCAAAGCCTGGCGCTTATCGCGGAAGTGTTTGTATCGCAGGTGTCGGCTGATCGGATGATGGAAATCCACAATATGCCCATCGCGGAAGGGAGGGAAACATTCACACCACGGGGACATGATATCGTCTTCGATCACGTCAGCTTTGCCTATGACGAAAAAGAAGTCCTGCACGATGTGAGCTTCACGGCCAAAGAAGGCGAAGTGACCGCGCTGGTGGGGCCTTCCGGTTCGGGAAAGAGCACCTGCGCACGGCTGGCGGCAAGGCTATGGGACGTCACTGGCGGTACGATTTGGGTAGGCGGCGTGGATATCGCGACTGTAGATCCGGAGGCATTGCTGCGCGACTACTCCATGGTCTTTCAGGACGTGGTGCTGTTTGACGATACCGTGATGGAGAACATTCGTCTGGGAAAGCGCGGCGCATCCGACGAAAACGTGCTTGCCGCGGCCAAAGCCGCCAACTGCGACGAATTTGTCCGCAAGCTGCCCAATGGATATGACACGCCCATCGGTGAAAACGGAGTCAAGCTCTCGGGCGGCGAGCGACAGCGCATCTCCATTGCCCGGGCGCTTCTCAAAGACGCGCCCATCGTGCTGCTGGACGAGGCGACCGCCAGCCTGGATGTGGAAAATGAGACGAAAGTCCAGGGCGCGCTCTCCCGCCTGCTGGCAGGCAAAACGGTTTTGGTCATCGCCCATCGGATGCGCACGGTGGCGGGCGCGGATCGCATCGTGGTGCTTGAGAACGGCCGCGTGGCCCAACAGGGCTCTCCCGCACAGCTGATGGCCGAAGGTGGGCTCTATCGCCGGATGGTGCAGTTGCAAAACGAGAGCGCTCATTGGAAGCTGAAAGCAGTCCAATGAGCATCCTTCCATGCCGGTCACTTTGCTATCCGTAGCGAAGGGTTTCCATGTCCGGTACCTCCGAATCGCACAAGAGACGCTTAAGAGGAAAAGGAGGTTGTCGTGACGTCGGGTTGGAAGAGAAACATACATGACGAGCCTTAGTTGGCGGCACTGATATGGCGCCGGGGGGAACTGTTTTTGGGCAGCGCATTGCAATTTCAACTTTTTCTGTCTGCTCAGGCCGCCTGCCATCCTCCGCATGGGCCGGAGCATGGTGGAACCGATTATGCCGCAGCCGTCCATGAACAAGCCTGACTTCCCCTGCCAGCGAGGGCGTAATCTCGGAAGTGATCTGACAAAACGGGAGGGATGGTCATGCCAAAACTGGGTATTATAGAAGATACGCTATTTGTCCCCATGCTGGGCAGGATCTATGCCAGCGAGCATTGCCCGCAGATCTTGTACGATCAAAAGGCGCTGGAGTTGAAAAAGAAGCTGCCACCTGGTCTGCTGGCGCAGGGCGCTCAAAGTCAATACACCCTGCTTGCATCCGCCGTCCGATCTGCCAAGATGGACCGCTATATCCGCTCGTTTCTACAGCGTAGGCCGGATGGTGTGATCGTCCAGCTTGGTTGTGGTCTGGAAACGACCTATTTCCGCTGCGACAACGCCAGGGCATACTGGTACGACGTAGATTTGCCCCATGTGATAGCATACCGACGCGAGCTGCTTTCGGAGCCGGAACGGGAGACCTATTTCGCCGGAGATGCCTTTGCCGAGGACTGGATCAGGCGCATCCGCACCGATAGGCCCGACGCGCCCATTCTGGTCACCGCCGGCGGATTGTTCCACTATTTTGAGGAGGTTAACGTCCTTGGGCTGTTGCGAATGATCCGGCAATTTGGAGAGATAGAAGTTGTCTTTGACGCCGTGAGCAAAAGCGGTATGGCCATGATGCGCAATAAGTACATGAAGCAGGTGGGGCATGCCGATGCGCGGATGTTTTTCTATGTGGAATCGGCTGAAAAGCTGGCCAGAAAGACTGGAGCTAACACGAGGATCTTGGCTGATGAGCCCTTTTACAGCGGTATTCCAAGAAAGGGCCTGCTGCTTTCTTCAAAGGTCAGCATGGCCGTCTCTGACCGGCTTGGGATGGTCAAAATGATACATCTGCAGGTATAAAGCGGCGATTGCGCTCGTATTCCTGTTTCAAAAGGTCAATCTATGAATTCAAAACGAATTCCGAATGGTTTTGTTTTTGAAGCGTCTGTGCCAAACGACGGGAACCACGTCCGCAGGCCCGATGGCGCCTCGTTTCAAGCCTTCCATGCACAGCGGACGCCAGCCGGATACAGCGGGTCCTGGCGGCTGTCCGGGCAGGGCCATCGCCGTGACGGTTGTCGTTCCCCAATCCCGGATGGCGCAAGGAACGCCTGGGTTTTGTCGAAATCTCCTCTTCCTGCGATGCTTTCCTGACAGTTTAAACCAAACTCTTTTCTCATCTTTCTTTCAAGCCGGATGATGCTTGACAACAGATATCCGGCTTGTATTAATTGCGCATATCTTTATCTGATTTTAATGCACCTGGAAAATCTTTTATTAATTTATAGTATTCCATATGATACGATATTAACATCCATGTGCACCACAGACCGGCATGGCAGGAGACGATAGAGATGGAAAAGATGCGTCAAGCACGATCAGATTTCAGGATGGGCGCGGAAAGCCCGCTTCTTTTCGGAAAGCTCAAAATCTTTTTCGGCTATGCAGCGGGCGTAGGCAAGACCTATGCCATGCTGGAGGCGGCCCATCAGGCGCAAAAAGAGGGCATGGATGTGGTGGTGGGCTATGTGGAGCCGCATGCCAGGCCAGAGACATTGGCGCTTCTGGATGGTCTGGAGGTTTTGCCCTGCAAGGAGATAAACTATCGCGGAATCCAGCTGAAAGAGTTTGATCTGGACCGGGCGCTGGAGAGGAAACCTCAACTTATCCTGGTAGACGAATTGGCCCACAGCAACGCCTGGGGCTGCCGGCACACAAAGCGCTATCAGGATGTGGAAGAGCTGCTCCAGGCCGGGATCAACGTCTATACCACGGTAAATGTGCAGCATCTGGAGTCGCTCAACGATCTGGTGTCCTCCATCACAGGTATTGCGGTCAATGAGCGAATCCCGGATCATGTTTTTGACCGGGCCAATCAGGTTGAGCTGGTGGACATTGAGCCGGCCGAGCTGGTGAAACGCCTTCAGGCTGGAAAAGTGTACCGTGAGCGTCAGGCAAAACAGGCCCTCCAGCATTTTTTTACCACGGAGAATCTGGCCGCCCTGCGTGAGATCGCCATGCGGCGCACAGCGGATCAGCTCAACCGCACGGCGCTGCAGGAGGGTAAGGAAAAGAGCGCGAAAGCCGGGGAGCATATTTTGATTTGCCTTTCGTCTGCGCCTTCCAATGCGAAAGTGATCCGAACCGCTGCACGAATGGCGGAAGCCTTTCACAGCGGTTTCACCGCGTTGTTTGTGCAGACGCCGGAAACAAAGGAATTATCCGGCGAAAACCTCAAGCGCCTGCGTAGCAACCTGCATCTTGCACAGCAGCTGGGCGCGCAGATTTCTACGGTCTATGGAACGGACCCCGCCATGCAGATTGCGGAATATGCTCGTGTCAGCGGCGTAACAAAAATCGTTATGGGGCGAATCAACCACAGGCAAAACCCCATTATGGGAAAAAAGAGTCTGGCTGACCGCCTGATTGAGCAAACAGACCTGGATGTGTACATTATTCCAGATCAGCAACCGCTATATAAAAAGCCCCTTGGAAAACCTCGTGTTCCCAAGGCGCGTTTCACATGGAAAGATACATGCGTCATGCTGGCCTCTTTGCTGCTTTCCTCCATCGCTGGATTTGGCTTTTATGCTGTCGGATTCAGCGAATCAAACATGATTACGGTTTACATTCTGGGTGTTCTGATTACTGCTGTTTGCACAAACGGTCACTTCTATGGCGCTGTTGCTTCGTTCCTCAGCGTCGCCGCTTTCAATTTTCTTTTTACAGAGCCTCGCTTTACCTTTCAAGTCAACGACCCCAGTTACCCCGTAACCTTTCTGATTATGCTTTTCTCCAGCTTTATCGCGAGCTCTCTGGCCAGCCGCGTAAAAGCGCAGGCCCGTTTGGCGGCACAAAAGAGCTATTATACGGAACTGCTTTTGGGGAGCAGTCAAAAGCTGCAAAAAGAGCGAACCGAATGGGACTGCCTTCGTTTGACCGCGGAACAGTTAAACCGGCTTTTTGACCGTCCCGTGCTCTATGCCCTGAGTGAAACGGAGTTGGCATTTCGAGTGGAGCCGTCCGATGAACAGCATATTCTATCCGAATTGGGTTCCGAAGAACTCGGAGTGGCCAAGTGGGTGGAAAAAAACAACAAGCACGCCGGTGCAACCACAAATACACTGCCAAATGCAAAATGGCTTTTTCTCTCCGTCAGAGGGACGCAAGGAGTGATGGGAATCGTAGGAATTCCCATTGTGGGGTATACCGTCCCGGACGCCTTTGAAAAAAATCTGATGATTGCCCTGCTAAGCGAGTGCGGCCTCAGCCAGGAACGCATCCGGCTGCAGGAGGAGCGAAACAAAGCCGCGCTTCAAGCGCAAAAGGAGCGGTTGCAAGCCGACCTGCTTCGCGCAGTTTCCCATGATTTGCGCACGCCGCTTACAAACATCAGCGACAGCGTCGATATGCTTATGCGAGAAGCGCTTTTGCCGGATCCGACAAGCAGAAAAAAGCTGTACACAGCCATTTGTGACGATACAAACTGGCTGATGAACATGACGGAAAACCTGCAGGTAGCCACCCGTCTGGAAACAGACAGGGACTCTTTCAAAATGAGCCCTGAACGGATCGAAGATCTTTTCCAGCGATCTGTCGCACAGCTGGACCGACGAGCCGCGGAGCATTGCGTGTCCGTCCATTTGGACGATGCCGCGCTCATGGCTACCATGAACGCAAGGCTGATTGAGCGGGTTATCATCAACATCATGAACAACGCCATACAGTACACGCCAAAAGGATCGCATATTGAGCTGCGTGGCGTAAAAAAAGGGAATACCGTGGAAATAAGGGTCACGGATGACGGACCCGGCATTTCGGATGATGCCAAAAGGCACTTGTTTGATTTGTTCTACACCGCCGGGCAGGAGAAAGCGGATTGTCAAAGAGGTCTGGGGCTTGGACTGAATCTGTGCCAATCCATAGTCGCCATGCACGGGGGAAAAATTGAAGCGTTGAATCATGAGCCGAACGGAACGATATTCCAGTTTACGCTCCCCCTGGTTTCCCCAGAGGCAGGGAGATAGCGCGCAAAACGGAATGGCGGAATATTTATCTCATGTTAACATCGTTTTGTTTTCCTTAATCCCCGCTTATTGCGGATTGCGATATGCTATGCGGGCAAAACAGATGTCGTGTGTTTTGCGTGCAGGCCAGTTGCAAAAGGAGAGAGACCTTATGGCAGAGTATGCGCTGGTGATGCTTGTCGGCGCCATCATTGGAATGATTGCGCAGACAATCATGGCCGGAAAAACGGATAATCCGGCATGGCATCATCCATATCAGCGAAGGGAGCGCTAAGTATGATGGATTTCATTATGGCAGGAACCCTGTTGGCGGGTTTTGGCCTTGTCTGGTTGCTGGTGAACTGGTGCCGACGGCAAGTTGATTCTCAGGAATGATGGAAAGCAGGAGTTGAACAGGATGATTTTGCTCGGAATAATTGTCTTGCTGCTGGGCGGATATCTGCTATACGCCCTGGTGCATCCGGAGCGATTCTAACGTCCAGTACACAGCATAGGAGGAATTTCGTATGTTACAGCTGGTACTGACATCGATCATTTATTTGATCCTTGTCATTCCGGTGGGACGGTATCTTTATCATATCGCCGCAGGAAAACACACCTTTGCCGACCCCGTATTTGATCGGGTAGACGGCGTGATTTATCATTTGGGCGGGGTCGATCCGCGCAAGGGGATGAATTGGAAACAGTACGCCCTGGCCCTTGTCGGCACCAATGCGGCGATGATCGCCATCGGCTACTTCATTCTCCGCGTCCAGAGCATCCCGCTTTTGAATCCCAACGGGATTGAGGGAATGGAACCCACACTGGCCTTCAATACCATCATCAGTTTTATGACCAACACCAATCTGCAGCACTACTCCGGGGAAAGCGGATTGAGCTATCTTTCTCAGATGCTGGTCATCATCTTTATGATGTTTGTTTCGGCAGCCAGCGGCTATGCCGCCTGTGTGGCCTTTATTCGCGGCCTGGCCGGAAAAACGAAGGACAATGTTGGCAACTTTTTTGCCGATCTGGTCCGCATCACGACCCGTGTGCTGCTGCCCTTCTCTCTGGCAGGCGGGCTGCTGCTGGTATGGCAGGGGGTGCCCCAGAACTTTTCGGGGAATGTTGTGGTTCAAACCCTGGAGGGTACCTTCCAGGTCCTTGCAATGGGCCCCGTAGCGGCGCTTGAAATCATCAAGCACCTGGGCACCAATGGCGGCGGATTTTTCGGCGCCAATTCCGCCACGCCTATGGAGAATCCCACCATCCTGTCCAACCTGATCGAGCTGTATTCCATGATGCTGCTGCCCGGCGCCTGCGTCATTGTCTTTGGGAAAATGGTGGGAGACGGTCGCCGTCAGCATCAGATGAACATAGCCCCGGAAAACACCCTGACCGTTCATCGGGAAGGAATCATGACCCGGCTGCTGGGCAAGGAAGGACGAAGCATCTTTCTGGCCATGGGAATTTTGTTTCTGGTTGGCCTGAGCCTTTGCTACTGGGCGGAACAGCAGGGCAATCCGGCACTGGCTGAGATTGGCCTCAGCCAGGCCGCGGGCAGCATGGAAGGCAAGGAGGTCCGATTCGGCATTGCCCAATCCGCGTTGTTTACCACGGTGACCACATCCTTCACCACCGGTACGGTCAATAACATGCACGACACATTGACGCCTCTGGGCGGCATGGTGCCGCTTATGCACATGATGCTCAACTGCGTCTTTGGCGGCAAGGGCGTGGGCCTGATGAACATGATTCTCTACGCGATCCTGGCGGTGTTCATCTGTGGGTTGATGGTAGGGCGTACCCCCGAATACCTGGGCAAGAAGGTCGAGGGGCGCGAGATGAAGCTGACCGCGTTGGCCATCATCATCCATCCGCTTCTGATTCTGGCCTTTTCCGCCCTGGCGGTGGCGACGGCCGCCGGCCGGGCCGGCATGACCAACCCCGGCTTCCACGGCCTGAGCCAGGTGCTGTATGAATACGCCTCCGCTGCCGCGAATAATGGCTCCGGATTTGAGGGGCTGGCGGACAATACGTACTTCTGGAACATTACCACCGGTATTGTCATGTTCCTGGGGCGGTATCTGCCTATCGTAATTCAACTGGCCATTGCAGGCTCGCTGATGAAGAAGAACTATGTAAACGAGTCTGTCGGCACATTGCAGACCAGCAACGTGAGTTTTGCGGTAATCCTTGTGTTTGTGGTGTATATTTTTGCCGCGCTGACCTTCTTCCCGGCGCTGGCGCTGGGCCCCATTGCCGAGCATCTGACTCTTTGGGGCTAAGGAGGATTTTCGTGCTATGAGTAAGAAACAAAACAAAAAGCTGCTGACCCCGGAGATCCTGAAGCAGGCGCTCATCGGTTCCGTAAAAAAGCTGGACCCCCGTTATATGCTCAAAAATCCTGTCATGTTCGTTGTGGAAATCGGCTTCCTGATTACGCTGCTGTTGACGATTGTGCCGGGGCTGTTTGGCGAGGGCGATACCGGCCTGCGTACTTACAACTTGATCGTTTCCGTCATTCTGCTGGTGACGGTGCTGTTTGCCAACTTCGCGGAGTCTGTGGCGGAGGGCCGGGGCAAGGCCCAGGCCGCCAGCCTGAAGAAAACCCAGAAGGACACCGAGGCCCATCTGCTGAATCAGGACGGCAGCGAAACCATCGTGTCTTCCAGCGAGCTGAAAAAGGGCGATGTAGTGATAGTAGTGGCCGGCGAGGTGATCCCCGGTGACGGCGAGGTGATTGAGGGCATCGCGTCGGTGGATGAATCGGCCATCACCGGCGAATCCGCTCCCGTGGTTCGTGAGAGCGGCGGCGACTTCTGCTCCGTGACCGGCGGCACCACCGTGGTGTCTGACTGGCTGAAAATCCGCATCACCTCTGATCCCGGCAACAGCTTTCTGGATCGGATGATCGCGCTGGTGGAAGGCGCCTCCCGAAAAAAAACGCCCAACGAAATCGCATTGAGCACGCTTCTGGTTTCCCTGACAATCATTTTCCTGATCGTGATTGTCACCTTGTATCCCATCGGCATGTATTGCGGGGTTCAACTGCCGCTGTCCACCCTGATTGCCCTGATGGTTTGTCTGATCCCCACCACCATCGGCGGGCTGCTCTCCGCCATCGGCATTGCCGGCATGGACCGTGTGACCCGCTTCAATGTGATCGCCATGTCCGGCAAGGCGGTTGAGGCCTGCGGCGATGTGGACACCATGATTCTGGACAAGACCGGCACCATTACCTTTGGCAACCGCCTGGCCGCCGATTTTTTCCCCGTGGAGGGCGCAAGACGTAGCGACCTCATTCGTTGCGCGGCACTGACCAGCCTTCGTGACGAAACCCCCGAGGGCAAATCCACGCTGGAGCTGGCCCGCCGTTTGGGAGCCGACATTGAGGAAACCCCCGGGTCTTCCTTCATGGAGTTTACGGCCCAGACCCGTATGAGCGGCGTGGATCTCCCGGACGGCACCAAGGTCCGCAAAGGCGCCTCGGATGCGATTGAGCAGTATGTTACAGCTCATGGAGGAAAGGTTCCTGCCGATCTGCATACCCATGTGGAAAAGGTTTCTTCGCTGGGCGGCACCCCTCTGGTTGTATGCCAAAACAATCAGGTGCTCGGCGTGATTTACCTAAAAGACACCGTTAAGCCCGGCATGACAGAGCGTTTTGAACGTCTGCGTGCGATCGGCATCAAGACCATCATGTGTACCGGCGATAATCCCCTGACCGCGGCCACCATCGCCAAGGAGGCCGGGGTAGACGGCTTCATCGCCGAGTGCAAGCCGGAGGATAAGATCAGCGTCATTAAAAAAGAGCAGGCGGAGGGAAAGATCGTCGCCATGACCGGCGACGGCACCAACGACGCGCCCGCCCTCGCCCAGGCAAACGTGGGCCTTGCCATGAACTCCGGCACCACCGCGGCCAAGGAGGCCGCCAATATGGTGGATCTGGACTCCGATCCCACCAAGATTCTGGAAGTGGTGGAAATCGGCAAGCAGCTGCTCATCACCCGCGGCTCCCTTACCACCTTCTCCATCGCAAATGATATCGCGAAGTATTTTGCGATCATTCCCGCCATGTTTATGGCGGCCATCCCACAGCTGGGCATTCTCAACATCATGCACCTGAGCACGCAGAACAGCGCGATCCTGTCCGCGTTGATCTTTAATGCGATCATCATTCCCTGCCTGATTCCTCTGGCCATGAAGGGCGTCAAGTACCGCCCCATGTCTTCGGGAAAAATGCTGGCCCGGAATATGATGATCTACGGTCTGGGCGGCGTTGTCACTCCCTTCATCGGAATCAAAATCATTGATATGATGATTGCTCCCATCCTGATGGCCATGGGCATGTGAGGAGGTCCCTTACCATGAACGAAACAACTAACAAGAACGCACTTTTTCACGGCCTGCGTCAGTCTTTGGTGGTAACATTGCTAATGCTTCTGCTCTGCGGTTTTGTATTTCCTGTATTGCTCAGCGGTATTTCCGCGGTCCTCTTCCCCAGCCAAGCCAATGGCAGCCTGGTCTATGCAGACGGCCAGGCTGTGGGAGCGGCAAACGTAGGACAGGATTTTACGAAGCCCTATTTCATGAAGGGACGGCCTTCGACTTACAACTATAACACCTACCATGAAGATGAACAGGGCAACCAATACGACAACGACGGCAACGCGTTTGCCGGGCTCGGTTCCGGCTCCAACAACTATGCACCCTCCAACCCCGCGCTGACCGAACGGGTCGAGGCTGACATCGAGGCATTTCTGGAGGCGAACCCAGATGTGAAGCGGGAGGATATTCCCGCTGATCTGATGACGGCCTCCGGCTCGGGGCTGGATCCGCACATTACACCCGAGTCCGCCCGTATTCAGATTCCTGCTTTGGCGACTGCCTCCGGCCTGAGCGAGGAGCAGTTAGAGCGGATTGTGGAGGACAACACGGAAGGGAAGCTGTTTGGAATTTTCGGTGAAGAAACCGTCAATGTTCTGGGCGTAAACCTGGACATTGCCGAGGCGATGGGGCTTGTGGAGGGAGCGTCCAGATAAGCGTCTTCCCCGGCGCCTCATGATGACGCACACTCATAATGCCCCCGATCAGCTTGGCCAATCATATGGACCTTCAGCTTGTCGAAAAAGTCCGCCAGATGCTTAAGACATGTTTCCGCCGTCCGCCTTTGGCTTCGCCGGACGGCAGAAGGAAACCTTGCTGCGCAAGACTTTCGAACCCACCGCACATGTCGCCGGGTTCGCATGAAAGCTCGGCATTGTGCCCATGCGGAGTGTCCTTATAGGATCTGAGTATCCTACAAAGGACTCTCCGTTTTTTGTCTGAATTGGAGCAGCAGATTGGTCCTAAACCGCAGACGATCCCGGATGCACAAAAGCTGTACCTTTATATTTAGGATGAGATGGTTAAGCACTCCCCCGTCTTCCTCCTGACAAAAGCCGCATCAAGTCTGCTGTCGTTCCTTTACCGCCTGTGCGAGATGCAGGCCCGTAGGGGTGGTACAAAGGCCGCCTTCACAGGTGCAGCACAGCTCCCTGGGCAGCATCTGGCCCACGCGCAACATGGTCTGAATCGTTTCATCCAAAGGGATGAGCGACCTCATGCCGCACAGCGCCATGTTGGCCGACATCACTGCAACGGCGCTGGCTATCACGTTGCGTTCGATGCACGGAAATTCCGTCAGGCCCCCGATGGGGTCGCAGATCAGGCCAAGAAGGCTTTGCAGGGCGATGCAGGCCGCATTCATGCTCTGGTCGATGTCGCCGCCCAAGAGCTGTACAACGCCGCCGGCCGCCATGGCCGCGGCGGCCCCGATTTCGGCCTGACATCCCGCGACCTCCGCGCCGAAGGTGGCCTGATTGGCGATCCAGGCACCGATCAGCCCCGCGTTCCACAGGGCGTCCAGCGTTTGCTCCTCTGTACAGCCCAGCGACTGACCCACGCTGAGGACGGCGGCGGGAATCACGCCGCTGGACCCCGCCGTGGGCGCGGCCACCACCGTGCGATGGGCGCAACTGTTTTCCATCACAGCAACGGCACAGGCCATGCAGGAATTCATAACCCCCATGTCCACGGGCATGGCGGACAGCCTGCTGAGCTGGTCTGCGATTCGGGGTACGATCAGGTTTTGGACGGGGTCGTCTTTCGGAGGCGGCTGCATGGAGGCACGCATGCTTCGGCAGACATCCATCATGCGCTCGTCGGCCTCCGGGGCGCTCAGGGTACTCAGGCTGCTTTCGTACAGCCGCGCCAGCGCCGGCATGCCGGTACCCGGATGGCGCCGGGCGTATTCAAGCGCCCCGGCAGCGGTGACAAAGGGCGGCTCGGGATTCAGGCGCAGCGCCGCAGGCACAACGGGGCAGGCTTTGCGCAGATAGACCGCCTCCCGCGACAAGGCGGTCAGATCCTGCTTCTCCCGCTCGCTCAGGGCAGAGGCTTCCACCTCAAAGAGCACGGCGCTTCCGGGCAGGTCCGTGATGCAGCTCACGCGTGCGGGCTCCAGACTGGACTGCGTGAACCGCACGCCATGATCCGTTAGATACGCCCGCACCGTTTCCATCCCGTCGGCGCAGCAGAGCCACCATTTTTCCCTCTGGCCGTCAAAGCGGATGGCAAAGCCGTCCATCTCCACGATTTCAAAGGTCCCGCCGCCCGTGGAGAAGCTCAGCGCAGACAACTGCACCTTGCCGTCCTCAACGACGTCGATGCGCGCCGTGTTTGGATGCGGCAGGCCCAGGTCCGCAAAACGAAAGGTCACGTTGACCCCCTGCTCCCCCGCCAGGGAGAGCGAATCCCGGAAGCGGGGGTCGTCGGTCGTCATTCCCATCAGGCCCGCGGCAAATCCGAAGTCCGATCCCTGCCCCACGTGCGTGCTGGGATATGATCCGCCCTGCTCATAGACCACGTCCACATTCCGAATCTTCTTCCCCCACATACTTCGGACCGCGAGGCCGATCTTCCCAGGACCCGCGGTGTGAGAGCTGCTGGGCCCTGCCATCACAGGACCCAGCACATCGTTTAGAATACTGCTTTTTTTCATGACACGTAGCCCAGAAGCCTGGGAATAAACAGCGCAAAGTCAGCAAAGTACGTGGTGTTAATCAGCGTTGGAATCCAGCCGAAGAAGATCAGCTTGAACATGGGGCCAAGCATGTCCTTAACCTCGGCGTTGGCTACGCGGCCGCCCAAATACAGAAGGGGCGCTGTCGGCGGGGTGATGTTGCCCATGCCCAGGTTGACGCTCAGGATAGCAGCGAACTGGATCGGGGTCACGCCAAGCGCGGCGACAATCGGAAGCAGGATCGGCCCGCACAACACAGTGCCGCTGCAATCGTCCATCAGCATGCCGATGATGACCATGAACACGTTTATCATCAGCAGGATGATGATGCGGTTTTCCGAAACCGACGTCATGAAACCCAGGATGAGGTCGGGCAGGTTTTCGGTCACATACAGGCGGCTGATAATGCTGACGGTAAAGAGCATGACCATGATGGTGCCGGCCGCTTCGCCGGCCTGGCGCATGGAAATCTTGAAGGTAGGCCAGTCGATGGTGCGGTAGTAGAAAATACCGATGAGAAGTGAATACACAACCGACAGGGCCGCGCCCTCGGTGGTGGTCAGGATGCCGCCGTAGATGCTGCCCAGCAGCAAAATGGGCATGAGCACTGCGGGAATGGCGCTCTTGCTTTTCTGCTTGGGGCCGGCAGCCCGGATGGCCCTTTCCGCTTCCTTGCGCTGGCCCTGTGCGATCATGTTCTGAAGCGCCTGTTCGGAAGCGGCGGAGGCAGGGGCGTTGTCCTTGTACATCTTGTCATGCTTGAGCATCCATGCATTGATAATGCTGAAAAGGATCACAAGCATGATACCGGGCAAAATGGTGGACAGGAAGCAGGCCAGCACGGAGGTGCCGGTGCCCCAGGCATAGAGGATCATGAGAATACTCGGCGGGATCATGATGCCCAGCACGCCGGAAGAGGAGATCAGGGCACCGATATGTCCGGCCTTGTAACCCGCCTTTTTCAGGCGCGGGGTCATGATGGAGCCGATGCAGGAGCAGGTGGCAGCCGCGCTGCCGGACACCGCGCCAAAGATGGCGCACGCCAGAATCGTCGTGATGCCCAGGCCGTTGGGTGAAGCGTCTTTTCCCTTGCGCTGAAGGCCGGAAATCAGCTTCTCGCCGATGCCGCCCTTGTCGATGATGGCGCCTGCCAGAATAAACAGCGGAATGGTCAGAAGAATGATGCTGTTTTGGTTGTTAAAGCCGTAGGTAAAGAGCATCAGCGGATTGTATCCGCCGACCAGGCAGATAAACGCTGCGGAGACCAGGAAGGACAGCGGAATCGGGATGCCCATAACCATGGCGACAATCAGAACACCTAATGCGATGACGGGCGTCATTTCTCAACGCCTCCTTCCGTGGAGATCTCTTTGAACGCCAGAATGGCCTTGACGCAGTCTCGAATCAGGTAAAAGGCCCAGACCACGAAAGAGAAACACATCGGAAACTGCTGCAGGGTCTTGGGAATCCTGTGCACGCTGGTCACGGGGTGCAGGCTCATCTGCCAGCTGAAATAATCCCAGCACCAGCTGATCGCCAGAAAGCAGATCACCAGGCTGAGCACGTCGCGGACGATGGCCATCAGGCGGATCACCTTCTGATTGTTGGTAAAGACATTCACCATGTCGGCACTTAGGTGGCTTTTGTCACGGGCGGCGGACATGCTGCCCGTAAAATACAGCCAGAAGCCCGCAAGCAGGATGTATTCCTCAGAGCCGTAAAAATCGATTTTCAAAATATAGCGCAGGAACGCGGAAACGATGATGAGGCCCGCCACGGCACACCCTGTGGCCATCATGATATAGTCATAGACCACCTGTATGCCCTTGTCCAGTTTGGTGAGTACCTTCAAGAAAAAACCCCCTTCTTCTTCCGCTTGAGACGGGCATCTGGGCCCCCGAGGGGACCCAGATGCGAAACGGATTATTCGGCCTGAGCGTCCGCAAGGCATCCGTCGAGGAATTCCTGGGTGAAGGTATTGGCCAGTTTGGGCCAGACGATCTCATGGCAGGCCTTGGCGAAGGAGGCGCGTTCCTCGTCGGTAAACTCCACAACCGTGATGCCCATCTCGCGGAACATGTCCTTGTACTTCTCCTCATCCTGCTCGGCCAGGGTGATGCTTTCGGCGCATTTGTCCTGAATGATCGTGCGGATGGCCTCCTGATCCTCGGGAGAGAGCTTTTCAAAGGCGGCCTTGTTAATCAGGAAGGAAGTCGCCTCCTGAATCTGCTGGTAATCATAGAAATGCGTCATGACATCGCGGAAGTTGAGATAGCCAAGGCTGGCAGGCACGCCGGAAGCGCCGTCGCACAGGCCCGTCTGCATGGCGGTATAGGTGTCGCTGTAGGGAATGGTGGTGGTACGGAAGCCAAGCATCAGATTGCACTCGATAAAGGTTTCCATGCCGGGCACGCGGAGCAGGCAACCCTTTTCAGCGCCGATCACGGCGGGGTCGGTCAGTTCCACCTTGGAGCAGATACCGTCAAAGCCTTCGCAGAAGAAGCCCATCAGCTCGATGCCCAGGTTGGGATAGACCTCGTCATGCAGCGTCTTGAACAGATAGCCCTCGGGGCTGTAAAGCTTGGCAAGCTGATTGTAGCCCGTGGACAGGTATGGCAGGAAGGTGCCCAGCAGGCGGGAGTCGTATGCCTCGTTGGTGGAGATATGCCCCATTTCGATGGAGCCGATCATAATCTCGTCAAATACGCTGAGGTAATCGCCCAGGGCATTGTTGGGGTACAGGGTGATCTTCACGCGGCCTTCGGTGGCTTCTTCAATGGCTTCGCAGATTTCGCGGTCCGCGATCTCAGCGATGCTGCCTTCGGGGTGCTGGTTTGCCATACGCCATTCGACCGTCTCGGCCGCCGCGCTGCTCATGCCGATGGCCAGCGTCAGAACAGCCAGCCATACCAGGGTCTTCTTCAACAGGTTTTTCATGATGTACCTCCTTAGTGTCCGTTCCATTGGAACGCATATTTTTCACTGCCGGAGCACCTCCGCCGGCAGATGAATTCGACTTACTTTTTCTGCGCCGTCACCATGATTTCCACTTTACATTCCCCGGCCAGTCCCACGTCGCCGAAGCACAGGCGGGCCGGCATGGTTTCCGGGCTGAAATGCCGAACGTATTCGGTGTTCATCGCATCGCGTTCGGCAAAGGATTTCAGAAGCACTTCCGCCCGGATGACATGCTGCATATCCGACCCGTAGCGCTCCAGAATCACCTTCAAATTCTCCAGAATCTGCCTGGTTTCAAAGGCGATATCGCCGTAGAGCATCTCGCCCGTGGCCAGGTCCTGAGAAACAAGACCGGACAGGAACAGGTAACGATCCTCCACCACCACCATGTCGCAGTAGGGTGACGTGTGATCGTCGGAGAAATAGATGTGTTGCTTGCCCATGTTCATTCCCTCCCTTTCTGACGTTCAGACGTTTGGATTGAGCGATTCCAGGCGCTTTCGCTCCGTCTTTTTCACAATTTCATCCACCATACATTCGTCCAGCATGCTCATGCTCCGGGTGGCGATCTGCGAAATACATCCTACCGTATATTCCAGCGTTTCGTCTGCCACGCCGTCATAAAAGCCACATTCCACGTCATTGGCAGCCAGGTCCACGCAGGAGAGCGCCGTGGTGGTGGCAATGGCCATCTTAAGCGCGCAGGCATTTTTTGCGCCGTCGCACAGCATGCCGCAAAGCGGCGAAACGACATTTTTAACCGCCGCCTTGATCTGCTGCTCGCTCATGCCTTTCAGAAATCCCACGCCCGCCGAGACGCCCGCCGCGGAAGCGATGGAGCACAGGCAGAACGCAGCGACGCGGCCGATTTTCATTTTGATGTAGAACAGCATCAGACAACTGAGCGCCAGGGCGCGCACGCTTTCCTCGCGGCCCTTGCCCATCAGCTCCGCCGCCACACCCACGGGAATCGTGGCCGTTATGCCCTGATTGCCATCTCCCATGGCTGCCACAGCAGGCAGGCGACTTCCGCCCATGCGCGCATCCGAGGCGCCCGCGACCAGAATTTTCGCGCGTTCGGCAATGCCGTCTGGCAAATAGGCCAGGGGATTTTCGTACAAATCGGCAGGCGCTTGGCGACCGTTCCACCACTCCTGCAGGAAAGCGCGGCCCGTAGCCAGTCCGAAGCCCCGTTTGATCCCGTCCTCGGCCAGCGCCACGTTCATCCGATACGCATCCCACAAAAATGTCAGATCCTCAGGGTCCGCTGCCTTGACATAGCTGAAGATGTCCTCCAGGGAAAGCTGCGCCGGGTCATCCTCGATGCTTGCTTCCTGCGTGGCCTCCGAGCGGTATTTAACCTCATCGTTTACCTGAATGAGCGAAACGCCGTCATGGGTGTGCTCAACGACGGCGATCACCTTTTCGTTCTCGGTGGTTACTTCGGCGCGTACATACACGCCCGTTTTGCCGGATTCGGCGCACACCCTGAAGATGCCGCTGGCTTCCAGCGCAAGCGCCTCCTCGACATCCCGGGCCGTGCAGGGTTTGAGCACCTGCAATCCAAGCCGGTAATCGCCGCCTACCAAACCAATGGCGGCCGCAACCGGAATACCGGGTTTGGATGTTCCAGGGGTGGCCACGCCAAAGCCGATTTTCAAAAAAGCGGGGCTCACATAGATATCCACCTGCCTGGGTTTGGCCGTAAGAAACGGCCGACAGCACGCCGTTGCCAGCGCATACGCAGTGGGACCCGTGCATCCAAGTGCCGGCACCATTTCTTTCTTCAGAAGCGCACCGATTTCCGCATGTGTCATATTGTCCTCTCCCTTACAACGCATTTGTATACACACCAAACACACCGGCAGAACAATCCATTTTTCCTTTCTGTTCTACCTTCCCCTATCAAAGCATTATGTTACTTACCTTTTATCATATTTGCAGGGGTGTGTAAAGGAATCCATATTTCTTTTTAAAAGATAATTCAGTAGAAAAATTATATTGACACGATAATTATGCCTCATTTATAATATAGGAAAGGCCGTTCCTGGTTCATTCCATCTTCAATTCATCGAATTATTATATTTTTACGAGAAGGGGATGTTTCGATGAGCGAGCTGGTAACGTTGGTGGGCAAACGCCTCAGGACCTTTCGCAAAATGCACGGCCTGTCGGTAGATCAGCTGGCAAAACGCATCGGCCGAAGCAGCGCCACCGTCTACAAGTACGAAAGCGGCGAAATCGTCATGGACCTGAATACCCTGGATCAGGTGGCTTCCGCCCTCAATCTGGAGCCCGCCTTTTTCTTTGACATTCCCAATTACAACAGCTCTTTCAAAAAGCCCGTCAAGGCCCCCATCGCCTTTTTTGACAACGGCTATATCTACACATATTATTATGACGGCCGGATCAAGCAGCTTGTCCGCTCTTTGCTGGCCTTCTATTCCACGCCGGAAAAAACGGGCTATGCCGCATCCTTTTACATGAATTTGAAGGACTTTAACCAGCCCGAATACTCGCGCTACATTTACCGCGGCTCCCTGATCTCCCATGAGCTGGTTTCTTTTTTTATCATAGAAAACATCACCTTGCCCATCGAAACCATGACCATCGAGGTTATCCATCCCTTTCAGACTGAGCAAACCACCTGGGGCGTTTTCCTGGGCCTGTCGGATCAGCCGCTGGCGCCCATGACCACCAAAATGCTCTTTTCCAAGGTGCCTCTTTCCAACAAAGAGCTGGAGGCCTATCCCCTGGCCTTTACCAAGGACGAGCTCAAAAGCATCCGGCGCAACAATTCTCTGTTGCTTTCAATCCGCGAAGAAAAGCCGCAGCTCACCGGCACTGATTAATTCCCCGATTATCGGTTGTCCTGCCCTGAGATCAATGCTGATCGGCAATGCCGTCCAGCAGGAAGATTTCCAGTTTCTGCGACTTGCCCTTCAAGGATATGCCGTCGCCCAGAGAGGTTGTGAGGATCCTGTCGCCCAGTCGGTCGACCACCTCGCGGCTGATATAGATCTTTCCCGCCGGTGCGTTGGCCTCCAGGCGGGCGCTGGTGTTTACGGTGTCGCCGATGGCGGTGAAGTCCATGCGCATCTCTGCGCCAATGTTTCCAACGACGGCGCTGCCGCAATGGACGCCGATGCCAAAGGAAACCGTGCGGCCGAACTTGTCCAGCAGCTCCTGGGAGAGCGCCTTGGAGCCCTCCACCATGTCCAGCGCCGCCCGGCAGGCCTTCATCACGTAGTCGTCCTGGGCGATGGGCGCATTCCAGATGGCCATGGTGCAGTCACCCGCGAATTTGTCCAGCGTGCCATGGTTTTTCATGATGCAATCCGTGGTCAGGGTCAGATAGCGGTTGAGAATGGAAACGACCTCCTGCGGCGTGAGAAGCTCGCTCATGGTGGTGAAGCCGCGGATGTCAACAAAAAGGACAGCGATATCACACAGCTTGCCGCCCAGGCCGAGGGAATCCGTACCCTCCCTGAGCAGCTCTCCGACGATTTCCGGGGCGACATAGCGCTTGAAGGTTTCGGAGATGCGGCGTTTTTCCAGGGAGGCGCGCACATAGTTGACCGCTACGGCGCTCACATAGAAGGCCGTGATGCACAGGGGCAGCCAGAGCGGATGAAGCACGATTCCGGCATTATAAAGGAGCTTGCAAAGCAGGACGCTACCGCCGGCCGATACGGCCCACAGCACCGTTGAATGAAGGAGCCTTCCGCCGATGAAAACCCAGAGGCACGCCGAGGCGATCAAAAAGAGTACCGCGGCCTGCGCAAGGTTTGGAACCTCGCGCTTGAAGTTCTGGTGGATCATCTGGTGGATCATGTTCGCCTGGTACTCCACCCCATACATCAGCGAGGCGCGGTCGATGGCGGTGGTCACATAGTCGGACAGGCCGGGCGCGTAGGGGCCGATGAGCACAATGGCATCGGCAAACAGTTCCGCCGGAAAATCCCCGGAAAGCAGGTCCGACACAGAGATCCCGTCATAAAAACCGCCGGGCAGCGCCGAGAAGTCCACATAAAACCGATGCCGCGAATCGGTGGGCACCTCCAGCTCGGTGGGCAGTCCCGCCGCAAGGGCATATTTCTGATAGATGGCGTAGGCGAACAGCGGAACACTCTCTCCGCCAGGCAGATCAATTTGCAGGATTCCGTGCCGCAACACGCCGTCCTGATCGTACATGGCGTTGATGTGCCCCTGGGTTGTCACCGCCTTTAACGCCTCATACGGCTCCTCGTAGGAGGAAATGGCATAGTCCTGCATATAGAAGCTGCCGTCCTCCTGCGTAACGAGCTGGGAATCAAAGTTGGCGACGGAAGCCACGACCACATTGCCATAGGCGCCGGCGGCCTCGGCAAGGTATGCGTCCAGTTCCGGGTCGGATTCGCCGGTATAGAGCACATCTATCCCGATGACCGCGGGGCGGCAGTCCGGGTCCGCGTTCAGCGCTTCCAGCGCCATGGCCATCACATCGCGTCCCCAGGTCTGGTACGGGCCCATGTCCTCCATGGCGCGGTCGTCTATGCCTATGACAAAGATGTTGCCGTCCAGCGCCTCAGGAGCCTGATAGAGCCAGTCGGACAGCATCTGGTCCGGCTGATAAAACAGGCCCGTAAGGCATATGGCGGCAAACAGGGCGGACAGGGCGAGAGAAAGGATTGCATTTCTGGCATGTTTGGTCAGCATAGGCCCTCCGTGTAGGGGATCCGGGGACACCCTTCCCGGCTTCGGCCGGGAAGGGTGCGCATAACTTTGTTTAGACGTGCGCCGTCTGACGGCTTAACAGCATTTTGAAGAAAGCGCTGCCTCAGCCTGCTCCGCCGCATCCGTTTTTAGGGCGTTGTCGTGTCCGTTACCGTGGGCGTCGTTGTGTCTGTCTCCGTAGGTGCCGGTGTCGGCGTAGACGTGTCCGTCACCGTGGGCGTCGTTGTGTCTGTCTCCGTAGGCGCCGGTGTCGGCGTAGACGTGTCCGTCACCGTGGGCGTCGTCGTATCCGTCGTCGTAGGCTCCGGGGTCGGCGTAGGCGTCGGTGTCAGTGTCGGCGTAGCCGTTGGCGTAGGCGTCGGTGTCGGCGTCGGCGTTGGCGTAGGTGTCGGAGTTGGCGTAGGCGTCGGAGTTGGTGTAGGCGTCGGAGTTGGTGTAGGCGTCGGAGTTGGCGTAGGCGTCAGCGTTGGCGTAGGGGTTGGGGTCGGCGTGGGCGCCGGGGGCGGATTCCAGTTTTCCTCGTTGTTGGAACGGGAAGGCCGCCTCGTCCGTCTCGGTGTCGGGGTCGGCTCCAGCGCTGCCCTGGCCGCCTCTTCGTCGGCGGCAAGCCGCTCGTCCGCATGATTCACAATATCATCGACATCCAGGCCGGTCTCTTCCCGGATACGATCCTGAAGCTCGGAACTGTTCCTGATCTCCTGTGCCACAAAGCCGGGGATGTCATCCTCCTCGACGGTCTCGGTCTCTATCTTCCAGCCCTCATCCGTGAGCGTAAAGGTCGCCAGCTCGCCGGCGCTCACCTTCCCCTCCTCCATACTGCCTGAGACCGAGGCGCCTTCCGTGGGGCTGGCGCTGACCTTGCCGTCCAGAATCACCAGCTGCGCGGTCTGTTCGTCAATCATGCTCACATAGCCCGAGGTGCCGCGGATGCCGGTCACCATGGTGGAGGTCTGAATCTCCATCGACTCATCGTCGGCCAGCGGCCTGGTAACGTTAAAGAAGAGCTTTCCCGCCAGGACGCGAAGCTCCAGCGATTTTCCCTCCTTGATGATCTGCGCCTCCGAGCTGGCGTCCAGCTTCACAGCCTTGGTGCTGTCCAGGCTGATGTACACGTAGCTCTCCGCCGCCGTGCTCACGGTATACCCGCTGTAGAGCTTCATGCCCCCGCGCACGGACAGCGTTTTGTCGTTCGCGTTTTTCAGCTCAGCCTCGCCTTCCACCTTTTCCAGACGCATGTCTGCCGCGGTAGCGGTTTCATCCGAAAGTGCGCTCAGCGGAAGGAAAACGGCCAGTGCCGCCACCAGAAAAAGCGAACAAATCCTCTTCATATCAATTCCCCTCCGAATCTGCCGGCTTCGGCCCGAGCATCCATTCATCCCCCGCACGGCCGAAGCGAATGGCGAGTCCCTTTTCCTGAGCTGCCTGATCCATGGCAAGAAGCTGCTCATCCGTGCGCATGGGTGCATGGTGGACAAACACGGTCTGGCGCGCCCCGCACAGGGATGCTACCTTCGTCGCCCATTCGACAGGCATGTGTCCGAAGCCTTTGGTAAAATGATATTCCTCCTGGGTGTACTGCGCGTCCAAAAGCAATAGGTCGCACCCTTGCGCGAAGCGACAGAAGGCCGGCAAATCCTCTTCCTCCAGCTCCGCGTCGGTTGCATACACCACGGAAGTCCCCCGCCAGGACAGCTTATAGGCGGTCGAGCCGCCCGGATGGGGCACCTCCATGCTTTCCACGCGGATGTCGCCGACCGGGAAGGCCTGCGGCACGTCGTGGAAGCGTATACAAGCGCGCAGCGCGCTGGTGCGCACCGGCCAAAGAGGCGGCGCCATCAGCATTTCCATCTGTTCCCGGGCGGTGCGGCCCTCGCGGGTGCGAAGGTATACATCGCAGTCGCCCTTTGGGTTAAAGAATGGGGGGAACATGGGAAACGCAACGATATGGTCCACATGCGCATGGGTAAGGAGCATGGTAAAGTGAGGTCCAGTGAGTTCCCCGGGCAAGTTCTCCCACAGCATCCCCGTACCGGCATCCAGAATGACCGTTTCATCCCCGGCCTGGTACAGCACACAGCTCGTTTCCCCGCCAAAGAGGGCGCGGGATCCGCCATGCACGGGCATTGAGCCCCGCACCCCCAGGAGCCGGACGCGCACACCGTTCATCTCCGACCTTCTCCTTTCGCTACGTCAGTTGGAGGACACATTGGTCAGGTTCAGATGGTTGATGCGCTTGAGCGCAATCAGGTTGACCGCCAGGGAAAGCAGCGCTCCCGTTGCGCAGGAAACCAGGCAGGCCGTCCAGCTCGGGAAGCGCAGGTAATGCAGCACGCCGATCTCCACCACGCGGATCACCGCGTACGCAAGCCCGATGCCGATGGCGCAGCCCAGCAGAAGACCGATCACCGTGAGCAGGATGTTGTCCTTGCCGACAAAGGCCTTGGTCTCCTTGAGCGTATAGCCGTTGATGCGCATCACCGTCAGCTCGCGGGCTTTATGGGAAATCTGCAACACGACCTGGTTGAGCAGCACCAGAACCGCCATCACCACGGACATCACAAGGCAGACGATAATGACCGTATTGAGGTCCACAGGGGATTTCATGTAGTCGCTGTTATCCTTAAGGGCCATGAACCCGGGCATGGCGCTGACCTCGTCCGCGAGCGCGGAGGCGTCGTCCTTGAGCAGGAAGACGCAGGGATCGGCGCTTTCATTCAGCACGGACGCATAGTAGTCCTCCGTGGTCACAAAAAGGTGATAGGGCAGGTAGTGCTCAATGACGCCCGCCACCGTCGCGCTCACGCCGCGTCCGTCCTCGTCCATCAGCTCCAGCGTGCTTCCCTCGGTCAGGTGATAGATTTCCGCGCTGCGGCGCGAAACCAGCAGCCCCTCTCCGGGCACCTGCACGGGCTGGCCAGTGCTTACATCCTCGAGACGCATGAACGCCTCCAGCGCCTCCGGGTCGTCCGGCACAAGAATATGGACGCTCTCCCAGGGGCCGTCGTCCACACGGAACGCCTTGAGCTTATCCTGCACGAGCGTGTAGGACATGCCGTGCTCATCCAGCACCTGCGCAAAGGCGTTCACATCGCCCTTGTCGCTGTCCACCACCAGGCGGTTCTCGTAGAAAAAGTAGTTGTTGAACTGATAGGCAGGCGTATTGTCCATCGCCAGCTTCATCGACAGGCAGATCATCAGCAGCGAGATGCTCCCCACGACGCCGACGATGGTCGTCATCACGCGCCCCTTGTCGCTGAGCAGGTTTTTGATGATGGTGCGGGTATAGAGGTTGAGGCGACGGTAGCTGTGCCACTTTTCAAAGCGATGCGCCCTGGCCGAGGAGGGCAGCTCGCCGCGCAGCAGCATGGTTGCGGGAAGTCGGATGAGCCGCTGGCAGGCCAGATACCCGGACACCAGGAACACCACCAGACAAATCGCCATGCTCAATAAGCCGCTGGGCCAGGAGAAGGCGAGCGGTATGGTCCCGATGAGGAAGGAAGGGATAAAGACGTCCAAAACGAGCGTCTCCACCACGACCACAGCGACAACCCAGCCCAGCACCGTTCCAAGCACGGCACACAGCGCGTTATAACGCATGTAATGCATCAGGATCTCGCGGGTGGTAAAGCCAAGCGCCTTCTGCGCGCCGATCAAGGTGATCTGCTCGTTGACCATGCGGGTGATCGCGGCATAGCAGACCACGCAGGCCACCAGCAGGAACACAACCGACATCGAAAGGCTCATGCCCCGCACCGCGTCCACCACGTTGTCAATGCTGCGGATGTCGCCGACATCGTTGCGGCCGGAGAGAATCCAGTCCTGCATTTCCAGCGCCGCGGCATCCTCCTGCGCGTCGGAGAAGTCGGCCTTTGCATCCGCCAGCTCGGCTTCCGCCTCGGAAACCTCCGTCCGCGCCTCTTCAAGGCGGGCTTTTCCGTCCTCCAGCTCCGCGCGGGCATCGGTCAGCTCCGTTTCGGAGGCGACGAGCTCATCCTCGCTGGCGCGGTATTCCTCGATGGCGGCGCGCAACGGCTCGCCAGCCGCGCCAAGGGCCTCGAGCTGCGTCAGCGCCGTGGCGAAATCCTCGTCCAGGCCAAGGCTTTTCAGTTGTCCGGCGATCTGCTCACGCGCATCGTCCAGCGCCTGCCGTCCGTCCGCCAGCGCCTGCTCGCCGTCCAGAATGTCCTGCTCGCTCCGGGCGATGGTGGATTCCTGATCCGCAATTTCAGCCTTTGCGTCGGTAATCTCGTCCTCGGCGGCATCGATGTCGGCCTGGGCATCCGCGAGCTTTTCATTCGCCTCGTCGCTGAGCTGGCTGTAGCGAAGTGCTGCCCGCTCCTGAGCCAGCGCGTCCAGGCGGTCCAGCTCGGCGCTTTCCAGGCTCTTGTATTCCTCGGAGAAGTAGTTCAGCCCGGCCAGCACATCGCTGCGGAGGTAGGCCGTGGTGTAGCAGTCCTCATAATAGGATGCGTCAAACGCGCCGATGGGCAACGTGACGTAATACTCGTTGGAGCCCGTGCCCGCCGTGCCAAAGCCGCGGGCGTCCTTGAACATGGAGTAGCAATAGGAAGGCTCGTTGATGATGGCCGTGATGCGGAAGGTGTCCGCCATCAGGTTGCCGTCATGCTCCAGGGTGATTTCATCCCCCACAGCCAGCTCCAGGTCAGACGCCATGGTTTCCTCGATGGCGACCTCGCCGACTTCGGAGGGCAGCGTCCCTTCCAGCACGACGGGGATGTTGATGTCGCTGAGCAAGGAGCGCGCCTGAAGCAAAATCCGCTCCCCTTCCATGTTCATCGTCACCGAGAAGGAATATCCGCCTTCCACGGCGTCAACGCCCTCCCAGGCGGAGATTTCCGCTATATCGTCCTGGGTGATGCCGTTGGCGCAGGTGATTTCCATGGTTTCAAACCCGGTTTCCTTAAAGTAGCGGTCCGCCCGGTTCAAAATCGCCTCGGCCGTGGACTGAAAGCCCGTATAAATTGCAATGCTCACGGCGGCGATGATGGCGGTGGCGACAAATGTGACGCCTGTTTTTCGGATGCTGCGCAGCAGATGCTTCGTTCGATTCTTCTTCATCACCACACCAACTCCTTTGCGCTGGCAGGATGACGGTTGACGATGACCTCAGCGACCACGCCGCCCTTCATGCGGATGACGCGGTTGGCCATCTTGGCGATTTCCTCGTTATGCGTTACCATCAGCATGGTGGTGCCCGCCCTGATGACTTCCTCAAGCACGGTGAGGACCTCGATGCTGGTTTCATAGTCCAGGGCGGCGGTGGGTTCGTCCGCCAGAATCAGACGCGGCTTTTTCACCAGCGCACGCGCGATGGAGACGCGCTGCTGCTGTCCGCCGGACATCTGGGAGGGATAGTTGTCCTTGCGCTGCAAAAGCCCCACGCTTTTCAGGGCGTCGGAGGCGTCCAGGGAATCCTTGCACAGCTCGCCGATGAAGTCCAGATTTTCGGCGGCGGTAAGGGTGGGCATGAGGTTATAGGCCTGGAAGATGAATCCCACCGAATGGCGCCGGTACTGGGTGAGCTGGCTCTCGGTCGCGTGGGAATAATCCTGGCCGTCAAAGAGGAAGGTGCCGCCAGTCAGCTGATCCATGCCGCCGATGATGTTGAGCATGGTGGACTTGCCGCAGCCGGACTCGCCCAGAATCACCAGGAACTCGCCCTCGCGGACATCCAGATTGACGCCCTTGAGGATCTGGACCTGATTTTCGCCGGAGCCGTAGGTCTTGGTGACGTTGCGCAGGGAGATGATCGACTTCTTTTCCTCGGCAAAGCCCAGGTTGAGCCCCTTGCCGTCGATGGCGATGGCGGCGAGCATGGCGAGGTTTTCGCACAGGCTCACGTCCTCGTCGTTATAGAGGGAGCCGTCCTTTTTATTGATGATCTGGATGCAGCCGATGACCTCATACTTGTTAATCAGCGGCACGCATACCATGCTGCGCGTCACAAAGCCGGTCGCCTCATCGAAGCGGCCCGCCCATCTCGGGTCTTTCTGGCAATCCTTGACCACCGTGGTCTTGCCTTCCTTGACCACCGTGCCCGCGATGCCCTCGCCCTCGGCCAGGCTCATCCCCGTCAAATCGGCGCCGCCGATCCAGAACGAAGGGTAAATCCGCCTGTCGCCGGAAAGGTTGTACGCCCAGATGGTGCCCGCCTCGGCGCCGACGGCCTTTACGACCTGCTCCAGACTGGTTCTCAGCGCCGCGTCCAGGGATTCCGACTCCTGGAGCAACCTGGTAATTTCCCAGACGACTTGAGTATAGTTGATGCGCGTGTCCTTCATCAAAGCCCCTCCCTTAAGTCCTTGGTTAAACCGCAGCGGAAGAAACGATAGTATCGATGCAGGGTATACGGATCATTCCCCAAAAGCAAAAAATGGGACTTCCACCTAAGTTTCAGTCCATTTTACCGCGCTGCCCATCCTTTTTCCAGAGCGAAAGTTGCCCCCTCTCCGCCAAAATTGGTACTTGACAAATATTTCAGATTGTGTTCATCAAAGAATATGCCTAATGAAAGAGATGAAAAGAGCATGAAAGAAGCGCGCCAACCTGTCCCTTTGAAAACGGGTTTTGCCCGCATTTTCAAAGGGACTTCCACTGGCCGGTCAGTTCTTTTCATGTAAAGGGAAAAAGCGTCAAAATTCATCTATCTTTGGACAACCGGGCAGGAATCGGTTTCTCCATCTGATGGCAACAGGCTCAAAAACGCGCGCATGGGAGCGCTGAGCACCCGCGTGCGCTTGTAAAACAGGCTGATGCTGCGCTCAACGTCCGGGTTGTCGATGCGGTAGAAGTACAGCCGCTCGTCCGGCGGCGCGCTCAACGCCAGCGTATCGCTGATGAAAGCCGCCCCCAGGCCGTAACCCGCGAGGGTGTAGGCGGCGAGCTGCTGGTCGAGCTGGAGCCGGATCTTCGGCGAAAAACCAGCCTGCGCACAGAGACGCTCGGCCCGTTCACGGGTATCATTTCCCTCCTTGAGCATCAGAAATGGCGTGTCACGAAAGAGGGCAAGCGGAGCATGCGGCGCTTCCCCTCTGCAAAGGTCCCGTGCGGTCAGGCGGTAACGTCCGGCCCTCTCGTTGACTGCGAGCGTGCGAGGCACGGCCAGGATCACCTGCTCGCGCTTGAAGGTCCGCGCCTCGTACACCGCCGGCTCAAAAGCGCTGTTGTCCACGGCAAAGTCCAGGCTGCCTTCCTGAAGCTGCTCCTTGAGCCGCGCCGTGGGCGCCTCATGCAGGCGAAGCTCTACGCCGGGATACCGCTCTGAAAAGGCGCTGAGCATCGGCGGGAGCACATAGGAGGTAAAGAGCATCGCTCCCCCAAGCGTCAGTACGCCCGTGATGCACTGCTCCGCGTCATCCAGATATCTTCGCAGGTCCGATTCGATCTGCAAAACCTGCTCCGCCGCACGGATGTAGGCCCGCCCGGCCTCCGTAAGGCCGATGGGCGAGGTGCTTCGGTCGAAGATCGTCATGCCGATACGCCCTTCGGCCTTGCGGATCATCTGGCTGAGCGAAGGCTGGGAAATATACAGCGCCCGGGCCGCCCGGGTGAAGCTTCGCTGGCGGTACACTTCATATACGTAGGCCATCTCATGAAGCAGCATCTGACTTCCTCCGATCATAGGCATTTGCTTATAAAACAGTTCATAGAATTGGTATTTGAAAATACTATACCAGGAATGTATACTAAAAGCAAGCCAAAGGACAAGGAAGGAGCCATGTTGCTGCCATGTACAGGACGGAGCATGATCTGGTGGGGGCAAAGCAGATCGACCGGGAGGCGTACTACGGGATCCACTCGTTGCGGGCCGCGGAGAACTTTCCAATTACAAGCCAGCGCCTGCCGGGCGCGATGATTGTGAGCATGGCATGGATCAAGAAAGCGTGTGCACGGGCGAACCGGGCGGCCGGCGTGCTGCCGGAGCGCATTGCGGACGCCATTGAACGCGCATGCGATGATCTCATCGCCGGGAAGCTCCACGATCAGTTTATCGTCGATCCCATTCAGGGCGGCGCGGGGACCTCGACCAACATGAACGCCAATGAGGTGATCGCCAACCGGGCCATCGAGCTTCTGGGGGGCGAAAAGGGCGACTATTCGCTCGTCCATCCCAACGACCATGTCAACTGCGGCCAATCCACCAACGACATCTACCCCACCTGCGTAAAAATGACGCTGTATCAGGCCAGTCAGGGCCTTCTGGACGGGCTGGACGTGCTGATCGGCGCGCTGAGCGAGCGGGCCAAAGCGTTTGACAGAGTGGTCAAGATGGGGCGTACGCAGTTGCAGGACGCCGTCCCCATCCGCCTGGGTCAGGAGTTTGCGGCATACGCCTCGGTGATGCGCCGCGAAAGGGAGCGGCTTTCGCGGGGACGGCAGGAGATGCTGGACCTCAACCTCGGCGGCACCGCTGTGGGCACGGGCATCAACGCGGACGCGACGTACATCGGGCGGGTGGTGCCGCTGCTCTCGGAGCTGACGGGCATCCCCTTCACTCAAAGTCCCGACCTCATCGACGCCACGCAAAACGCGGACTGTTATCTTGCGTTGTCCGCCTCGCTTAAGGGCTGCGCCACCAGCCTGTCCAAAATCTGCAACGACCTCAGGCTCATGTCCTCCGGCCCGCGGGATGGACTTGGCGAAATCAGCCTGCCCGCGCGGCAGAACGGGTCCTCCATCATGCCCGGCAAGGTCAACCCCGTTATCCCGGAAGTCGTCAATCAGATCGCCTTCCGCATGGTGGGCTATGACGTAACGGTAACGCTGGCGGTGGAAGGCGGGCAGTTGGAGCTCAATGCTTTTGAGCCCGTGATCTTCGACAGCCTCTATCAGGGAATCACCATGCTCAGCGGCGGTCTTCATACGCTCGCCGCCCACTGTATCCGGGGGATTCGGGCCAATGAGGAGGTATGCCAGCAGGAGGTGGCCCGCTCGGCCGGCCTGGCGACTGCCCTATGCCCCAGAATCGGTTACACCGCCGCCTGCTCGCTGGCCCGCGAGGCGATCAGCACCCGCAAGTCCGTGCGCGAGCTGGCACGCAGCCGGGGGCTGCTTACGGAAAGCGAGCTGGACGCGCTGCTCAATCCCGCGGCCATGACGGAGATTCGGTCCTGATAAGAAAGGCCCGCCGCGCTCTCGAAAGCGTGCGGCGGGCCAAAACATGCGATCAGATTTTCAGTGTGACACCCTATGACCTCCTTTTTTGCGTCCTGGAAAGCAGCATGAGCATCCCGGCCAAGGAGACAACCGCAAGCGCGATCCAAAGCGACAGGTTCGCCGCATCGCCTGTTTTGGGCGGTTGGCCAGAGACGTCCTCGTGATCTCCGGGATCGACGGGCTTGTCGGGGTCATCGGGATCGACAGGCGTGTCGGGATCATCGGGGTCATCGGGATCGACGGCGTGTCGGGATCATCGGGGTCATCGGGATCGACAGGCGTGTCGGGATCATCGGGGTCATCGGGGTCCACAGGGCCGTTTTCATTCTTCCAAAACAGCGCAAAGGGCGAGAATTCGGTCACGCGGATGCAGACCCCGTACGGCGTATTCAACAGGGTCTTTTCATCGGCAGCGTGCAGGATCATGGTGTAATCGCCCTCCGGCAGCGCGTCATCATCATTTCGGTCAAGCCCGAAGTAGTGGACGATGAAAAACTCCGTATTTGGTCCCGTTCCCTTCGGATAGGGCCAGTAGATGTCCACAGGGTTGCTGGCGGTGACCCAGACATTTCCGTTGCTGGTGTCCACCAGGTCAAGGTAACGGAATTCCACATGATATTCCTGCGTAATTCGGGAGGAAAACGCCGTGAGCGCGTTCTGATGGAGCGTCGGCTGAGCCTCGGCCACAATTTCATCCGCCAGCAGCTTTACCGCGTTCCAGTTTTCCACCTCCAGCGGGCTTTTGTTGATGTAGAACAGCGTATCCGCCGGAACCTGCGCGGTAAAATGGTCCACGGGCTCCGTGGGCGCCTCCGTGCGGATGGTTGTCGTGGGATCTTCCTCAAGCGTCACACCCCGGATGGTCAGCCTTGCCGGTTGGACGTCAACCTTCATCTCGCGCGTGCTTTTGTCGGGGAAGGTGATGACCGCCCTGAAAAAGTCAGGGTTCAGCGCCCCCGCGTAGATGGTCATGTCATACATCTGATAGAGATCTTTCAGCTCGATGACAAAGTTGTCGCTGTTGCTCATCTGTCCATCCTCATCGGTGAACTCGAGCCGGATGGGGTCCTGTCCCGCTGCCGGTACGATGCGGTAGATATACCGTCCATCGACCATGCTGGTGTTTCCCTCTTTCGCGTCATAGCGCTCCAGCGACCACGTCCTTGTCGTGCCCGCGGCATCGGAATAGGCAAAGCTGAGATAGCCCGATAGATCAAGCGCCTCATCCAGCGGCGCGCCCGCCGCCGTCTTGAGGGCCTGGTCAATCTCCAGGGGCAGTTCAATGATGAAACCGGGCTCGGGCAGGCCGTCGCTGACGGTATTGCCCACGTTGCCGCCCGCATCGGTGACAACGCTCTCATACCCCGCCCCGCCGACATAGATGATGATATCCGCAAGGGATATGATGATCGGAGAGGCGACGATCGGTTTGAGCTCGCACAGAGTCGCCCAGTTGCCGTTGAGGCCGTATACCTGGTCGATCACGGTCACGGGGCCTACGCTGACGGTGTTTGCCGCGGAATCGAAGTTCCAGTCAAGCGTCTCGTCGGCTCCGGCGGATGGCTTGCCCAGGTAGCCGGGCGCCTGTTGGCTGGCGGGAGCGGAGGCGTTTTTGTCTTCGTCCGTATAGGCCGTCAGATAACGGCTGGCGCTGGAATAGCTGATGGGGTCTGCATTGTAATTCGTAACTGCCACCAGTGCGGGCTGATAGTAGTCCGCGTTCTGCGCCCATAGGAAGATGCTGTCGTCCAGCTCCAGCGTAATGCCATAGCCGGTATAATCCGTCGGCCGATAGCCATAGCCGATGGCCTGCGCATGATAGCCGCCGAAAGCGCGCACCGACGCGCCGTTTGTGATGGAAATATGGAAGGCGACGCTTCGATCTTGATTCGCGGTCGGATAGCCCGAACCGATGCCCGCGCCGCCATAGGTTGCAGAGGATCTCTGCCCGGTGCCGCCGTATGCGTAAACGGAGGTGCCATCTCCCGAAATGGAGATGATGCCGGTTCTGTCCGGGCTGACCTGTCCATCCACATCCCCATAATGAACCGGGCTGTAGGAGGTGTTGGTTCCGCCGCCGATGCCGGCCGCGCCGCCGCTCGCCCTGGCGATGACCGTTCCGCCGGTTATGCTGACCTCCCGGACGGAGCCGTCGTTGCCGCCGCCGATGCCGGCCGCGCCCATGGAGTCTTCGCGCGGTCCTGCCGTCGCGGAGATGGAGCCGCCCGAAATCCAAATACGCCCGCCGTCACAAATGGCACCGCCGCCGATGCCCGCGCCCAGCGTGCCGCCTTGCGCGGTAATGTTGCCGCCGGAAATGAGAATGGTAATTTGAGAGGAGGCGGTGTCCTCGCCCTGACCGCCGCCGCCACCGATACCCGCGCCGTTCCCGGTGGAGTGCGCGCGGATGGTTCCCCCGTGCAGTTCGATGTGGCCCACGACCTCGCCCCAGTAGTAGAGGCCGGGTTTTGTGTAATTGTCGATAAGGCCCATGTTGAAGCCGCCGGAACCAATGCCCGCCCCGCCGCCGAAGGCGTTTTCGCCATCCACATAAACGGAGGCCGCGCCGCCGGTGGCGTCGAGAACGCCGGTGAAGTTCTCCGTGACGCAGACCAGTCCGAAATCGACGCTGTCGCCGCCGTACTGGTCCTCGCCGTTTCCGCCAATGCCCGCGCCGCCGCCGTAGGTGCCATACGCAGCGTCTCCGTCACCGCCCACGGCGCCAAGCGTGCCGTCGCCGGAAAGGTACAGCTTCCCGCTGGCGTCCGCGTCGTAATGCCACTCGGAGTCATAAGCGGGCACCACACATATGCCGGCAAAGCCGCTGCCGCCGGTGAGGCGGTTTTCACCCACGACCGTGAGGCGAAGCGTCGCGCCCGCATCAACTTGGATGGCAGGCGTTTTGGACGCCGTGATTTGCAGGTTCGAGATGGTGATATCATGCGTTCCGCTCTCGATCACAATGGGTTCGCTGCCCGTGCCGGTGACGGTGTAGGGGCCGGTATAGGCAATCTGCGTGGACTGTCCCTGCGTATAACCCGTCTCCGTAATATGAATGGCTCCTTTTGCAATATCCAGTTCTTCTGCGAGCGCAGCGGTTCCCAGGCCGCAGAAAATCAGAATCACCAGCACAGGGACCATCAGCCCGACGAGATGTCTCCGTATCAAGAGAAAAAACCTCCTTGTTATGATCTTTTTCCCTGTTTGGAAAGAATACGCCAGCGTTCCGCCCTCGGTTTGTAATTTGGAATCTCTCACATCCTCCGCCGCAAACGTCTGAACCGACGCAGCTTTTTAAACGGTGCAGCTTCCCACACGAGTAGTTATCATATAAAAAAGCCATCCTTTTCGGATGACTTTGCCGTAATTGGTCGTTTTGGCGTCGTAATTGGTCAGGCGTTCAGGACAACGCATACAGTCAGAACATCATTTTCCAGCTTATAGCGGATGTTTCCCCCATATTTTCTAACAGCGAGAACAACGCTGTCGATCCCGGTGCCCCTCCTGAGAAGCATCCCGTTTTCAATCGCCAGGCCAGGCTTGCAAGGGTTGCTGCAAACAATTACGGTCTTGTCCGAAACCGTCTGGATATCCACATGAATTTCCCCATGCGAGCCACATTCCTTGCAGCCGTTCAATGCGTTTTCCAAAAGGTTGGAAAGAATGGCCACATAATCCATGTCCACAATGGACGACTCCTGCTGCGTGTCCGCTGACGCCGACATCAGGATGCCCTCTTTTTGCGCTTTGATGGAAAAGCTGCTCAGAATGGCGTTGACGGTAGCATGCGGACAAAATACCTTTGCCTTTGCCGCCTCCAGACCAGCGTCATACTGCTACACGTAGCGCAGGGCTTCTTCAATATCGCCCTTTTGGAGCAGCGCCGCGATATTCTGGCTGTGGTGACGGAAATCGTGACGGATGGTTTTGAGCATCATTTCGTTCTCGCTTGCAAGCGCAAGCTGTCCCTGCAGGTATGCCGTATTTTTTTCGATGAGCTCCATTTTGCTTTCATCGTTCATATACCGAATCGTTTCAAAAACGACCCACAGCACAGAGCAATAAATCATCACGACGACCGCAAGCAAAACCACATTTTCAACACGGCTGTTGTACGGATAGAAAAGCACCACGAAAGACGCAAACGCAATCAGGAACAGCGTGGAAACCAGGGAGATGGAATACCATGTCCGCTTCTTTCTAACCGGGACCGTTCGTATGCGGGGACGAAGAAACTTCAGGTACGCCAGCACCGTTGGAATATACAGCAAAGTTCTCGTGATATTCCTTGCGTACTGCATTTCGATGTCGGACATGGAGGGAAACAGCATGTCGACGACCAGGACAGCCACAAAATGGTAGATACAGAACAGGTTGGAATAGCTGATAAACAAAAACAGCTTCTTGCAAAACACATCCGACGAGGTCCCGATAAAAACCAGAAAACCGGTGGCGATGGTGGCGGAAAATGCGATGCCCACCGTATAGATCGACTCGACGCCAAGGCAGACGGACAGGGCCAGCGTGCTCCCGACGAAAAACGCAGCATACAACGCATAGATCAGCACGGTTTTTCGAACGGAATACCTTCGCTCGGTCATGACGGCGTAACAGAGGATATGCGTCAGCACCATCAAGCCCAGTGGCACTGTCAGATAACTTACTGCCCGGTCGCCTCCCTTGTATAGAAATCGAAATACTGCTGCTTCACCTCGCTGCGCAGCCGCCTGGGTACAGGGACCGTCTCGCCATCTGCCATGACCACCGCGGCCGGAAGCAGGCTTTGCACACAGCGCAGATTGACGATATACGAAGCGCCAATCGCCACAAAACCGTCGGTGTTCAGAAGCAACGCCTTCAGCTCCGTCAGCGTCATGCGCGTTTTAAAACATGTTCCCGACTTCAAATGGATTTCCAGACTGTGATTTCTCGCTTCCGCATAGGTAACGGCGTACAGATCAATCCGATGAATTTCGTTTCCACATTGAATGGGGAAATACAGCCGCCGGCGCCTTTTTTGAATGATCCGATCAAGCGTTTCCTTCAGCCGCTGCCCGGTGTAGGGCTTTGTGAGATAGTCGTTCACATGCAGGGCAAAAGCCTCCACCGCAAAGTCCGAACTGGCGGTCAGGAAAATGATGTCGGTGACATCCTCGCTTTTGCGCTTGATTTCCCGCGCAACCTCAGTGCCGAGCACACCGGGCATGCAAATATCCAGAAGCGCTATATCCGGGGCGCCGCTCCTGTCCATTTCGTCCATCATGTCAAAAGGGCTCGAAAAACAGCGGACAGAAAGAAACAAATCCGGATGTTCTCCGGCATAGTCCTCAACGATTTTCTGTACCGTTTCAAGCTCGCCCTTCTGATCGTCGCATATCATGCAAAGCATGGTCTGGCCACCTCTGCTTCCATACAAGCGTCTCTGTGCCGTTCGTTTTGTCATAAAAGACATACGATTATATCATGGAAGTCACTTTCCTTCAATATTTCGCCCACGTACTCGTGAGGAAGTCTTGACAATTCTTTCACAATAACAATATTTTCTTGAAGAATGAAGAAAATTGTTGCGGTACAATACATAGGTAACAGCAGGCCCACAAAAGAGAACCCGACTGTGGTAAGATAGAAGTGCGAACAACCAACCTACCACAGAGGAGTTCTCCATGGACAAGATAACACAAAGCCCACTTTCGTCAACGAGTACTGAAATACGCAGCAAAGCACGGAGTTAGCGCATCAGCGAACCGGCACAGGCTAAGCCGAAAGACCGTGCACAAATGGAAGAAGCGATATGATGAGACGCTGGAAAGCCTGAAGGACTGACCACGTACACCGCACCACTTTCCGAAGAAGCAGACGGCAGAAGAGGAAAAACTGGTTCGACGATATGCTCGAAAGTATCGGGCGACCTGCTGTTGGGGTATGAAAAAGCCTGCGCACACGGATACAAAAGAAGCTAGCTGCTTTAAGCGAACAGCAGGCCAGTTTGTGCGGGACGAGAAGAAAAGCGCAAGCCGCGAAAAAACAAGCCCTATCAGCCGGGCGCGTACCCCGGGCAAAAGGTTCAGATGGACGTAAAGTATGTACCAGTGTAGGTTTGTCAAACATATTGGACAGGGAAAGAAGAGAGGACGTCTCTGGGAGTAGCCCAATGAAGAGGACGCATGGGACGGGAGTTGCTTAGGCGTTGGTGGGAAGCTTCCTGCCCACCAAAGTCGGCGAGGGAGAAGAAGCGGTGCGTGTTGTAGAAGCGCTTTTGGTCCTCTCTATGACTGCGTTCCACCTTTCCGTTATGCCTGGGCGTATAGGGACGGATGAGCTTGTGCCGTATGCCAAGCTGTCTGGCCGTTGCC
>CAUDEL010000005.1:0-87874 GCA_958448555.1 uncultured Eubacteriales bacterium | reverse complement strand
AAACGTGTCCTGTCGGAAAAGATCGCCGCAGGCGAGCTTTTTCGACAAGCTGAGGTCCGGGCAAAAGCCCGGACCCCTTTTATTGGGCTGCGCTATCCACATACCGGCTGCTGGTGCGCACGACAAAATGCCGCCTTTCGCCCGCCGCGCCTCCCGTGTCGGCGCGAAGGTCCTCCGGCAGGACGAAGCGCACGCTGGGCAGCGTGACGTCGCGGCATGCGGAATCCGTATGGGCCGGTACCGTCATGGCATGAAAGCCCCGTCCCTGCTCCCCGCCCGTCCCGTCCACCTCGGCGAGCGAAATACCCACGGCCACACGCCTGCGGGGGCAGACGTTTCGCAGCACGAGCGTCACGTCCAGGACCCGGCCTGCCCCACCCTCGTTGTGATAGGTCTGGGCAAGGGTGATCGCCTTGCGCTCCTGGCAGGGTTCAAAATACACGTGCGTTTCGCTGGCGTCCTGCCCTGCCTCCGTGCCCAGGCGTACGGCTGCGCCCTCGCCGGTGACCATGCCGTCCTGGCCTGTCTCTATCATTTCCATCGTCGTTCCTCCCGAAACCAGATTCTGCGGGAAAGAGCGCCCGCATCATCAGTATACGGGGCCACGGCCCGGAAGGTGTGAGCCGGTTAAAAAAACGGGCAAAACTTCAAGGCGTGGGGGATGGCTTTTTGGCGTGGGATTTCCTATACTGTTCCCATGCCACCACGACAGGAGGAAAAAACCCATGGAACTTGGAAGCAACCTGTTCAACGCACGGAAAAAAAGCGGTCTTTCCCAGGAGGCTGTGGCGGAGAAGCTGGGCGTCAGCCGGCAGACGATCTCCAAATGGGAAACCGGCGAAACCCTTCCCGATATCCGTCAGGCAAAACGCCTGTCGGTTCTCTATCACCTGACGCTGGACGAGCTGATCGCCTTTGACGCGGAGGTGGAGGAGATCGAGCGCGTCATTGAAAACACAAGCGAAGCAGTGGAAAAGAAGGTGGACTGGACCAAGGTCTGGGGCAAGAAATACCCCGTCCTGCTCACCTATCCCCAGACCGTGCAGATCGACGATTACGCCCAGCCGCTGCGGGAGCTGCTGTCCCGCCTGCGGCGGGAATACGGCTACAGCGAGGTGGACGCCTGCCTGGTGCTCAAGGACATTCTCGCCCACGTCTGGCAGTCCCGCTCCTGAGCCCGCCGCGGGGTACGCCGCATCGCTCAGATGACCTGCTCCCAGGGCAACGCCAGATCGGGGCGTCCGAAATGACCGTAGGCCGCGGTCTGGCGGTAGATGGGACGGCGCAGGTCCAGCATGCGGATGATGCCGTCGGGGCTGAGGTCAAAGCGCTCCATGACCTCCCGGCTCAGTTGGTCATCGGGACGGGCGCCGGTTCCAAAGGTGTTGACCTGCACACTGACGGGCTGCGCCACGCCGATGGCATAGGCCAGCGCCACTTCAGCGCGGCGCGCCAGGCCCGAGGCCACGAGGTATTTGGCGGCGTACCGGGCGGCGTAGCAGGCGGAGCGGTCCACCTTGGAGGGGTCCTTTCCGCTGAAGGCGCCGCCGCCATGCCGAGCATAGCCGCCGTAGGTGTCCACGATGATCTTACGACCCGTCAGCCCCGTGTCCGCCGCGGGCCCGCCCAGCACGAAGCGGCCGGTGGGGTTGATATAGACCTTTGTGCGCGGGGTCCACAGGCGGGCGGGCACCACCTCGCGGATGACCGCATCCAAAAGCGCCTTTTCCAGCCGTGTCCGCTCGACGCTCTCGTCGTGCTGGGCCGAAAGCACCACCGTGTCCACGGCCACGGGCGTCCCGTCCTCATAGACCACGGTCACCTGGCTCTTGCCGTCCGGGCGCAGCCATCCCAGCAGCCCCTCCTTGCGCACCCGGGCCAGCCTGCGTGACAGCCCGTGCGCCAGGGAGATGGGCAGCGGCATCAATTCCGGCGTCTCGTCGCATGCAAAGCCAAACATCATGCCCTGATCCCCGGCCCCGGTTTTCGCCTCTCCGCCCTCCCTTCCCTCAAGGGCGCTGTCCACGCCCATGGCGATGTCCGGGCTCTGCGCGTGCACGGCGGTCAACACCGCGCAGCTATCCGCGCTAAAGCCCAGTCCGGCATCCACATAGCCGATCTCGCGGATGACCTTCCGCGCGATGTCGTCGATGGCGACATAGGCGCTTGTGGTGATTTCCCCCATCACCTGCACAAGGCCGGTGGTAACACAGGTTTCGCACGCCACGCGCGCCATGGGGTCCTGCGCCAGAAGGGCGTCGAGCACCGCGTCGCTGATCTGGTCGCATACCTTGTCGGGATGTCCCTCGGTGACGGATTCGCTGGTAAATACTGTTCGCATCCTGTTTTCTCCTTCCTGATGATAAAAAACACGCCTGCGTGCATTGCAGGCGCGAAGGAGATCTGTTGCTACCTTATCTGCCAGCGTATGCACGCTGCGGGATTTGCCACCATGCATCTCTGCCGGTTGGCGGGTGTCATCGGGCCCGTCCCTCGACCGCTCTTTATAAGGTATTTGATTGTCACATAGCCATTGTATGAGCTTTCAGGCTCCGCGTCAATCCCCCCGGGAAAAAATCTCAGTGTCAAATCAGCGAAGCTCCTCTGGCGCGCCGGACATGGCAACGATGCTGCCCGTCACGGCTGCGGCCGCGCCATCGGCGGTGCTCTCCCGCCGGGACTCCGCCTCCCTGAGCAGTTCCGCATTGCCGCCCGCCTGGGTGACGCAGTCCTCCACCGCGGTCAGGATCGCGGCGCTGGTGACCGTCGCGCCCGCCACCGCTTCCACCGAAAGGGTCTGCTCGGCCACGATGACCTCGGGAATGGTCTCAATGGCAGGTTCACAGATCCCAACCGTTTCGGCCTGCTCCATCACGCGCACTGAGGCGATCTGCGTTTCGTCGAAGATCACCTCTACCGTCACCCCTCCGTTGTTGCCCTGTGCAGTCGCAGTATAGGTGCCCGGGGTATAAAGCGCCTCAGCTTGCCCCGCCGCGGCTTCCGCCAGCAAAAATACGCATAGCAGGCCGCCCAAAAGCGTTTTGAACATGTATCCTCCTTTCAATCGGCCTGGAAAATTGTGGTTAATCTCTCCAAACCTCTGTTACCCTACCATCGCGCGTCGATTTTGTCAATGCACCGCCCCGCTCTGTCCAGAGGTGCTTTGGCCGGGATAAAAAACCCCGCTCAAATTTCATCCGCGGCGGGCAAAAAAATGACACCAGCCTATTGCAATTTTGAAAAACCTTTGCTATAATAATTAGGCTGATTTGAAAGAGCCGTCGGTTCCTTCAAAAAGGCATGTGGGCTCGTAGCTCAGCTGGATAGAGTGTTTGACTACGAATCAAAAGGTCGTGGGTTCGAATCCCGCCGGGCTCACCAGAGATAAAGCCTTAAACCATAACGGTTTGAGGCTTTTCTTTTTGCCCTGAAGCCCTTCGAAACAAGGGTGTTTTGATGAAATCGGCGGTTTTGTCAACCAACATGTCAGTTTTCATCTTGAAAACAGGGCGCAAAAGTCTTATTTTCATTGGGTTTCCGCGCGATATTGGATGTCAATTTCGCCGTCAACTCACTGAATGCCGCGCCCGCTGTCTGAATTCCTTCCAGGCGGCTATGTACATAGCGGTTCATGGTGGTCTGGATGTCCGCATGGCCCGCAATCGTTTGCAGAGTTTTGACATCCGTGCCCGCCGCCTCCATTATGGTGAGATAGGTATGTCGAAAGATATGCGGCGTTGCGCCATGAAGGTCAACGGTTTTTCCAATGCGCTGCCATGCCCGGTCAAAGGCACTTTCCGTGATAGGCGTATCCCCATTGCCCACAACAAAAAGGTGATCCTCTTTTGGATGCAGGTAGGGGCGCAGTTCCTTCACCATCGGGATTGAGCGCTGCCCTGCCGCGCTTTTTGGTGTTCCAACGACGGGCTGATTGCCCTTGAAGGTTACATTGCGTTCAATGGAAATTAGTCCGGTATCAAAATCCAAATCGCCCCATTGTAGTCCCAGCGCCTCGCCTCTTCGCATTCCCGTATAGGTCAGCAGCGCAAGCAGCGTTGCATCTTGAGACGCAAGCCGCGACAGATTTGCCAGCACATCCAGAAAATCCGCCGTTGGTAAAGCCTCCCGCATTTTCTTTCTGGTGGGCAATATCAGGCGTTTGCTGCAAGTCGGGTCTTTGGCGAGATAACCATCTTCAACTGCCGCCGCACAAATCTCATGGAGCAAAATGCGCATTTGCCGCGCGGTAGACTGCGCCATGTACGCATGTTCATTGAAAAAGTGTTGGATGCTGTTTGTCGTCATTTCTTGCAGCGACATACCACCCATGTACGGTAAAATATGCTTATCCAGCAGATTGCGATAAGTGCGCAGCGTGGTATGTTTCAGTTTCGGCAGTTTATATAGCGTCCACCATTCTTCCGCATAGTTTTTGAGGGTCGGCGTGGTACGCAATGGTTTGTTTTCGCCTCCGCCAACTTTTTTCAGGCCATTCTCAAATGCTTCACTAATGGTGTTGCCGGTAATCCAAATCTGCTCTCCGCCCGGAAGCGTGATATGGAATCTTTGTCTTTTGGACATGCTTTTTTCCTCCTAAGAAAGCATGTCTATGGCATCTGATATGAAAGTGTCAAGGTGCAGCGCCTCCGCCGACAGCGGCAGAAGCCGTTCATGTTACATTTCGATAGGCGGCGCTTTTTCCCCTCCGCGCTTATTCATACATTTTTCCGACCTTCCCCAGCATCCTGCGCATATCCTGCCGCACGCTTTCAGGCGCGACAATCTGCACATAACGCCCCAGCCCGAACACCCATGCGAAAAACTGCGGGCTGACTGCCACAGGCACCGTAATTTCAAAATGCTCATCGTCCACCGCGCGGGCATAGGGTTGTCTGCCAAACTTGCTGACAACCTCGTTCATCATGCTGTTACGAAAGCGCAGGGTCACATCCTGCACCTTGCCGCTGTACATCTTGAAGGTATAGCTTTGATACTGCCCCTGTTCCTCTTTTGTGAAATGCTCTTTTCCCGTGCGCAGAATATCGGTGGCCGATACGCTTGTCATTCGGTCTACACGGTAGTTTTTTACCATGTTTTCTTGCGGCACATAGCCCACCATGTAATAGTTATCGTCGCAGTACACCAGCGCCAGCGGACTGACCACATACCATGCGCCTTTTTTGCGCAGGATGCGTTCCATCTTTACGCCATAATCAAAATACCTGAACCGTATGCATACATCCCGGTCAATCGCGGCATGGATGTGGTCGGCATTGTTGAGCACATTGGCGTTCATGTTTTTCACGCGGTTGGCAACGATGATCTGCCGTTTCAGCCCTTTGGCCTGATGCACGGAACAGAGCGCTTCCAGCGCGCCGACCAGTTCCATTGTTTTGGCCTCTGTGAAGTTCCATTAGAGAACACAAAGCAAATACCCTCATATCCAAAGATACAAGGGTATGCTTAACGGTCATGCGTTTAGGTATTTCTTCATCTCCGCCTTTATCTTTTCTCTGGCGGCAGTTACAGCACGACCTACGGATTGTTGGCTGCAATGCTCGATTTTCCCTATCTCTTTATAAGTCATTTCATACTCATAGTGGAGCAGGAAACGCCGCCTTTGCATTTCTGGCAGCTTGCTGATAATCCTCTGGAGCAGTTCTGCCCGTTCTTCCTCAAGAATAACCTCCTCAATGCTTTTAGGCTGTCTTACCGCCCGCCAGTTCAGAGTTTCCTCCATAATTTCCGAAAACTCCCTGTGACGGTAATCCCAACCCTCAATTTTCCTTTCGTCAAGTTCCAGTCTCCGAAACGCCATATAGAAGTCATAGGATACGCACAGCTTTTGGATTTTTCCCTGCCCATCACGAAAACTGATATGATAGCTTGTTCCTGCCTCTGTCACTACTTCCCGAAGCCAGTATGACCGTTTAGGTATCGCCATTGCCTTGTCCTCCTGCTAAAAAATGGGTGAGAGGGGTTGTCCTCTCACCCAGTAGCCCGTAGGAAACAGCAAGGCTTTAGATACTATAAGAGTTTTCTCAGCTTTTTCCGCAGATGGTCTAACCTCGCATAGACAGCGCCCGCCGATAAATCAACCATCGGCGCAATCTCCTTTAGGGAATATCCCTGCATTTTCAGCAGGACAATTTGCAGGGTACGCTTGTCCACCGTAAGCAATGCACGGTATAGGTTTTCGTCCTCGATTTCATTCAGCATATCCCAGACTGTGTTGACCTCCATAGGCGGCTCCTGCATGGCAATTTCCGCTATGTATTCCCCAACATCATTCAGGCGTGTGTAAAACCGTCTGTCGGAATTAAATTCTTCTCTATCAAAAGTGCGGATTTCCTCAATCGTTTCTTCATCAACGCCGCACTCCCGTAAAATCTTTTCTTCTTTTTCTTTCCAGAGCCGCCATCTGCGCTCTGCCTTTCCGTGGTTGTATGCCACTGTTCTTTACCTCCAATCTGAATTTTTTTGAAAATCCAGATTGGCAGGCGGTGAGCGACACCCAACGCCAGAAGCGGGCTTATCCTGTCTCTTGACAAAAAGCGACAAAAGAAAAACCGCAAAGGCTGTCAGACCATTGCGGCTATGAGAAGTAAAAGCTCTTTTATGTAGATATTTGTCCTCTGCTTTTAGTGCATAAAAGAGCCATATCAAAACAAGGAATTTTTTAACAGATTATCCTCGTTTCTGTCTGGTAATATGTAGAACGCCGCACGGATCAGCGGCAGGATAGAAAGTGAAGAAAGACGCAAAAAATCCCTCCAAACTCAAAACGGGTTTAGAGGGAGCATTAGGGCATAACAATACAGTCCGTCAAAACTCCGTTTTTTTATATGGCGGACTGGGCGGACTGATAAACACTATCCGAAAAAGAAAGAGCCGATGATCTGTGAAATATCTCACAAGTTCATCGGCTCTGCGTCTGTGCGTCTGGCTCTTTGATGACAGTTATATGTAATTTTTTCGCATTGATTAAAGTTTCTCGTTTGCATTTAGGACAGTAGAGAGGATAGTTCTTCAATACGGTATCTCCTCTAATTCTGTCACGGGTTTTATTGCCACAGACAGGGCATATTATCCATTCATTTTTCATCTATTTTGAACACCCCATCTTTCTTATTTTCAATAATCAGTAAAATACAAAAGACTATTTCTATGAGAAACATAAATGCTGCAATTAAAATTGTAGAGTTGTATATACTAAGTAGCAATGCAACGAATGGTATTATGATAGAAAAAGCATAATAGCATTTCGATTGATACAACCAACCATATGGTAAAAGATGCGCCCCAAAAATCATAGCATAAACCATCAGCATTTTCTCAGGCATAGCTGCATATACCCACATCGCAATAAGTATGTACAGCAATTGATTAAGCGAAATTAACAATCCTAATCCTGACAACGGATTTCCTTTATTCTGAAAATCTATCTTTAAAATCAATGAAAGTAAATACGCTAGAAAAGTCAATGGTGTTGAACAGCAAAAAGTAAATAAATTTTTTGTAATAATTGGCAATGGAGATAGATGAATAATCAGAATAATTATCCAAATAAAAACCGATGCCATAATAAAGTGTAATCCTCTTTTTTGTTTTCTGATATTATCTGTTCGTAGCTCTTGCAATGCTAAAATAAATTCTTTTTTACTTTTCATGTTCTTTGCTCCTTTTTTCTTGATATTTTTGCAATGCTTGCGTATAGAGTTCTCCTTGCCTTTTGCTGTAATTTTGGTATATGACAATACATATCAGATATAAGGCTAAAATTATCCCTACAAATACGATCCATTGAGTAATTACTCCTTCTGCTGAAAAAAAATCCAGATAATAAAACCAGAAGCTTTCATATATACTAATTGCAATCATAAAGCCAGTTAATCGCTTTATAAATGTGAGTTTTGTTATCAACAAGTGTGTAAAAAACAAATTAAAAACAAAAACACCTCCTATAACTAAAAAGACCATTTTAGTTAGGTTCACAGTTGAAATCGTTTGATTTCCACAAATATAATTGTAAACTAAAATAAGAACAAGAAACCATGACGTGCAAAAAGCAATTCCATTTCTCATCCATACAAAGAACTGAATAATATCCTTTTTACGACTTCGCATAAATACCTCCTATATAGACAACATATTACGAATGATTTTTACATATTTTCTGGATATGTAAAGTCGCTCTCCGTTAAACAATGTCACTAAAATTGTGCGATTTAATTCAGGTTTTAATGACCTGATTTGATTTATATTCACTATCTGAGATTTTGAAATTCTAACAAAATCTTTATCAGAAAGAATATCTTCCAATTCATATAATTTCTGTTTTATTTCCATTACATCATCGTTGGTATATAAAAAAGTGCGATTATCCACGGAATCAAAATACAAAACATCTGATGAATTAATCAAAAACATTTCGTTATCTTTTTTGGCATATAACTTTTTATCAAACAGTTCAATATGTCTCCTTAAACGAAATACCTCCTCATTAATTATTTTACACTTTATAATTACCTGAAAAGAACTTTTTATATCTTCAACAATCTTAATATTCATCTTGCACCTCCAATTACAATTATACGCACTAAAAAATCTTTCTCAATTGTTAAGTGATAAGAGGTACATTTTTCATAATTAAGAAGCCATCTCCTAACCAATTAGGAAGATGATTCCCTACCTTTTAACTATGCAAAAATAATCTCCCTCTCCACAATCTCCCTTGCACACGCCCGTATGTTATTCATTCTCTGCACCCATTCTAAGGCATTTTCCGCCTTTAGCTGTTCCGTGATACTCTGCGCCCGTTTCATCTGCTCCGTGAGCCTTTCCATGCGCTCCTGCGCCTGCCTGTCGATGTCGGCAAGGTAAGCGTTCAGCCTGCCGCTTGTGAGCAGGGTTATGTAGGTGGCTCTGCGGTATTCTTTCAGATACCGCAAGTGCCGCTGCCCCCATACGCCTATGGGCTGTTCGTTCTCGGCGGGTACTGTGAGGCAGGGGAGAAGATAATCCCCCTGCTGTTCATAAGCACCGCCCAACTGTTCAAAGATTGATTTCGTCATTGTCATTCCCTCCATTACCGTATTTTTATCTTTTTCGTCTTTGCGTACATGACCTTTATCAGCAGCTCGTCCACGCAGTCCGTATATCTGCCCGCCGCAATCAGCTTGTTGCGGAAGTCGATCAGAGCGTGGAGAACAAGCTGCCTTTCTTCCTCGCTAAGATACAAGTGATAGTTTCCCATAGCCTTTCCTTTCTTTGAGAGGGCAGGCGTTTTTCCTGCAAGGGTGTTTCAGCACCTTTGCGGAAAATACCCGTTCCCCTATGTAGCCGCCGAAGCGGTAACAGATTTTAATCATCTGTTCTGCCCCGGCATTGGTTTCCGTGCGGTCATAGACCTCAATCCTCTCTACAAGGAGATTGAGATTTTCAGCAGTCAATTCCTGTATCCCCACATACTGTGCCATCAGTTCCGCCCACCTGACAGCGTTCTGCTGATTGTCCTTAACCTCCTGCATGGCGGTTTCTAAAGCCTGTATCTGCCCTAAAAGCTGTTCCTGCTCGGTCTGGTACTTATCCATCAGACGGTTAAAATTATCATGGGAGATACGCCCCGATACACTGTCCTCATACAGACGGTCAAACAGTCTCGTCACTTCCTCATACCGTTTCTTTGCCGCTTTCAGTCTGTCGGCGTTGTTTTTTCCTTTGCTCCCGTCCACTTTGGCGTTCATCTTCACTGCCAGAGCCACCGCTTTCTCCCTGTCCTCATAGGCAAGACGGGCGTGGTACTGAATATCCGCAAGCACCGCCCTGTATAAATCCTCATAGAAAATACGGTGGTCTGTGCAGGCTTTGGTGTCGTGGGCGTAAGTGGTACACACATAAATCCTGTGCCTTTTCCCTGTCCAGTAGCGCAAACCTAACGCTTTTCCGCAAGTGCCGCACTTCACAAGCCCCGCAAAGGGAGAAACAAAGTTATCGGTGGTATCTCGCCTGCGGCTCAAAATCTTCTCGTTTGCCCCGTCAAAGACCTCCTGCATCACAAGCGGCTCATGGGTGTTCTCCACAGTAATCCAGTCCTCCTGCGGTACTTTCTTTGAGGCGTTGACCTTGAAGATACTCTCTGTCTTGCACATCACGCAATGCCCCAGATAGAGGGGATTGGAGATGATATTGCGTATGACGGTGTGCGACCACTCATACTTGTTCTCTGGATTTTCAAACCGCTTGGAGTAGTCCTTTTCGCCCCGGCTGTGCAGCCACCATGACGGGCAGGGTACTTGTTCCTCACGAAACACGGCAGCGATTTTATGCGCTCCCATGCCTGCGTTGGCAAGTTCAAAGATCCGTTTCACAATCCATGCTGTTTCCTCGTCCACGATCAGCTTGTTATGATTGTCGGGGGATTTGCGGTAGCCGATAGGGTTAAAGGAAGAACGGTACAGCCCCGCCTTTGCCCTCGCTCGTATTGAGGAACGGATTTTGCGGGAATTATCCCGGCTGTAAAACTCGTTCATCACATTTTTCAGAGCCGCTATATCGTTGTTCTTGTTGGCGGTGTCCACACCGTCATTGACTGCGATATACCGCACATTCTTCATCGGAAAGTAAATTTCCGTGAAGTGTCCGACCTTCAGATGGTCACGCCCCAGACGGGATAAATCTTTCGTAATGACCACATCAATCTTGCCCGCCTCGATGTCATCAAGCATACGGTTAAAGCTCGGACGGTCAAAATTTAAGCCGCTATACCCATCGTCCACATAGATTTCCACCACCAGAAAGCCATGTTCCTTTGCATACTGCGTCAGCATGGCTTTCTGCGTTTTGATACTCTCGCTGTCGCCCTGCAGCATATCGTCCTTTGATAAGCGGCAGTACAGAGCCGCCCTTAACATTGCCATTCAGCTCGCCTCCTTTGTATCTGTACTGCCCTCATTGTATTGCGGAAGTTTGATTATCTCAAAGGTGCGGGGAGAGGATTTTCCTCTCCGCACCTCGTTTACAAGCAGGGAAATAAATAATTCCCGCATATCTGCGCCGCCCGTGTAAGCCGCCTGCACGATGATTTTCGGGCGCACCGCTGTCTTTGCCATAGGCATACCTCCCTTCAAAATCTCACTGCTTTAGTTCCTTTTTCAGAGCCGCAAGGAGTTTCTCCGCCTCCGTCCTTGTCAGCGTAATGCCCTTGCCGCATTTCTCACGGGCAGGGGAAAAGCTGCGGATGTCGTACTTTGGCTCGTTCCCATTCCACACAATCAGGTTGATTTCCTTTGTATAGCCGCTGTCGCCCGTGGAGAGGACAGCGATTTCCCTTACGATTTCATACTGGATTTCTTTCATCAAAGACCTGTCCTTTCTGTCCGTTACCTGCCGAGAAAAGAAAATTATCGGCTGTCACGGTTTCGTTTTCTCTGCAATTCACGCTCTAATAAGCGGATAATAAAATCCTCCATCTGCTTTGGCGTTGTACCTCTGGGGAAATATTTCCGCAGCTTGTCCATACCGATTTTCACGGTTTCCCTCTGGTTTGCCTTTTCCTCAGTCATAATCGCAAAGATGGTATCCATATCAAGCCGCCCCATCTGGCTTAACTTTTTCATGCGCTGCGCCTGCGAAAGAGAGGGAGTAGCGTCCTCGCTCTCTATCGTGAGCCGCAGGTTTTCCTGCTCGTCTTTCTTCAAAAAAGACAGTTCCACCGCAGGGGTAAGGGCAATCTGCCCCTCGTCCACCATCTGTAAAATCGGCGGGATTAACTCGGTCAGGCGGATATATCGCTGTACGGTGGTCTTTCCAATACCAAAGCCCTGCGCCACCGTTTCGTCCGTCCGCAACTTCGTCCCAACCTGGGACGAAGTTAAATCCGTGCGGTATCCCTGCCTTTTCATCGCCTCCAATTTCATCTTGTAAGCAAAAGCCCTCTCGCTCGGCAGGATATTTTCTCTCTGGATATTGCTGTCCACAAGGGTAATAATCGCCCGGTCACGGTCTAAGGGCAAAACAAAAGCAGGGATTGTCTCTATCCCTGCAAGCTGTGAGGCACGGACACGCCGCTGCCCTGCGATGACTTCGTACCCGTTCCCGTCCTCTTTCGGGCGGGTTATGATGGGTGTTACCACACCAAACTCTTTGATACTCTCAGAGAGTTCCATCAGCAGTTCGTCCTCCACCAGACGGAACGGGTTATCGGGGAACGGGCGTAAATCATCAATCTTCAGCACGGTAAAATCCTGTTTTTTCAATGGCTTTCCTACCTTTCTCTTGATTTATTTCTGTTCTGTTTCTGCAATTCTTCCAACACTTCGGGCGGGATTTTCCTAAGCAACCGTTCCAACTGCTGATTGGTGCGCTGCAACTCAAATATCTTCTGGTTGGCTTTCTGCACCTTTAATTCCTCTGCGTATTTCTCGTCACGCAGCCGCCCCGCATAGTCGCTTTCCTGCCCGATTTTCTTTTTCAGGCTGTCGATATAGGCGCTCTGTTTCCCGATCTCCCGTGTAAACTTTTCCGCCTCCGGCAGCCATGCCGAAAGCAGGGAGAGCGCTTTATCCCGTTTCTTCCCTGCGTTAAAGGCGTTAATATCGGACAGCGCCGCCACGATTTCCTCATACTGTTTATCCAGCCTGCCGCCCAGCTTAAAAAGCCATGTGGGGATATGCTTTCGCCCCGTAATCATCGAAGACTGCCCCCGTTCCAACTCATTCCACCGTGCGGACATGCGCTCATGGTAGGCGGTCTGCCACTCGGATAAAGACTTCTGGTTGCCTAAAAAGTATTTGGCAGACAGCTTTCCCTCCGGCGCAATCGGCACAAAGCAAAGGTGCATATGGGGTGTTTTCTCGTCCATATGCACCACAGCAGAGAGGATATTTTGTTTTCCCACACGCTCCGCTATGAAGTCCAAAGCCATCGCAAAGTAGGCTTTCTGTTCCTCTGGCGGTAAGCTGTTCATAAATTCAGGAGAGGCGGTAATCAGAGTTTCCACCATCATCACGCTGTCTTTGCGTACCTTGCAGCCTGCCGCCTGCACCATGCGGTTGATCTCTTTTTTATAGGTGTAGCGTGGCGGCGGCACAAGATGATAGTTGTACTTGGAGTGTTCCATATCAATATCGGGATTGCTCTTGTACGCCTCCTTCTTCCGTTCATTGTGGCGTTCACAGGCAGCCACAGAGCCTGCCTTGCGTTTCTGGAAACGCAGGATTGTGTAAGGCATAAGCGTTCAACTCCTTTCTTTTTTCGGCGGGTGTTCTTTGGGCGGTGACGGTGGTGACAGTGATGACGGTGGTTATGGGATACCCTCCCAGATGGCACAGCACTGTCACCGGCACCGCCTTTCCCCGCAGCCGCAGGCGGCGGGGAGCAGGGCGCAAGCCCTGCCGAAAGGGAGTCCAGAGGGAAAGTCTGGCACACGACCTTGCTTGCAAGGTGTAGTGTGTTACACCCTGCAAAAGCGGGCTGAAAAAACCGGGGCGGTTTTTTCAGACGCAGGGGTGGCTTTACGAGCCGAAAGAGGCGAGAAAAGCCCACGCCTGCACGGAGCGTTTGCGGGGTGTTCTCCCGCAGGGTGGCAGGGCGCAGATGGAGAAGCATTGCCATTGCCGCCACGCCTGCCACCCGAAGGGCAAGACTGACCTGTTTCACTTTGCTGTGTCATCAGTGACAGACGCAGGGGGTATCCCGACATCGCCGTCACCACCGTCATCACTGTCACCCGACTGCTTTGTGAGCGCAATCAGTCTGCCCTCTTTCTTCCTGCGGTACGCATAGCCGATATGGTTGTCCGCTAAAAAGGTTGTGCGGTACTCATTGAGCCATTTGGTAATGACCGTGGGCGGGGTATCTGTTTCCGACATCGCCGCCAGAAGCTCCGTGGCTGTGCCGCACCATTTCTCTTTGTCCTGCATAAACTCTACGAGCCGAAAAAGGACAGGCGGTATGCTTTCCCTCGCAAGCTGCTCCTGCCCCTTGCGCTCCACCATTTTCCAACTGCATTCCCTGAAACGCAGGACAAACTCCTGATACTCAATATCCCTGCCGACACAGTAGAGCCTTGCGGTATCGGACGCACGGGTTTCTTTTTCCAGTACAAAAGTGGCGTCTGCGCTCCCCGTCAGCCCCGTTGTCCCCGATACCTTGTTGAACACATCACTGTCATTCTGCTTGCGGATATGGTGGACAACGATGACCGCAAGGGAATGCCTGTCGGCAAACTCCTTAATCTGGGAAATATCCCCGTAATCACTGGCATAGGCGTTGTCCTTTGAGGCGGTGCGTACTTTCTGCAAGGTGTCAATCACAATGAGCCTGCTGTCTGGGTACTCCTTCAGATAGTCCTCCAACTGCACAATCAGCCCGTCCGTCAGCTTGCAGCTTGCCACAGCGAAGTGCAGGCGGCTGTCCGCCTCGTCTGTCAGACGAAAGAGCCTGTCCTGTATGCGGAAAAAGGTATCCTCAAGGCACAGGTACAGCACATCGCCCGCCCGTGTTTCCATCTCCCAGAATGGCAGTCCCGCCGACACGCATAAGCAGAGTTTCAGCATGAGCCAGCTTTTGCCGATTTTCTGTGAGCCGCAGAACAGTATCAGCCCCGTGGGGATAAGACCGTCCACCACGAAGCGTGGCTTGTCAAGCGGCTGATAGAGCAGGGTATCTGCGTCCACCATGTTCAGCTTTTGCATGGGTGTCCTCCTTCCGCTTTCGTCTGGTTGTTGCATACTTGTCCATAGGCATTCGACCTCCTTAAAATTTTTTATATCCCTGCCACAAGGACGGGGATATGTAAGCACAGCCATTCCATACGGTTCCACGCTTTCCCAAAGCGGCGTTTTCACTGTCTATGCTGTGCATGGATTAAGCAATGGGCAGGCTCATATCATCGCCTGCTGTCCGTTGCGGCAGGTATCCCTCTGACGGCTGCTGTGAAGTTTTCAAAGTACATATGGGCAGACTTGCCCCCTACCTTACAGCCCGTGCGGATAGCCGATTTTGGACACTGTGTTCTGATTTTTTCAAAAAGAAAAGCACCTGCATATATCCGTTCTTTTCTCGGATAGTTGCAAGTGCTTGCCATCAGACAAATCCGTATTCAGTTGTATATGTTCTCTAACAGAAGTTCACATCCGACAAAAATCTGCTGGACAGCAGCGCATCAATGATGAGCTTGAGGTCCGCCACCGAAAAAGGCCGGTTGTCCAGATAATAGCCGAAGGTGATTTCATCCTTCTCAATGCGCGGCCTTTTGCAGCCGCCTCCGCCGCCGGGCTTGAGAAAGCAGTTGAGCACATTGATGTCATCATAAATCCCCTTTCGGTCCGCATGCGGGAAGCCTTTTTCCTCCAGCCGGGCGGCGATCCTGTTGGCGGTCAGCGCATGTTCGGCATCGGTTTCTCTCTCCAAAATGCGCATCACTTCCAGCAGCTTCATTTTGCGGCCATACAGATTGACCTGCGGCGCATCCTCTTCACGATCATAAACGGCCATGGTGTACTCCTTTTTGAAACAAAGGGTTTATTCTTACATCTGATAGGCTTTATTTTACAACATCAGGCCATAAAATGATAGGAACGGAGCCTGCTTTTTAGAGAAAAGCCATTATTTGATAACGTTTTGGCCCAAGCCTTTTCAAAAAACCGTTCCGGCGCTTCCTTCGGCGGGGGAAAAGATTTTTGAGGAACAAAAAGAAACCATGCCCGAAAGATGGCCCGCATACAAAAAGCCGGTTCATGCAGAGCACGCACGGACCGGCCGCTTTGCCTTTGCGGCATATCAGATTTTTGTTCCGTCCCTGAACTCAAAGCCGAAGTAATAGGTGGCTTCCAGCGCCTCCGCGATTCGCTCCATTTCCTCCGAAGAAAACTTGCCTGTTTTCATTCGCTGGTTGAACGCTTGCGGACTGGAACCAACAGCCCGCGCCAGTTCGGCTTCGCTCATGCCCTTATATGCAAGTGCCATTTTGATTTTCTGTGATATGGTCATGGAAACACCTCCATTTCTTATTATATAGAAAACGCTTTCTTTCGTCAAATATAAAATGAAATTGTAAAGAAAAAGTTTTATTATTCTGTTGACAAAATAAAGTATATCGTTTATAATATATTTGTAAGGTTGATAAAATCAATTCAACCAAATAGCAAAAGGAGGCCACCACATGAGCGACCAGAACATGGAACCCAAAGTCAAGGAACTGATGGAGCTTCGCCGCATGAAGGAGGAACTGGAAGCGGAGATCACCGCGCTGGAAGACCAAATCAAAGCCCGCATGGGCAACGAAGAAACGCTTTTGGCCGGAGCGTTCAAGGTCAGTTGGACCACCTACACCGCCAGCCGTTTTGACAGCACCCGCTTCAAGAAGGACCACGCAGAGCTTGCGGCAGCTTACACCAAGCAAACCACCGCCCGCCGCTTCTCCATCAACTAAAAGCCGGAGCACCTACCACAGCACTCCGGCAATGCCCCACAGGTAAGCTACCAACAAACCGGGGAGCAAGGACATTCTACCACAATCGCCTTGCTCCCCACAAGCAAAGGAGCAGGAAACATGGATATTTACAGGGAAATTACCGACCGTATCATCACGCAAATGCAGCAGGGCATCATTCCGTGGAGGAAACCGTGGATCGCGCGCGGCCAAGCCATCAGCTACGCTACCGGCAAGCCCTATTCGCTACTGAATCAAATGCTGCTGGGCCGCCCCGGTGAATACGCAACTTTCCGGCAGATACAGCAGGAGGGCGGCTATGTGCGCAAGGGTGAAAAGGCCAGCATGGTTGTGTTCTGGAAGGTGATGGAGCAGGCGGATAAGGAAACGGGCGAACAGAAAACCATTCCCCTTTTGCGCTATTACAGCGTGTTCCACATCGACCAGTGCGAAGGGCTGGCGGCGAAACACTCCCAACCCCTTCCGCAGACGGCCAGCACAGACCAAAACGCCGAAACCATCATAAGTGGCTATGTGCAGCGCTCTGGCGTGAAGGTGGAACACAGACAAGCTGACGGGGCGTATTATCAGCCCAGCACAGACCGCGTGGTGCTTCCATTGCTGGCACAGTTTGCGGAAAGCGCAGAGTATTATAGCACCGCGTTTCATGAGCTTGTCCACTCCACAGGACACAGCAGCCGCCTCGACCGTTTGACCGCGCTCGCCCACTTTGGCAGCGACGATTACAGCAAGGAAGAACTGGTTGCGGAGATCGGCGCAGCGGCGCTGGTTAATCATATCGGGCTTGAAACCTCCGCCAGCCTGCGCAACAATGCCGCTTACATTCAAAACTGGCTGGATGTGCTGAAAGGGGACAAACGGTTCATCGTCAGCGCATCCAGCAAGGCGGAAAAAGCCGTTGCACTGATTTTGGGAACCTGATGAAACAGGGATTGCGGCGGCGCTCGCCGCAATCCTCCCATGGAGGAAGCACAATGGAACAGGTTTATTACGATATAGGACATACATTGTCGGTTGCGCGCCTGCTGACTGAGGGCGCCATTGCGCTTTTTGAATCCGAAGCGCAAAGCCTGAACCTGCTGGCGAAAAAGAGCGGAAACATGAAGGCGGCAATCGCCTTTGACACCATCGGCGCGGCCCTGTATGAACTGCACAGCCAGATCAGCGGCGCGCAGGAAGCCGCCATTCAGGAAGCTATGGATGTGTCAAATCAAACAAATGATTGACTTTCCAACGGACACGCCGCGGCCCGTGCACCATTTTTCAGGCTTTGCGGCGTGTCCGCCATGTAAAATCCTTTTTTGACCCTTTCTTTGACAGGAGAAGCAGACATGATATACGGATATGCAAGGTGCTCAACAAACGACAGCAAGCAGGACATCCGGCGGCAGATCAGGGAATTGAAGGCGGCGGGCGCGGAGGAAGTCGTCTTTGAGTACGAGCACGGCGACGCGCGAATCAAAAAGGAGCTTCAAATGCTGCTGGACACGGCGCGCGAGGGCGACAGCATCATCACGCTCGAAGTAAGCCGCCTGAGCCGCAGCATGCAGCAGTTGTGTGAGATTGTGGAGGTCATCAAGCGAAAGCACCTTCGCCTTGTGATTGTGGGCAGCATCACGGTGGATTGTCGCAGCGGCGAAATCGACCCCATGAGTCAGGCGTTCATCCAAATGAGCGCAGTATTTGCCGAACTGGAACTGTCCATCATCAGGGCAAGGGTGAAAAGCGGCATGGCGAACGCCAGAGCCAAGGGGCGCAGAATCGGCAGACCGCGCAGCACCAAGGAGGACATCCCCGGCATATTTCTCAAGCATTATCCGGCCTACAAGGCGGGAAAGATGAATGTTAGCGAATTGGCGCGGGTGTGTGGGTTAAGTAGGCCGACGGTGTATAAGTATTTGAGGATGGTGTAAATAAGCATTGCCCCCGCGCTTTTGTGAACGTGGGGGCAGTATTGTTAGCCTAGATTGTTCTTTCGACTTTTGTCCGGGTCACTTGCTGGCGTTTTGAAGCCACTGATAACGCGGACATGATAATCAGGATAATTACCATGTTCGATTTCCCGGACAAACTGCATTCTGGTTATCTTTTCGTGAGTTCTTTCATCTCGAAAACCTATATTTCGCCCTGTCCGGGACTCACCGGTAACCGATACTTTGTTTTTCATTTTCATCACCCTGTCCATGCTGTTATTGGATAGAACAAGGATGTAGCCGCCCTCATCCTTAAGGCAAATGATTAATCGGTTTTTTTAGTAGGGCAGATGGGGAAACCCTTCAGACCGTAATTTTTGGCGTAAATTCTCGTACCATCTTTAAGCGTAATGTACGCAACAAATCTACAAGGAGAAGATTTCGGTCTCCTTTTCTTCATACAAGCCACCTCCTATTCATCAAGTTTTTTCGAAGCGAATCCGAAAAAGACTTGAGAAAAGCAGGTACAACTGATATACTCAATTTGTCTCGGAGAGAGTATAGGCGGCTAAGTCGCACATGCTTTTCTCAAACCTGCTGAAGTGCTAACTTCGGCAGGTTTTTATGTCCAGCGGTTTTCCGCGTGACATCATCAAGTGAGCGATTGCGCTTTGTCAAGGTCAAAAAGCATGGCATGTTCGTCTTTTAGCAATATACCATCTACACGATAGGATTCGTTCTTCAAATTCCAGCCTTTAATCTCTTGAATCGTATTCAACAAATCCTTGCCGTTCCACCGAACCGAGATCACCTTTGATTCTTTTGGTTTATAAAACCCGGCCGCGAACGTCTCATCTTTGTCACAGCTCTGTATGGCAATTTTCCGTTCTTCTGCATTGATTAGAAGCCGAACGTAAGGTGGATAATCCAGTTTCATGACAACGGATTTGTTAAATGTCATCCCGTTTGCTGTGATGGAAACATAGGGAACTCCCTCAGAAAAGTTAAAAACTCGAAAACCATCCAACGTACCCATTCGTTTTCCTCCCTTCATCATCTATTAGGATGCTCAGAGAGCAGCTCAGCATTGGTTCATTTCGTTCATGCTCTCATTAAATGTTCATGCAAAAATTAGCTTAGCCGGTATAAAAAACTCCCCTTCCCGCATAGCGAGAAGGGGACGAAAGCTTTTTTATTTTTCCAGTTCCTTTTTTGCCGCAATGTTTGCGAGCACACTGACGTTTTCTATCAGGTCACCCATTCCATAGGTGAACAGGGACCCAAGCCAGGAAGCCAGACTTCCGCCTACCAACACGATGAGTCCCGTGCCCGTTGTTGGGTAATAATAACTGTTGTTCGCCCAAAGCACAATGGCAATAACGACCGAAGCAATGATTCCCAACCAGCACCCGATGCGTGCCACCATTTTGATTTTGCCTCCAATGTTCTCAAACATATGAATCCTCCTTATTTCATTATTTGTTTTTTGTATTGTTCAAGATAGGACCATTTCGTTGCTTCCTTCTCTTTTACTTTTTGAGAAAGCAACGAAGGCGGCAGCAGTCCTATTGCCAACTGAATCAACAGAAAAATATGTCCAAAGGAGGCATAATATATCATTCCTCTATAACTGTAACTAGTATACCATATATAGATATTATAAATAAGAATCATCATTACGCCGTAAACCAAAATAACCAGCGCGATACATACATATCTTGCCTTTTCAGGAAGATTACGAAGGGCAACAATTACAAGCCATACTGCAGGACACAACAGAAAAACACAACTTGACAGCCAAAAATAACGAAAATAGAACCCATCTTTTAAGCCGAAAGAAATGCTCGGAAAAGCAAAATAAAAGCAACATAAAAACATTCCAACCGCAGCGATAATAGCCATTCGTTTTTTTCCTCTGTCCGCGCAAATACACGAAAGGGCAAACAGGGCAATTTCAATGGTGCAAACCATATTTTTTATCAAATACAAATTACTTTGATCAGATGATTTCAAGATGTAATTTATTCCGCGGAAAAATTCTGGGGGCCAAACAAGGATTGTCAATAGGATTGCCACAGTGATGATAATTCTTTCTTTGGGTCGAAATGTCTTTTTACGAAAAGCTACGATGAATGCATATACGGTAACTGCAACAATCAAAGAAACTGTCTCATCCCAAAAGATTCCCCACGAAAAATAATTAGAATTCAGACTTTCCCATTTAAATGTAATCAAGTTCACAACGATAAGAGTTGCAAAGATTACCAGAAGTGACCACTTTTTCGAATATATCGTTTTTTCCATGCCGTTTCCACGCCTTTCAAGCTTCATAATATTGGTCCGGAAAAACTCTGCCCTTCTATATCAAAATTTATATCAACAGGATGGATGTGATTGTTTCTTCGCGTTCCTTATCTGTTGATTTCATCGCGTACGGCTTGTGGAAACTGGCATCTTGCACAAGGTGATGGTTGTTTTCCGTTGTCTTTTGCATACGCTATAGCCTCTTGAATGGTCAAAAAAGATATGTACGCAGGCTTATTTTGAACATGGGGCATGTCGGAATGATGGATTTTTCCGGATTTTGGATTGAGTAGATAAGGCATGATAGTTCCTTCTTTCTTGAACTAATTACGCATCTGCGCATTTTCTTCCCCATTATACCTTTCTTTCCAAAATTACGCAAGTGCGTATATGCAAAAGCATATTTTTTTCTATGCTCTTTTTTGAGGTGATTTTTGTGACCGTCAAGGAAGCCGTGGCCCAACGGTTCCGCGATCTGTGCAAAGAACGTGGCATCCGTACCAATGAACTTGCGAACCGCGCGGGCGTGACCCCTTCCAGCGTGTATAGTATGCTTGACCCCCACCGTAAGGAGGTATCCGTCAATCTGGTGAAAAAACTCTGTGATGGTCTGGAGATAACCTTGGGTGAATTTTTCAGCACGGAGATATTTGACACGCTGGAACAGGAAATACAATAACCGCTCGCCCTTCCCACCGGGGGAGGGTATTTTTTATAGTGTTCTGTATATAAAGAAATGATAGTCCCTTTGTCCGCGCGCTTTGGCTGTATCATGCGCGTGATAAGCATAACAAAATTTACCCTTAAAAGATTTATATGGTAAACTTTAGCGCAGTTAACTTTTGCAAAATATCAAAATTTGAGTTATAATAATAGTGAAAGAGGAATCCATTTCTTCTATTCATTAAAAAGAAAAGTATTAAATTAATTTAAAGAAGAAAGGAATAATACTTATGAATTAGAATCAATACCTGGCAGATGTGTTAAGTATTGCCAATTTTAAGCGCAGGAAACTAAATATTATCGAAGCGCCCTGTGGATGCGGTAAAACAACAGCCGCCATCAATGTCGTTTCAAAACTGGCTTCTTCACCGAAAAAGGCTCTATACCTCATAGATACGCGCAATGGTTTTGAACGGCTTGCCAAAAACGAGCGGCTGAACAGACCATATTATTTTTATGAGTACGACATAAAATACGCGTCTTTCCCTGCGGAAGAAGAAGGTGATCCAACAAAAATTGTTGTAACCACTTATGCACAGTTTGGCGTGTGGGTATCTCGCAACCCTGATTTTGCCGATTATTTTGAGCTCATTATCTGCGATGAGCTGCATAATCTTCCTGCTTTTGCCGCAATGAGTGAAGAACCCAATTATACAAGTATCGCAAGAGATGCTATCTACAAGGTGGCCCGAAGCAGCCATACCCTTGTTGTAGGCATAACTGCAACGCCCGGAAAGCTAAAAGACCTTTCGTTTGCCTACTCCGTCCCCATTGATATCAGTCGTCTCAAACAATACCAAAACCACGACATCAGATATTATGCCAGCCTAGAGCAGGTTATAGCACAGATACCCAAAGGAACGCGCGGCGCACTCTATATAGGCCATATTTCGCAGATCAAGCAATATGAAAAAATCGCCTCCGACGCCGGGTTTAGGCCCATTTCTATATGGAGCGCTGCCAACGAGAAGTATCCCATGAATGAGGAACAGTTTAAGGCCCGCAGATATATTCTGGAAAATGAGGCCGTACCCCCGGAATACGATCTGCTTATCTTTAATGCCAGTTGTGAAACCAGTATCAACCTGTACGGCCAAATGGATTACATGATTATTCATTCCAACAATCCTACTCACCGCATACAGGCAAGAGGACGTTACCGAGGCGATTTGGACAGCGTATATTACTATGATTGCCACAATGGGAAAATTATTGTGCCGGAAGAATATCTGAATAAGCGGCTTTTCCAGCAAGAAAAGAAGGAATTGCGCGAGAAGTTGGGCCTCAAAGATGCAAAAGGGCATCTGCTTGCATTCAAAACCCTGCGCGAGCGATTGGAAGCCAACGGTTATACCATCACCGAAGGCCGTGAAAATAACCGACGCTATATCGTCATTACCAAGGCCGAATCTTGCGGTCCGGTCCCACAACCCCTTGACTGACAACCAAACAAACTGCCAAAAACAGGGGTGTCTATATTATAGATGCCCCCATTTTTGGCAAACGCTTTTTTACAAAAAAAGAACTGTCGCTCGCCTTCGGCTCACGCAGTTCCAAAATGGTAAATTCCGGGTGTCTGTGCCGCTTGTCGGCACGGGCACCTTTTTTCTTTTGGCGGATTGCTGTTTCCGTCCCATCGGACAAACCCATACAGAAAAGACGAAAGATATTGCCTTTGCGGATTCGTTTCGTCCATCATGCGCTGATGGCGTTGTCCGCCGCGGAAGGCATGGGAATCACGTTGCATTCATTCGCAGCCGCCCGCCGGGCCTGTTCTTCCTTCGCAAGGCGGGATGCTTCCACAAGGTTCCACACCTGCCTTCCCTCATCGTTATACACGATGGATTTGCCATAATAGGGGTACTTCTTCTCAAACCAATCACATACGGCCTTATAGGGATTGCGGTGAGACGCAGGGGCCGTCTTGCGCAGCCGCATGAACTCATCATAGTTCTTTTCTGCGTTGGGCATCTGGCAAATGAACACTTCCATGGCTTGAAAGGTCAGTCGGGCTTTGCGCTTGGGAACATACTCCCTGATGGTCATCTTCGGGAAACGCTTCATTACGGCATCCAGCGTCTTGCACTCATCGGTATCAAATTTTTCCGCCTCATGGTTGAATTTTGGGCTCACATAGACCACATTGTTCTCACGGTCGATAAAATGACCAGAATCCTTGAGGGCGGCAAGCATCATTTCCTTGTTAGTCATTATCATGGCTCCTTTCCGTTACTGCGCGGCAGGGGTATAGATGAGACGAGCGGTTATCTGGGCGTGTTTGGTGCTTTCTTCTTCGTCGCGGATGCGTTTCAGTTCGTCCTTGTACTTATCGAGAAACCACCTCTTGACCTGCACATATGCGCCTTTTTTTCCTGCGAGCAGTTCCCGCAGCTCTCTATATTCAGCCTGCACTTCAAGCAGCTTTTGCGGATCAGTTTCATGCCCCTGCATGAAATCCTCCATCCGCTTGTAGGTCAGGTTGGCATAGGTCTGCTTGCCGGTGTTGTGACGCAGCTTTGCCACCTCAATAGAAAAGCCGGGGTAGGTTTCTTTCAGCTTCTCATACAGTTCAAATTGAGCCGTGCCATACTGGCTTCCCTTAATCAGAAAGTCCTTGGTGACCAGAACCTTCTTGTGGATGCGGTCAATCTTGCGGATACCATTTTCAGAGGCGGAAGTTTCCATCAAATCATTCCCTTCATTGCTTGCGATTCAAGGCTTTGCGTTGGTGTCCCTCAACCTTGTGACCCTATTGTAGCAGCAATGGGTGTGCGATAGGCGAACACCTTTTTGGGTGCTTTTATTGACAAATGGAAGGTTTTCTTTTCCCGAAACTCAAAAAGCAAAGCGGCTTACCGTTTTTGATAAGCCGCTAAGGGGGAAGATGTAAAAATAAAGGGTATCGTTTAAAAAGTAAGATATATTGCCTAGCAAAATCCCCTCCGCCTTTGTGTTGAATAGCAGATGAGTCCTCAGATACTTTCATTCAGATACCACAAACATGCTATATCAGTCTATTGGTTTATACAAACTACGAATCAAAAGGTCGTGGGTTCGAATCCCGCCGGGCTCACCAAACCAATATAATCCGAACTTGTTTCCGATAGGAAATGGGTTCGGATTATTGGTTTTTTTCGATCCGTATGAAAGTACCTACTTTCGCAACGGGATAAGGCGCAAGCCTGTCTCCAAGCCGAGAGTCCTTCGGAAGAAGCAATAACTCCATAGACGCAAAAAAGGCGGACGTAGCCGTTTTCACGGTGCGCCCGCTCTTTTTTCGTCCTTATCTGCTTTGACCTCCTGCTTTTCCAGTTCCCTTTGCTTCTTCCATTCAGCAAATTCCCTCTGGCCTTCCTCACTTTCATAGAAAGCAAGAATATCCGGGAGGATGCAGCGTGCTATCGCCTCGATCCGGTGCTAGGGCATGCCGGTGTTATTCGTGAGCTTCTTCCTTCCGCCCAAATGTACCTCCTTTCTTGAGAAAATGGCTATCGGTGGGGAGCTTTAGCAGGCAGCTCCCTCTGCCGCTCTTGAAACGCCTGTCTGATCTCCTGAGGAATACTTTCCACAAATCGTCGGAGCCGCTCGTTTTCCTTTTTCAGCTCCAATACTTCCACCCGCTTTTGGATGCTCTTTTCGTCGTTGACTTTTTGTTTCAGGCCCATGTTCTCCTGCGTCAAGTAGTCAATGGTGGCTTGATACTTCTTCATCTGTCCCAGATGCCTTTCCAGCCGGGCGAAATACGGGCCTATCATTTGAAGTGGCCCCAAAAAGTTAGACAATATTTGAAAGCAAAAATTGTTTAGGCAGCCAAAAGGGCTAGTTGTCTGTGAATCGCAGGCGGCAAGCCCTTTGGCTTTGCCTTTATGCGGCGATTGTTGTAGTAGTCCAGATAATCCAGCAGTTCCAGCTTAAAGTGTTCCATGGATTCGAATTTCTGGAGATACAGCAGTTCACTTTTAAGTAGACCAAAGAAATTTTCCATATACAGCATTATCCAAACAATTCCCTTTACGGCTCATGCTTTGTCGGATACCCTTCTTTCTGAGCATTCTCTGGTACTGCTTGTGCTGGTATTGCCACCCCTGGTCTGAGTGGAGAATCAGATCCGTCCCGTCCGGTATGGTTTCAAAAGCCTTCTCCAACATGGTGGTCACCATGCTTAGAACGGGACGTTGAAAAAGCGTATAGCTGACCAGATAACCATTGTGTAAATCCAGGATCGGAGAAAGGTACAGTTTCTGACCGAAAAGATTGAACTCCGTCACATCGGTAACCCATTTCAGGTTTGGCTTTCCGCACCGAATTCCCGATTCAATAAATTAGAAGCAATTTTACCAACTTCTCCTTTGTAAGAACGATACTTCTTGATTCTGACACGGCAGACTAAGCCCAGCTCTCTCATGAGCTGCTGGACAGTCTTGTGATTACAAGAAAATCCGCGGTTATGCAACTCCGTCGTGATACGGCGATACCCGTACCGCCCTTTGTTCTCATGATAAATCAGGGTGATTTCTGCTTTGACTTCCTTGTATTTGTCTGGTACCCTCATCCGCTTCAGATGATAGTAGAAGGTAGCGCGAGGAAGTTGAGCGATTTCGAGCAGAAGCGACAGCGAGAATTCTTGCCTCAGTTTTTGAACTATCTGCGTTTTTTGCGCTGGCGTCGCTTGTCTTCCAAAACCAAGGCTTCCAAGTTTTTTAAGTAAGCATTTTCCGCACGCAGCCGCTGAACTTCAGCGAGCAAATCCTCTTCCACTTTGCTTGGCAGTTTCTTCGGCCTTCCTGTACCTCTGCGCCCTCGTCGCTCTACAACAAGGCCTTTTGGACCTTTTTCCAAATAAATCCGCTCCCGACTTTGAATTCGGTCATGCCCCTGAACGTCATAGAGCCCTGGCGGCTTCCTTGTAACTGAGACCATCTTGCATGACAGCCTCTACAACCCGTTGCTTAAACTCTGATGTGTACCGTTTGTTTGATATTCCTTTTGGCATAATAAAGCACCCCACTTATTATCCAGTATATCATACTGTCTAACAAATGGGGTGCAGTTCACTTCTTCGATAAACTGTGCCTGGCCTCTTTTGAAGCAAGGCACAGTTTGTTGATAAAATGCGGGGTACAGGGCAATCATCCCCTGTTGTGGCTTGAGGTAGAGTCTCGGTCGCTCAATCGTCGCGGCGGGCGCTGGTCACGCTCGCCGCTCGTTTCGCTCCCCACCTGCGGGTCGCTTTGCCACCTTCGGTGGCAACAGGCCACAGGGCTGACACTTCTTTTCGGTCCCCAAAGCCTTATGCCACAACTTTTTCGCGAGCGTTACAAGCGCTCGAATAGCGCAAGAAACACGTCTCTCCCCCAAAAACAAGGTTTTTTTCAACGGTCTACGCCCGGCCTCTTTTGAGACCGGGCAAATCATGTTCGCGGGCGTTCAGCCGCGCAGCTCGCGCTCGATGAGCTTGCTCAGGGCGTAGACGTCGCGGTCCATCTCGCGCTGGTCGGGACCCTCGATCATCACGCGCACGCGCGGCTCGGTGCCGCTGGCGCGCACCACCAGACGGCCCTTGTCCTTGTACTTGCGCTCCAGCTCCGCGATCTTCTGCATGATCTTCTCGTTTTTGTCAAAGTCGTATTTTTTGTGATCGTCCACGTTGGCGGCATACTGGCTCTGGGGCATCATCTGCATCACACCGGCCAGACGGCTCAGGGGGCGCTGCGCCTGCACCATGGCGCTGATGACCTGCACGGCGGTGATGAGGCCGTCGCCGGTGGTGTTGTAGTCCAAAAGAATCACGTGGCCGCTCTGCTCACCGCCCAGCACGTAGCCGTCGGAGAGCATCTTTTCCAGCACGTAGCGGTCGCCCACGCGGGTCTTTTCGATCTTGATGCCGTGCTTTTTCATGGCGATGTCCAGGCCCATGTTGCTCATGACCGTGGCCACAATGGTGCTTTGCCTCAGCCGCCCCTGGTCCTTGAGGTAGAGGGCCAGCATGGCCATCACCTGGTCGCCGTTGATGAGCTGGCCGCGTTCGTCCACGGCCATCAGGCGGTCGGCGTCGCCGTCAAAGGCGAAGCCCACATCCGCGCCCAGCTCGCGCACCAGCTCGCACAGGCGGCGCGGGTGGGTGGAGCCGCAGTTGTCGTTGATGTTGGTGCCGTCGGGCTCGTGATAGTAGCAGCTCACCTTGGCGCCAAGCTCCTTGAACACCATGGGCGCGACCTCATAGCTCGCGCCCTGGGCGCAGTCGAGCACCACGTGCAGGCCGTCCAGGCGAACGCCGGTGGTCTCCTTCACAAAGTCCACATAGCGGCGGGTGGCGTTGCGCTGGCGCACGGGGCGGCCCACGCGCTCGCCGATGGGCATTTCAAAATCGGCGGGCATACCGCCGGTCACAATCTCCTCGATGCGGTCCTCAATGGCGTCGGGCAGCTTATAGCCGTTTTTGTCAAAGAACTTGATGCCATTGTACTCGACGGTGTTGTGGCTGGCGCTGATAACCGCGCCCGCGTCGGCCTCATAGAAGCGGGTGAGGTAAGCGATGGCGGGGGTGGGCAGCACCTCCACCAGCACCGCGCGCGCGCCTACGCTGCAAATGCCGGCGACCAGCGCGCTTTCCAGCATCTCGCCGCTCAGGCGCGTGTCGCGCCCTACGAGGATGGTCGGCCGATGTACGTCGCTGGCCAGCACATAGGCGCTGGCCTGCCCCAGGCGAAAGGCGAGATCACAGGTGAGTTCGGTGTTGGCGATACCGCGCACGCCGTCGGTTCCAAACAGTCTGGCCACTGGACAGGCTCCTTTCTGGCTTCAGGCCCAGAAAACGTCGTTGTTTTTGCTCTCAGACATCAAAATCTCCCTGAGGAAGGCGATGGCCTTTTCCAATCCCTCGCGGGGCGACATCAGGCTGTCCTCATGCTCGATGGACAATACATCGTCGTAGCCCACCAGGCGCAGATTGGAGACGATGTCCTTCCACACCAGCGCGTCATGCCCGTAGCCCACGGTGCGGAACAGCCAGCTGCGCTCCCGCTCGCGGGTGAAGCGCTTGGTGTCCAGCACGCCGTTGACGCCGCCGTTGAGCGCGTCCAGTCGGGTGTCCTTGGCATGGAAGAAGTAGATGGCATCCCCCAGGTAGCGGATGGCCGCGACGGGATCGACGCCCTGCCAGAACAGATGGCTGGGATCGAAATTTGCGCCGATGAGCGGCCCTACGGCCGCGCGCAGGCGAAGCAGCGTCTCGGGGTTATAGACGCAAAAGCCCGGATGCATTTCCAGCGCGATCTTTTCCACCCCGTGCGCGGCGGCGAAGGAGGCCGCTTCGCGCCAGTAGGGGATGAGCACCTGCTCCCACTGGTAGTCCAGGATCTTTTGATAATCGTCGGGCCAGGCGCAGGTGACCCAGTTGGGGGTGCGGTCCTGCGGGCTGCCGCCGGGACAGCCGCTGAAGCCGACGATGCGCTTTACGCCCAGCTTTTCGGCCAGCAGCACCGCGTTTTGGTAATCCTGACGAAAACGGCCCGCAATCTCGGGATTGGGGTGGACGGGGTTGCCGTGCGTGCTCAGCGCCGCGAGCTCCAGTCCGTTGTTTTTGAGCACACGCTTAAACCATGCCAGCGCGTCGTCGTCCTCCAGAAGCACGGCGGGATCGCAATGCGCCTTTCCGGGATAGCCGCCGCAGCCGATTTCCACCGCGGTGACGCCGCATCCGGCCAGGTACGCCATGGCTTCCTCAAAGGGTATGTCGCCGAGCACGGGGTTAAAAACCGAGAGCTTCATGATCGCAGGCACTCCTTTTGTTTCCTGGTTTACTTGTAGCATATTGTATCGTGACCGTGGATAGTATACCCCGTTCAGGGGAAAATTGCAAGCCTGCGAAAACGCGGGGGAGGGCCGGGCCGGAACACGGGGAAAAGCCAAAAGCAACGGGACATTGTGTTCCGCTGCTTTTTTGTGGGAAGCCAGGGGAAGGGAAACGCTACGGCGCGGGATGGAGCGCGATGACGCTTTGCAAGGCCTCGTCCCCGGCGCCCTCCCACAGGTAACCGGCGTACAGGGTCAGGGTTTCGGGCAGCTCGCCCACGCCCAGGAGCGTGAATTGAACCTCCGATTCCCCCGGAGGATAGGATGTTTCGGGCTTGTATACGCGGCCCTGCTCGTCCACAGCGGTCACTTCCACCCATGCGCCCGTCGGATCGACGGAGGCCGGCGGGGGCGCAAGCAGCGTTTCCAGCGGCTGCTCACAGGAGAGGGTGACGACCGCCGCCATGGGGGAAACCCGGGCCCGGGCCGTGCACGAAGCGCCGCCAAACTGCGCGGTTCCGGCCATGGAGAGGGTGGCGTCTGCCGTGCGCGGCACCGTCGCCGTGAGCGTGCCGGCCTCCGTGCGTTCGATGGCGGAGAAGCACTTTTCTCCGTCAAAGTAGACCGTCTGCACGGATTGATAGAGCGCGATGCGAAGCTCCAGCCGGTCCCTTTGACCAAGTCCATCGGGAAGCGGCGATTCAAATTCGCGCATTTCGTGACAGGCCCCATCCTCGGTATAGGTACTGTTGACAGCATAGGGCGGCAGGTCGATGCCGTCATCCGTGAGGGTGTGATCGCTGGCATAGATCACCTGCGCGCGATAGCCATAGGGCGTTTGGCTTTGAAGCGCCTGATTATAGGCTGAAAGGACCTCCGCGCCGGGCGCCTGCGGATGCTCGATGGCGACGGGCATGGCGGCGGTTTCCTCCATGGCGGCCAATTCGGAAGCGTCCGGGACGTAGGGTTCGTAATGCGCGCCCTGCGCGATGGAAAAGGCCAGGTTGACATCTCTCACAAGCAGATAGCATGTGCGCAGCAGGGGCACCTCCCATCGGGCCATGGCCTCCTCCAGCCAAAGGTCCCGGTCGCTTTGACGATCCATGCGTTCATTCCCCCCTTCGCCTATATAGACGATGTGCAGACACGTACTGTGCAAAGATACGCGCACCGAATGAAAAAACCCGGAAAAAACCGGGCTTTTTCATTCAATCAGGAAGCGGGCGAGCGCCACGCGGCCGCCCGGCGCCGGTATGCCGTCAGCGTACGCGCACGGCGGCGGTCATGTCGGCCACGCCGCCTTCGACGGGGGCCAGCCACAATTCGTCGGGCAATGGGGACAGGGCGGGATAGATGAATTCGGCCGTTTCGTTGCCGTGGGCGTCAAGCGCAAACTCCCCCGGGAACAGCTCCACGCCCTCACCGTCCACCAGCGACAGGCTGTAGAGCCAGCCTTCAAACACATCCGTGCCGCCGTAGGACCACATGAGCCGCCCCTCTTCGTCGTAATAGCCGTCGCCGTTGGCCTCGATGAAGGCGGCCATCGCGTCGGGGTTGACCTCCAGGCCCAGCGTGAGATAGGTCATCAGGGGTGAAAAGCAGGCCTCGGTCACCTGGGCGGTCACAAGGTCCGTCGCGACGGGGATGCACGGATGCTCGGTCACCACGCGGTCCGCCATGCCGGTCACGTCCAGCGTAAAGGTGATGACACCCTCGTCGGGCAGGCGCATGCGCATGTTTTCGTCAAAGATTTCGGGGTGCTCGGAAGGAGGATAGAAGCCCTCCGGCGGCGGCCCGATGGGCAAGGCGACTTCCAGCTTGCCGTCCAGAAAGACATCGTCCTTATCCAGCCGCAGGTAGCGGTATTCCTCGATGACGCCCGGCTCGGCGGTGCCGGTGGTCATCCCGCCGGAACCTGCGGTGGTCATGTCCGTCTCCCTGCCGTCAAACCAGATGCGGTCGGTCCATAGCCGCATGTCATACGCCTGCAACAGCTGGTGGGCTTCCTCGGAAAGCCCCAGAAACGGCGTGCCATCCTCAGCTACGCCCAGCGGCACGTCCACCTCCGGCAGGCGGTAGGTCCACATCAGGTAGAGGGTGCGGCCGTCGTAGACGGCCTCGTTGACGGTAACCTCCACGCCGTTGACCGTCCCCTCAAACAGATTGGACTGCCGGGCAACCCCTTCGCTGGCGGGCGGCGCGTTGAAGAACCACACCGCGTCAAACAACTTCCAATGATAGGCGGCCACGGCGGCCGAGGCCAGCAGCAGCGTAACGAGGGCGGCGATGAGCAGCGTGCGCCGCAGCTTTCGCGCCGAGGCCGCGCGCCGCCTGCCCTCCTGACGCACGATGGCGTTCAGCGTGTCGGTCATGGCGCGGTGGAAGACCTCCGGCGCGTCCGGCAGGGCCTGATTCAACCTGTTACGAAATTCGCGATCGTTCATTGCTCTCCCTCCTCCCAGTCCTCGCGGAGCAGGGTGCTCAGGCGGGCGCGCGCCTTCATCAAGCGCGTCTTGACGGTGCCCTGAGGCAAACCCAGCGAATCGGCAATTTCAGCCACGGAAAAGCCTTCAAGATAGTACAAAAGCACGGTGATGCGCCATTCCGGCTTGAGCAGGTCGATACATTCCCTCAGCGGCAGGGGTTCGGCAGGCGGCTGCGCAGGCAGGGTGTCCTCCTCCAGCGGCATGCAGACGACCTTCTGGCGCTGGCGAAGCATGTCCCGGCAGGTGTTGACCAGAATTTTCATCAGCCACTGGCGAAAGCGGGCCTGGCTGCGCAGCGTGTCCCGCTTCTGCCATGCGCGCATGAGCGCTTCCTGCACGGCGTCGGCGCAGTCCTGATCGCTGTGCAGGATGGAGTAGCCGACGTGATACATGAGCCGCTCATACCGCATGGCTTCCGTTTGAAACGTCACGGCATCCACACGATCGCTCCTTTCGTAGGGAAGGGGATCGTTCCTTCTTCGTGCGCTGGAACCCCCTCCATATGCTAAGACGAAAAAAAGACGGCGCAGGTTTTCCTTTTGGACAAAAAAAGCGGGCACGCCGGGCTGAAATCAGCCTCGCTCGCACCCGCCTGCACAGACAAGCACCTCGATCAATTCCCAGGGGAGCCCCTGAGGGGTGAAAAGCCTGAGAAGACGCTCCATTTCGGCGGCGCCGCGCACGCGGGCGGCCCGCAGCTCCCGGCCCAGCAGGGTAAAGCGCGCCGTCTCCACGCCCGCGAATTCCCCGGCGGGGGAAAAGGACGGGAGGGAGGCGCCGCTTTCGCCCGCAAGGCGATGGGCGCGCTGGATCACGCGCTCCAGCCAGGCGGGGCCGCCGGACGGACGGCATGCATCCCGGACGGGCCGCATGCCGTTTTTCATCAGCCCAAGGGCAGCCTCCCGGACGGTCAGCGCGCCTGCCCAGCCCTCGCCCGCGAAGTCGGCCTTGCGCGCCGCGCAGCTCACCACCGCGACGCAGGGGACGGGCCTGGGCAGGGAGAAGCAGGGCTGTAGCGACGGCATGCGTCGCAATACGTCGCGGCGCCAGCGCGGACAGGCATGGATGAACCACGGCAGACGGCCTTCGCGCAGACGGGTTATCAGCTCGGCGGCCTCCTGCTCGACGGGTCCCTCCGGGCCCTCCACACGCTCGGCGCCCAGAAGCCCAAGCGCATGGTCCAACTGGCTGTCCTCCAGGCCGAAGCGCCGGCGCAGCGCATGCCGCGCCTCGTGGCTGAGCACAAAAACAGCCGTTTCGGACGAAACGGTACGCGCGGACGCGGCCTGCTTTCCCGGCGACGGCTGAATGGGGAACATGGGCAAAGACCTCCTTGCATGACGGGGGATGGTCTTTTGTATACCCGCCCGTACGCATGCTGAAACGGGGTTTATTCCAGCGCCTCGCCCCGGTCCAGACGGTCGATCATGCCCACGCGGCGCGCGTGGCGCTCGCCCTCAAAAGCGGTCATCAGCCAGATACGCACGATGTCCTTGGCCAGCTCGCTGCCCAGCACGCGCGCGCCCAGGGCCAGCATGTTAGCGTTGTTGTGCAGGCGGCTCATCTTGGCGGAGTAGGTGTCGGTGCAGGTGACGCAGCGGATGCCGTGCACCTTGCCCGCGGCCATGCCGATGCCCACGCCCGTGCCGCACATGACGATGCCCATGCTGCACTCGCCGCTGGCTACGGCGTTGGCGGCGCGCGCGCCATAGATGGGATAGTCCACGCTCTCGTGGCTGTTGGTGCCAAAGTCCTTATAGGGGATGCCCAGCTCGTCCAAAACGGCGATGACGTGCGGCTTGAGGTCGATGCCGGCGTGGTCACAGGCAATGGCGATCATGAATCGGGTGCCTCCTTATGGAATCATGTTTTTTTCAGTATAGCATGTTTGGGCGGGAAGGTCCAGAGGGGGAAGGGCATGTTGGCGGCGCGGACGGCATATCCTTGGGCGATCTTGGGAAAAGGGGGAAGGGCCGTGTGGGGACGGCGGGCAAGCCTGCTTTTGTCGCTGCTGCTGACGGCGGCGCTTCTCTACCTTCTGCCGGGGCTGATGGGTCCCGTGGACGCCGGGGACGATAACCGAATGGATGAGCGGCTGCGCCCGGCCAGGATGCGCACGCTCACGGTCTGGCTCATGCCGGGCGGCGTGGACGACCGCAAGCTCCTTGGAGAAGCCTGCGCGGCCTTTGAAAAGGAGCAGCCGGGCGTAAGGGTGTTCCTGCGCACAGTGACGGCGGAGGAATGGACGGCGGGGGATGCGGTGCTTCCGGATGTGGCGCTGCTGGCCACAGGCAGCCTGACCATCCCGGAGCAGGTGCTCCTTCCCCTGACGGGCATGGGGGAGACGGCCGCCTCGGGCAGAAGCGGCGGCACGGACTACGCCGTCCCGCTGTGGCTGGAGGCAAACGTGCTCAGCCTTCCCGCGGAATGGACCTCGTCTACGCCCCTGGCCGCGCCTGCGCAAACCCCGCTGCCGGGGCTGGCCAGCCCCGCGCCCCAGGAGACGGAAGATGGCTGGCTGGCAGCCGAGGACCTGCCCTGGCGCCGGCTCCTGGAGCCGGGAGCGCTGGCGCTGCCCCAGGGCGTCGCCCTACAACAGCTGCTCTTTCTCTGCCCGGCGAAGATCCGAAACGAACTGGCGGCACTGGGCCGGCAGGAGGCGTCCGAAGATGCGCAGGCGTACGTGTGCACGCTGGGGGAGCATCTCTCCGCCGTGCGCGGCGGGGAGGGACGGGCGGCGTGCTTGCTCATGCCGGCCGTGAGCGACCGGGTGCGCTACGGGGCCCTGTGCCGCGACAGCGAGGAGGCCCGGGCCTTTCTGCGCTTTCTGGCCGCGGAAGCGTGGCAGGCGCGCGCGGCGGAGACGGGCATGATCCCGGCGCAGCAGCATGCGGAGCCATCCGATGCGCTTGTGCGGGCGGCAGTGGAGCGCTTTTGGGAGGGCATGGCGCTGCCGAACGCTTTTTCCCATACCGTGCAGGAACGGCAAAGCCTTTGTCTGGACGCGTTCCTGCGCGCGGCTGACCCCGTGGAAACGCTTCTGCGCCTGCGCTGAGCGTATAAATCCAACGCCGCCTTTTCATACTATGCCGTGTACCCAATATCCGTCGGAGGCGATGAAACATGACACAGACCACCCATCCCAGAGGGGGCTGGCAGCAGGAGGAGATCGATTTGCTGTTTTCCGCCGTGAAGGAGGCCGCCGAGAACGGGCGCCCCCTGCGCGACGTCTTCAGCGAAGTGGGCGGACAGCTTTCTCGCAAGCCCAACAGCATCCGCAATTTTTACTATGCCCGGGTACGCGAGGTGCCGGAGCTGGCCGCAAAGCAGGCTCCCCTGCGCACCTTCACCGCCGAGGAGCTCCACGGCCTGCTACGGGACGTGCTGATGGGCCGGGGACAGGGCGAGAGCGTGCGCGCCTGCGTGACCCGGCTGGCCGGAGGCGACCGTGCCGGCATGCTGCGCTACCAGAACAAATACCGCTCCATTCTGAAAAACCGGCCCGAAATGCTCATGGAAGTGGCCCAGGAGCTGCGCGCCGAGGGCCTGCCCTGCCCGGACGACGTCCTGGCCTGCCGCCGCTACAACCTTGCCGGCCGTCAAAACGCCAGCCTGGCGACGCTGGAAAAGCACATGGGCGATCCGTCCGTGCGACGGATGGTGGAGGGGCTGACCATGCTGTTGGAGCGGGCGGCTGACGCGCCGGCGGAGAGCACGGATGCCGTGCCCTACCGCAAATGGGCGGAGGCCCGCCGCGAGGCGGACCGGCTGAAAGTCGAGGTGGATCTGCTCAAGCTCGCGCTGGAGGATGCGCAGAGCTGAGGTGAAAGGCTGCAAAAACCGGCCGACAGAATCAGCGGCCGCAGCGTGTCAAAAAGCTCGCTTTAGGAAATCTTCTCTGCCTCTTTTGCGCTACCCGCTTACTCCGCCTGCGGCTGCGCCGGGCGGCAGACGACGTGAGAAAACCTTGCTGCGCAAGTCTCAGACCATAAAAAGCCCTGATTTTGGAGAGAACCTCGTTTCTTGCGCCCTTTAGGCGCTTACAACGCTCGCAAGAAATGCTACGGCATAAGGCTTTGGGCGCTGGAGGGAAGCGGCAGCCCTGTGGGCTATTGCCATCAAAGGTGGCAACGCGACCCGCAGCGGGGCAGCGAAACCATGAGCGCGACCGTCAGGGAAGCGCGAATGATTGAGCAACTGATGATCCCCCTGCACCCCGCACTTTGTCAGCAGTCTGAGCGGTCCCCCGCAACCGGGGGACCGCCTTTTTTATCAATGCGCCGCCTTTTTCCCGGCGCCCCGCTGGAGGCGGCGGTATTCGCTCGGGTTGAGTCCCGCCACGCGTTTGAAGGCTTGGGAAAAGTAGCTGGGGGAGGAAAAGCCGCAGAGGATCGCAATGGCGTCCTGGCTGTGGTCGGTGGTGGTCAGGAGGTGCCGCGCCTCATGGATGCGCCGCTGGCAGAGGTACTGCATGGGCGAGATGCTGAAATAGGTGTGAAAGGTGCGCGACAGGTAATATTTGCTGATTCCGGCCTGCTGAGCCAGCCAGTCCAGCGTGATTTCCTCCTGGAAATGCTCGTCGATCAGCCGCTTGGCCTCGGCGCAGCCGCTGGAGATGCGGCCCATGTCCTCGCTGGACACATCCATGCGGGTGCGCCGGCCGATCTTGAGCAGCAGCACGTCCAGCAGGCTTGCGCACACCTCCAGATAATCCGCCTGCTCGGAACTGAACTCGCGCAGGATGTCCTGAAAATAGGGCAGCAGCACGCGGTCGTTGGCGCGGTCGTCCAGCAGGACATAGCGCGGATGGCCCTCCTCGGGCCCGTGAAAGACCACGCGGTTGAGCCCGATGACGATGTACTCCAGCGGCTCCTGAGCGGAGGACAGCTCGGTGTGCATCACATAGGGATTGACCAGAAAGCAGTCGCCGGTCTGCAGCGGGAGGGTCGCATCCACAATTTGCAGCATCCCTTTTCCGCGCGTAACGTAGAACAGCTCGGCATGGGCATGGCTGTGAAGAACCGAGCTCCACGAGCTGTCATAGCGCGAAATGCCGCAATACATCAGCCATACGCCCTGACGGCTGAAAACGGGCTGCTTGGCGTCGTATCGTATGCTTTCCATGCGGCGTCCCCCTTTCCCCCGGGCCTAGAGCAGCGTGATTCCCGCCTCGCGGCACCTGCTGCGCGTGCCGGCGTCCCAGATGGAGGACTGGACCTCGCCGATGTGCGCCTTGCCCAGCATCAGCATGCACATGCGGCTCTGGCCGATGCCGCCGCCGATGGTCAGGGGCAGTTCCCCGTCCAAAAGCATGCGATGGAAGGGCAGGCTGCGGCGGCTGTCACAGCCCGAAAGCGTGAGCTGGCGGTCCAGGGATTCGCTGTCCACGCGGATGCCCATGGAGCTGAGCTCGATGGCCTGGTCCAGAAGCGGGCTGTAATAGAGCAGGTCGCCGTTGAGGTTCCAGTCGTCATAGTCGGGCGCGCGGCCGTCGTGCGGCTGCCCGTTGGAGAGCTTGTGGCCGATGCCCGTCAGGAACGTCACCGGGTGCTCGCGCACAAAGGCGTTTTCGCGCTCCTTGGGCGAAAGGTCCGGGTAGCGGTCCAGCAGCTCCTGGGAGGAGATGAAGGTCACCTTGTCGGAAAGCTGCGTGCGCAGGCGCGGATAGCGGCCGTTGACCAGCAGCGAGGTGTCGCTGATGCAGCGCACGATGTCGCGCACGGTGTCCTGCAAAAAGCGCTCGGTGCGCATCTCGCGGGTGATGACGCGCTCCCAGTCCCACTGGTCCACGTAGATGGAGTGCAGGTTGTCCAGCTCCTCGTCGCGGCGGATGGCGTTCATGTCCGCATAGATGCCCTTGCCGGTATGCACGTCATAGCGATAGAGCGCCATGCGCTTCCACTTGGCCAGGGAATGGACCACCTGCGCCTCCATGCCCGCAGCCGGAATGTCAAAGGCCACGGGGCGCTCCACGCCGTTGAGGTCGTCGTTGAGGCCGGAGGCCGGATCGACGAACAGGGGTGCGGAGACGCGCTTTAAGTTGAGCGCCTGCGCCAGATGATCCTGAAAGGTACGTTTGATGAGGCTGATGGCGGCCTGCGTCTCATAGAGGGAAAGGGTCGGTTCATAGCCGGCCGGAATGGCGGTTCGGTTCATGGGGGTTCCTCCTTCATTGTCCGTCACTTGCGGCCCCTGCCGCCCGACAGCGCCCGCAGGAGCATCCGGGGCACGCCGGCGGGTTTGGTGGAAACGCGCCGCCCGCGCAGATACAGGCCCGTCACGCGAAGATCCCCGATGCTCTGGGGCGGGATGGTGAGCGGGTCCGCATCCAGCAGCGCAAAGTCCGCCCGCTTCCCCGCCCGCAGCGTTCCGCGCTCCTCCTCGTCAAAGGAGAGGTAGGCCGCGTTTTTCGTTCGCATGAGCAGGGCCTCATAGGGCGTAAGCCGCTGGGCGGGGTTGGGATGGTTGACCGCGAGGTGCATGCCGCGGATGGGGTTGGGGCGGGTACACGGCGCGTCGGAGCCGTCGGCGATGACGATACCCCGGTCCCACATGGACCGAAGCGGGTTAAGCCCGTCGGCGCGCTCGCCCAGGATGGCGCGCAGGTAGCGGTCCGGCTCCTGCGCCCAGTCGATGAAGGGCGCCTGCACCGCCAGGCACAGCCCCAGCGCCGCGATGCGGTCGAGCTGCGAAGGCGATACCATGCAGCAATGGATCATGATGTGCCGGTGATCCTTGCGCGGCAGGTCATGAAGCGCCGCCTCGTAGGCGGTGATGCACTGCTCCACCGCCGCGTCGCCGATGGCGTGCATGGTGATCTGCAAGCCCGCGCGGTTGGCGGCGATGGCGAAGGCGTTGACCTGCTCCTGCGTGTAGTTGAGCACGCCGCGGTTGTCCGGGTTGTTCGCGTAGGGCGTGAGCAGCGCCGCGTCCTCGGAGCCAAAGCAGCCATCCAGTGCCAGCTCAAAGCAGCCGCCGATGCGCTTCATATGCCGGCGCAGCACCTTGGAGACGTCCATGGTCTGGAAGAAGATGCGAAACGTCTGCGGCAGGCCGCCTTCCAGCAGCCGCAGCATGTCCACGTCCATATCGCGCGGATAGCCCACGCCCTCCACGGCGTGCGCCAGCCCAATGCCGGCGGCGGTCAGCGCCGCGGCGCCCTTGCTCAGCCCGGCAATGATGCTCAGGGGGCTGAGCTTGGCCGTAACCTCGTTGACGCCGTTGTAAAAGGCGTTCTGATACAGCCATCCGTCGGCGTGGAAGCCCGGGTCGCCCGTCACCTTCGGGCTGAAAAAGGCCATCATGGCGGAGTTGCACACCGCCGCGTGCCCGTCGTACTTGACGATGATGAGCGGCCGCGCGGCCCAGCGGTCCAGGTCCTCGCGGCAGGGCAGGCGGCCTTCGCGTACCAGATGTCCGCAGGTCCCAAAGCCGATGAGGAGCTTTTCCCGCGGATGGGCCTGGGCGTAGGCGCGCACGATGGCGGCCGCCTCGTCAAAGCTGTGGGCGTCGGAGATGTTGAAGGTGTTTTCAAACATCGAAAAGCTCTCAAAGTGCATGTGCGTGTCGCCGAAGGCGGGCACCGCCACCGCGCCGCCCAGGTCCACGCGCGGCATGGCGGCGTATTCGGCGGGGATCTCGTTCCCCAGCCACAGGATGCGGCCGTCGGCGCCTGCCGCCATTTTGGAGAAGCTTTCGCCCTCGGCCTCGCAGGTGATGAAGCGGGCGTTTTCAAAAACCGGCATGATGAGCCCTCCTTTTTTCAGCGCTTGCGGACGCCATCAGCATAACACGTTCTTTGGCGTTCGTCAAAGGTCCTCAAACGAGCTGCCCGGGCAGCCTGAGCCGCTCCCGCGGCGGGAAGGCGGCGTCAAACGCCTCCGCCTGCGCCTCATCCACGCGATAACAGTCAGGCGTATGATAGGCCCCGGAAACGCCGTCCAGATATCCGGCCCTGAGCTCCCGGACCAGAAAATAGGGCACCTCTTCGGACTCGTTGTTGTAGCGGACTGCCTTTGACGCGCCGGAGACAAAGCCGCACCTGCCGTAGAAGGCCGGGTTTCCCTCGATGCAGACCGCCTTTGCGCCCCGTGCCTGCGCAAGCGCCAGTGAATGGGTGAGCAGGGCCGTTCCATAGCCCTTGCGCTGCATGTCCGGCGCGATGCTCAGCGGTCCGAAGGTCATCACCGGCAGAACCCCGCCGCCGTCCATGCGGATCTTGGCGCGCACGTACATGATGTGCCCGATGATCCGCCCCTCCTTCTCCATCACCAGGTCCAGCGGCGCCACGAGGTCCTTGCAGCCGCGCAGGCGGTGCACGAGATAATGCTCCAGACAGCCCGGGCGGTACACGTTCCAAAAGGCGTCGCGCGTCAGGCTTTCCACCTGATTGTAATCCTCCGGGACCTCCGGACGGATGATCCACTCTGCCATTGCACCTTCTCCTTTAACGCCGCGTGACGGGGATGTCGATGCGCGTAAGATACTCGCTGTCGCTGCGGGCGGTCATGCTGTCCAGCACGCAGGTCTCGTAGGAGGCGTCCCGCGGCGAAAGCCCGCGCTCCCGGATGGCCTCGAGCATGCGGCGGTAGGTTTCGCCCGTCCGGCTGTAGGGGCCGGCATGCACGCAGCGCGCGTACAGGCCCGCGGGCCGTGGGCGGCAGGGGCGCGTCCGCACGGCCCTGTGCAGGGGGAAGAACACCTCGCAGACCTCCGTAAAGCGCCCCTCCGCCATGGCCTGCACGCTTACCCGCGTGCCCATCTGGTAGAGGTAGGGGAGCTGGCGCTCATGGGAGAGGCGAAGAAGCGTCTTGAGCGCGACATCCGTCTCCAGCGTCCCGCCGGGCGACGCGACGGGAGCCGCCGCCACCCAGCCCTCCGCGAGCGTCTCAAAGCGCACCTCGCCCGGCACCTCCCCGGAGAGCGCCTCCAGCGCGCCGATTTTTCCGTCCAGCCGCTTAAGCGCCCCCGCGAGCCTGCGCTGACGCGCGGCGAGCGCCTCCCGCTGCTCCCTGAGGACGTTTAGGGCGTCCCCGGGCGTTGGCAGGGACAGAAAGGCGCGGATCTCCCGTAGGCTCAGCCCCATGTCCTTGAGGATGAGGATGTGATCCAGCATCTCAAGCTGGTCCGCGCCATAGTAGCGATAGCCGTTGCCCGGGTCCTTTTCGCCGGGCGAAAATACGCCCGCCCGGTCGTAAAATATGAGCGTCTGTTTGGAGATGCCCGTCAGGCGCGCCAGCTCGCCGGTGGTAAAACGGGGTTTCAAAAGCGGCCTCCTTGTCGCAGGGGGTTGACAATATGGTTACTATATCCCTTATGATGCTTTATGTCAACCGCATCAGGCACTTTGGGAAAGGATGGATCGTATGAAGACCCGCCGGGAGGCGGCGCGCTGGGCCATGCTGGTCCTGGGCGCGGCCATACTGGCCTTTGGCCTGTACAACGTGCACAGCCAGAGCCGCATCACCGAGGGCGGCGTGCTGGGCATGACGCTCCTTCTGGAGCACTGGCTGGGCGTGTCGCCCGCCGTGTCGGAAATCGTGCTGGACGTGATCTGCTACGCGCTTGGCGTGCGGTATCTGGGCAGGGGCTTTCTGCCCCGCGCGCTGGCGGCGACGGGGTGCTACGCCCTCTTTTATGCGCTCAACGAGCGCATGGGGCCCCTCCTACCCAGCCTCGGGGACTGGCCTCTGGCCGCGGCCATCGCAGGCGGCCTGTTTGTGGGCGTTGGCGTGGGGCTGGTGGTACGGGCTGGCGGCGCGGCGGGCGGCGACGACGCGCTGGCGCTGGTCCTCTCCCGCCTTTTGCATATCCGGCTCGCCCGTGCCTACCTTCTCACGGACCTGACGGTGCTCCTGCTCTCCCTGAGCTACATTCCCCCGGTCAAAATCGCATGCTCGCTGGTCACGGTGACGCTGTCCTCCCTGCTCATCGGGCGACTTGAGCGGCACTCATAAAGCGGTCAGACCGTATTCGTCCAGGCACAGGCGCACGCCTTCGAGGTTATCTGAAAAGCGGACGCCCAGGCGAGACGCCTTCGCGCCGTCCATGCGCAGGCACCGCGGCGGCTGGGCGGCGTCGGGGATGAGCAGGCGCCCGGCGCGCTCCGAAAGCCCCAGCAGCGCCATCGCGCCCTGCGCGGTGGCGTACATGTCCAGCGGCCCGTCGCTTCCGAAGTTATACACGCCCCCGGGCAGGTCAAAGGCGCGCTCGAGCATCCCGGCCGCCTGCCGCGCGTAGGTCACGCCCCGCCAGTCATGCGTGGAGAAGCGCACGGGCCGGTCCTCCATGGCACAGCGGATCAGGCGCATGAGAAAGTTGTCGCGGATGGGCAGCCCCCGGCCCGGCAGGTCATACATCCAGGAGGCGCGCAGCAGCACCGCCGAGGGCAAAATATCCAGCGCGCGGCGCTCGGCCTCCAGCTTGTGGCGGCCGTAGACGTTGACCGGCGCCAGGGGCGCGTCCTCGGAAAAGGGGCCTTCCGCGCCGCTGCCGTTGTAGACCTGATCGGAGCTGAGCAGCACGGCCCTCGCCCCTACAGCCTTCGCCGCGCGGCAGATCCACTCGCTCAGCAGCACGTTGGCGCGCCAGGAGCCCTCGGGATCGCGCTCGCAGGCGCCCGTGTCCGAGATGGCCGCCATATGGACGATCACGTCCGGCTCCTCCTGCATCACGAATTCCCGCACCTGCGCCTCCTGCGCCCGCTCCAGCATGCCGCGCGGAAACGCCTTAACCTCCCACCGCCCCTGGAGTTGCCGCGCCAGCCGCGAACCCAGAAAGCCTCCCGCGCCGGTCAAAAGCACCGTCTGCATCAAACCGCCTCCTTTTTTTCAGTATACCAGACGCGCGCAAAATACGCCAGCGGGCAGGGAAGCTGCGCGCTTGCGTCATCCCCGGCAACCATGCTATAATATAAGATGAGTTATGATGCGCCCGGCGCGTCATCGCCACATATAAGGAGATTTACCGCTTTGGGAATGATGGAAGTATTCAAGAAGCTGCTTGGCCAGAGCAATGAAGCCGAGGTCAGGCGCCTGCAAAAGATTGCCGACCAGGTGCTGGCCAGGGAGGCCGAGTACCGCGCGCTGACGGACGAACAGCTCCAGGCCAAGACGCCGGAGTTTAAGCGGCGCCTTCAGGCCGGCGAAACGCTGGACGATCTTCTGCCCGACGCCTTCGCCGCCTGCCGCGAGGCTGCCGAGCGCACCGTGGGCATGCGCCCCTATCCGGTGCAGGTGATCGGCGGCGTGTGCCTGCATCAGGGCCGCATCGCCGAAATGAAGACCGGCGAGGGCAAAACGCTGGTGGCCACTTTGCCCGCCTACCTCAACGCCCTGACCGGCGAAGGCGTGCACATCGTGACCGTCAACGACTACCTGGCCCGCCGCGACAGCGAGTGGATGGGCAAGATTTACAAGTTCATGGGTCTTTCCGTGGGCCTGATCGTGCACGACCTGGACAACGCCCAGCGCCGCGCCGCCTACGCCTGCGACATCACCTACGGCACCAACAACGAGATGGGCTTTGACTACCTGCGCGACAACATGGTCATCCATGAGCGCGACATGGTGCAGCGCGGGCATGTCTACGCCATCGTGGACGAGGTGGACTCCATCCTCATCGACGAGGCGCGCACGCCGCTGATTATCTCCGGCCAGGGCGACAAGTCCACCGACCTGTACGAGAAGGCCAACCAGTTCGTCAGCCGCCTCAAAAACGAGGAGGACTACACCATCGCCGAGAAGGAGAAAGCCGTCTCCCTCACCGAGCAGGGCATCGCCAAGGCGCAGCGGGCCTTCAACGTCGAAAACATCGCCGATCTGGACAACGCCGAGCTCTACCACCATATCCTCGCCGCCCTCAAGGCCCACGCCATCATGAAGCGCGACGTGGACTACGTGGTGCAAAACGGCGAGGTCATCATCGTCGACGAGTTCACCGGCCGCCTCATGGTGGGCCGCCGCTACTCCGACGGGCTGCATCAGGCCATCGAGGCCAAGGAGCACGTCAAGGTGGAGCGCGAGAGCAAGACGCTGGCCACCATCACCTTCCAGAACTACTTCCGCATGTACAAAAAGATCAGCGGCATGACCGGCACCGCCAAGACCGAGGAGGAGGAATTCCAGGGCATCTACAACCTGGACGTGGTGCAGATTCCCACCAACAAGCCCATGATCCGCAAGGATCTCAACGACATGGTCTACAAGACCAAACGCGGCAAGTTCAACGCCGTCGTCGAGGAGATCGTCAAGCGCCACCAGACCGGCCAGCCCATTCTGGTGGGCACCGTGAACGTGGAAACCAGCGAGATGCTCTCCCACCTCATCAAACTGCGCGGCGTGAGCCACGAGGTGCTCAACGCCAAGAACCACCAGAAGGAAGCCGAGATCGTGGCCCAGGCCGGCCACGTGGGGGCCGTGACCATCGCCACCAACATGGCCGGCCGCGGCACCGACATTCTGCTGGGCGGCAACCCGGACTTTCTGGCCCGCCGCGCCATGCGGCAGGAAAACTACCCCGACGAGATCATCGAGGCGGCCACCGGCCACAACGAAAACGTGGACCAGGTGGTGCTGGACGCACGCAAACGCTACCGCGAGCTCTACGAGGGCTTCAAAAAGGAGACCGACGCCGAGCACGAGCGCGTCATGGCGCTGGGCGGTCTGCACATCATCGGCACCGAGCGCCACGAGAGCCGCCGCATCGACAACCAGCTTCGCGGCCGCGCCGGCCGTCAGGGCGACCCCGGCTCCACGCAGTTTTTCATCAGCCTGGAGGACGACGTGATGCGCCTCTTCGGCTCCGAGCGCATCGCCCCCATGATCGAAAAGCTGGGCATGACCGAGGATCAACCGCTGGAGGCGGGCATGCTCACCAAGCAGATCGAGGCGGCCCAGAAGCGCATCGAGGGCCGCAACTACTCCATCCGCAAGAGCGTCCTTCAGTACGACGACATCATGAACAAGCAGCGCGAGCTCATCTACGGCCAGCGCCGCGACATCCTCATGGGCCACGACGTGCGCCAGAACATCATCGACATGGTCCACAAGCTCATCGACTCCACCGCCGAGCGCAACTTCACCGGCGAGGGGAGCTTTGACTGGTCTATCGATGATGCGCGCGACTATCTGGAGAAGCTGTGCTTAAAACCCGGCGCCTTTGACAGCCACGCCGCGGCCATCAAGACCATGGAGGAGCCCAGGGAGCTGGTCAAGCTCCTCTACGCCGACGCCGAGGCCTTCTATGCCGAGCGCGAGGCGCTGCTGTCCGGCCTTGGCATCGACATGCGCGAATTCGAGCGCGTGGTGCTGCTCTCGGCCATCGACCATCACTGGATGGACCACATCGACGCCATGGACGACCTGCGCGACGGCATCGGCCTGCGCGCCTACGGCCAGCGCGATCCCGTGCAGGAATATCGGATGGAGAGCTACGACATGTTCAACGACATGGTGCACTTCATCCGCGAGGAAACCGTGCGCCGCATCTACCAAAGCCGCGTGGAGCGGCTGCCGGAGCGCCGCCGCACCGTCAACCTCGACGCCGCCAAGGCGGGCCTGCAGGGGCAGGAGAACACCAACGGCCAGGCCAAAAAAGGCGGCGCGCCCACCAACAAGGCCATGCCCGGCGCGCCCGGACGCAATCAGCCCTGTCCCTGCGGCAGCGGCAAAAAGTACAAGCACTGCTGCGGCGCAGGGAAATGACACGGCATCCGCAGATGCAGGAATGGGAGGAACGATCTGCCAAGGAGGGAGCAAAGAATGAGAAAATGGGGGTATTTGTTGCTTGTGGTGCTGTTGCTGACGCAGTTTGCCGCACCGGCGACAGCCGAACCGTTTGACGACCGCTTTGACGTGGAACTGCTCTACGCGTACTGCATGGCCGAGGATACACCCGCCTACGATCTGACCCTCTTTTCCTCAGGAGAAACGGAAACCTTTGAAGACTGGCAGTACCTGACCTATGACGGCTCCATGCAATACGACTTCTCCAGCGAAACGCTGGGGGGCTAGGTGGACCTGTCTTTCCTTATCAGCGGAAGCAAAAGCGATTTCGGTATTCCCTTCCTTTACCTGGATGGCTGGTGTGACCAGAAATTCTCGGTCAAGCTCCTGCAGCTGCTGATCGGTGATCGCGTATACTGGCTGGATGTAAAGCGCATGACGGACGGTTTCCTTCTGGAGCCGGACGGCGATGACGGCTATGATTTTGATCTGATTCTACCTCTGGGCAATCCGGGAATCGCGCTTCTCAGGGATCTGCATGACGCGGACTTCGCCTTCTCCCTGCGCCTCTACGACGCCAAGAAGCTGTGCTTCGCCATTGAGCAGCCTCCCTTGACGGAGGTGGACGGCGGCTATGCGGTGTTCTACGAGGGACTTGTGCGCTCCCGCTTCCTGGACGAGGACGGGCGGGTGCAGGAGAGCATCGCCACCCTGGTGTCCTCGCTGGACGGTGACAGCCTCATGCCAGCCATCGCGGTCTATCCCAGCGCAGAAAAGGTCTGGCTTCCCGACGGAGCGTCCGGTATTCCCAAGCCCGGCAAGAGCGTCAAGCCTTTGGAAGATGTCCTCTGGGCGCCGCGGCTGCATCTGGAAAGCACTTTGTCGGGGGATTGGGGCCGCGTCAAAACGGTGCCCTGGATCCGCATGGAGCTGAAAAACACGGATAAGCAGCGGGCGATCCAATCCGTCACCTTCTCGTATTACTGCACGGACAAAAGCGGCAACGCCATTGCCAGCGAGCTGACCGGAGAGGTGTACAACGAGATGACGATTGAGGAATCCATCCGCGCGGGAAAGAAAAAAATGCTTTCCAAATATAGCCTTGAGGGCTATGGGGCGGACGCGCGCGTGATCTTCACGGCCATCCGCGAGGTGCGTTACGACGACGGAACCGTGGAAACCGTTTCGGACCGCGACCTGGACTTCTGGCGCTGGGACGTCAAATAGGGGGTGCCCATGAAGCGGCTGATCGGACTTGGGATGCTGGCTCTGCTGCTTGGCACAACCGCGCTGGCGAAGGGGATATCCTTTGACGCGGCCAGGCTGGAAGCCTATGTGCGCAGCGACGAAACGGATGCGGGCTATGTGACTTCGTTTGAGCGGTCGGAAGGCTGCTTGTGGATTTACCAGACCAGGTTTGACGAATACGACGGCTGCGCATTGACCTTTGACGACGGAACAGCCGGTATGTTCACGCTGGACTTTGCCCTGGCGGATACGGACCTCACCCCCGTTCCCTGCGCAATGCTCAAGGGTGTCCTGGACGCGCCGGCGGACCTTTCCTCTCTGGCGCTTTCCGCGGGGAACAGCGTGCTTCTCTTCGACTTTCTGCCGGTGGATCACCGCTTTAACCAATGGGAAGAATATGATGGCGAGTACGAGTTTTCGCTCATGTGTCCCCTGGGAACGGCGGGGATGGATCTGTGGCGGGAGGTGCGCCGGCAGGATGGCGCCGTTGACCTCGTCCTTACGCGGTGGGACGGGACCTGCGCGAAGGCGCGGGTAGGGCCGCTGCCGCCCTGGGATGCGTCCGGCAGGTCCCGGGACACGGCCTTTGATCTGTTCTATGACGGCCTGACCCGGTCGGGCTATGTGGACGAAAACGGCAACATCTCTGAGGAAGAACGAATCTATCTGGCCATTCTGGAGGATATCGGGCTGCTGGAGGTGCCCCGCTGCGTATCGTCTCCTGACGGCCTGCTGACCGAAGGCCGTCAGGCTCTTTAGCGCCTCTGTCATACCGGAGAGAAAGAAATCAGGAGAGGATTCTATGATCGATCAGGAACAGATGAAACAGGACCTTACCCGCCTGCGCGGCACCGTTTCCAAGGCGGCCGACGCGCTTAAGCTCCCCCTTTTGCGCGAGGAGCTGGCGGAATTGAAAGAGGAAATGAACGCCCCGGAGTTCTGGAACAACCTCGAGCGCTCCACCGCCGTCAACCGCAGGGTGAGCCAGATCGAGGGAAAGCTGGATCACGTCAGGCGCCTGGAGACACGCGCCGACGACGTGGAGGCCATGCTGGAGCTGCTGGCGGAGGACGAGGACGAGGGCATCGCCGCCGAGTGCGAGCAGGAGCTGGAGAGCCTTGCCAAGGACGCGGACGCGCTGGAGCTGGAGACGCTCATGCGCGGCGACTATGACGGCTGCAACGCCGTGCTGTCCCTGCACGCAGGCGCCGGCGGCACCGAGGCGCAGGACTGGACGCAGATGCTCTACCGCATGTACACCCGCTACTGCGAGCGCCACGGCTTCAAGGTGACGGTCAACGACCTTTTGGACGGCGACGAGGCGGGCATCAAGAGCGTGACCTTCCAGGTGGACGGCGAAAACGCCTACGGCTTTCTGCGCAGCGAGAAGGGCGTGCACCGGCTGGTGCGCATCTCCCCCTTCGACGCAAACGCGCGCCGTCACACTTCTTTCAGCTCCCTGGACGTGTCCCCCATTCTGGAGGATGACCAGGACTTTGAAATCAACATGGAGGAAGTGCGCATCGACACCTATCGCGCGGGCGGCGCGGGCGGCCAGCACGTCAACCGCACCGACAGCGCCGTGCGCATGACGCACATTCCCACGGGCATCGTGGCCCAGTGCCAGAACGAGCGCAGCCAGGTGCAAAACCGCGAGGTCTGCCTGCGCATCCTCAAGAGCCGCCTGCTTGAGCTTCGCGAGCGCGAGAAGGAGGAGCAGATGGCCGACATCAAGGGCGAGATGAAGAAGATCGAATGGGGCAGCCAGATCCGCTCCTATGTGTTCCAGCCCTACACCATGGTCAAGGACCACCGCACCGGCTTTGAGAGCGGCAACGTGGACGACGTGATGGACGGCAACCTCGACGGCTTCATCACCGCCTACCTGAAAATGCAGTAAGCAGGGAGGTAAACCAATGCCATATACCCGGGACCCGGCGCCGCCTCGGCGGCGCGGGGCGTTCGTTCGCTGCTTCATCGCCTCGTTTCTTCTGGTGCTTCTGGCTGCGGCTGCTTCCGTATATTTCAACGCCGTGGACCGCCAGCTCTTTGAAAAGGCGCTGCTGGAAAACGTGGATTACGCCGCCCTCGCGATCGACGAGGACAGCGTGCGCAGTTTTGCCGGGGAAACCATCCTCTTTCTGACCGACGCCCAGGACAGCTGGGAGCCGCGCATCACCGTGGCGGGCTTCCCGGCCAGCCGCTTCATTCCCCAGAGCTTCCGCGACCACATGGCCACGGTCAAGGGCTGGGTGAGCGCCGCCACGGCGGTATTCCTGTGCGGCGCGGCGGTTGTAATTGCGCTGCTGGCATGGGTGCTGGCCGGCTCGGGCCGGCGGGGCGGCTTCTCCGCGCGGGGGTATTATGCGGGAACAATCGTGCCGCTGCTGCTCATCGCGGGAATCGGGCTGTGGGCCGCTTTGGATTTCACGGGCCTGTGGGAGACGCTGCACCGCACGCTCATCCCCGACGGCATCTTTCCCGCGGACGAGCTGGTGATGCTGCTTTTCCCGGAGTCGCTCTTTTCAGCCTATCTGCCGCCGGTGCTGATCCTGCTGGTTTTGATGCTCGCCGCGGTGATGGTCCTTCCCCTGATTCTCTCCCCCGTCGGCCTGCGCATCGCCCAGTCGCGCGCCGAGTCCGCCGGCGGCTCAAACCGCTAAGGAGGCCCTTTTCCGTGCAGACGCAACGTGAGATGAATGAAAAACTGGAAGCCTTGCAGAGCAAGGCTTCCATTCGCATTTTGGCCATGGAGTCCAGCTGCGACGAAACCGCGGCGGCCATCGTGGAAAACGGGCGGAAGATCCTCAGCAGCGTCATCTTCTCCCAGGTGGACACCCACGCGCTCTACGGCGGCGTGGTGCCGGAGATCGCCAGCCGCGCCCACATGGACGCCTGCGACCGTGTGATCGACCAGGCGCTCAGGGAGGCGGGCATGGCCCTGTCGGACGTGGACGCGCTGGCCGTCACCTACGGGCCGGGGCTGGTGGGCGCGCTGCTCACCGGCGTCAACTGCATGAAGGGTTTGAGCTATACCACACGTCTACCGCTCATCCCCGTCAACCACATCGAAGGGCATGTCAGCGCCAATTTCCTGACCACCCCGGACCTGGAGCCGCCGTTTGTGTGCCTGGTGGTCAGCGGCGGCCACAGCCACCTGACGCGCGTGAACGCCTATGGCGACTACACCCTGCTTGGCCAGACGGTGGATGACGCCGCGGGCGAGGCCTTCGACAAGGCCGCGCGGGTGCTTGGGCTCAACTACCCGGGCGGGCCGCTGCTTTCCAAGCTGGCCGAGGGCGGGGACGATACCTTCCTCTCCCTGCCGCATCCTCACCCGGACGGACGGTACGATTTCAGCTTTTCCGGCCTCAAGACCGCCTTTCTCAACGCCTGCCACAAGATGGAGCAGAAGGGCGAGGCCCTGCCCCGCGCCGACCTGGCCGCCAGCTTCGAGCGCGCGGTGGTGGATACGCTGTGCGAGCGCGCTATGCTGGCTCTTGAGGACAGTGGGCTTGACACGCTGTGTCTGGCGGGCGGCGTAAGCGCCAACCGCCGCCTGCGCGCGCAGATGACGGCGCTCGCGGCCAAACGGGGTTTTCGCCTGTGCATGCCGGAGCTGTGGCTGTGCACCGACAACGCCGCCATGATCGGTTCGGCGGCCTATTATCGCCTGAAAAAGGGCGAGCTTGCGCCGCTGGAGCTGAACGCCGTGCCGTCGCTGGAGCTGGTATGAGAAGTGCGGCATAGCCCGCTTCTCTTGCAGGCGTATCGCCAAAACGCGCCTCAATCGCCGTCCTGCTTCTGCTCAAAGCAGACCGTAAAGCGGCTGCCCCTGCCCGGACAGCTTTCCACCCCGACGGTCGCGCCGTTGCGCTCCGCAAGTGTGCGCACGATGGAAAGGCCGAGTCCCGTTCCGCGCACCTCCGGGTCTCTGGACTGGTCCACGCGGTAGAACTGCTCGAACAGATAGGGCAGATGCTTTTTTTCAATGCCGATGCCATCGTCCTCCACGATGATGCATCGCTGGCGCAGCAGAATTTTCACATGACCGCCCCTGCGGCCGTAGCGTATGGCGTTGCCCATCAGGTTATGAAGAATCTCCCACAGGTCCTTTTCCACGGCCCATAAGGTAAGCGCGCCCTCGCTGACGATGGATATCCTCTTCTGCGCCGCCTGCGGCGCAAGCGCGCGGCGCACCTCCTCAACCACCCGTTCCACATCCACATGCTCGCGCGTCAGCCCCTGCTCCCGTTCGGCGCGCGAAAGCAGCAGCACGTCCTCCACTACGTCCAGCATGCGTTCGCATTCCCCGCGAATCGTCTGAAGGCACAGCGCCTGCTCCTCGGGCGTATCGGCCAGTCCCTCGCCCAGCATTTCCGCAAAGCCCATGATGGAGGTCAACGGGCTGCGCAGCTCGTGCGAGGCGTTCGCCACAAAATCGTCCCGAAGCGACAGGGTGCGGTTGATCTCCGCAAGGTCGCTGTTGAGACGCTTTGCCAGATAGGCGATATGCTCCAGCGCCGGCTGAAGCTCGGGGAACACCGCGGTGGGATCTGTGGTCGCGCCCTCCAGAAGCCGCCGCACGTCGTCCATCTGGCGCACCATCGCCACGGCGAAGCGCGTCAGCCTTCTGCGCTGAAGGATATAGAGGATGATGGCCAGCGCGACCACGCCTATGCTGTAAAACAGCAGCGTATGGCTGATGATTTCAACGGGATAGCCCAGCCGCAGGATCACGCCAGGGGCGATACGCTTGGCGGCGTACATCATAAACGCTGACTGCGTATCGGACAGGCGCAGGCTCTCGCCCACCCCGCCCTGAAGCGCCGCGGCAACCTCCGGTCGGTCCAGATGATTTTCCATCGAAGCCGCGTCGTGCTCGCTGTCGGCGATCACCGTTCCCGCCTCGCTTAAAAAGGTCACCCGCACCGGGGCTGACACGGACGCTATATGGTTGGCATGGCTTTGCAGGTCGTCCCGGCTTTCCAGCGTCCACGCCGAAACGGCCTCCAGAATATCGCGCAGGCTTTCGCTGCGGTCCTTCACACGAAAGTCCAGCAGCAGCGCCACGGCCACCACGGCCATGACCAGCATGCAGGCGATGGCCACCCAGTAAAGCCCGCGCAGGCTGCGTTTCATGGCTGTTCTCCGCGCATCAGCCGGTAGCCTGTCCCGCGGACGGTCTGGATAAAGCGGGGTTCGCCGGCCGCGTCCCCCAACTTCAGGCGCAGCGTTTTGATATGGGTATCCACCGTGCGGGAGTTGTCCTCCTCGGTGGCATAGCCCCAAATGTCGCGGACCAGCATGGCGCGCGTCACGGTGGAATCCGCGTGGCGGGCCAGATACAACAGCAGCTCAAACTCCTTCTGTGTCAGGTCGACCCGGTTCCCGTCCACGTAGGCCTCGCGCGTGGCGGGCAGCAGCGTCAGCGCGCCCACGCACAGCTTTTCCACGCTGGCGGGCAGGCGGCGCAGCGCGGCCTGTACGCGCGCCTGCAATTCGCGCACGCCAAAGGGCTTGGTGATGTAGTCCTCAGCGCCCAGCTCCAGCCCCATCACCTTGTCGTGCTCCGCGCTGCGGGCCGAGATGATGATGACGGGGATCCTGCGCGTTTCGGCCCGGGCCTTCCATTCCTTCATAACGGCAAAGCCATTCTTTTCCCGAAGCATCAAATCCAGCAGCAGCAGGTCCGGCGGGACCTGCTTTTTCAGCGCGCGCTCAAGCGCCACCGCGTCCGGCATCCTCACGGCGGCGTGTCCGGTCTTTCGCACAGTCATTTCAATCAGCAGCCCGATCTTGGGGTCATCCTCCACGATCCATATCGCCGCCATGTCGCATTCCTCCCTTTTGCTTTACTGGCGCGCCGCAAGCCCGGAGACGAACGCATCCATCCGGGGCAGAATCGCCCGGAAATACGCCTCGATATCCCGAATATTGGCCGCGTTTCCGTTGCCCATGCCGCAGGAGGGCCAGCGCGCGCTGTCGCGTTCAATGGCGGAGCGCAGCGGCGCGTAAAGCTCATGGGCCCTTTCGAGCAGCCCCTCAAGCGTAATCGTCTCGCGGCGCAACTCCCTCCACCGTTCCTCAACGGCGCGGAGCGCTTCTTCCCCGCCGGTATCCAGCAGCATGCTGAAAGCCCCGTCCATCACCAGATCGCCAATTTTGTATCCGGTATGGTTGCTTTCCTCTGCCGCGTTGAGCCACACATCGCCAAAGGTGTTGTTCAGATCCCACGGGATTTTGTACAGGGTATAGCCGTTTCCGTACACGCAGTTGAGGTACTGGTTCTTGAAGTGGCAATCGTGCGCCTGCGTGAGCATGGCCCACAGGCCGTAGTCGATCACGTTGGCCGTGGACAGCCGCGCGTCCACACCGCAGCTTTCCCCCTCCAGAAAGGCCATGTACGCCGCCGCCGGCTCCCAAGGGTCCTTCACGCCCGCGCCGCAGAATGTCAGTTCAAAGCCCGCGCAGCGCTCCGGGCTTGTGCAGTCCAGCAGTTCCTCCACGGTGGGGCGGTCGTTGGCGGCCACCTTGTAGAGGACGCCGCCGCGCTTATCGGCATCTACCTGCTTGCGATCCATGCGCTCCTGAACGCCGTAAAGCCCCCAGTATTGCCCGTTGAAATAAATCTCGGCGTAGCGCATGCGCGAGCCGGCCGCCGCCTGCCCAGACGAATTCATCCGGGCCCACAGGTCGTAGGCCAGCGCCTCTCGAATCTTGGAGGTGTCCGTGTACAGCGGGTTGAGAATCCAGTCGTCGTCGCTGCGCAGGCCCGCGATGGACAGGTCCTGTTTTTGCCCCTCCTCATCCACTATTTTAACACGGTAGCTTTTCTTTGGAAAGCGGCGGCTGGTATTTCCACGCTCGTTGATTTCGATGCGCGTGGAAATTGTCTGAAACTCCGTCCCGTCCGGAAGAAGCAGCGTAAGGCGGGCGGAAAGGTCCTCCCCGTTGGGCAGACGTCCGTTTTCCGTAACGATGGACAGGACGGGAAGCGCGCCGCCTTCAGACGGCGGAGCAGCGTCCGCGCCGCCCGCAACCGCGTCTTCCTGCGGCGCGCGGAACTGCTCCGTAAGCGTCAGCGCCAGCAGCGCAAGCACCGCCACGGCCAAAAGCACGGCGTTTTGCGCAAGCTGCCTTCCGCGCGGCGTGGACAGTGCTCCTCGAAAAGAACGCAGGGCATGCCCTGCCCTGCGTTCCCGCTGAAATGGGATGTGGTTAGCTGTCTTCATAGTCGGGAGAATCGCCGGAAGAATCGTAGGAGGAATCATAATCGGGGGAATTGTCCGGAGAATCCTGCCTTGTGGGAGCGGGGGCGGGAGCGGGCGCAGGGTCCGGAGAGTCCTGAACGTCCGGCGTATCGTCGTAATCGAAGCTGTTGTCGTAATCCCAGCGGGCCACCACGTCCACGGACAGCATGTCGTCGTAATCGTCGTCGTCAAACACGCCGGTAGCGGGCGCGCCGTTGGCCAGCTGATACTGAATCAGCGCCGCTTCGGTCTGCTCACCGAACACGCCGTCGGCTTTGCCGGTCAGATAGCCCAGCGCAATCAGACGCTCCTGCATCTCCGCAATGCGGTAGGAATCCGCCGTGTCCCTGTCGCCCAGGGCAAGGTCGTCGTTGCTGTCCTCGTAGATATCGTCGTCGTCCCAGCCCACGGCGGCGCGCCAGTCATCGTCGTTCTCCCAGCTGTCGTCGTCCCAGTTTTCGTCCATCACCACAAATTCCACAAATCCGGCGGGCAGGCCGTATCCGGCGGCGATGACGGCGGCGTTCGTGGCGTTCATGCTGTTGCGGATGGCCTCGCGCGACGCGGAATCCGCGGTGGCGTCGTCCTCAAGGAACAGGGAAAGGAGCACCTGCACGTTGCGGTACTGCTCCTCGGATGCGGGGTTGCACAGCACCTCCGCGTGAAACACGTTGGCCAGCGCCTTGTAGTACGCGTTGCGCACCTGACGCACGGGATACTGGTTTGCCGAGGCAAAAGCGGCGATATCACGCGTGCTGATACCCGAAAGATACGGCAACGCGGGGGCCATCGCGGCGGCTGCCGTGGTATCCGCGGGCTTTGCAGCGTAAACGCCCGCCATGATATCCGCAAGGTACTCGGCGTTGGTCTTTCCCGGGTCGTTGATCTGGGCCTGCTGTCCGGTCAGGGCGGCGAAGGCGTCCAGCGCCCCGGTCCCCTCGGCGGACGCGGCAAAGGCGCCCAGCATGAACGCCACGGTGAGTATCACGCTTACCATTCGTCTCATCGTCTTTCACTCTCCCGGCTATTTTTGTGTGTTACATTATACACGGGAAGACTGCGCCACAAAAGCGATTTGGCGGATTTCTCACATGGATTTCACACAAGCGCGCGTGGCGCGAAAAAAGGGACGCGCTCCGCTTCCGAAGCGCGCCCCCAAAGGCATGCGCGGTGTTTCGTTCACCGATTGTTCAGCTCCGCGATCAGCCCGTCCATGTCCAGCTTGCCTTTCATGTAGCTGCTTGCGGGCGTCCAGCCGCCCACATACCCGCAGCTCGGGAAGATCAGATAGGGGGCGACCTCCGTGCGGTAGCGTTCGAGCTGTTCCCGGCTGTAGTAGTGCCCGTCGGCCTCGCCGGCGTCGCGCAGGCGGATGAGCTCGTCGATCACGCTCTGAGCCTCGTTTTGCTCCTTCTGGGCCTCGATGTCGCGGTCGAGGCTGGCGCGCAGCAGGGCAGTATAGTCATATTCCTCGTACAGCGCCGGGGCAAATTCCGGGGCGGTGCGCGCCATGGCCGCGCGGATGTAGTCGGCGGCCTCGTCCGCCTTATCGGTCCGAGCGTTCATGACCCAGACCTCCAGCCGCATGGGCACCTTTCGCTCCATCCCGACGGAAAACAGCGTCTCGTTCCCCAGCGGGTGGTTGGCCGCATCGCTGACCAGCATGTACAGCCTGGTGGAGCCTTCATTATAGAGGGGCTTGAGGTTGTCGCTAAGCAGCGCCGTCAGTTCCTCGATCTGCCGGACCCCGTCGCGGAAGGCGTCGGTATCATAATCGACGTTTCCCTCCGCGTCCGCAAACTCCCCGGCATACTGATCGATAAAGCTCGAAAGCAGCAAAACGCCCGCCTGACCGTTCAGCATGCCATCGAAAAAGAGGGTACCGCGCCGCGTTTCCGCCTCCAGCGCAAAATACTTCTGCGCAAGGGCGTAGAGCTCCGCATAGGTATGCGGCTCGTCCGCCTCCGTAAGCCCCAGCTTTTCCCCCAGGCCATAGGGGTCCCCATCCAGCCAATGCATGCTGTAACGGGCGCCCATGTACCAGCCCATCGTGGGCACGCCCATCATGCGACCGTCCACCGTGACCGCCCCGCGCACGGCGGGGTAGAGCTTCTCTTCCCCGAACAGCTCCGTCAGGTCCATGAGCAGCCCGGCCTCGTCCAGCTCCCCAAGGGTGAACTCGTCCGTCGTGATGCGGGCCACATCCCAATCGGTGGTGAAGAGCAGCTCCCGCAGGTTGGTGTCGATGCCGTTGTCAAGATACTCGGCGGGGATCATCTCCAGGCTTCGGTCCGGGTACTGCGCCAGATAATCCTCGTTTACGAACCAGCCGTCATTGAGCACGCACAGCGCGCCGCCGTCCTGCGCCAGCGCAGGCAGGGCGCCCGTCAGCAGGCACAGGCACAGCGCGAGGCAAAGTCCACGTTTTTTCATTGGGCATCTCCTTTCCTATCGGGCGTGACCGTCACGACCCATTCGTCCTTGAGCCAGGTGTTGTCGGGGTCCTCGCGCAGCCATTCGCCCTCGGGCGTGACCTCCCAGTTGGCGATGGAGAGGATCACGTCATAGCTCTCTGCGCGCTCAATGCCGCCCTCGCGGCCCGCGAACTCAAAATAGAAGCGGATGGTGCCATCCGGCTGGGGAACCTGGTCGTAGCCGACGCTGTCCGGCTCGCCGTTTTCATCCAGCACGCCGTCTGCCACGCATTTGGCCAGAATGAGCCTGGCCCCCCGCTCCTTCGCCAGCTCCACGTAGCTGGGCGCGTCGTCGGGCACGGTGTAGTCCTTGCCGTAGTGCAGGGGATAGCCCGCGGGCTCATAGATGCCCGAATTTTCGTCAATCAGCACGATGTTGGCCCCCTCCGCCGCGCGGATGACGCCGCTGCCGTAGATCGTGCCGTCCTTGTAGATCACGTCGTCCAGCGTATAGACCACATCGCCCAGCCGCGTGCTCTCGCCCGAGGGCGCGATGTCGCCCGCAAGCAGCGCTTCCTTTCTCTCCTCACCGCCGAACCACCCCGCCAGGTCGGCCGTGCGGCTCTCGTACACCGCCAGCGCGATCCCGCACAGGAGCGCCAGCACCAGCGCCGCGATCAGCGCCGTGCGCAGCGCATGCGGCCGCGCGGCCGGGTCCGCATCAAGATTTTTGAGCGTATGCCTCACGCGCGCCTCCAGATGGACCGGGTCCGGATCATATGCGCGCCGCCACTCGGATTGTTTCATTCGATATCCTCCTTCAAAAGCTCCCGCAGGCGTCCGCGGGCCATGTGCAGCCGGGAGGTGACGGTTCCTTTGGGAACGCGCAGCAGCCGCGACAGCTCCGAAACGTCATACCCCTCCATGTAGTGCAGCACCGTCACGGTGCGCAGCTTCGGGGGCAGGGCGTCCAGCGCGTCGCGCAGGGCGGCGACATTCCCATCGGGCGCGGGCCTCTCCGGCACGTTCTCCACGGGCACCATGCGCCTTTGCCTGCGCTGGATGTTGACACATTCGCGCATCAGAATCCGCATGAGCCATGTGTCGAAGAACTCCTCCCGGCGAAGGGACGAGCGCTTCTGCCAGGCCCTGAGCACCGCCTCGGACACCGCGTCCAGGCAGTCCTGCTCCCCTTGAAGGTAGCTCCTGGCCACGCGGTACATCTTCTCCCGCGCGTCCAGGACGCGGCCCTCAAAGTCCTCCCTTGTCACAGGCTTCCCCTCCTTCTGTTCAAGCGCGCTTTCACCCATTAGACGCACGGCGGGGACGTTTGATTGAGTGGCGAAAAAAAAGTTGCGGCGCGACTTGTTCAGTCGCGCCGCGTCGTTTAACAGGCTTACGCCTTGCCGTTGCAGCCCAGGACGTTGACGATCTTGTGACGGACCATCTCGCGGATGCCGTTGCGCGCGTCGGTCAGGTACTGACGGGGATCGAAGTGATCGGGATGCTCGGCCAGGTGCTTGCGGATCTCGCCGGTGAAGGCCAGGCGCAGATCGCTGTCGATGTTGATCTTGCAAACCGCCATGGTCGCGGCCTTGCGCAGCATCTCCTCGGGCACGCCCTGCGCGCCGGGCATGTTGCCGCCATATTGGTTAATCATGTCCACATAGCTGGGAATGACGCTGCTGGCGCCGTGCAGCACGATGGGGAAGCCGGGCAGGCGCTTGGAGACCTCCTCCAGGATGTCAAAGCGCAGCTTGGGCTCGCCCTTGAACTTGAAGGCGCCGTGGCTGGTGCCGATGGCGATGGCCAGGCTGTCGCAGCCGGTGCGGGTGGCGAACTCCTCGACCTCCTCGGGGCGGGTGTAGCTGGAATCCTCAGCGGACACCTTCACGTCGTCCTCCACGCCGGCCAGACGGCCAAGCTCGGCCTCGACGGTCACGTTGCGGTCGTGCGCGTATTCGACGACCTTGCGGGTCAGGGCGATGTTCTCCTCGAAGGGCAGGTGGCTGCCATCGATCATGACGCTGGTGAAGCCGCCGTCGATGCAGCTCTTGCAAGTCTCAAAGTCGGGGCCGTGGTCCAGGTGCACCACGATGGGCAGGTCCGTGTCCTCGATGGCGGCCTCGATCATCTTCATGAGGTAGACGTGCTTGGCATACTTGCGCGCGCCCGCGCTCACCTGCAAAATGAGGGGGGCGTTTTCCACCTTCGCGCCCTCGGTGATGCCCTGGATGATTTCCATGTTGTTGACGTTGAAGGCGCCGATGGCGTAACCGCCCTCATAAGCCTTTTTGAACATTTCCCTGGTGTTGACCATGGCCATGGGTATCTCCTCCTTGTCGGTAGTGCCCTTATTATACCAAAGTTTGTCCATCTTGGGTAGAGGCCGGGCAAAAAAACGCCCCGTTCTTACTGATTTTGCCATATTTTTGGGTGCGAAGGCGGGCGCTTTTGGATTGACACCATCGGCGCAATCCTGTAAGATAGGCAGGAAAGGACCTTTGTCTGGAAGGAGGAAAGAACGATGATGAAAGGGCGCTCTCTCTTTTGCCTCGTTCTTTCTCTGAGCCTCCTTTTCCTCTGTGCCGCGGCAAGCGCCGGGGACTACCTTGCTCTTCCCGATCCCGGCGCCTATTTCGGCGTGGCGCCCAATGAGTCCGGCGGCTCCGACAGCATATGGATGACCTATGCTTTCCAGACGGAGGAGGAGTGCGACCGCGCTTTTGCGGAATACGCCGCGCTGCTGGAGGACGGCCCGTTTGATCTCAAGCGGGTGGACGATGATTCGGACTGGCTCTACCGCTTCGATTATGTGGGACCTCTGGATGTGGAGAAACTCGACGATCGGAGCTGGGACGGCAACGAGGTCCTCAAGCTCGCCAATTTCAGCAACGCGGGCGCGTCGGTGCAAATCACCCTGTCAAGCGGCATCATAATGGTAGACTCCGGCATCCGGCCGGAGGTGCCCTTCAAGGTCAGGGAACCCAAAAACAGCGTCTCTTCCAATGATACGGTCTATGAGTGGGACAAGCCTACCTGCTCGGTCTGTTCCGGCTCGGGCCGCTGCCCCAAATGCGGCGGAAACGGCACCGTCAAAAAATGGGTTGCAGGCACATTTGAATATGTCGATCAGAACTGTACGACCTGCATGGGCTCGGGAAAATGCTATCAGTGCGGCGGTTCAGGCCGGCACTGAGGCATGAAATTGACATTCGCAACGCAAAACGCCATAATGAAAACCAAATGACGCAACGTGCCAGGGAGGGATGGAGATGCGCAGCGATCCGCAGAGCGGCAGCGATGCCCGGCCGTCCGCGCCGGAGGATGCCTCGAATCCCTTTGCGCCCATTGATTATGCCTCCCGCTTGAAAACGCCTGTCCGGCACGGCGAGGACGCCCATGTGATGGCGCCTCTCCAGCCCGGGCAGCTCTATGGCACGGCGCACTGGATGAGTCCGCCCAAGCCGTTTCCTGCCCAGCCGGAGCGGGAAGCGGCGCCTGTGTTTCCTCAGTCCCCGCCGCCCGGCATGTCGCCTCCCTCCGGGCTTCCGCCCTATCTCAGGCGCCAGCCGCTGGATGCGCGCAGCAGGCCGTCCCAGGAACGTGTGGACCTGTATACCGCGCCCTCCGAAGCGTCGGCGCCCCCCGCCGCGCCCATGGAGCCGGCTCAGCCCGCGCACCCGGCGGCGCGCCGCAGCCGGGTCGCCCGACACGCGGCTGAGGAAGCGGCCGCGGGCATCCCTTTGGAGGCACAGCCGCTTCCTCCCATGCCGCAGATGCCCTTTGATCTTCCCTCCGAGCCCTTCGGTACCGGGGAGTCGCCGCTGTTCCCCTCCGGCGGCGAACCCGGCGCACCCTATTCCCTGGCGTTCGAGCCGGGCGAGCCCTACCGGCCGGATGCCGCGGCTTTTTCTCCCGACCCCGGCCCTCAGGCCGAAACGGACGCCTGCTGGGATCCGCAGGAATCCTTGTGCGACCCCTTTGAGCCTGCGGCGCAGATGCAGGCGCCGCCGTCCGCGCCGACCGGCCCCTCTGCGGCCAGCCCGGAGGGACGGCCCTCCCGCTCCACACCGCCCACGCGGCGTCCTGCCCGTCCCCCGGTGCGGCCGGCGCGCGTTGTCGCGCTGATCGCCGCGTTCATGATGGTGGTTTTCTGCGCGGTGGAGGGCGGCCGCATCCTCACCGTTCTGTCACGAAACGAACGGGAGGTGGAGACCATGCGCGAGAGCTATCTTGAGCGCACGGGCACGGACCTGCAAAGCGGCGCGGCGCGCGTGGATCTGCTGCCCGCCGGGCAGACGTATGAGCCTACCGCCACGCCCGTCCCCACGCAGGTCGTGCAGACGCCTTCGCCCACGCCGGTCATTCCCATCCGGGAAAACGCCGTGGAGAGCCTCAACAAGCGCGACACCAGCAACATCCAGGAGACCGCCGCGCCCACACAGACGCCCAGCCCCCGGACCCGGCTGAGCGACTATCCCGACAATCCGCTGAAAAACATCATGGAAAGCCTGCTGCCTCTCATCCAGGAAAACGGGGATGTGGTGGGCAAGCTGACCATCCCGGGCGTGCTGGAGGAAGTCGTGGTGCAGCGCAACAACACCTACTACCTCACCCGAAACTACCGGGGAAGCTCCTCCGACGCGGGGGCTGTGTTCGTTGACGAGAGCTGTTCCCTGCGCTCCCCGCCGGAGAATCTGCTCTTGCGCGGCCAGGGGGCCATCGAGGGAAAGGTTTTCGCTCCTCTCCGGCAATACGCCACCGCCGGACGCGATTTCGTGGCGTCGGCCACCACCGCAAGGCTCACCACGCTATATGAGGAAGCGGATTACGTTCTCTTTGCCGTCATCGTGGCCAGCAGCGATCCTACCAGCAGCGACTATTTCAACTACGCCGGCTATCCCAGCTTTGCAACCGACGCGGATATGCTGGCCTATGTCGAGAGCGCCCGCGCGCACAGCCTGTATTCCTTCGATGTGGACGTGCAGGCCTCCGACCGGCTTTTGACCCTCGCCACGCTGGGCAGCGGCAGTGAATGTCTGGTGCTGCTGCTGCGCCAGATGCGCTGATTTGCATTATTTAAGGAGGTTTTTCCCCATGCCGGACGCCAATGTCGTGCTCTATCCCGGCGAGCTGCTCATCCCCGCCGACCGCTCCAGCCTGACCGAATGGGCCTGTGTCGCCTGCGACCAGTTCACCTCGCAGCCCAAATACTGGGAGAATGTGCGTCTGCTGGTAGGCGGCCATCCCTCGACGCTGGATTTGATTTTGCCCGAGTGCTATCTGGATGAGGCGCCGCAGCGCATTTCGCGCATCCACCAGGCCATGCGCGACGATCTCGCCCGCGGCGTGCTCGCCCCCGCCGTGTCCAACGGCTTCGTGCTCGTGGAGCGCAACACCTCCAGCGGCGCGCGCGTGGGACTGGTGGCGCTGCTGGATCTGGAGTGTTACGATCCCGCCAGGGGCAGCCGCTCCCTAGTGCGCGCCTCGGAGGAGACCATCGCCGAGCGCGTCCCGCCCCGCATGACGGTCCGGCGCGGCGCGGCGCTGGAGACCAGCCATGTGCTGCTTCTGGTGGACGATCCCATGCACAGCATCGTTGAGCCGCTGTTCCACAGGCACGACGAGCTGGACCGGCTCTACGACTTCCCGCTGATGATGGGCGGCGGACACCTGACCGGCTACGCCGTGACCGCTCCCGCGGACATCGCCGCCGTCTATGATGCGCTGGACCGCCTGCGCGCCCGGCTGGACCCCGACAATCCGCTCCTGTTCGCGGTCGGCGACGGAAACCACAGCCTCGCCGCCGCCAAGGCCTGCTGGGAGGAGATCAAGCCCGGCCTGACGCCCGAACAGACCGTAACCCATCCCGCGCGCTTTGCCATGGTGGAGCTGGAGAACATCCATGACGACGCGCTGCGCATGGAGCCCATTCATCGCGTGCTCTTGGGCTGCGACGGCGACGATCTGCTCAACGACATCGCCGCCTTCGCCGCAGGGAAGGGCGCGAGCCTGGCCGGAGGGCCTCAGGCGCAGGAGATCACCGTGGTCTACGAGGGCAAAGAGGTCGTCCTCAGCGTGGAGGGCTCGCCCTATAAGCTGGCCGTGGGCACGTTGCAGGCATTTTTGGACCAGTGGCTCGTCTCCCATCCCGGAGCGCGGCTGGACTATGTGCACGGCGAGGACACCGTGCGCAGCCTCGTAGCCGGCGAGGGCGCCGTGGGCTTCCTTCTCCCTCCGCCGGACCGGGACCGCCTGTTCCCCACCATTCTCTCGGAGGGCGCCCTGCCCAGAAAGACCTTCTCACTCGGTTCCGCCAACGAGAAGCGCTATTACCTCGAATGTCGGCGGCTGTAGACCATTTGCCGCGGGTTCGGTCCAAAAGGGCCGGACCCGCCTTTTTTTGTTTTTCGGAATACCTGTCCGCGTCCGCTCATAAGGTTGTTAAGAAAAAACAATAAAAATCCAAATTGCCGAATTGACTTATATTAGCAATTACTATAGCATTATTTCCGTTATAGATCAAATTTCCATTTTTGTATTATGGAGGTGTTTTTGATGAAAAGAAAGGCGCTTCTTCTTCTTGCTATTTTGATGCTGACGCTTTGGCCCGCCCTGTCCCACGCGCTGGAGCTGCGCGGGTATGACCCGGATGCGGGATATGTCTATGTGACCCTGGGGCGCTGCCCGCAGGACGAGGACGGCGGCGTGCGCGACATCCTCTGGCGCGTGTTGTCTGTCGGGGAGGATGAAGCATATCTCTACAGCGAATACATTCTTTTTAACCATCGCGTCCATGAGGATGACGAACAATACGAGGACTTTGGAGGGCAGTGGAACCGCACGGAGCTCTATGCGCTGCTGCACGATGAAAAGCTGGACGAATGGTTCACGCCGGTGGAAAAGGCCCTCCTGTCCTTCAGCGATGAACTGGGCTATCTGTTCCTGCCCACGGGCGAGGACCTCAAAAACCGCGACTACGGCTTTGGCAGCAACAAGGCGCGTCAGGGCTACGGAACGCCTTACGCGCTGGCCAACGGGCTGTTTAAGTACTCCAACGGCTCCTCGCCCTACTGGACCCGCTCGCAATCCGCGACCAAGGCCTATGGCACGCGCTGCACCAAGGTGGACGGGCGGTTGGGCTATATCCGCTGTGTGGTGATGAACGAGGGCGTGCGCCCCGCCGTGCGGCTGTCTTTGGCGGGTCTTGAGGTCACGGGCGGCAGCGGGACGGCGGCCGATCCCTACCGCCTGCTGAGGTGAACGCCGCATGAAAAAAGCGCTCTTTCTTTCGCTGCTGCTTTGCCTCCTGCTTTCGGCCGCCTCCTGCGCCCTGGCCTCGGAGGCCGCGGACATCACCGAAGCCTTTGATATCAGGACCTCCGGGGGCGGCACCGTCTCATACCTCACCGACCGCCGCTACACCACCCGCTGGTCCGGGCGGGAACGCCGCGAGGCATGGATCGAATTCAGCGTCAGCGAGGGCCCTCCGGCGGACTATCTCTATGTGTGCTTTGCCACCATGCCCGACGCATGGTGTATCCAGGTGCCCACGGAGGACGGGTGGACGACGCTTGCGCAGGGCGACACCCGTTTCATGCATACCTGCGCGGCGCTGGGCGGCGTACGGCATTTCAGGCTGTGGACCCGCTTTGACCGGGCACAGCCCCTGCGCATCAACGAGCTGTTCGTGCTGGGGGAGGGCGATTTGCCCTCCTGGGTGCAGGTGTGGGAGCCCACGCCGGAAAAGGCCGATCTGCTGGTGCTGGCCGCGCATCCTGACGACGAGCTGATCTACTTTGGCGGCCTGCTGCCCACCTATACCGTGGAGCAGGGCAAAAAGACCGTGGTTGTCTACATGACCGATTCCAACACCACCCGCATGAGCGAGCTGCTCAACGGTCTGTGGGAGATGGGCGTGCACAGCTATCCGGTGATCGGTCCTTTCTATGACGGCTATTCCCGCTCTCTGGCGGAAGGCTACAAGAAATGGCCCAAAACCCAGGCGCGCGCCTTTGTCATGGAGCAAATCCGCCACTACCGGCCCGACGTGGTTGTCAGTCACGATGTAAACGGCGAGTATGGCCACGGCGCGCACCGCGTATGCGCCGATGTCGCGCTGTATTGCGTGCAGAACTGCATGCGGCTGGATGTGGAAAGCGAATCCGCCGTAGCGTATGGCCTGTGGACCGTGCAGAAGCTCTACCTGCATCTTTACGGCGACGACCCGCTGGAGCTGGACTGGAACATACCCCTGGCCTCCCAGGGCGGGCGCACAGGCCTGCAGGCGGCGCAGGACGCCTATGCGCTGCATGTGACGCAACAGAATACCGATTTTGTCGTAACCGATGAAGGCCCGTACAGCTGCGCGCTCTTCGGGCTGGCCTACACCACCGTGGGCAAGGATGTGGAACGCAACGACCTGTTTGAAAACGTCGTTCCCGGCGGCGTCACCCACTCAGCCTACGCCACCCCTGCCCCTGAGCATGTCGATTTTGCCAGGCCGAAGGTTACCTGTGAATGGCCGGCTTCTCTGGCCTGCGAGCGCGATGCGCTGGGCTATCCCGTCGAGGGCGAGCAGGTGCTCGCAGATGATGAAGCGGGGCTCTGGTTCTACGCTTCCCCCTCGCTGGTGGTGCGCATAGACCGCTTTTTCGATCAGGAGGGGCCCGTCACCTGGTATGAGGCCGAGGTATTTGCCGATACCTCGGTCAACCGCTTCGCCTCCGTGCTCTTTGACCCGGACGATCCCCAGCGGCAGCACGTTCAGCCTGCGCGCATCGCCACCGAAAACCAGGTGGTTTTCGGCATGAACACGGATTATTACACCTACCGCGACGGGAGAGGCCTCACGGTAGGCATCATCATTCGGGGCGGAGAGGTGCTTTATGACAATGCCCCCAAAACCCTGCGCGACAAATTTCCCAATCTCGACACCCTGGCCATGTTCTCCAACGGTGACTGGGACGTGTTTGACTTCAACGCTCATACCGCCGCAGACTATCTCAGGATGGGCGCGGTGGACGTCTTTTCCTTCGGTCCATGGCTGTTTCGCGGCGAGGATATCAACCCCTACGTGGTCCAGTCCGCACGAGGCGTGTACAATGAACCGCGCTGCGCCGTGGGCATGTACGAAAACGGCCATTATGTGGCCGTACTGGTCGAGGGCCGCATGGGCAAGGAGAGCGCCGGCATAAACCTCCCGGGGCTCTGCGATCTGATGCGTCAGACCGGCTGTTCCCTGGCCATCAACCTCGATGGCGGGCAGACGGCTGCCTTCACCTTCATGGGTCAGCGCATTACGCGCGTCGGCTCCTACAGCGGCGGGCGCACCTATCCGCGCACCACCACCGAGCTTCTGGGCATTGGCCGCTCCGAATTGATCGACCCAAACGCCGAGACGGAATAGTCCATCATGCACGTCGGCGCTTTCTGCGTTCCATCATCACCACGGCCACCATCATCACCACCGTGACCACATAGGGGGCCATGGCGGTGAGGTCGCTGGGCATGTACTTTTGCATGCGCAGTCCCAGCGCCTCGATGAACCCGAACAGAAGCGCCGCCAGAAACACCCTGGGTGGGTTACCCCGGCCGAAGATGACACAGGCGAACGCCACGTAGCCGCGGGAGGCGCTCATGTTCTCGGAGAACATCGTCAGGTAGCCCAGCGATAGATGCGCGCCCGCAAGCGCGCTGAGCAGGCCGCAGAGCACGCTGGCCAGGCACTTCATGCGCGCGGGGCTCTTGCCGCAGGCCGTGAGGGCGTCGGGATATTCGCCCGACGCGCGCAGGTGAAAGCCCATGGGCGTCTTGTAGATAAAGGCCCAGCACACGGGCACCAATAGCCAGCTCACATACACCAGCAGCGTATTGCCGCTGAGCAGCGGGCCCAGCACGGGCAAGTCCTGAATCAGCGGAATGTTCAAGGTGGGCAGGGGCACGATCGCGGGGTCGGAAAAGGAGCCCTTGACGTCAAAGATGTTGCGCAGGAGAAAGACCGTCAGCCCGCCGGCGAAGATGTTGAGCGCCACGCCGATGATGAACTCGTCGCTTCCGAACCTGATGACAAAGACATAGTAAAACAGCCCCAGCAACAGGCCCACCGCCAGCGCGCAGGCCAGCCCGGCCACCCAGCTTCCGCCGAAATAGCTGCCCAGCACCGCGAAGAAGGCGCCGGTCAGCATCATGCCCTCAATGCCGATGTTGGTGATGTTCACATGCTGGGTCATCAGGCAACCCAGCGCCGCCAGCACCACGGGGGTCGCCGTGCGCAGCGTGTTTTGCAAAAGCAGGATGTTGAACACATCGCCCATCAGCCGCGCCCCCCTTCCCGCGCCGCAGCCCGGGCGCGCCTGAGCGCCGCGCGCTCGCGCAGCGATTTTCGGATGCCGCCCTCCGCCGCCATGAAGAAGATAATGATGGACTGCACGATCAAAATCAGCTCACTGGACACCCCGGCGCTCAGCTCCATGGACTTGCTGCCGATGCTGAGCACGGCGAAGAAAAAGCTCATCACAATGACGCCGAAGGGGCTGTAGCGCATAATCATGGCCACGAGCATGCCGTCGAAATAAAACTCGTTGCTCACCGTGGTCAAAAACCGCTTGTGCAGCCCGAACACCTCCAGCATCCCCACCAGCCCGCAGATCGCGCCGCTAAACACCATGGCCCAGAGCATCAGGCTTCCTGTGCGGATGCCGCCGTAGCGCGCGAAGCGGTCGTTTTCGCCCGTCAGCTTCATTTCAAAGCCCACCGACGAGCGGCTCATCACATACCACACGATCAGCGCCACGGCTGCGGCGTAAAATACGCCGGTGGTCAGGTTGCTCAGTTTGATGAGCGGCGTGAAGGCCGCCTCGGCCATGATGCTGTCCGTGCCGGTGGCGATGCCGCGCTCGGCGGTCTTGAGCGGGCCGTTGGCCAGGTAGCTGCAAAAGTAGATGGCCACGGAGTTGAGCATGATGGTGGTGATGACCTCGTCCACCTTCCACCTGACCTTCAGCGCGCCCGGCAGGAGCGCGTAGAGGCCTCCCGCCGCCATCGCCGCCAGCAGCGAAAGCACGGTCACCAGCCACGCGGGCGCGTGGACCTGCGCGCCCACCACGGCCGCCGCCATCGCGCCCAGATAGAGCTGACCCTCGCCGCCTACGTTAAAGACGCCCGCCTTGGCCGCCAGGCTCATCGCCAGGCCCGTCAGGCACAGGGTCACGGTCTTGGCCAGCGTGTTTCCAACGGCCCGTGGCTTGCCCAGCGCGCCTTCCACGAGCGCGGCATAGCCCTCGGCGGGGTTGTGTCCGCACACAAGCATGATGACCGCGCCCACGACCAGCGCCAGCGCCACGGCTACAAGCAGCGACAGCAGGTAATCCCGCGTCAGCCTCTGCGCGGGCTTCAGGCGCACAAGCGCCCGCAGGGACTGCATGAAACCCGTCACCGCGCCTCCGCCTCCTTTGCGTCCTCCCGGCTGCCCGTCATGAAGTAGCCGATCTCCTCCTTGGTGATCTCCTGCGTCAGGAACCGGCCCGTCACATGGCCCTCATAGACCGTCACCAGCCGGTCGCTGAGCCGGAACAGCTCGTCCAGGTCCGCGCTGATGAGCAGCACGGCGCAGCCCTGGTTGCGCTTTTGGATGATGTGCTCGTGGATGAATTCCGTCGCGCCGATGTCCACGCCGCGCGTGGGCTGGCAGACCAGCAGGACGGGCGAGCCGAAGGAGAACTCGCGCGCGAGCACGACCTTCTGCATGTTGCCGCCGCTGAGGTCGCCGGCCGGCGCGTCCACGCCGGCGGTGCGGATGTCAAACGCCTGGGCCAGCTCCTGCGCGTACTTTTTCACCCGTCCCCGCCGCAGGTGGATGCCCCACCGGCTCAGCGCGGGCGTGCGCTGCCTGCCGACGATCAGGTTTTCCGCCACGTTGGCCCTGATGTCCATGCCCATGGAGATGCGGTCCTCGGGGATGTAGCTCAGCCCCGCCCTTCGGATGCTTCCGGGCGTGCAGCCGGTCACGTCCCGGCCGCAGAGGACGACGCTTCCGCCCGTCACGGGCCGCATGCCCGCCACGCACTCGGCCAACTCCGTCTGGCCGTTGCCCTCCACGCCGCACACGCCCACGACCTCGCCCGCGCGCACGGACAGATCTACCCCGCCAAGCGCCTCAAGCCCGCGGTCGCTCAGGGCCGTCAGCCCTCGGATCACCAGCCGCTCCTCCCCGGCGGCACGGCTGTCGCGCAAATCCCCGAAGATCACGTCGCGCCCCACCATCAGCGAGGCGATCTCGCGCTCGCTGGTATCGCGCGTCTCCATGACCTTCTCCAGCCTTCCGCGCCTCATCACGCCCACGCGGTCGCTCACACGCATCACCTCGGGGAGCTTGTGGGTGATGAGGATGACCGTCATATTCTTTTCGTCTACCACGCGGCGGATGACCTCAAAGAGCTCCTCCGCCTCCTGCGGCGTGAGCACGGCGGTCGGCTCGTCCAGAATCAGCACGTCCGCGCCCGTGCGCAGCGCCTTTAAGATCTCCACGCGCTGCTGAATGCCCACGCTCAAATCGCGCACCACGTCGCCGGGCTCCACCTGCAGGCCGTATTCCGTCGAGAGCGCGCGGACCGTCCGGGCGGCCGCGGCCTCGTCGTAAAACAGGCCGCGCTTTGGCTCGTGCCCAAGCATGATGTTCTGCGCCACCGTAAAGCCCGGCACCAGCTTGAAATGCTGGTGCACCATGCTCACCCCCATGCGCATGGCGCTTTCGGGGTTATGCTGAGGGCCTGTTTTCTCTCCCTTGATGAAGATCTCGCCCAGCGTGGGGGCCTGAAGGCCGTAGAGCAGGTTCATCAGCGTGGATTTGCCCGCGCCGTTTTCGCCCACCAGCGCGAATACCTCGCCCCGGCGGATGGACAGACTCACGTCGTCGTTGGCCAGCGTGCCGGGGTACTGCTTGCTCACATGGGAAAAGCGGACGATCTCCGTGCCCGCGAAAGCGTCGTTCATCGGTTAATCCTCCGCCTCAACTTCCGTATACAAAAGCAGCACCGCGTCCATGGCGGCCTCCACGGTTTCCACATTCACAAAGGCCGCCTGCGCGGTCACGGTCTCCCTGCCCGTCTGTGTGAACACCACCATCGCATCCGCCTCCGTGCCATAGTCCAAAAGCACGATGCAGGGCACAAAGCCCTCCGGCATCAGAAAGGTCTCGCTCACGGTCAGCAGGCTTGCCGCCGCCAGCCACTCCGCGCCGGCCTGTCCGTTGAGCAGGCTGGAGGGCATGGCGGCCAGCCGCTTTTCCAGCTCCCCGGCCGCCGTTTCGCTCAGCGCCGGCAGCTCCAGGCCCTCCCATTCCACATAGTCGGCATACGAGGCTTCGTCCCGCAGCACAAAGCGCCTGCGCCGCTTTACCTCCGCCCCCGCGTTGGCGGCCATGCGCTCCACCTGCGAAAGCACCTGGTCATTATCGGTGAACAGGCGTACATACGCCTCCTCGGCCGCCAGCGCCGTCATACGCGCGCACAGCGCGTCCGACTGTTCATCCGCCCAGTCCGCCAGGGCCGCGGCGGGCACAAGCACGCACAGCAGCAGCGCCGCGGCCAGCCGTTTCCGTCCCATGCGCATCCCTCCGTTTTGCAAAGGCCCCTTGCGCGGCAGACGCCTGCAAGGGGCCCGGGTTTGTCCATGAGAATTCAGCGGGTGCTCTCGACCTCAATCTCGCCCGCGATGATCTTTTCCGCCAGCGCCTCCACCTCGGCCTTGAGCTCGTCGGAGACCTGCTGGGTCATGGTGTCGTCGCCATAGCCAAGGCCTACCAAACCGCTGGACATATCGGCGTTCCAGATCGTGCCGCCGTCAAAGACGCCGTCCTCCAGGTAGTTGCTGATGACGTCGTACACGCTGTCGCCCACGCGCTTGAGCATGGAGCAGATGATGACGTCGGGGTTGATGTACTTCTGGTCGCTGTCCACGCCCACGGCGTACTTGCCCTGCTCCTGCGCGGCTTCAAACACGCCCAGGCCGGTCTTGCCCGCCACGGCGTACACCACGTCCGCGCCCTGGCTGTAGAGCGACAGCGCGGCTTCCTTGCCCTTGTCGGGCGCCTCATAGTCGTCGGTATAGACGGGATCGAGCACGGTGCCCTCGGGGTTGGCGTAGAGCGCGCCCTGCTTGTAGCCCACGACGAAGTTGTTGATGGTATCGCTGTTCTCGCCGCCGATGACGCCCACCACGCCGCTCTGCGCCAGCTTCATGGCCACATAGCCCGCCAGGAAGCTGCCCTCGTTTTCGGCGTAGGTGATGGACAGCAGGTTGTCGCCCACGCCGTCCAGGCCGTTATCCACGAAGATGAACTTGGTATCGGGCATTTCGGGCACGACCGCGGTCAGGCCGTCCCAGAACTGCCAGCCCACGGCCACGACCACGTCGCTCTGCTCGGCGGCCTCCACCAGCGCCACCTGGTACATGCTGGCGTCGCTCTTACATTCCACCACGCTGCCGATCACGCCATAGTCGGCCTCCAGGCGCTTTAAGCCCTCGTTGGCGCTGTCGTAGAAGCCCAGATCGCCCAGCGTCTCAGCGATGCACAGGGATACACGCAGCTCGCCGCCATCCTCGGCCTGTCCCATCGCCGCAATCCCCAACGTCAAAAGCATCGCCAGGCACAAAATCAGAGAGAGGATTTTTTTCATTGGATTCGACCATCCTTTCCATCCGATAGGGTCGCCTTCTTGGTGGCACCATTATACTATGCCCGGTTTGCTTTCGCAAGGGCTTTTGACCCGGTCCGTCCATCAGGAAAACCGTATTACACAGACATCCCCAACAAAGACAATGCTTCCCTCCGCAGGATAGCAGGGCATGTTTTCTACCAGCTCACGTTCCCGCTCCGTTTCCGGCTGCCAGTCATGGTCGGGAACCATGGGCAGGCCTACGATGCGCGTCAGCATCCACAACGCCGTATCATCCCAGTAATAATCGAATTCGTTGCGCACGCCCAAAAAGGGCAAAAAGCGGCTTGCAATATCATATTCAAAATACATTAGCGGTTCTTCATGCGATAAATATCCCCTTGTCACCAGCCTCATGCCGGAATAATAGCCCTCCATGCTTTCAATGCGTGCGGCCAGGCGATTGCCAAAGTTTTCTGCCCGGGTAAACGCCATGTGCATGCGGTAATAAGCCTGGTTGCTGAGCATGGAGAAACAGAATCCATACATCAGGCAGGCCATAACCATCGCCAAAGCACAGATCCGGCGCAAAGCAGGCAATGAGGGCAGACCCGCCGTGAATCCATCCATGCATAGCATGGGGAGCAGCAGTATAACAATCAATGGGTACAGCGTAATCTGATGGGCGTCAATCTCATCCCCCATGAAATAGATTCCCGCGGCTGCCAACGGAAGCAGCGCCACGCATACGGCCAACAGCGCCATCTGAACAAACCGCTTTTTGCGGATGCAAAAGATGAGGGCAACAAGGATGGCCGCCGCTGCTGCGCACAGAAGCACCCATTGCGCCACCTGCATGAGCTTGGTGGTATAGGCCGGCATATCCGCAAAAAAGTAGTCCCAAACCGTTTGGTAGGCGGTGAGAATCTTCTGTGGCAGCATGGTCAGATCCATCGCGCCCATTTGATCCAGCCCCTGATAGCTTCGCATTTCCACGCCGCCCAGGGTCGTCATCAGCCAGTTGCCCGCAAGGTACAGCGCCAGCCCCGCCACCGCCGCCGCTGCGCACGCAACTGCAAATGCCCAAACGCGTCCCCCCGTTTGTCCCTCTAACGCTGAAAGGATGGTTTTGCGCATCACCAGCAAAATCAGAAGCCCGATGGACAGCATGATATAGACCTGATAAATGCCCGTGGCCAAAAAGGCAAACCCCGCCGCCCAGAGCCAGCCGCCCCTGAGTTTCACAATGGCCCAGGGAACGCAGCAGGCAAAGAGAATACCCAGCATTTTCAGATGCGCTTCAAACATAAAGCCAAAGATCGAAGCGTTGACCGGAAAGGTGAGCATGATGCACACCACGCTCAGCGCCCGCCATGTTTTCCGTACCTCGAAGGCATCGCAAAGGACAAAGGAGGCCAGGCTGAGAAATAGAATTCCAAAAATGCCATTGAACCATGGCGTACTCAAGTCCGAAAACAGCTTCCAGAAAAAGAACAGGACATATCTTCCCAAAATCAAGGCATCCTGGGAAAAATCGCTGTACCACTGCAGATCGTCATGATTGGGAATCTTGTTGGCGAACATAAAGCCATGCGTAAACAGCCCCACGATCATGCCGCAAATCAGGCAGAATTTCAGCAGTCTGCGGCGATCCAACGTGGCAGCAAGCCACTTTTGTACGTTTTGCATATGGACACTCTCCTGTGCTTTGCTAATAGAAAAACAGGGGGAGCGCTGGTGCGTTCCCCTGTTTTCGATCGCTTACCGATACAGCATCTCCTCGCGCTTGGGCCCGGTGGAGATCATGCGGATGGGCACCTGAAGCTCCTTTTCGATAAAGGTGATATAGTTTTTGCAGTTTTCAGGAAGCTTGTCCCATTCGGTCACGCCGCGCACGTCGCTCCTCCAGCCGGGCAGCATCGTATAGACCGGCTTGCAGCGCATGAGCGTGGGCGTGGAGGGAAAATCGGTGATGGTTTTGCCGTCCACCTCATAGGCTGTGCATACAGGGATCTGCTCGAGGTAGCCCAGCACGTCCAGGTTGGTCAAAACCGCCTCGGTCGCGCCCTGCACCATGCAGCCGTAGCGCGTGGCGACGGCGTCAAACCAGCCCACCCGGCGCGGACGGCCCGTGGTGGCGCCGTATTCGCCCGCGTCGCCGCCGCGGTCGCGCAGCTCCCTGGCCTCCTCGCCAAACAGCTCCGTGGTGAAGGGCCCCGCGCCCACGCAGCTGGAATACGCCTTGGTCACGCAGTACACGTCCCTGATGGCGCTGGCGGGCACGCCCGCGCCCACCGTGCCGTAGCCGGCCAAAGGCGAAGAGGAGGTGGTATAGGGGTAGATGCCGTGGTCCGGGTCGCGCAGGCTGCCAAGCTGGCCCTCGAGCAAAATGGTCTTACCCTCCTTGAGCGCGTTGTGCAAAAAGAGGGTGGTGTCGATGACCATGGGGCGGATGCGCTCGCCCAGTGCCTTGACGTGGGCGATAAGCGCCTCCAGGTCGATGGGCGGCTTGTGGTAGAGGTTGGACAGCGTCACGTTCTTCTGCTCCACCGCGCTGGAAAGGCGCTGGCGGAGAATCTCGTCATCGTAGATCTGGCAGACCTGGATGCCGATCTTGAGATACTTGTCGCCGTAGAACGGAGCGATGCCGCTCTTGGTGGAGCCAAAGCCGGCCTTGCCCAGACGCTCCTCCTCAAAGCGGTCGAAATCCACGTGATAGGGAAGCATCACCTGTGCCCTGTCAGAGATGAAAAGCCTGGGACTGGGCACTCCGCGCTCGACCACGCTGTCGTACTCGGCCAGGAGCTTTTCAATGTCCAGCGCCACGCCCGGGCCGATGATGTTGGCGATGTTTTGGTGAAAAACGCCCGAGGGAAGCAGGTGCAGGGCAAACTTACCATAGTTGTTGATGATGGTATGTCCCGCGTTGGCGCCGCCCTGAAAGCGCACGACAACGTCGCTTTTCTCGGCCAGCACGTCGGTGATCTTTCCCTTGCCCTCGTCGCCCCAGTTCGCGCCCACGATGCTACGGACCATAAGGCTGATCCCCTTTCCAATGGTTTTTCCGCGCCGCCGGGCGGCGCGGACCCGGGGCCGATGCCCCATCTTTCTTTATACTATACCGTGTATGGAATGTCAAGCAAACAGGAGGAAATGCACATGTCAAAAAAGCGTATCGCCGTTGTTCTGGTCCTGCTTGTGCTCGCGGCCGCGCCGGCCATGGCTCAGACCTATCAGGACGGCATCTACCGGGATCTTGCACCGGGATACAACGACGAAGTGGTCGTGACCGTCACCGTGCGCGACGGCATGATGACCGAGCTGATGGCCCAGAACCGCTCCAGCGATGAAAAGAGCGAATATTTCGTCAAGGCCGAGGAAGGTCTCTCCGCCGCGATCCTGGAAAAGCAGTCCATCGACGGGGTGGACGCCGTAGCGGGTGCGACCGGCACCAGCAGCAGCATCCTGACTGCCATGAAGGGCATCCTGGAGCAGATGGCCTACACGGGCCCCGCGGACGACGGCATGGCGACCGCCGCCCCGGAAAGTACGCCCGCGGAAGGTGTGCCCGAGATGACCGGCACGCCCGCCGGCGCCTGACTTACTCCGCGACCACCGACACATCCACCCAGCCCGCGGCGTGCGAGGCCTCCTCCAGCTGAGGCAGCGTCACCTCCACGGCGCTGTTGGGCGTTCCGGCCGCGGGGAACACCGTCTCAAACCGCCTGAGGGATTCGTCCAGATAGACCTTCACGCCCTCCGGGGCCAGGAAGGGGCATACGCCGCCCACCGGGAAGCCCGTCAGCTCGGCCACCTGCTCGTGGCCGAGCATCTTGGCCTTCTGGTGAAAGGCGGCTTTGAATTTGGTGTTGTTCACCTTCGCGTCCCCCGCCAGCACGATCAAAACCGGCGCGTCATCCACCAGAAAGCTCATGGTCTTGGCGATGCGGCGCGGCTCGCAGCCCACGGCGACCGCCGCCAGCTCCACGGTGGCGCTGGAGACATCAAACTCCAGCGCCTTAAGGCCCAGACCGGCCAGATAGCTTTTTACCTGCTCAAAGCTCATCAGTTCTCATCCTTTCCCAAAATGCGTCTCAGGGCTGCGGGGTGCCGCGCATGCACAGGTAGCTCAGCGGAAGGGAAACGATCGCCGCGCCCAGCTGAATCCATGGCCATTGCTCCACCGCGAAGCGGGCCGCACTGGTCAGCCATTGCATCCACTGCAGGCCCATGGCCATGACCTGCATCTCCGAGCCGCTTTCCAAGGCCGCCGTGGTCTCGCTCACGAAGGGCATGAGCATGAGCATGAAGCATACGAAGGGCACGCCCAGAATCACCGCCAGCGTCACGCCCCGCCTGCGCCTGAGGCAGCAGCCCAGCAGATAGAACAGGCTTGTCCACTCCAAAAGCCACAGAAGCTGCTGCGGGAGCGCCTCCAGCGCGGCCCGCAGGCTCAGGCCCGCCTCGCCCAGTCCGAAGCGGCCCGGCATCGCGTATGAGAGCGCCTGCACCGCGCCGCCCGTCGCCAGGTTGATCGCCAACGTGCCCAGCAGAAATGCCGCCGAGCCCAGAAACAGCGCCAGCACGTTGCTCAGCCACACCGGGAAGCGCGCCGTGCCGAACCGCAGCAGAAAGCGCGTCCTGCTGTGCGATGCAAGGCATGCGCACACCAGCAGCAGCGCCATGGAGGTGGACAGACTGGCCCTCAGGTCGTTCATGTGCAGTTCGCCCGCTCCCGCCAGCGTCGCGCAGATCATGACCGCGTTGCCCGCCAGCAGCAAAGCCAGCACCCAGATAATCACCCGGCCCAGCCATACCCGGTGATAGCGCATTGCGCCCAGAAAGCGCGAGCGCTTCAGCCAGCTCTCGCCATCATACGTCATCGCGCTGCGCCTCCTTTTCCCCGGTCAAAAATACGAACAGCTTTTGCAAACCCATCGGCGCGACCTGTACGCGCCCGCCTTCCCGGATGCGCTGCGCGTCCTGCGGCGCATGAAGCCGCAGATAGCGCACCAGCGACCCTGCGACCTCCTCCTCCTTGAGCACGACAAGTCCTTCCGTTTCCGCGCGCACTGTCTCGGGCGCCCCGGAGACGCACAGGTACAGCTTCGTCAGTTCCTCCGCCGTGCCCTCAGCCAGCAGCCTCCCGGCGTCGATCATCACCGCATAGTCCAGCGTGCGCGCCACCTCGTCGATCAGGTGCGTGCTCAAAAGGAAGGTCCGTCCCGGCTCCTCCCGGTGCGCCTGGACGACCGCGTCGTAGAACCGCTCGCGCATCACCGCATCCAGGCCGAGGCTCGGCTCGTCAAACACCGTCAGCTCCGCGCCGGACGAAAGCCCCGCGCACAGCAGCAGCGCCGTCTGCATGCCGCGGCTGTATCCCTTGAGCGGCTTTGTGAGCGGCAGGCCGAACAGGGTCGTCAGCCGCTCCGCCCGCTCCTGCTGCCAGCCGGGAAACAGCCCGCTGCACACCTTGAGAAATTCCTTTCCGTTCCTCAGCCCGCCAAAGTCCGGCGTATCGCCGATGAGGCACAGCCGCCCCAGGCTGGCGGGACCCACCGGCGCGCCCAGCAGCTCCGCCTCCCCGGCCGTCGGCCGGAGCTGGCCGCTGAGGATGCGCAACAGCGTACTTTTTCCCGCTCCGTTGCGGCCCAGAAGGCCCACCACCTGCCCGGCCGACACCACAAAATCCAGCCCGTCCAGCGCCATGGCGCGGCCAAAGCACCGGGCGAGGCCGCGCACGCGGATGGCGGGCGCAGGGTTGGTATTCATCGCAAAACTCCCTTTCAAAAGCGCAGACGGGGGGCGGGCACGCGCCCTCCCCCGTTTTGCCTTATTTGACGATCAGATTGCACAGGCGGCCCGGCACGAAGATGACCTTCGCGATGGGCTTTCCGCCCACGATCTGCTGGACGTCCGCGCGCTGGGGAAGCTCGGTTTCCGCCTGCTCGCGGGTCATGTCCGGCGAAACCATGATGCGGCCGCGCACCTTGCCGTTGACCTGCACGCCGATTTCCACCTCGGCGCGCTTCATGGCCTTTTCGTCGTAGGTGGGCCAGGGCTCGCGGGCCAGGCCGCTGCCGAAGTCCATCTGCTCCCACATCTCCTCGCAGATGTGCGGGGCCACGGGGCTGAGGAGCAGAATCAGCGTGCGCAGCTCCTCGCGGGTGCAGCCGCCGGCGGCATAGAACTCATTGACCAGGGACATCATGGCGGCGATGGCCGTGTTGTACTTCATGGCCTCGTAGTCCTCGCCGACCTTCTTGATCGTCTCGTGCATCAGCGGAGTGAGTGCCTTGGAGTAGCCCTTGCCGGGGAGAACCATGTCCTGGAGGCGCCACACGCGGTCGAGGAACCGGCGGCAGCCGCGCGCGCCGTTGGTGGACCACGGAATGGCCTGATCGAATGCGCCCATGAACATTTCGTAGAGGCGGAAGGCGTCCGCGCCCAGCTCATTGACGATGTCGTCGGGGTTGATGACGTTGCCGCGGGACTTGGACATCTTCTCGTTGTTCTCGCCCAGAATCATGCCGTGGCTGGTGCGCTTCTGGTACGGCTCCGGGGCCTTGACCAACCCCAGGTCATGCAAAAACAGATGCCAGAAGCGGCTGTAGAGCAGGTGCAGCGTGGTGTGCTCCATGCCGCCGTTGTACCAGTCCACGGGCATGAAGTAATCCAGCGCCTCCTGGCTGGCAAAGGCCTTGTCGTCATGCGGGTCGCAGTAGCGCAGGAAGTACCAGCTGGAGCCCGCCCACTGGGGCATGGTGTCGGTCTCGCGCTTGGCGGGGCCGCCGCACCTGGGGCAGGTGGTGTTGACCCAGTCGGTCATCGCGGCCAGGGGGCTTTCGCCGCTATCGGTGGGCTCGTAGTTCTCCACGTCCGGCAAGAGCACGGGCAGCTCGCTCTCGGGCACGGGCACGGTGCCGCAGTGGGGGCAGTGCACCACGGGGATGGGCTCGCCCCAGTAGCGCTGGCGGCTGAACACCCAGTCGCGCAGCTTGTAGTTGATCTTGCGCTCGCCCAGGCCCTTTTCCACCAGCCAGTCGATGATCTTCTTCTTGGCGTCGGCCACGCGCAGGCCGTTGAGGAAGTCGCTGTTGCACAGCACGCCGTCCACGATGTCGGTATAAGCTTCCCTGGTGATGTCGCCGCCGGCCACCACCTCCACCATGGGGATGCCGAACTTCGTGGCGAATTCCCAGTCGCGATTGTCGTGCGCGGGCACGGCCATGATGGCGCCGGTGCCATAGCTCATGAGCACATAATCGCTGACCCAGATGGGGATTTCCTTGCCGTTGACGGGATTGACGGCGCGGATGCCGTCGATCTCAACGCCGGTCTTGTCCTTGGCAAGCTCGGTGCGCTCGAAGTCGCTCTTCTTGGCGGCCTCGTCGCGGTAGGCGGCGATGGCGGCATAGTTGACGATCTCGTCCTTGTATTTTTCAATCAGCGGATGTTCGGGGCTGACGACCATGTAGGTCGCGCCAAAGAGGGTGTCGGGCCGGGTGGTGAACACGCGCAGCTTCTCGTCCTTGCCGGCGAGCTGGAAGTCCACCTCCGCGCCCTCGCTGCGGCCGATCCAGTTGCGCTGCTGGGTCTTGACCGCGTCGATGAAGTCCACATGATCCAGCCCGTCCAGCAGCTTCTGGGCGTATTTGGTGATGCGCAGCATCCACTGGCTCTTGACCCGGCGCACCACCTGGCTGCCGCAGCGCTCGCACACGCCGCCCACGACTTCCTCGTTGGCCAGGCCGCACTTGCAGCCGGTGCACCAGTTGATGGGCATCTCAGCTTTGTAGGCCAGGCCGTTTTCCAGCAGTTTCAGGAAAATCCACTGGGTCCACTTGTAATAGGCGGGGTCGGTGGTGTTGACCTCGCGGGTGTAATCGAAGCTGAAGCCCAGGCGCTGGAGCTGCTGGCGGAAGTGGTCGATGTTCTTTTTGGTGACCACGGCGGGATGCACCTTGTTTTTGATGGCGAAGTTCTCCGTGGGCAGGCCGAAGGCGTCATACCCGATGGGGTAAAGGACGTTGTAGCCCTCCATGCGGCGCTTGCGGGCAATGATGTCCAGCGCCGTATTGGAACGGGGATGGCCCACGTGCAGGCCGTTGCCGCTGGGATAGGGGAATTCGATCAGGCAGTAGTACTTGGGCTTGTCGCTGGGGAATTCGGCGTTGAACACGCCGCTTTCAAGCCATCGCTTCTGCCATTTGGTTTCGATCTGATCGGGGTTATACGCGGGGCGCTGCGGCATCTTTCTCTCTCCTTTGTCCCAAAATCAGGCGTTCTTGAGCATTTCAATCCCCTTGTCGATGCGGCTAAGGCTTTCCTCCCTGCCCAGGAGGTAGGCGATCTCGGTCGCGCCGCCGGGGGTGGAGGCCTGGCCGGAGAGGGCCGTGCGCACGGGCCACATCATCTGGCCGGTCTTGAGGCCGTTTTCGGCGGCCAGCGCCATCAGGAGGTCCTTGACGGCTTCCTCGCCGAACTCTTCCAGCGCGGCCAGCGCGGGCCGGGCCAGCTCCAGCGCGCGAAGGGCCACGGCGCTGTCGGTCTTCATCTTTTTATGGGTGTAAAGCTCGGTCCCATACTCCGGCAGCTCGGCCAAAAAGCGCACCATGTCCGGCACCCGATCAAAGACCTCGGTGCGGGTGTGCATGAGCTCGGCCAGGCGGCGGTAGTCGATGTTTTTGCCCGCCAGCACCCGGTCAAACCAGGGCGTGGCCATGGCCAGATACTCCTCAAAGGGCATGCGGGTGATATATTCATGGTTGAACCACACGAGCTTTTCGGTGTTGAAGATGGCCGGGGCCTTGCTGAGTCCCTTGAGGTCAAAGGCCTCCACCAGCTCCTCCAGAGTGAAAAACTCCCGCTCATCCCCCGGGCTCCAACCCAGAAGCGCGATGAAGTTGATGATGGCGTCGCGCACATAGCCCTGGGCCAGCAGGTCCTCGAAGCTGGGGTCGCCGTAGCGCTTGCTGAGCTTGCGGGTGGCGTCCTTCATGACGGGGCTCAGGTGAATATAGATGGGAGGCTCCCAGCCAAACGCCTCATAGAGCAGGTTATACTTGGGCGCGGAGCTGAGGTATTCCGTGCCGCGCATCACGTGGGTGATGCCCATGAGATGGTCGTCGATGACGTTGGCGAAATTGTAGGTGGGCAGGCCGTCGGCCTTGATGAGCACGTTGTCGTCCAGCGTGTCGCAGGGTGCCTCGACATGGCCGTAGAGCGCGTCGTCAAAGCTGCCCGTGCCGGTAAGCGGGATGTTCTGCCGGATGACGAAGGGTTCGCCGCTCTGCATGCGGCGCAGGGCCTCGTCCCTGGGGATACTCAGGCAGTGCTTGTCGTACTTCCACTGCTCGCCGCGGGCCGTGGCCGCGTCGCGGCGGGCCTGCAGCTCCTCCTTGGTGCAGAAGCACGGGTAGGCCGCGCCGCTCTCCACCAGCTGCATGGCGTAGGGCAGGTAGGTGTCGCGCCGCTGGGTCTGGATGTAGGGGCCGTAGTCGCCCCCCACGTCCGGGCCCTCGTCGTATTCCAGCCCCGCCTCGCGCAGGCTCTTGTAGATCAGCTCCACCGCACCGGGCACCTCGCGCTCCTGGTCGGTGTCCTCAATGCGCAGGATGAACTTGCCCCCGTTCTTCTTGGCGAACAGGTAGGTGTAAAGGGCGGTGCGCAGTCCGCCCAGGTGCAGGTAGCCCGTGGGGCTGGGTGCGAACCGGGTGCGTACGGTCATGGGGGAGCCTCCTTCATGGTAAGTTGGCAGGTTGTTCTGCCGTCCATACGGCGTCCTTGCCGTAGTAAGCCGCATAGTCCTCGTTGATCCAGGAGGACGGGTCCTCCCGAATATCATCCATGAACAGCACATGCGGCTCGCAGGGCAGAGCGGGCAGTTCCACTTCCCGCTCCTCTCCCTCCATCAGCCGCAGCCGCTCAAGATGCGTGTCATGATAGGCCTGCGCTTCGCCGCTGAGCAGGGACTGCAGCGCCGAAATGCTCGAGTATGGGTCCTCTGCACGGTTGAGCACGGCCGTCAGCACGACGAACGCGCATGCGCATGCGGCAGCGGAAGCCGCAAAGCGGCGGATCTTCTGCGGCGCATCCGTCATCCGGCGTCCGCCCAGCGCTCCCAGCCGCACGGACTGAATGACGGCCAGCAGCACCAGCACCAGCAAAATCCAAAACAGAAAGAACCACACGTTGACCACCCGCAGCTCCGCCCAGCCCAGCCCCATGCCAAAGAGCTGGGGTGTGAAGGCCGAGGCGAAGAAACAGAAGGCCAGCAAAAGCAGAGGCAATACCGGTATTCTGCGCGCAACGATCTTCTCGACGTCAACGAGGCACAGAAACGGGAGCAGCGCCAGCACGATGGCAAGTGAAAGCGGCGTAAACCATGTGTCAAGGTACTGGTACGCCTGCCGGAAGGAGTAGACGATGGCTCTGACGGGGTCCAGCCCGGAGGCTAGATTTGTCTGGCGCACCGCATTGCCCGGCGCCAGCACACTGAGCAAAAGGGCTGCCAGCGTCGTCGCCAGAATGACCGCCAGCCCAAACCGGGCCCGGTTTCTTTTGACCAACGCATAGATCAGTGCCGCCGCCGTCAGCTCCGCATTGAGGAGCGCGGTAATGAAGTTGCCCCCGGAGATCAGGCAGCCCATCAGGAGAGACAGCACAAACCGTGCCTTTGTGCAATCCCCGCCCGAAGCAATCCGCGCCAGCTGCGCCGCCTGCACCAGCATCAGCGAGAAGAACAGCACATAGTAGCTTGCGCCGTTCCACCAGTAGAAGCCCTGCGCAGGCGAGGGAATCATCTCAATCAGCACCAGGCAGACCGCGCCGGCGATCAGGTTGACCAGGTCGCGGCTTGCGCGGGCTTCGGGACGCGGCAGCCTGCGCAGCAGGGTATGGAAGAAGTAGAATACCGAGGAAATCAGCGCGCCCAGCAGCAGGAAGGTCGAGGCGGCATACCAGCCCTCCCCGAAAATGGCGGGCTGAAGCGCGAAAATCACGATTGCCGCCCAGGTTCCCTGCCAGTCGTGCCAGGTGATACGGGCTTGCTCTATTGCGGCTTTCAGCACTTCCCACAGGCTGTGGGTGCGCTCCCATGCCGCCTTGGTCAGGAGGCCAAAGGTGAAGTCGTCATTGCAGGGATGGTTGTAAAACGCGGCGACCAATAGCGGGATTGCGCTGATAATAAGTAGCGCGATACACGCCCTTGAGCAGCGTCGCACCGTCCGTTCGCTCATTCCCCGGCTATCTCCTTTCTTTGGCGTCCTCGGGCCTCCTCAGCCCTTCACCTGCTTGGCAAAGCTGTCCTTGAGTCCCACCACGCGGTTAAAGACGGGCAGGGCGTCCGTGGCGTCGGGGTCCTTGCAGAAGTAGCCCATGCGCAGGAACTGGAAGGTATCGCCCACCTGCGCGTCCCCAAGGAACCGCTCGGCATAGCCGCGGCAGACCTCCAGGCTGGCGGGGTTGAGTTTCTTGAGGAAATCGGTCTTGAGCGCCGCGCTGCTCACCGGCGCCGCCTCGACGCCCTCGGCCTCGGCCTGCGCCTCCGCATCGGCCTGCGCCTCCTCTTTGGCAAGCGCATCCTCATCCATGAGCAGCGGCTCGTAGAGGCGCGCCTCCACGGGGATGCAGTCCTCGGCGCTGACCCAGTGCAGCGTGCCCTTGACCTTGCGGTTGGCGCCCTCGGTGCCGTTGCGGGTGTCCATGTCCACGGTGCACAAAACCGCGGTCACGTTGCCCTCGGCGTCCTTTTCGCACCCGTCGCAGCGGATGATGTAGGCGCCCTTGAGGCGCACCTCATTGCCGGGGAACAGGCGGAAGTACTTCTTGGGCGGGTTCTCCATGAAGTCCTCGCGCTCAATGTAGATCTCGCGGGTGAGCACGGTCTTGTGCGTGCCCATTTCGGGATGGTTGGGGTGATTCTCCATCTCCAGCTCGTCGCGCCTGTCCTGGGGCCAGTTGGTCAGGATCACCTTGAGGGGCCGGAGCACCGCCATGGCGCGTGGCGCCTTCTCGCCCAGGTCTTCGCGCACGCAGTGCTCAAGCAACGCCAAATCGACGGTGCTGTCGGCCTTGGCCACGCCGATGCGGTCGATGAAGTCGCGGATGCTCTCCGGCGTATAGCCCCGGCGGCGCATGGCGCACAGCGTGGGCATGCGGGGATCGTCCCAGCCGGACACGTAGCCGCCCTCCACCAACATGCGCAGGTAGCGCTTGGACATGATGGTGCGGGTCAGGTTCAGGCGGCTGAACTCGATCTGGCGGGGGCGGGAGGGGAGCATGTTGGAGGCGTGCTCCACCACCCAGTCGTACAGGGGCCGATGGTCCTCATACTCCAGCGAGCACAGGCTGTGGGTGATGCCCTCCAGCGCGTCGCCGATGGGATGGGCAAAGTCGTACATGGGGTAGATGCACCATGTCTTGCCCGTGCGGTGGTGCTCCTTGAAGAGGATGCGGTACATGGCCGGGTCGCGCATGTTGATGTTGGGGCTGGCCATGTCGATCTTCATGCGCAGGATCATGCTGCCCTCGGGGTGCTTGCCCGCCTTCATCTCCTCAAACAGGCGCAGGCTCTCCTCCACGGGGCGGTCCCGGTAGGGGCTGTTCTTGCCCGGCTGGGTGAGGGTGCCGCGGTAGAGGCGCACCTCCTCGGGCGAAAGCTCGCACACATACGCAAGCCCGCGCTTAATCCAGTCCACGGCGATGTCGTAGCACTGCTGATAGTATTCGCTGGCGAAATACAGCCCGCCCTTCCAGTCGAAGCCCAGCCAGCGGATGTCGGCCATGATGCCGTCCACGTACTCGGTCTCCTCCTTGGCGGGGTTGGTGTCGTCAAAGCGCAGGTTGGTCACGCCGCCGAAGCGCTCGGCGGTCAGAAAGTCCGCCACCAGCGCCTTGCAGTGGCCGATGTGCAGGTAGCCGTTGGGCTCGGGGGGAAAGCGCGTGCGCACGCTTTGGCAGCGTCCGCTCCGTAAATCTTCCTGTACGGCGTCCCAGATGAAGTTGGTCTTGGAGGTTTCCATGCTCGCGCCTTCCTTTCCATCATGTTTCCAGGCAGAACAAAGCCGCCGGTTCGCATCATTATAGAACGAAACGGCGGCTTTGGCAAGCCTGTACGGCTTGAAAATGCCTGTTTTGCGGCGTTTTGGGGCGAAACTCCCCTCACTTCGCCCCCAGGAACCCCTCGATGCGCGCCCGCGCGGCCCGCGCGTCGGCTCGACCCAGCTGATACTGCGCCTCCAACACCTCCGGGTTCTTTTCCACCCGCCCGATGGGGATGCGGCGGGAGGGACACAGCACCAAGGCCCGCCCCTCGGCCTGGGCCTGAGCGGCGTAGGCCAGCGAAGCGTTGTAGACCTCATGCCGCCGCTCGCTGGCCCTGACAAAGGCGGGATAGCGGCGGTAACGCGCGCGCATGAGCGCAAGCGCCCGGTCCGGCCGCTTGACAAAGCCCTCCGGCTGCGTGCGCACCACGAGGCAGCGCGTGTAGCCCATGTCCTCGAAGCGCTTGAGCGGGATCGAGTCCGCCGTGCCGCCGTCCAGGTAGCGCCGCCCCTCCCACGCCACGATGGTGGACACCAGCGGCATGGAGGAGCTGGCGCGCAGAACCTCCAGCAGCGTATGCGCGTCCCGCTTGCCGTCCAGGCATATGGCTCCGCCCGTTTCCACGTCGGTCGCCAGCGCGTAGAAGCGCACGGGGCTTTTCAAAAAAGCGTCGAAGTCAAACGGGTCCAGCCGGTAGGGCAGCTCCTCGTAGCTGAAGGCGCGGCCCACCAGGTCGCCCGTGAGCAGCAGGGAACGCAGGCTCATGAAGCGCCAGTTGCGGCAGTACCGCTTGGTGTAGCGGATGTTTCGCCCCTTTTGGCCGGAGACGAAGCTCGCCCCGTGGATGGCGCCTGCCGACACGCCCAGAATCCCGTCGGGCCTGACGCCCCAGTCCATCATCTCGTCCAGCACGCCGGCGGTATAGATGCCGCGCATGCCGCCGCCCTCCAGCACAAAGCCCGTCCGCTCCATGGGCACCGCTTCCTCTCAACATGGGATGCGTCCATTATACCACGGGCGGGCAAGGGGGAAAAACCGGCTCCGCGCCAAGCCACAGCGTGACATCCTCCCGGCGAAGATACCCGTAGGTCCCCGGCTGATCCAGCGTGCCGTCCGGCTCGTCCTCAGGCACAAACACGTGCAGCCAGCCGTCCTCCGTCTCGGCCAGCACGAGCAGACGCCGCCCCGCTTCCAGCGTGTACGGCGCGCCGCCGCCGTCCATGTCCGCCATCAGCGGCCCGCCGTCCGTCTCCGCCACCGGGCAGGGGACGGACGCGCGGCGCACAAAATTCGCCCAGTCCGCGGGAAAAGCCGCATACCTGCCGCTGACATAGCCCTCCGTTTCGCCCACCCGCACATGATACCAGGGCACCTCCGTGCCCGGCTCTTGGCCCAGCACCTGCGCAAGTGCCACATGATACATGCCCAGGCTGCGCGAGCGGGAGGTGGGTTCCGTGCGCAGGTTCGCGCCCCAGATGAGGCACAGGTCCGTCCCCTCAAGCGCCGCGCGGCTCTCCTCCTCCAGCCGGCGGGCCTCGCCGGCCGTCAGGGGCAGGCTATCCAGCCGCGTCCGCTCCGCAAGCCACGTCTTGACCGGCACGCAGAACCGCTCGCCGTCTGTTTCCACCTCCGCGTTCAGGGAAAACGCCGTGCGACGGCCCGCCGTGTCCGTGTACTCCCTAAGCTGCCATCCGCTCACCGTGTGACAGTCAAAGCGCCAGCGCTCCTCTCCCGCCTCCACAGGAAGCAGAAGCTCGAAGTCGCACAGCCGCTTGTTCTCATCCCACAGGGGACGCACGGTACATCCCTCGCCCAGCGGCAGGCCCATGGCGCCAAAATCCTCCACGCGCGCGTTGCTGCCGCCCGGTTCCCAGCGCAGGCCCACCAGCGCATATGCTCCGCCGCGTTCCACCACCATCAGCGCGCTGCTTGTAAACAGCAGGCTGTCCACATTTCCGTCCCCGGCCATCGGTTCCACCTCCAACGCCGCCCCGCACACGCAGCGCGCGTCTCCGAGGCCGTGTCCCCCCATCAGGTCGCGCACGGCCTGCGGCGCATCCTGCGCAAAGGTGACAAGCGTCTCCCGTGTCCGACCGTCCTCCACGACGGTCTGCCTCACCGTCTGCCCGTGCGCCGCGACAGGCAGCGCAAGCGCCAGCAGCATCGCCGCGGCTTTCATCAACGCCCGTTTCATGTGGTTTCCTCCTTTTCCTCGCTGCTTTTTTCTGCCAACCATAGAAACGAGCGGACAGATGTAAACCTTCCCCTTTTCGCATTTTCCTTGACAATTTCCACCATACCTGCTAGGCTTGTGCACAGCGTATCAAGCTTACAAAGGAGATGATTCCCATTCTGGAGATCATCACGTCCGTCAACCAGGCCGTCAACAACTTCGTGTGGGGCCTTCCGGCCATGGTCTGCATTTTGGGGGTGGGGCTGTATCTGAGCCTGCGCACCCGGTTTTTCCAGATCCGGCGCTTTCCCATGGCCATTCGGGCCACGCTGGGGCGCATGTTCCAGAAAAAGACGGCGCAGGACGGCGCCATGACCCCCTTCCAGGCCGTGTGCACGGCGCTGGCGGCGACGGTGGGCACGGGCAACATCGCGGGCGTAGCCGGCGCCATCGCCATCGGCGGGCCGGGCGCGGTGTTCTGGATGTGGATCAGCGCCTTGCTTGGCATGTGCACCAAGTTTGCGGAAGTCACCCTGGCGGTCCATTTCCGCGAGCGCAACGCGCAGGGCGACTATGTGGGCGGCCCCATGTACTACATCAAAAACGGCCTGAGCCCCCGCTGGCGCTTTCTGGCGGTGCTCTATTCCGTCTTTGGCGTCTTCACGGTGTTTGGCACCGGCAACGCCACCCAGGTCAACACCATCACCGCCTCCATCAACGCGGCGCTGGACAGCTACGGCCTGCTCCCGGCGGACGCGGTCACGCTGTGCCGGTGGCTCATCGGCGTCGCCATCGCACTGATCCTGGCGCTGGTGCTGCTGGGCGGCGTGAAGCGCATCGGCCGCGTCACGGAGAAGCTGGTGCCCTTTATGGCGCTTTTGTACGTGATTCTGGCGCTGGGCGTGGTCGTCCTCAACCTGGGGCGCGTCCCCGCCGTGCTGGGCGCCATCGTCACCGGCGCCTTCCAGCCCATGGCCGTCACCGGCGGCGTGGTGGGGAGCTTTTTCACCAGCATGCAAAAGGGCGTGGCGCGCGGCATCTTCTCCAACGAGGCGGGCCTTGGCACGGGCTCCATCGCCCACGCCTGCGCGGACACCCAGGAGCCGGTGCGGCAGGGGCTGTTTGGCATCTTTGAGGTCTTTGCCGACACCATCGTCATCTGCACCCTGACCGCGTTGGTCATCTTGCTCAGCGGCGTCCCGGTGAGCTACGGCCAGGCGGCGGGCGCGGAGCTGACCATCAGCGGCTTTGTCTCCAGCTACGGAAGCTGGGTGAGCATCTTCACCGCTGTGGCCATGTGCTGCTTCGCCTTCTCCACCATCATCGGCTGGGGGCTCTACGGCGCGCGGTGCGTGGAGTTTCTCTTCTCCTCCCGCGCCATCACGCCCTTCATGATCGTCTATTCGATGGTCGCCATCCTGGGCGCCACGGTGGATCTGGGGCTTCTGTGGAGCATCGCGGAGACCTTCAACGGCCTGATGTCCATCCCCAACCTCATCGCGCTGTTCCTCCTGGCGGGTACGCTGATGCGCCTCATGCGCGGCAGGGAGGAAAAGCCATAAGATTTGTGTAGGTTTGTCAAACATATTGGACAGTGAAGGAAGAGAGGACGTCTCTGGGAGCGGCCCAATGAAGAGGACGCATGGGGCGAGAGTTGCTTAGGCGTTGGTGGGCAGCTA
>CAUDEL010000004.1:0-97634 GCA_958448555.1 uncultured Eubacteriales bacterium | reverse complement strand
GGGGGACGGCGGTACAGGCGGGGCTATGTTGCGGATGGAGCCGTCCGCAGCCTGTAACATCCCCAGGGCCAGCGGGAAGCCTGCCGGGGCGCAGGGCAAATACGGCGAATTCCCGCCTCTGATCCATTTGCCACGATGCTGTTTTGAGAAAAGGGGGATGGATATGGCCCGAATGCCAGACGGCCGTGCCCTTCGGCACTGCCCGGATGTTATGGACATCACGGAGATGTGCCGCGTATTGGACATCAGCACCAAGACCGGCTATCGGTTGCTGAAAAACGGAGACATTTCGTCATTGAAGATCGGCAGGGCCTATCGGATCCCCAAAGCCCATCTCCTGGCATATCTCAAGATTAGAAAAGTGGGCGGGCTGTGGTAGCCCCTCCATAACCTTGCCGCCCGCATGCGCCGGTGCTATGCTTGGTCTGTCAACGGCAGGAATCCAGGCTGCAAAAAGGAGGGACAACCATGATCGCAGGACACCTGCAAGAAAAAAAGGGCTTGTACTACATGGTCCTGAGCTACAAGGACAAAAGCGGGAAACGGATATCAAAATGGCTGCCGACGGGATTGCCCGTGAAGGGGAACAAAAAACGCGCCGAAGACATGCTGATGGCCGCCCGCGCCGAATTTGTGGCGGGAGAAGCCGCTATTGACCGCGATATGCCGTTTTCCAGCTATCTCGTCCAATGGATGGAGATCGCGCGGAGCACCTTAAAGCCCAACACGGCTGCCGGATATGCGAGCATGATTCAGAATCCGATTGCACCGTACTTTCAGCAGCGGGGCATCACGCTGGGCGGATTGCAGGCGGTAGACATTCAGATGTTCTACACCAGTCAGCTCAAGCGCGTATCCGCCAATACCGTCATCCACTACCACGCGATCATCCACAGGGCGCTCAAATACGCTGTTAAGACGGACCTCATTGACGTCAATCCGGCGGACAAGGTGGAGCGGCCCAGGAAGGACCGGTTTACCGCCTCGTTTTATGACGGCAACGAAGTGAACCGGCTCTTTCAGGCGGCGCGGGGAACACCGCTGGAGCTGCCGGTCATGCTGGCGGCATTCTACGGACTGCGCCGCAGCGAGGTGGTGGGGCTCAAATGGGATGCGATTGATTTTGAGAACAAAACCATCGCCATCCGGCACACGGTGACGGCCTGCGCTGAAAAGGGCAGGCGCATCGAAGTGGCGGCCGATACGACCAAGACGGCCTCCAGCCGGCGGACCCTCCCGTTGGTGCCGGCTTTTCAAACGAAGCTGGCCGCGTTAAAGGAGCAGCAGGAGAAGAACCGCATACTGTGCGGCCGCTCCTATTGCACGGATTACCTGGGCTACGTTCTGGTGGATGCAATGGGAAACCGCCTGAAGCTGAGCTACATCAGCACGGCCTTTCCCGCACTGCTCAAGCGCAACGGGCTTCGGCCCATCCGCTTCCACGACCTGCGTCACAGCTGCGCCAGCCTGCTGCTGAAAAACGGCGTCCCCATGAAGCAGATTCAGGAGTGGCTGGGGCACAGCGACTTCAGCACGACCGCCAACATCTACGCCCACCTGGACGCCGGGTCCAAGCTCACCTCTGCACAGGCAATGGAAAAGGGATTGGGGATGAGCTCCGAAGTCCTTATAGAATAAGGGTATCGGAGCATGGCGGGAGACCTTTGGAGCGAGACGCCGGAGCAAATGAAAAAAGGCTTTCCCCGCTGTGGGGGAAAGCCTGATGGCGGAGAAGGTGGGATTCGAACCCACGGACCGGTTATTAGCCGGTTTACCCGATTTCGAGTCGGGGCCGTTATGACCGCTTCGATACTTCTCCAAAATCTATCTCAACATCGTCTCTCGGAAAAAGGAGAGAACTGATGGAGAGAACTGCTCATGATCCCATTCCGGGGGCACCTTGCAAACCTGGTAAAATCAAGGCTTTACGTCGATTCGATTCCACCTTTCGGATTAGATTTCGAGTCGGGGCCGTTATGACCGCTTCGATACTTCTCCATCACGCGCGAACCGATGTTTATTATAGCATGCTTCGTTTCGCTTGGCAAGCGGAAAGAGCGACGAAACCCGGGCTACAAAAGAGCGACGAAGCCCGGGCTATCAGAAGCGGGTGACAATGTCCTTGTTGATGGTCAACGCGACCGATCAGGATGGTCCGAACGAGCCTTAATAGCTGCCGATTCCGCCACAAACATCGCACGTGCCGGTCCCATCGCAAATGATACAGTCTTCGTAGCCGTCTCCATAGTTGGCCCTGCCGGTTCCGCCGCAGTATTTGCACAGGCCGGTTCCGCCACATTCAACGCAGCGCAGTTGGCCGCCCTTAACCAGATTCGAGCCTTTGCCGGGCTCAAAGTACCATTCGCTGACGGGGATCATCAGGCTAGCCAAAAAGGTTCCCGTTCCGCCCTCGCTGAGTTCCTTGGCGCCATCCTTTACATACAGGACGAATTCCACCGGCGTTACGTCATCACAGATGTAGCCCTCGTAGCGAATCGCTTTGTCCGGCAGTTTGTATTGCTTGACGGTGCAGCCAATATCGCGCATAACCTCCTCGTAGACGGAGACCATCTTGCCCATCTGATCGACGGTGGCGTCAACCGTATAAAGGTACGAAGCATATTCTAGCCCATTGCTCTCCGTATTCACCTGAAAAAACTCGCCATCCGTCCCAAAGATGTTGCTGGGATCCGGCAGCCATTTGCCATCCTTGGCAAACGTCACCCCGTCTTTGTTTGCCGCGCAAGCCATTCCGCCTCCCAATAGGAGGCTGCCCATCCAAACCAGCACTACCGCGACCCATATCAGCTTTCTCTTTTTCATGGTGTTGACTCTCCCCTTCTTTTTCCTTGGATTGCGAACGCTTCGCCCGCCAGGCATGGTCCATCCTTTACCAAGCATTATACTGGATGGCCCCCTGCAAAAGCAAGATGGTTCAGCTTGGCGACGAAGCCCGGGCTATGCGGCGGCAAAGGGGTGTGCTACAATGGGGATGGTTGTCCTGAAAGAAAGGAGGAAGTCCCCATGCGGCTTGACACCATTCATCATGTCGCCATCATCGCGTCCGATTATGCGCGTTCGCGCAGCTTCTATGTGGAGAAGCTGGGGTTTGAGGTCATTCGCGAGAACGCGCGGCCCGAGCGGGGAGATTACAAGCTGGACCTGCGCATCAACGAGACGACGGAGCTGGAGCTGTTTGGCATGCCCAATCCGCCCGCCCGCGTCTCAGGTCCGGAGGCGTGCGGACTGCGGCACCTGGCGTTCCGCGTAAGGGACGTGGAGGAGGCCGTACGGGAGCTGGGGGAAAGGGGCATCACCTGCGAGCCCATCCGCGAAGACGTCTTTACGGGCAAGCGCATGACGTTTTTTCGCGATCCCGACGGGCTGCCGCTGGAACTGCACGAGTAGGCTTAAGCGCGCGCCCGCGCGCCAAGGTTGAGCCGGTCCACCAGCTCGGGGAGATGGTTCAAATCAGGCAGGCGGTAATCGACAACGCCGGCCAGGCTTTCGTCATAGGGCATCAGGTCCGGGATCATGACGCTCACGCAGCCCGCGGCGGCGAGGCTGCGAAGGCCGTTGCGGCTGTCTTCCACGCCCAGGCACTCGCCTATGGGAAGCTTTAGTCGGCGCGCCGCCTCCAGATAGATATCCGGCTCGGGCTTGCTCCTTCCGCCCTCGGCGCCGCAGACCATCGCGTCAAAGGCGCCCTGCATGAGGGGGACGGCCTGGATGTAGCGTTCGACGATGGCACGATCCGTGCTGGTTGCCAAGGCGATGCGCAGGGAGCGCTCGCGCAGGCCGCGCAGACATTCCCCCAGCCCCTTTTTCGCGGGCAGGCCGACGGTTACCGCGGTATGAAAGATGCCCTGGTGCACCTCCTCCATGACCTCGCGCGCAGGGAAGCCGTCGCCGAAGGCCTCGTGCAGGACGTCGTACCCCGCCTGCGCCGTACAGCCCAGCATGCGCAGAAACAGGCCCTGCGGCACGACACGGCCGCGCCGCGCACAGGCCTGCTCAAACAGCCCGGCTCCCAGGCGCTCGGTGTCCAGGAGCACGCCGTCCATGTCAAAAAGAATTCCTCGAATCATAGCGCCCGGCCTCTTACTCATGATCGCCGGCCAGGCCGGCGCGGCGCAGCAGTTCCACGGTACGGGGGGTAACCAGGGTATAGATGGCCGCCATCACCACCGAGGAGAGGAAGCGCAGGGCGATGGCGCCCACCGTCAGGCTGATGGGATAATGGAAGATCTGGCTGTCGACATACAGCGCGACGGTGTTGAGCGCCGTCACCAGAAGGCTGGTGGCCAGCACGATGCCGGCCGTGCGCTTCATGCTCAGCTCATAATTGTACTTCCTGGCATAGAGGCCTACCAGCAGGCCGCGCAGGGCATTGGGGAAGATCCACATCAGCGTCGTCACGGTGAAGCCATAGGTGAGCATCTGATTGAGAAAGCCGCCCACGGCGCCCACCAGCAATCCGTCCACCCAGCCGAACATCAGGCCGGCGACCAGCACGGGAAAGGACTCAAAGGTCAGCTTGATAAGCCCCAGGCTCGCGGAAAACAGGCTTAGAACCGTATACAGGGCGATCAGTACGGCGACGGTAACAAGGCGCTTGGTGTTCATGACAATACCCCCATTTCGTTGATGTCAGTCGATCTCCATGCCCGCGCACAGCCCGTCCACCGCGGCGGAGACGATGCCGCCCGCGTATCCCGCGCCTTCCCCCAAAGGGTAGAGCCCCTCAAAGGCGCTTTCACGGCGCTGGTTCCTGAGAATACGCACCGGCGCGGAGGAGCGCGTCTCCGGCCCGGTGAGCAGCGCGTCCGGGTGGTCAAAGCCGTCGAGCCGCTGGCCGAGCCTGGGCAGCGCGAGGCATAGGTCGTCGGCGATGAACCCGGGAAGGAAGGCGCGCAGGTCCCCCATCGTCACCCCCGGAAGATAGGTGGGCACGACCGCGCCCGCCTCCCGGCTGGGCACGCCGGCGAGGAAATCACCCACGCGCTGGCAGGGCGCTCGAAACGCGCCCCCGGCGCACCGAAAGGCCGCCTGCTCGATGCGGCGCTGAAGATACATGCCCGCGAGGGGATGTCCGTCCCCGAAATCCTCCGGCCGGACTCCGACCAGCACGGCCGCGTTGGCATTGCGGCCGTCGCGGGCATGCAGGCTCATGCCGTTGACGTTCACGCCGCCGGGCTCGCTGGAGGCGTTGATGACCCGGCCGCCGGGGCACATGCAGAAGGTGTATACCCCGCGCCCGTCCGGCGTGGGCGTGTTGAGCTTGTACTCGGCCGGAGGGAGCGCCGGGTGCCCGGCCGAAACCCCGTACTGGGCCCGGTCGATGTCGCGCTGCAGGTGCTCGATGCGCACCCCGATGGCAAAGGGCTTGTGCTGCATGGGCAGCCCCATGCCGCAGAGCCACTCGTAGGTGTCCCGCGCGCTGTGGCCGATGGCCAGGCAGACCGTATCGGTGGAAAGCTCGCTTTCTCCGCCCTCGCCGCTCAATCGCGCGCCGGCCACGCGGCCCTGACGAAGCATGAGGCCGGTCAGACGCGTCTCAAAGCGCATCTCGGCGCCCAGGCCCAGCAGCGCCGCGCGCACGCCTGCCAGCACCCGCCTGAGCTCGTCCGTCCCGATGTGCGGGCGCTGGGCCACAAGGATCTCCTCCGGCGCGCCGCAGCGCACCAGCGTGCCCAAAACGGTTCGGATGTGCGGGCTGTTGAGGCCGCAGGTGAGCTTGCCATCCGAGAAGGCCCCCGCGCCGCCCTCGCCGAAAAGCACGTTGCTCTCGGGGTTCATCCCGCCGCCCGCCTCCAGGCGCGCCACATCCTGCGCACGCGCCTCCACGGGGCGGCCCCGTTCCACGACGATGGGCCGCGCGCCGCGCACGGCCAGCGCCAGCGCACAAAAAAGCCCCGCCGGGCCGGCGCCAACCACCAGCGGCCGCGCCTTGCCCGAGGGCCAGGGCGGAAGGCTGAGGCCAAAGACGTCGGGTGGGTTGGGCGCCGGGGCGCCGGTGATGATCGTGACCTGATTGGGCTTGAAGCGCGACGCAATCCGCTTTTCCTCCGCCTCTCCCACATTGACCAAAGTCACATCCGCCGTGAAGGAAAAATGGACGCCGCCCCGCCCGCGCGCATCCACGCTGCGTTTGACAAGCCGGGCCTGCGCGATGGCTTTCTCGCTGACGCGCAGCCTCTGGGCGCACAGCCTGAGGAGCTTTGCCGCGTCAAAGTCCACGGCACCGTCCAGCGGCACAACGAGCTGATGAAGGCGCAGCACGTACGTCCCTCCCCGATTCCGTCAAAATCGAACACGCCTATCCTACCATAAGCGCGGGCCGAACACAAGTGGCACAAAGGCCGTAAAATGTGCTATACTATTTCCGCTATTTTTGTGAAAGGGAGGCCTGCCTCCATGCGCTTTACCTCCCTGAGGCTCGCCCGGTTCCGAAACTACGATGCCCTGGAGCTCTCGCCCCATCCCGGCATCACCGTGCTCTACGGCCCCAACGGCAGCGGAAAGACCAATCTGCTGGAGGCCATGCACCTGCTTTCGGTGGGGCGCAGCCACCGCACCACCGCCGACCGCGAGATGATCGCCGATGGCGCCAGCGTGGCCCTCGTCCACGGCCAGACCAGCCGGCTGGACGGCGCGCACGAGGTGGAGGTGCGCCTCTATCCCCTGGAAAAGCCCCGCAAGCGCGTGCTTCTCTATGGAAAGCCTGCCCAGCGCGTGGGCGATCTCATGGGCCACGCCACGACGGTGATGTTTTCGCCCGAGGACATCCGCATCGTGCGCGACGGCCCGGTGGCGCGCAGGCGCTTTCTGGATATGCAACTCAGCCAGATCCGCCCCGGCTATCTGCGTGCGCTCAAGACGTATCTGAGCGTGTTGGAGCGAAGAAACGCGCTGCTGCGGCAAAACCGGCAGGAAGGCGTCAACGACTTCGCCAACCAGCTCGACACCTGGGACGAGCAGCTCGCCGCCGCCTGCGTGCCCATCGTCAGCGCGCGGCGCTGGTTCCTGGAGGAATTGAGCCAGAGCGCTGCCGCGCAGTACGCCGCCATTTCGGAAAACCCGGAGGAAGCCTTTGCGCTGCGCTATGCCGGTCCGCTCAGCCGCACCGATACCCCTTACCGGGACATGCTCTCGGGCCTGAGGCGCACGCGCGGCGAGGACATCCAGCGCATGTTTACCGCCTTTGGCCCCCACCGCGACGACGTAAGCCTTCTGCTGTGCGGACGCGAGCTGCGCGCCTTCGGAAGCCAGGGCCAGATGCGCACGGCGGTGCTGAGCATGAAGCTGGGGGAGATTCGCCTGATCGAAAACGAGATGGGCGAGCCGCCTGCGCTGCTGCTGGACGACGTGTTCAGCGAGCTGGACGTGCGCCGGCGCAGTGCGCTGCTCAAAAGCACCGAAGGCGTGCAGACGCTTTTGACCTGCACGGACCGCCAGGACGCCGCCGACGCGCACGCGGACGTATTTCTGCGCGTTTCCCAAACGCCCCGGGGCGCCGCGCGGCTGGTGCAGGAGTAGTGGAATACAAAACAAATGCAATTTTTGAATGACAATCCTGCATAATTTGCTTTTTCTGGATGCGGATTTGTGTTATAATACACGCGTCGGCCCGGTATGCGTTGCAGGTTTTCGGGCCGCAACGTCCAAGTTATACGTTAGCAGGGAAGAAGAAAGGGGTTTTGCCGATGAATGATTACACCTCCCGCGTGCTTGAGGGCCTCAAGCAGCGCAACGCCCACGAGAGCGAATTCCTCCAGGCGGCTACCGAAATTCTGGAGAGCCTCTCTCCCGTCTTCGACAAGCACCCGGAATATGAGAAGGCCGGCCTGCTGGAGCGTTTTGTGGAGCCCGAGCGGGTCATCATGTTCCGCGTCCCCTGGGTGGACGATCAGGGCCGCACGCAGGTCAACCGCGGCTACCGCGTGCAGTACAACAGCGCTATCGGCCCCTACAAGGGCGGCCTGCGCCTGCATCCGAGCGTAAACCTCTCCATTCTCAAGTTCCTGGGCTTTGAGCAGGTGCTCAAAAACAGCCTGACCGGCCTGCCCATCGGCGGCGGCAAGGGCGGCAGCGACTTCGATCCCAAGGGCAAGAGCGACCGGGAAGTCATGGCCTTCTGCCAGAGCTTCATGACCGAGCTCTACCGTCACATCGGCCAGGACACCGACGTGCCCGCCGGCGACATCGGTACCGGCGCGCGTGAGATCGGCTTCCTCTACGGCCAGTACAAGCGCCTGACCGGCCTCTATGAGGGCGTGCTCACCGGCAAGGGCCTCACTTACGGCGGCAGCCTGGCCCGCACCCAGGCCACCGGCTACGGCCTGTGCTATTTCGTCAAGAACATGCTCGAGGCCAACGGCAAGACCGTCAAGGGCGCGACCGTGGTCGTCAGCGGCAGCGGCAACGTGGCCACCTACGCCAACGAGAAGATCACCGAGCTGGGCGGCAAGGTTGTGGCCATGAGCGATTCCAACGGCTACATCTATGATCCCAACGGCGTGAACCTCGACGTGGTCAAGCAGATCAAGGAAGTCGAGCGCGGCCGCATCAAGGAGTATGTCGATCGGGTGCCCGGCAGCGAGTATCACGAGGGCTGCAAGGGCATCTGGACCATCAAGTGCGACATCGCCCTGCCCTGCGCCACCCAGAACGAGCTGGACCTGGAGAGCGCCAAGGCGCTGGTGGCCAACGGCTGCTTCGCCGTGGGCGAGGGCGCGAACATGCCCTCCACGCTGGAGGCAACCGAACTGTTCCTGCAAAACGGCGTGCTCTTTGCCCCGGGCAAGGCGGCCAATGCCGGCGGCGTGGCGACTTCCGCTCTGGAAATGAGCCAGAACAGCCAGCGCCTGAGCTGGACGTTTGAGGAAGTGGATGAGAAGCTCAAGGGCATCATGAAGGGCATCTTTGAAAAGTGCGCCGAGGCCGCGGGCGAATACGGCGACAAGCCCACCAACTACGTCGTGGGCGCCAACATCGCCGGCTTCCTCAAGGTGGCCGACGCCATGATGGCTCAGGGCGTGGTGTGATTTCTTAAATAAGCGACTTGGGGGTCCGGCGGCTTGTGCCGCCGGACCCCTCAGGCTGCTGACAAAGTGCGGGGTGCAGGGGGATCATCAGTTGCTCAATCATTCGCGCTTCCCTGACGGTCGCGCTCATGGTTTCGCTGCCCCGCTGCGGGTCGCTTTGCCACCTTCGGTGGCAACAGCCCACAGGGCTGACGCTTCCCTACGCGCCTGCCGGGGTTTGGGGCAGAGTCCCGGTCGCTCAATCGTCACGGCGGGCGCTGGCCGCGCCCGCCGCTCGTTTCGCTCCCCACCTGCGGGTCGCTTTGGCCCCTTCGGGGCCAAGTGCCCACAGGGCACACGCTTCCCTCCGGTGCCCAAAGCCTTATGCCGCAGCATTTTTCGCGAGCGTTGCGAGCGCCCGAAGGGCGCAAGAAACGCGGCTTTCCCCAAAACCCAAAAATAGGGGTTTTTCAACGGTCTGTGGGGTCCGGCGGCATAAGCCGCCGGGCCCCTTGGTTGTTCTGCCCGTTTACAGGGGTTGTGAGATGATGATTGCAAGTTTTCCCAAGTTCGGGTAGTATAGAAGCAGCATCGACGAAGGGAGGCCCGGTGGATGAAACGGTTTGCCAGGCGATGGCCGCTGTGGGCTGCGCCGCTGCTGGCGCTTGCGTTTTTCCTCATTCTCAGCCGCGTCACCTATTTTCGCTATGAGAACTCGGATGACTTTCTGATTGTGCGGGCGTTTCTGGGCTTTGAGGGCGTGAGTCCTTCTCTGCCTCATTTCCACCTGCATCCGCTGCTGGTGTGGGCGCTGAGCCTGCTTTCCGCCGCCGTGCCGGGCGTCGCCTGGTTTTCGGTGCTCCAGCTCGCGCTCCTGTGGCTGTCCGCCGCGACGCTGTGCCTTTCGCTGCTTTGCTGCGGCCGGGCCGCGCGCCTGCACCCCGCCGCCTGCCTGGCAGCGGCGGCGCTGTTTCTGGGCGTATTTTCCTCCTTTGTGTGCACGCGGCTCACCTATACGACCACCTCGGCCATGCTGGGCGCGGCCGCAACGGCGCTTGTGGTATGCGCGGGCGTAACGCGCCGGCATGTGGGCGCAGCTGTCCTGTTTTCCGCAGCGCTGGTGATACTCAGCGGCATACTACGCATCGCGTCCCTGCCTGCATCCCTGTGCTTTTGGCTTCTGGGGCTTGTGTTTCTGTTTCTGCGCCTATCCCCGCAGAGCGATCGCCGCTCCCTCCTGCGCGCGCTGCTTCCAGCGGCCATAGCGGGCGTGCTGCTCGTAGGCGTGCGCGTATGGGAGAAGCAAACCTATCGGCCGTTTTTCGATTTTCATGAAGCCCGCGTGGAGCTGATGGACTATCACCCCGAGGCGCTTGAGAACGTCTCCCCGGAGGTGCTGGCCACGCTGGGCTGGGACGCCTCGGAAGCCGAGCTGGTGCAGCAGTGGTATTTTATGGATGAAAACATCACCGCCGATGCGCTACGCCTTATCCGGGAAAGCGGGCAGGCCACGCCGTCCCTGCCGGAGCGAATCGCCGCAGCCGGAGATACGCTTATATCCTTTTTCCGCGACAATCCCGCCTATCTGCTTTCGCTGCTGCTGGCAGCCTTCCTGACCGCGCTGGTCTCCTTTGTGTGCCGCGGTCTTCCGCGCTGGATGGCCCTCGCCGCGCTGGGGCTTTACGGCGCCATGGTTCTCTATCTGGCCTGGGGAGGAAGGCTGCTCAGCCGCGGCGTGGACTGTGCGCTGCTGCCCGCCGCCGGGATGCTGGCCTGCCTTGCGCTGGCCGGCTTTCCGGCCGGGGAACGGCGCGGCGTTCGCGCGGCGGCGCTGTGCCTGTGCGCCCTGGTGCTCCTCCCCGCGGGCCTGCACCTGCGCCAGACGCACCACACCCTCACCCGGCGCGCCGACGCGGTCTCCCCCGCACGCGAAGCCGATCTGGAGGCCTATGCGCTGGAAAATCCTGACCGCCTGATGATCCGCACGCCCGATCTCTTGCGCGACACGCGCCTGTTCCCCGACGTCTCCGCAGGGATTCCCGGCAACACCATGATCTGGGGCGACTGGGCCTGCCGCACCTCCGGCTGGAACGCCCAGCTCGCCCGCTTCGGCCTGGACCCCGGGCATTTCACCGCCGCGGATTTCTGCGATGAAGCCATCTTGTTTGTCACCGCCGATGACGCGCCGCCCGAGGCGCTGCTGCGCTATATCAGCCATGGCGCGGGCCGCGCCGTCACCGCCGTGCTGGAGGGGACGCGCGGCGAGCTGAACTTCTTCGCCTTCCGTTAGTTTTCAAAGGTATACAGCGTCATTTCCCAGGCCTTGAGCTGCGCCTTGAGCATCTCGCCGTCCACGTTCTTTTCCACCGCAAGCCAGACGTGCCCCTCGTCATCGACGGCGTACTGTCCCGCCCGGCTCAGCCCATAGGTGGGCTGCCACTGCCAGCGGCCGCCGTCCGCCGTGAGCGCCGTGCCGCCCGGAGCGGGGAAGGTGTCTACGCTTTTGTAGATCCTGCAAGTCTGATACCAGGCGTCCCCGGCCGGCTCATAGTCCGACTCCCACAGCGGCCAGGTTTCCATGGGCAGCTCGCCGCTTTCTTCCAGCAGTTCCTGCGCGCTTTGACAGGTGATCGCGTTGCTCTGGTTGAGCAGTTTGCCGTCGCCGCCCACCATCACGCAGCGCAGCGTCAGCTCTCCTTGGTCTGCCTCCACGCAGCTCACATCGCGCTGGGCTCCGTTGACCTCCAGCTTCCACGCCTGGCCTTCGATCGCAAGCTTCGGCCGCAAATAGACGGTGCCAGCGACCTCCGCCGCGTCAAACCCTTCCAGCGTCATTCGTCCGCCGATTTGAAAATCCTCATTCTCCGGCGAGAGCCCGCCCTCGTCATAGGCATACTGCTCGCCAAACAGCGCGTCATAGCTCAGCAGGTCGTAGGCCGCGTCGCTCCCGATATCGCCCGTCAGCTCGTCGGGCGAAACCTCAGCCGACGCCTGCCTCAATCGCTCGACATAGGCCAGGAAGGGATCGTCGTTGACGCCGGCCAGCGTCAGCGCATAGGCGCCCAGCTGCCAGGCATAAAGATTGGTTTCCCCCGCCTCATTGCCGGTGTTGCTCCAGATGAAGTACGGGGTCAGATGCCCCGCGTCGCCCGCCGTGGGCACGCCCAGCTCCTCATACACATCCGTGCCAAACGGCGGGATATGATCCGAGAAAAAGACCACCACCGTCGGCTCCTCCACCTCCTCAAGCGCCGTAAGAAAGCCCTCCAGCGCCGCGTCGCTTTGCTCAAGCAGCCAGCAGTAGTTGGTCAGGATCGTCGTGGCACGCTCGCTCAGCTCGTTTGTGAAAGGGGTCTGCGCGCCGTAGGTGAGGCGAAAGTCGTCATAGTCGTACCCGCCGTGGTTCTGCATGGTCAGGCAGAAGATGAAGTCGCGCTCAGGCGTCTGCGAGAGCTGGTTGAGGATGGCGCGGTAATGCTCCTCGTCGCTGACGAACATCCCTTTCTTTTCAAACGCCGTCCGCATGGTGTCGGTGGTATAGAAGCTGTCAAAGCCCAGCATGCGCAGGTTGTTGTAACGGTTGTAATACACGCCCGTATACCAGTGGATGGCCGTGGCCTCATATCCCCGGTCCCTGAGCATGGAGGCCAGGCTGCTCATGGGCGGCAGGCCCAGGGAATACGGATTGACGGCGTACTGGCTGCGAAGCCCCGTCAGCACCTCAAACTCCGTCTCGCTGGTCCCCCCACCCAGCTTGGGCACATAGATCCGCCCGTGCCGGCAGGTTTCCACCAGGCGGTTGTAAAAGGGCATGAGCTCGGATTCGAGGTCGAGATACTGGCCCAGCCACGCCTCGTCCGCAAAGCTCTCGCTGAGCACGACGATGATGTTGGGCGCCTCCCGCGCCTCCGCGGTCGGGGTTTCCTGCATGAGCGCGCGGTACTGCGCCCTGACGCCCGACTCGTCGTAATCCACCCGCATCAGCGCCCGCCGGTGGTTTTCCATGGCGATGGCGGCATAGAGGGTGCCGTCGGTGCGGGCCTGGTCCACCATGTCGTAGCGGGCCCCTCCGCCCGCCATGGAAAAGGTGCACAGCGGCGGCATCGCCACCAGCAGCGCCGCCCCCAGCAGGGGCAACACCGCTCCGCTCCGCGCACGGCCGCGCACGAGGATGATCCCTGCCGCAAAAAGGGCTGCAAAGCCGCCCAGGACCCACCAGATCTGCGCAAAGTCGATGTCCAGCGACAGCCCCGCCGCCGCCTCGCGCGCATCGGAAAGCTGGCTTATGTCCGTAAAGAGAATCGGCTCCATGCGGTAGAACATCTTGTAGCGGTTGACGATGCCCAGCAGCGCGCACAGAAGGCCCAGCGCCAGCACGCACGAAACCCGCACCCGTCTGGAGGAAAACAGGCACAGCAGAAGGCACGGCGCCGCATAGAGCGCATAGTTCATCAAAAACAGGCCCGGCTGGGCATATGCCCAGGCAGGCACGGCCCCCGCGCTCCCCCGCGAGAAGCCCTCCAGCAGCCAGATCAGTCCCAATGGCGCCGCCCCTGCCAGCAGCCAGTCCGCCAGCCTGTAACCCTGCGGCAGCATCCGCTGCGCCTTTTTCATCCGCACACCCTCTTTCGGCAATCCACACTCCATGGTATTCTAGCACATCCGCTTTCCCCGCGGCAAGCACGTCCGGGATATCCAGTTTTTGATTGCCAATGCCAAATTCTTATGGTATACTTCAATCACAAACAACGCCGTATATACCCGTCCTTTCCGGGGCGGACCAACCGCACACGCCATCTTTCGCGCAGATCGGCTCTGGCGGAGCAAAGGGGAAAAGGATCATGGAAAAGCTGATGAAACGCGCGCTGGATATCGCGCATCTCTTCGACGTCCCCCGCGGGGAAATGACCTGTGAGCCCTATGGCACGGGCCATATCAACGACACCTTCTGCCTGTCGGTCAGCCCCTGGACGGGCAGCTCCCGGCGCTACATCCTCCAGCGCGTCAACCGCTATGTCTTCCCCGATCCCGAGCCCATGATGGAAAACATCCAGCGCGTGACGCATTACCTGCGCGGCGTCATCGCCCGCGAGGGCGGCGACCCCGCGCGCGAAACCCTCACGCTGGTGCGTGCCATGGATGGCCGCCCGTGGATCAGGGATACGCTGGGGGACCTGTGGCGGATGTACCTGTTCATCGAGGGCACCGTCTCCACCGACATGCCGGACACCCCCGAGGTTTTCGCGTCCGCCGCGGAGGCGTTCGGCCGCTTTCAGCGCCAGTTGGGCGGGTTCAACGCCGCGACCCTGCATCCCACGCTGCCGGACTTTCACAACACGCCGGCGCGCCTACAGCAGCTCACCAACGCCATCGGCGCCGACCCGCTGGGGCGGCGTGCGCAGGTAGGGCCGGAAATCGCCTTCTGCCTCTCCCGGGCGCCCCAGACCGACGCGCTTCTGCGCGAGCTGGAGGCGGGCAACGTGCCCCTGCGCGTGACGCACAACGATACCAAGATAGACAATGTGCTTCTGGATGAAAAGACGGGCCGCGGCGTATGTGTGATCGACCTGGATACGGTCATGCCGGGCCTGAGCGCCTGGGACTTCGGGGACGCGGTGCGCAGCGGCGCCAGCACCGCCGCCGAGGACGAAACCGATCTGAGCCGGGTGGCGTTTTCCCTGCCGATGTTCTCGGCCTACGTGGGCGGGTACCTGCGCGGCCTGGGCGGGGAGCTGACGCGGCGCGAGGTGGAACTGCTGCCCCTGGGTGCCAAGCTGATGACGCTGGAGTGCGGCATGCGCTTCCTGGCCGACCATTTGAACGGCGACCGCTATTTCCACATCCACCGCGAGGGCCACAACCTCGACCGCGCACGCACGCAACTTCGGCTGGTGGAATGTATGGAAGAAAACTGGGACGCCATGATGGACATCGTCCGAAACGCCTAAATAAAACCAAAGCCGCAGCCTTCAAAGGGCTGCGGCTCAGCGTGTCGAAAAAGCTCGCCTGTGGCGATCTTTTCCGACAGTACACGTTTCCCCTGCGCCTGCGGCGCGGCCGGGGAAACGCGCAGGGAAACCTTGCTACGCAAGGCTTCCGAATCCACCGCACATGTCGCTGGATTCGGATTTCATTCGGAGGGGACGGAGGGAAGCGTGTGCCCTGTGGGCACTTGCGCGAAGCGCAAAGCGACCCGAAGGAGTCAACCGAAACGAGCGGTGGGCGCGGCCAGCGCCCGCCGCGACGATTGAGGTTGCGGGTCTGCGGCCCTCCAAACCTCCCAAATGGGTTTTTTGACAGTATGAGCCGCAGCCTTCAAAGGGCTGCGGCTTTTTATGTGTGAAATTTTTTCCGAATCTCCCCGGACAGCGGCTTCCAAAACAGCAGAAAGCTCAGCGCCAGCAGCCCCAGGCTCACGCAGCCCACCACGATCATCGGCCAGTCCAGTTGTCTCAGGCCCGCCAGCGCCAGAAGCGTACCCACCAGGCCGATGAGGATGAGCTCAAACAGCGGCAGAAAGTCCCGCTTGCGCTTGTGAAAAAACAGCAGGAAATACCCGCCCGTCACGATCAGCTCCCCGAAAAACACGATCGGCACCACAAAGTCGCTCCATCCCCCGCCCAGCACGCTGTCCAGCAAAAACAGATACAGGCAGACCGCCAGCGCCGAATCGCAGAGCTTCTTGATCGGCGTGGCTTCCACCTGCGGCTTGTAGATCAGCACCACCCAGGCCGTCATCAGCCCGCCGATGGCAATCAGGCTCCAGGGCGGCCCCTGGATCAGGAGGTTGATAATCAGGCACAGATAGCCCGACAGCACAAAAATGCTGCGCCAGAGGGCCTGCCGGTTTCGCCGCCAGAAGGACTGGGGCGTGTTTGGCGGATAGGTCACGTGTACGCGCATGGGCGCCGTCTTGGAATCGTTCATGAGGTTCCCTCCATATACGGCTCCAGGCCGCTTTCCACAAAATGCCGGTACAGGGAGTCCTCAAACAGGGGGAGGGGCGTGTTCTTGGTCACGGTCAACACCGCGCGGTCCTGGAAGCTGCAAAGCGAACAGCAGGCCCGGTTGCGGATGGGCGCGCCCAGCACAAAATCGAATTTGTCGATATGGGCCGCCATGTCCGAAGGCGCGGGGACCGGCCCCAGGTTGGAAAAGGTCGTGGTGAACACCGTATCGCTCAGCGTTCCGTAGATCAGGTACGCGATGAGCCGCTTGACGACCAGCGGCACGAAGCGAAGCCACCTCACCAGCCGCCTGGAGAGCTTGAGCGTCTCGTCCAGCGCTTCTTTGCGCGAGCCCGCCCGGACCTGCTCGGCGATCAGGGGCAGAATTTCCTCCAGCGTGCCGATCTGCGAGGGTGCGAGACTGACGGTGCAGTAGAGGGAGAAGTTGCGAAGCGTCCGGCTGGGATAGAAGCGGCGCATGTTGACGGGAAGCTGGATCTGGATTTTGCGCCGTCCCGCGCGCTCCGGGCAGGCGTCGCGGCAGGCGAGCATGAGATACCCCAGCATGAGCGCCGTCACCGTCACGCCCTTCTCGTGCGCCCGGTCCAGAAGGGCGCGGGTGGAGAAGTTGAAATGCAGAACGCGGTTTGGCTGCTCGTAGGCCGGCATGCCCCGCATCTGAAGGGCCGGCTTGCCCGCGAAGCCGTGCGCGCCTCTGACCCGGTCGCCCAGAACAAAATCGTCCCGCCATTCCCCGGGATTGGGCGGCTGGTCCAAAGGCAGCGTCTCCGGGCCGTCCTCCACCGCTTCCCCCAGCAGTCGCAGGTAGGTCTTGACCAGCGTGCGCAGAAACACGCCGCCGCCCGTGGCGTCCGTCAAAATGTGGAAAAACTCCACGCTCACGCGGTTTTGCCAGTACACCACCCGCAGCGTGGGGGAGGTGACCTGCCCCAGCTTCATCACCGAGCAGGGGAGCTTGCTCTCCTGCCTGAGCGCGTAGCGACGCCGGGCGCTGTCGATATAATGCCAGAAAAAGCCGCACTTGACCGTTGTGGCAAAATAGGGAAAGCGGCGGATGGTATAGGTCAGCGCCATCTGCATCAGGGCCGGGTCCACCGGCCTTTTGAGGTAGCAGGACAGGCGAAACACCATCATGCGCTTGAGGCTCATGCTCATGGGATAGATCTTGGCGGCGTGGTCCAGCGGGTACCAGTCCGTGCGCTCCACCAGATAGAAATCCCCCAGCCGCCCGGGGTCGAGCCTTCTGAGCCCCTCCTCCAGCGAAACGCCGCGGTCCGTCAGGCTCAAAAGAGCGCCGAAGTGGTCCCGGAGCATCGCCTCGATATGGCGGCGGCTCAGGCCGTCCACGCGGGCGCGCACGTCCGTCAGCCACGCCTGGACGGCCGGCTGCTGCGCGGGGGTGAAGCGCTGCTGCACCTGCTTTTCAAAGTATCCGGGCCTTCTCCTGGACGGCATGCGCTCACCTCCCTGCGCATCCTCTGGTCAATGCCTGTCGGAACGCCGCCTCCTGGGGGCGTCCAGCCCGCGCTTTCCGGCCTGAGGCGGCCGTGGCGGAGCGGAGGGCGGGGCCTCCTTTTTCTTTGGCGCCGCGGCCTTTTTCTTCTTTGGCGCCGCGGCCTTCGGGGCCTTCTGCCCGGCGGGCTTTTTCCCGTGCTTTTTCCCCTTCTTCTGTGCCACCTTGGCGGCATAGTCGTACTGCGGCTTGGGCTCCTCATGCACCAGCGGCGTGTCCAGGCTGGTGTAACAGCCCTTGCCGAAGGCCGCCGCGAACATGAAGCGCAGCTTGCGCAGCGGGCTCTGGGGCTTGTAAAGCCGCAGGAAGGCATCGCGTGCACGCGCCGCTTCGGCGGGGCCGGGCTCCACGCGGCTGTAATGGCTCATGGCCATCATACGCCACAGGGGCAGGACCTGTGCGGGCAGCGTCTTCTGGCGGTCCAGCCGCCTTGCGAACAGCAGCGGCGTCTCGCCCGGCGCGGGCTTGTATTTCATCAGCTTCAGCAGCGTATAGGCGGCGCTTCCGTAGACAAAGATCCTGTCCGCGTCGGTCGCCGCGCGGGCGGCCATGCGCATGGGCATGCGCAGCCGGATGCGCACGATCAGCGCAGCCAGGGCCGCAACAAGCACCAGCAGCCACCACGGGAAGGGAGGCTGATCCTCGGGCGGGGGCGGTTCGTCCGGCTCCTGCTCGGGCTGGGGCTCGGGGCTGGGCGTGGGCTCCTCCTGCTGATCCTGCTCGGGCGGTTCGGGGCTGGGCGTGGGCGAGGGGCTGGGCGAAGGCTGGTTCTGCTCGTTTTGGTTATCGCCGCTGAGCTCCTGCTGGACGGGTGTGGGATCAAACGGGACCCATCCGAAGCCTTCAAAATACACCTCGGTCCAGGCGTGCGCCTCCTTGCCGGTGACGTAGGCGAAGCCGTCCGCGCCGGGCTGGGCCACAAAGCCCTCCACATAGCGCGCGGGCAGCCCGGCCATACGGCACAGCACCGTCATGGCCGAGGCGAAGTAGGTGCAGTAGCCCTCCTTGCCCACGTAGAGGAAATAGGTGACGAAATCCTGCGAATCGGGAGGGATATCGGGCGTGAGGGTATAGCGGTAGTAGCGCTGGAGATGGCGCATGATGGCGCACGCCTTCTCATAGGGCGTGGCGGAGGCGGAGACGATGTTGTTCACATCGGCAAGCATGCGCTCGGCGTCAGAGGTGCCGCTGAGGTGCTCGGGAAGTTGCAGATAGCGGCTGCACATGTCCTGGTAATAGGGGTCCTCATTCCCCTGCGCAGCGGCGATCAGCGCGCCAAGCTGCGTGCCGCCGCCCTCCAGAATGGGCGTAAAGACGGTATAGCGGTCGCCGCGCTGCAGATCGCGGGTGGTAAAGAGCTCGCTGGCGTCGTTAAAATAGGCGACCATGTTGTTCTGCGCCGAGAAGCGGCGCAGGAACGTCGGGGTGAACAGCGTGCTGGTGGCGGTGTTTTGCATCTGGATGCTCACCGCATGCTCGTCCAGGAGGGTGCTTGCGCCCCTGACCGTGTCCGCGGGCATGTCCTCCAGAAACACGCTCTCCCGCAGGCCCTGCCAGCGCGGGCTGACGTAGAGGTAACGCCTGCCGGAGGAGGTGTCCCGCCAGGTAAGGCCCGTGTACTCATCCTTGGACACGGCGCGCAAAAGCGTTCGCGCGTCGGTCTTGACGGTCATGACGGGATTCTCGCTGGGCTCGGCGGGACCGCCCAGGCGCGCGTTGCCCTGCGGATAGTAGCCGTAGGCCCCCAGGGTAAAGACGTTTCTGGGATCGGTGAAGAACAGGTAATCCGAGATGGTCTGCTTGAGCTCCATGGCCTTGCTGTAGAGCGGCTCCAGCGCCGTCTGGCCCGAGGGCAACAGCAGCATGGCCAGCAGCACGACCGCCGCCGCCATGGGCAGGACCTCAAAGAGGTTGGATTTTTCATGCGAGGTCTGCGACACCAGCAGCAAAATCGCCACCAGCGCGGGCACGGCGTACCACAGGAACTGCGCGCGGCCCAGACTCCACATGCCAAAGAGCATCAAAACCACCACGATGGTGGCCGGCAAAAAGCCCACGTTGCGGGAGGAGAACAGATAGCTCAACGCCGCCACGCCCACGCCCAGCGTCAGCGCGATCTGCCGCGCAAAGAGCGGAGCCGCCGCCGTGACGCCGCTGAGGTAGAGGGCGATGGCCTTGAACGCCTCCGCCGCCCAGCCGATGAGGCCCATCTGGGGCAAGAGAAGCTGTGCCGCCATCGCGGCGGCCGCCGCGATGGCCAGCAGCAACCGTCCCCGGCGAAACGCGCCCAGCACCACGCAGGCGACCGTTACCCCGGCCGCGGAGGCCAGGCCCAGCGCCAGGGCGCTCTGCGCGCCAAAGGTGAGCATCAGCGGCACCAGCAGTCCCACGCACAAAAGAAGGCTGACCAGAAACCGCGACAGCCGTTCGTTTGACAAAAACGCGGGTTTTCGCACGGGCACCGCCTCCTTCCTGCAAAGCCCGGGCGCCTATGCGCCCTGGGGCGTGACGTAATTGACCTCCACTCCCGCGTGCTGAAGCCGGGCCACCAGCGAAAGCGTCTCGGGTTCCTCGGCCGCAAAGGTGACCAGGTAAAGCCGCACGTTGGGGCCGATTCGCTTCATGCGCACGATCATATCCACCACGGCGGAGGTAAGGCGGGTGGTGATGATGACCACCGCGCCGGTCTTGCGAAGCTCCGCGAGCTGCATCATCAAAACGCGCTCGAACCGCTCCGTCTCGTTAAAGGTACACCGGGCCAGCTCGTCCAGCAGCACCGGCAGGCCCATGCGGCTGGAATACTCCATGGGCCGGTCGCCCACCAGGGGCATGCGCACGGGGTTGTCCTGGCGAATCTGGCAGGCGACCACGCTGGCGGCGGTCTCCAGAAGCGCGTCCTTTAAAAAAGCGCCCTGCTCCTCGGGCATGCCCGGAGCGAGCTGCGGCGGCGAGGTGTCCAGCATCACCAGCGCGTCGGGCAGCGCCGGTTCCTCAAACTGCTTGACGATGATCTCCCGCTTTCGGGCGCTCATCTTCCAGTGGATGCGCTTGAGCGGGTCGCCCTGCTGATAGGCGCGGAAGTCGTTGGGGCTGGAGGGGTCCTCCATGGCGCGCCGCATGGTTTCCACGCCCATATCGCCCGCCGCGAAGGTCAACGGCTCCACGTCAAAGGGAACCGGGAGCACCAGAAGCTCCTGCCCCGCCATGTCGGGCCTGTGCTCACGCTTGAAAAATCCGAAGACGTCGCTGACCTCGTAGCTCTCCACGCCTGGAAACATCGCGCCCACGTGGTCCGCGGCAAACTTGTGCACCACCCGCTGCCGCCTGCGGCCAAGCTGGGTCAGATGGATGGTGCCCGCCGGGGTGTTGCTGGTCGCCCGCATGCGAAGCGCCACAGGGGCGATGGGCAGGGGGCTGCGATGGCTGACGGCGATCTCCATGCTCACCACCTCGCCGCGGTTGACCTTTAAGCCGCTGAGGGCGTTTTCCACCTTCACGCTTTTTTCCGCCATGCGCACGCTCGCAAAGGAAAACAGCCATGCCAGCGCGATGATGATGGCGATGAGCAGGTACATGCGATTGCCCATGGACAGGGCGCACAGCAGAAAAAAGCCGAAGCATATGGCCAGGGTCACATTGCCCTTCTTCACCGGCATGAGCTCCTTTCCTGAGAGGATGGCGGCCCTCCCCCGCTCAGCTCAGGCGCAGGGGCACGGGCACGTTTTCGACCACGGCGATGAGGATGCGCTCGGCGCTGATGCCCTTCATCTTGGCCTCGGGGTTGGGGGTGATGCGGTGGGCCAGCACGGGCAGGACCATGCGCTGCACGTCCTCGGGCAGGATGTAGTCGCGCTCGTTGAGCAGCGCGCAGGCCTGCGCGCCGCGGATGAGGGCGATGGCGCCGCGCGTGGAGACGCCCAGCTGCAGGCTGGGATGCGTGCGGGTCATGGCGGCGATATTGGCCACGTAATGCCGGACCTCCTTGGAGCAATAGACGGTACCCACCATGTCCTGCATGGCGATGACGTCGCGCGCCGAGCACACGGCCGTAAGGCTCGCCTGGGGCTTGACGGTGCCGGAGAAGCGCTCCAGGACCGCCATCTCCTCCTCCAGCGTCGGATAGCCCATGGAGATGCGCAGGAAGAAGCGGTCCATCTGCGCCTCCGGCAGCGGATAGGTGCCCACAAACTCGCCGGGGTTCTGCGTGGCCAGCACCATGAAGGGCTTGGGGAGGGGATGGGTCACGCCGTCCACGGTCACCTGGTACTCCTCCATGACCTCCAGAAGCGCCGACTGCGTCTTGGGCGAGGTGCGGTTGATCTCGTCGGCCAGCGCGATCTGGCACATGATGGCGCCGGGGTGGAACTCCATCTCGCCGGTCTTGAAGTTGACCATGGTAAAGCCGGTCACGTCGCTGGGCACCACGTCGGGCGTGAACTGGATGCGGTTGAAGGAGCAGTCCAGCGATTTGGCCAAAGCGCCGGCCAGGGTCGTCTTGCCGGTACCGGGCACGTCCTCGATGAGCACATGGCCCTTGCACAGCATGGCGATCAAAAGAAGCTCGATCACCTCGTCCTTGCCGACGATGACCTTGCCGATGTTTTGTTTCAGTGCCGTAATAACCTGGCGCGGATTGAGCATATCGCCGCTCCTCCCCCTGTTGTGGATGCATGCGCCCGACGGGGACGCAAAGCTGTGCGCCATGACAGGCACACACGTTTTATTATAGCGGATGGAACAGGTTTTTACAAGTGTGTGACAAATGTTTTACGATCTTGTCCTTCTTTTGTGTTCCCACAGTCCCCAGGCGGCAAAGGCGGTCAACGAAATTCCCGTCACGATCAGTCCCGGCAGCCTCCAGGGGTTGGTATAGCGCAGGACGACGCGCTGCTCTCCCCCGCCGGTGCGAACCGCCAAAAAGGCGTCCGCAGCCCGCTCCACCGCGGCGGGCTCGCCGTTGACGGTGGCGCGCCAGCCCCGGTCGTAGGGGATGGTGGTCATCAGAAGGCCCTCGCCGCCGGATTCCCAGAGGATCTCAACCTCGCCGTCCTCCATGCGCACGACCTGCGCGCCGCGTGCGCGGATCTCCTCCACAATCGCTTCAAAACGCTCCAGGTCCAGGGTTGCGAACAGCCCACGGGGCGCGGAGGCGCCCGTGCCGCTCTCAAAGGCCAGCGTGTCGCCCTCCTCCACCACGCCCAGGCACACGGCGTACATGGCCGGGCTCCAGGCATTGGAGGTATACTCCGCGCGCCTCTCCCCGTTGACCAGCAGCGCGGAGGGATTCACGCCGCCCAGATAAGCGGCATAGAAAAGCGGCGCTTCCTCAAAGCTCCCCTCTGGGAAGGCATAGGTGGTCACACCATTTTCCTCCGTGCTGCCCACCGCCTCCAGCAGCTTGTACACCTGCGTTTCCCGGCCCAGGATGGCGGAGTATACGGCGTTGAGATAGACAAAGGGCTGGCTGTCCACCGTCAGGCCCTCCAGAACCCCTTCGCCCGCGCCAAAGGCCAGCGGCAACGCATAGGGGTTTTCATAGACCATTTTATCCCCAAAGCCGGCCAGGTCCGTGAGCACAAAGCCCTCGTGGGCCCGCTCGCTCAGCAGATACCTCACGCCCAGCAGGCTGTCCGCCGGCAGAAGCGGCTGATAATAATAGGTCGGAAAATCCGTCTTGCAGTACCCCGCGTTTTTGAGAAACGCCGCGGTATCCGCCTCATAGCACGACGAGTAACTCATCAGCCCCCGGTAGTGATAGGCCAGGGATTCGTTGGCATAGAGGCGGCCACGGTCTGCATCGCTGCCAGCGCGGGTGCTGGTCTGCTCCATGCGAAATGCCCCGTCCGCGGCCTCGCGGACCCGCTCCACAAGCGCCTGCTGGCCCTCCACATAGTCCACATACGCCCGGGCGCTGTTGGGATAGCGCCCCCGCGTGATATAGAAGGCGTTGACCATCAGTTCCGCCCCCACCACGGCCAGCAGCATAAGCGCGCACAGCGTGCGCAGGGCGGGGCGGCGCAGCGGATGGGCGCACAGATACCACAGCGCGGCCGCATAGGCCCACGCGAGCGCGATCTGTAGCCAGAGGCGGTCCGCCTCCATTGGCTCGATCCAGTCGCACGCCAGCAAAACGGCCGTCATCAGGCCCGCGCCGCGCAGATAGCAGCGCCCGTCCGCGCCCGGCCGCAGGCGGGCGCACTGCCGGGCGGCGACGAGCAGCACCGCCGCGATGGCCGTATACAAAAAGCGGTAGACGAAGCTGCTCTCGCCGCGCAGGCCGCACCAGACCGACTCCAGCGGCTGAAACAGCATGGAGGCCACCATCAGGCCGACCAGGGCGCCGGAGACGATCTTCTCGCGCCGCGCCACGCCCCGGTCCATCCAGTAGCCGAAAAACAGCGTCAGCGCCCACACCGTGCAAAAAATCGTGATCTGCCAGTCCGGCTGCTCCGTGCCGATCAGCAACCCGCGCAGCGTATCTCCCAGCGTGCCGTTGGTCCCGAAGCCAAAGCTCCCCGCGGCCAGCGCCGATCGCCCCTGGGCCTGTCCCATGGCCACCGGCAGAAACACCGCGCAGCTCACCCCCACGCCCAGCGCCAGCGTGACCAGACCGCCGAGGACGCGGCGCATGCGGCGCTCCCGCGCCGGGTCGCAAAGCGCTTCGTAAAGCAGGTACAGCGCGGTAAACAGGCAGTTCATATACCCGGTGTACCAGTTAAAGATCACCGAGCACGCGGTCGCGGCCAGAAGCGGCCAGCGCCTGCCCCGCTCGTACAGCGTCCAGGCGCCCAGCAGCATCAGGGGCAGCATGTACAGCCCGTCCAGCCAGTTGATGTTGGTCATCTGCCCCACGCCATACTGCGTAAAAGCATAGGCGGCCCCCAGCACGGCCGCGCGAGCGCCGCTCAGGGAGAAGCGCCGCGATACCAGCAGCGTAAAAAACGCCGCCGCCAGGCCCAGCTTGAGCGCCGTGGCCACAAAAATAAACAGCGGGATCTGGGCCTTTTGAAACGCGAGCAGCAAAAGGTTGAAGGGCGAGAGCAGGTAGTAGCCGATCAGCGCGGCCATGGGGCCGCCCAGCGACTTGGAAAACGAGTATTCCAGCCCCGCGCGGCCCTCCAGCCCGTCCTTGAGATAGGCCAGGAAGTCCACGTATTGGATCTCCATGTCGTAGTCCAGGTTGGACCTTTCGCCGAAGGGGTAGATGCCCCGGATGAAAAACAGCGCGCCAAGGCAGGCCACCGTCAGCAAAAACGCCGTCAGGCAGGCCGCCAGACATCTCCTGGCCTTTCTCATTCCGCTTCCTCCTCAGCCGCCGATGGGGAACCACGCCGTCGTCGCGCCCTCGCCTTCCACATAGGCGGGCATGGCCACACCGGTGGACGCCTCCATCTTCTCCAGCACGCGCTGCGCATCCTCGCCCGAAAGCAGCACGGGCTGATAGTTGTTGTAGCCCGTCTCCCCGCTCACGCTGATGGGATGAAAGACGAGTCGGACGCCGTCTGGCACGCCATCCTCAAAGCGGAAGACCGCCTGAAGGAGCAGCGCGTCGTAGTCGCGCGGATCGCGGTTGCCGCCGAAGACGGCGTTCCCCAGGCTGTAGGCCACGGGCACGCCCTCCAAAAGCGCGTAGCCCTGCACCACATGCGCATGATGCCCCACCACCAGGTCCGCCCCCATGTCCACGGCATGGTCCGCCACGGTTTTCTGCTGGGAGGTGGGCTCGCGCTCGTACTCGGTGCCCGCGTGCATGCTGTGCACAATGAGCTGGCAGCCCAGGTCGCGCAGGGTTTCCATCTGCTGGCGCAGGGTCTTTTGTGCGCCGGTGGACAGGCTGAACGCCGAGCCTGTAAAGCCGATCATCACGCCGTCCTGCGCCCAGACGGCCACATGGCCGGCGTCAAAATACGAAACGCCCGCCGCCTCCAGCGCCGCGATGGTGTCCTGGTAGCCCTCCGTCCCATAGTCCTGCGTATGGTTGTTGGCCAGTCCCGCCAGCTCCACGCTCCCCAGCGGCAGGATCCGGGCAAAGTCCGCCGGCCCCTTGAAGTTGAAGGTTTTTTTCACACGGCTGAGGTCCCGGTCGGTCAGCACGCCTTCGAGGTTAACGACCGTCACGTCGTCCGCCTCCAAAATCCCCAGCAGCTTTTCAAAGGGGTAGGCATACCCTTCGCGCAGCGCGGTCTGCACAAAGCCACCCCGGCTCGAGGCCGCTTTTTTCTCGCCGCCCAGCGTGCAGTCGCCCAGAAAGCTCAGCGTTATTTCGCCCGTATACCCGCTGACCTGTAGCGATGCCTCCAGCAGCTCCCGGGGCGGGTTGCCGCTTTCAAACACGTACCACTCCGCCCGGGCCGTACCCAGCGCAAACGCGGCGCATGCGGCCAGGCAGGCGGCCACATATCGGATGCCCATTCTCCGGCTCCTCCTTTGTATGCGTCAGTTCCTTTTCATTATATCCGGGCTTGCGCACCGCTGTCAAACTTGCTTCCCGCCGGAGTGGAGGCTATAATTAAGAAAATCAACCTTGCGTCCGAAGGAGGGGGCCGCCTTGCGCAAATGGTGTCTGTTCATCGCCTTGTGCCTGCTGTTTTCCAGCGCCCGGGCACAGGCCGGCGTGGAGGAACAGCTCGATCTCATCTTCAGCCGTTACAGTACCCTGGGCGCCTGCGTGGCCATTTTTGAAAACGGGCGCGTCACCTACACCCACACCTATGGCGTGCTTCGTCCCGGCGGGCCGGAGGTGACGGAGGACACGGCCTTTCAGGTGGGCAGCATCTCCAAGATGGTGGGCTGCATCGGACTGATGCAGCTCATGGACGAGCAGGGCATTTCGCTGGACGCGGAGCTCGGCGACGTGCTGGGCTACCCCGTGCGCAACCCCGCCTATCCCGCCATTCCCGTGACCCTTCGGCAGCTGATGACGCACACGGCCTCCCTGCGCGACAGCGGCGACTACGACGACGCGCTCCGGGGCGACGGCCTGCCGCTGAGAGATCTGTTTCATGATCGGTCGGCTTACACCTTTTTCTCAAAAACCCAGCCGGGCACCAGGCGGGTCTATTCCAACTTCGGCGGCGGCCTGATCGGCTCGCTGATTGAGGCGCTCTCGGGGATGACGCTGGATGACTACATGGACCAAAACGTCTTTGCGCCCCTGGGCGTGACCGCGGCCTATCAGGCCTCGCGCATGCCCGAGGACGTGCCGCTGGCGGACATGTACCTCATGCCGCAGCGCCGGCTCTCCAAGCGCCTGCGGGACGACCTCACCGACGTGCGTGAGCCGGACCCGGAGCACAACTACTATTTTACCGCGGGCAAGCTCATCATCTCCGCGCCGGACCTGTGCAAAATTCTGATCGCCCTGTGCGACGGCGGCGTGTGCGGCAACGCGCGGATTCTCCAGGAGGGGTGGGTGCGCGAGATGCTCACGGCACAGAACTATCTGGGCAGCGTCTCCTGCGAGAGCGGAAACGGGCTGTTTCTCAACATCACCCAGGACGAGGTGGACGGCCGCCTGCTCTATGGCCACGGCGGCAAGGCCAACGGCATGCTTTGCGCCGCCTATTTCGATCCCACGGACCGCACCGGCGTCGTCATGCTGACCAACGGCTGCCAGAACCGAAGCGCCTACAACGGCGTGGGCATGCTGGGGAGGCAGATCCTCAGCCTGTGCTATGAGCAGCTCATCGATCCCACACACGAGGCCGAAGATCCCTTCGAGGTCAGGCCGGAGGTATAAAGCGGCGCTGATTCATACATACTACCGCCATCCCCCGATGGAGGTCAGTATGCGCTCAACCTTTTATCACAGCCTCAGGCGAAATCAGCAGATGCTATCCCAGAGCCTGAGCCTGGAGAAGAACGACGACATCGTCAGCCGTTCCTTTACCGCCCTGGGGCAAAGCTGCGCCCTGTATTATGTGGAGGGAATGGCCTCAGGAGAGAGAATGGCCGAAAGCGTGCTTCGGCCTCTTTTGCGCGCGCAGGGCGAGCTGAGCGGACGGGCGGCGCTGGAGGCGGTGACGCTTCGTCTGATCGAGGCCCCGGAGGTCAAATGCGAAAAGCAGCCCTACGCCGCCGCTCAGGAGCTGATGCGCGGGCAGGTGCTCCTTCTGATGGACTCGGTGGACGAGGCGGTGCTGGTGGACCTGCGCGGCTATGTGCGCCGGGCCGTGTCGATCCCGCAGACGGAAAACGTCGTCATCGGTCCCCACGAGGCCTTCACCGAGCCGCTTCGAGACAATTTGACCATGCTGCACCGCATGCTGCCCAGCCCGCTGCTCATCTGCAAGCTGGGGCAGGTGGGCACGCGCATCCCCACGCAGACGGCGGTGTGCTGGCTGGACGGGATCTGTCCGCAGGAGACGCTGGATGAGATTGAGCGGCGGCTGAGCGGCGCGGCGCTGGATCATGTGCTGACCGTGGGAGAGCTGTCCCAGCTCATTGAGGACGACCCCTTCGCCCCGCTTCCCCAGGTGGTGTCCACGGAGCGGCCGGACCGGGCGGTGAGCTTTCTGCTGGAAGGGCAGGCGGTCCTCCTCATCGACGGCAGCCCCCGCTGTCTGGCCATGCCTGTGAGCCTGTGGCACCTGTTCCATGCCCCCGACGACACCTACATGCGCTGGATGTACGGCGCCTTCATGCGGGTGGTGCGCGCCGTGGGCGCTGCGCTGGCGCTGCTCCTGCCGGCGGTGTTTGTCAGCCTGGTCATCTTTCATCCCCTCGCGCTGCCCATGTCGCTTCTGACCAACATCATCCAGAGCCGCTCCATCGTCTCCATCAGCCTTTTCGGGGAGGCGGTGCTGATGCTGACCGTTTTTGACCTCATCAACGAGGCGGGCACGCGCATCCCGGGCCTGATGGGCTCTTCCTTCGGGCTGGTGAGCGCGCTGATCCTGGGCACCGCCGCCGTGGACGCCGGGCTGGTCAGCCCGCTCCTCATCATCGTGGTGGCGCTCTCGGGGCTTGGAAGCTATGCCCTGCCCAACTATTCGCTCAGCTTTGCCTTCCGCATGGGACAGATGGCCCTGCTCATCGCCGGAGGGCTGATGGGCCTGCCGGGCGTATGCCTGCTGCTATTGCTCATGGTCCTCCGGGTGGCGGGGATGGAGAGCCTGGGCCGGCCCTTCCTTGCGCCCGTCAGCCCGCGCCGCACGCGCAACCCCGACCTGATCTTCCGCGCGCCGCTGTTTCGCCAGCGGCTGCGCTCCTATCTGGCCGCGCCGGAAAACCTGCTTCGCGCGCATGGCCGCATGCGCCGCTTCGACGAAGGGAGGCGCCGCCAGCCATGATGACGGGTTGGTTTCGGCGAGTCAGGCAGACCCGCAGCTCCGTCTCCGATCGTCAGAGCGCCCGCAGCCAGCAACGCCGCGCCGCATGCGCCGCCTACCGCACGCTCGGCGGGATTCAGCTGGCGGCCCAGCTGATGCTCTGGATCACGCTGTATGCCTACGACCGCATCGCGCAGACCTGCTGGCAGGCCGCGCTTGCGCTGGCGCTGCCGCTGGGCGGCCTGTGGGCGCTCTGGCATGGCGGCGAGCGCGCCCTCTCCAGCCGGGTCGGGACGCGCTGGACGCTGCTGCTCCTTCCCTGTCTGATGCTGGATGCCGCGATCCTGCTGCGCACGCTGTCAGGCTACATCAGCCAGCTCATCCCCGAATACCCCTTCTGGGCCTGCGCCCTGGTCCCGGCGGCGCTGTGCTGGCTGGCGGCGCTGCTCTCCCGCGAAAACGGCGCCGCCTATGGCGCAAGGCTCTTTCAGGGGCTGCTGCTGGGGCTGTTTTTGCTGGCGACGGTCTTTTTGCAAACCACCGCGCATACCGTGCGCCTCTGGCCGCTGCTGGGACAGGGCGTGGGCCGCACGGCGGAGGAGGCGCTCTCGGGGGCCGGCGGCGCCTGGGGTGTCGCGCTGCTCTTCGCTCTGCCCCTTCATTCCCCCGGCGGCAAGGAGGCCCGCTCGGCCGGCCGCACGGTCCTTTGGACGGTTCTGCCCTGGGCGGTGTGCATCGTGTGGGCGCTTTGGTACGGCATGGTCAGGCCCTGGCGCGGCGGCGACGCGCTGGAGGTGGGCGAGCGGCTCATGGGGCTTGCTCGCCATTCAAGAAGTCCGCTTTTTTATGAGTGTAGCGGCCTGATGTGGATGCTGCTCCTGCCCCTGGCCATCATCGGCTGCGCGGTGAGCGGGGAAAAGCTGCTGCGTTCGGCTTCGCCCCGCGTCCCCCGGTCGCTTGCGGCGCTGCTGTCGCTGCTGCCCGGCACGGCTGCGGCGCTGCTGTGGCCGGACGAGATCCTCAACGCCCTGGGCTGGGCGCTGCCCTGGCGGGCGGCGCTGAGCGCGGCTGCGGGCGTCGCGCTGTGCGTCACGGCGGCCCGGATGGGAAAGGAGGCGCACGCCGGATGAAACGCCTTCTCCTTATGCCGGTGCTGCTGGCGGCGGCTCTGCTGCTGAGCGCCTGCAGCTATGCGTCGCTGGAGCGGCAGGTGTATCCCATCTGTCTGAGCGTGGACCTGGACGAGCAGGGGCGCTATCAGGTGGGCGTGCAGGCCCCCCAGAGCAGCACCGCGAGCGGCGCGGCCGCCTATGACGTGCTCACCGCCACGGGGGACACCTTCCCGGACGCGATGCGCGTGCTCGCCGCCTCCACGCCCTACCCCTTCAATTTCTCCCAGGTGCGCCTGTGCCTGCTGAGCTACGACCTGGCCGCCACCACCCACCTGCGGCCGCTGCTTCGCACACTCTTTGAGATGCCCAGCATGCGGCCCGACGCCTATGTGATGGTGGCGCTTGGCAGCGCTGCCGAGGTCATGGCCGCGCAGAAGCCCGATCTGGGCATGCGGCTGAGCACGCACCTCAACCTGCTTTTTGAGCATCTGCGCCAGGAGAGCATGCTGCCCCACAGCAGCCTCTCGGCCTGCGTGCAGGAGCTGGGAAACGGCATGACGGACCCCCTGCTGTGCGTCTGCGCCATCAACCGGCGGCTGGTACCTCAGCAGCAGGAGGACGGCGCCTCCGACGCGGACGCCTCCGGCCAGGAGCCCGCCTTTGCCGGCGGCGAGTCCTGGAGCGGGGCGATGCTGCCGGAGGACATCCTGGCGGGCATGCTGCCGCAAACCAGCGTCAACCCCGTCGAATACCTGGGCAGCGCCGCCGTGAGCGAGGGGCGCGTGAGCGGCATCCTGACGGCCCGCGAAACCCAGGTCGCCACCCAGGCCATGGCCGAGGCCGCCCGTGGCGTCGCCATCGACGGCGACGCGCTGCAGCTTCAGCTGTTTTTGCCCGCGGCAAGCCCGCTCGCCCAGTGCCGCGACGAGGTCCAGGCCGTCGCCGAAAAGCTGCAGGCCCTGGGCTGCGACTCCTTCGGCTTCGGCTGGAATACCGCCCGGGCGTTTTATACGGACGCGCAGATGGACGCCTTCGGCTTCCGGCGGCGCTTCCGCGAGGCCCAGATCGTGACGGCCATACGCTAGTCCCGAGGTTTCGCGCCCTTTCCGCCTGGAAAGGGCCTTTTTGATTCCCTGACAGCCCGGGAAAACTTTCAGGTCCCGAGCGCAAAAAACCTAAATTTTACGGCAATGAATTGGATGGCGCGCATTTGTGCAGCGTGTTACAATATTGCCATGAAAAGGGCGCAAGCCCTTGTGCAACTTGACCGTTCTATGCAACGAAGGAGGCGTTTGTCTATGAAGAAACTTGTCAGCCTGTTCCTGGCGCTGATCCTGGCGCTCGGCCTGAGCATCCCCGCGATGGCCGAAGGCACCACCCTGAGCGTTGCCGCGATCGAGACCGCTTACGGCTCTGAGATCTGGCAGGAAGTCACCGCCGCGTTCACCGAGCTCACCGGCATCCAGGTGGACCTGGTGACCGACAAAAACCTGGAGGATGTCATCTCCGCGCCCATGAAGGCCGGCGACTTCCCCGATGTGGTGCACCTGGCCACCGGCCGTCCCGCCGCTCTGACCGAGACCCTCATCAAGGAAAACCTGCTTGAGGACATCACCGACGTGCTGAGCATGACCGTGCCCGGCGAAGACAAGCTGGTGAGCGAGAAGATCGCCGGCGGCTTCACCGAGAGCTCCCTGACCAATCCCTACGGCGACGGCAAGACCTACATGGCTCCCATGTTCTACAGCCCCTGCGGCCTGTTCTACAACGCCGGCCTGTTTGAGGAAAAGGGCTGGGAAGTGCCCGAGACCTGGGATGAGATGTGGGCGCTGGGCGACGTGGCCGCTGCCGAGGGCATCGCGCTGTTCGCCTATCCGACCGCCGGCTACTTCGACGCGTTCTTCTACGCGCTGCTCTACGAGTGCGGCGGCCCCGAGTTCTTCACCCAGGCGACCAACTACGCCGAGGGCATCTGGGACACCGAGGAAGCGCAGCTCGCCTTTGACATCGTCGCCAAGCTGGCCACCTACACCGAAAAGTCCGTTCCCTCCAACGCCAACAACGACAACTTCACCAAGAACCAGCAGCTGATCCTGGACAACAAGGCGCTCTTCATGCCCAACGGCACCTGGGTCATCGACGAGATGGCCGACGCGCCTCGCGCCGAGGGCTTCAAGTGGGGCTTCACCGCTCTGCCCGCCGTCTCCGAAGGCAGCGACCGCTACAGCTACACCTGGTTCGAGCAGCTCTGGATCCCCTCCGAGGCCGTCAACAAGGACGCCGCCAAGCAGTTCGTGGCCTTCATGTACTCCGATGTGGCCGCCGAGATCTTCGCCAAGGGCGGCGCGATCCAGCCCATCGTCGGCTTTGCCGATACGCTGGAGGGCGACAGCAAGCTGTTCTACTCCATCTATGACAACGGCGCCAAGGCCGCTCTGGGCAACTTCGCCGCCACCGACCCCGTCGAGGGCGTCAACTTCGCCGACACGGTGTTTGGCGCGGTGAACTCCCTGGTCAGCGGTGACAAGACCCAGGAGCAGTGGATTGAGCAGATCAAGATCGACAGCGACCTGCTCCGCCAGGCGCTCAAGTAAGGTCCGTATTCTGCCGGCCGCGGCAAGCAGCTTTCTGCTCGCCGCGGCCTTTATCATCGGCCAGGCCCTTGAGAGGAGGAAACGCTTTGGATAAGCAAAAGGGAAGGGGCGGCTTCATTGCGGCTTGTGTTCTGCCGGCAGTGATTCTGTTTTTTGTCTTCATGATTCTGCCTACCTTCAACATCTTCCGCATGTCGCTCTATAAATGGGGCGGCTTCTCGTCCAACCGCACGTTCGTGGGCTTTGAGAACTTCACCAAGCTCTTCAGGGACATGAAGTTTTTGCAGTCCGTGGAAAATACCCTGCTTCTGATCGTGGTCGTCAGCGTCATCACCATGTCGCTGGCCATCGTCTTTGCAGCCATCCTGTCCCGTGAAAAGATCAAGGGCCAGAACTTCTTCCGCGTCGTGTTCTATATCCCCAACATTCTCTCCATCGTCATCATCTCCGCCATCTTCTCCGCTATCTATGACGCCAACAACGGCATGTTCAACTCCATCCTCGCCCTCTTCAGGGGCGCGGACGCGGAGCCCATCTACTGGCTGGGCGACCAGAGCATCGTCATCTACAGCCTGGCCGGCGCCATGATCTGGCAGGCCATCGGCTACTACATGGTCATGTACATGGCCTCCATGGCCTCCATCCCGGAGTCGCTGTATGAGTCGGCCAACCTGGAGGGCGCCAGCCGCATCCATCAGTTCTTCCACATCACTTTGCCGCTGATCTGGACCAACCTGCGCACCACCCTCACCTTCTTTATCATCTCCACCATCAACATGAGCTTCATGTTCGTCAAAGCCATGACCTCCGGCGGCCCGGACGGCAGCACCGAGGTATTCCTCAGCTACATGTACAAGCAGGCCTACACCAACTCCTCCTATGGCTACGGCATGGCCATCGGCGTGGTGGTGTTCGCGTTCTCCTTCGCGCTCAGCGCCATCATCAACGCCATCACCAAGCGCGATGTGCTGGAATACTAAGGGGGCGGCAACATGAAAGAAAAGCGCAAGCCTCGCTTCACCGGCGAACAGCTCTACCACATCTTCATCTATGTGGTTCTGGCCATTCTGGCCATCTCCATCCTCATCCCCGTGGCCTGGGTCTTCATGGCCTCCATCAAGCAGAACGTCGAGTTCTACGGCAGCCCCTGGGCGCTCCCCATGGGCGTGTACTGGCAGAACTTCGTGGATGCCTGGACCACGGCCCGCATGGGTGAGTTCATGCTCAACTCCGTGCTGACCACGGCCATCGCCCTGGCGCTTTTGCTGGTGGTGGCCCTGCCCGCCGCCTACGTGCTCAGCCGCTTCCACTTCCGCGGCGTCAAGCTGCTAAACACCCTCTTCATGGGCGGATTGTTCATCAACGTCAACTACATCGTCGTGCCCATCTTCCTGATGTTCGTGGACGCGGACAAGGCGCTGCGCGGCATCGGCATCGACGGGCTGTTCCTCAACAACATCGTGATGCTGGCGGTGGTGTACGCGGCCACGGCGCTGCCCTTCACCATCTACCTGCTCTCCGGCTACTTCGCCACGCTGCCCAAGGCTTACGAGGAAGCGGCCTACATCGACGGCGCTTCCTATACGCGCACCATGGTCAAGGTCATCTTCCCCATGGCCAAACCCAGCATCGTGACCGTGATCCTCTTTAACTTCCTGTCCTTCTGGAACGAGTACATCATCGCCATGACGCTGCTGACCGACCCCAAGGGGCCCAAGACGCTGCCCGTGGGACTGATGAACCTGATGAAGGCGCAGAACGCCGCCGCCCAGTACGGACAGATGTACGCCGGATTGGTGCTGGTGATGCTGCCCACGCTGATCCTCTACATCTGCGTGCAGAAAAAGCTGACGCAGGGCATGACCCTGGGCGGCTTGAAAGGATGAGTGAACGATGGAATACACGAAACAGCGGATTCTCACAGCGGTGCGTGTGATCCTGTTCCTGTTTTTCTGCGGACTGGTGATGCACGGACAGCGGAGCGTTTCCTATGCCAATCTGGGCGAGATGGCCGCGGGGATTGTGGGCATGCTCGTCATCATCTGGGATTACAACCGAAGAAATCGTTGAGGTGACCTGAATGGATAAGGATATCCGCATGACGGGGCGCGTGACCATCCCCACGGACGTGGATGTGGTGGACGACACCCTCAGGCTGCTTGACCGCTGGGGCGCGGACGCGCTGCGCGACTGCGACGGAACCGACTTCCCCGACGCGCTGCGCTCCACCGGCGCCAAGGTCTACGCCACCTACTACACCACCCGCAAGGACAACGACTGGGCCCGTCAAAACCCGGACGAGGTGCAGCAGTGCTACATCATGACGGGCTTTCACACGGCGACGGGCCCGGAGCTGCGCATCCCGCTGATGCAGGGCGTGTCGCCCGAGCTGATGCAGGTCAACACCCGCGATGACATCCACCGCTGGTGGGAGGTCATGGACCGCACCGAGGGCGCGGTCGTGGACACGGCCAAGTGGTCCTATGCCGACGGCGTGGTGACCGTCCATGACGCCAAGCCCTATCATGAGTACACGGTCAGCTTCCTGTGCTACCTCATCTGGGACCCGGTGCACATGTACAACGCCATCGTCAACGATTGGAAGGACTTTGAGCACCAGATCACCTTCGACGTGCGCCAGCCCAAGACGCATGCATTCAGCTTGAAGCGCCTGCGCGCCTTCCTGGAGAGCCACCCGTATGTGAACGTCGTGCGCTACACCACGTTCTTCCACCAGTTCACGCTGGTCTTTGACGAGCTCAAGCGGCAGAAGTACGTGGACTGGTACGGCTATTCCGCCTCGGTTTCGCCCTACATCCTGGAGCGGTTTGAGGAGGAAGCGGGCTATCCCTTCCGGCCCGAGTACATCGTCGATCAGGGCTACTACAACAACCAGTACCGCGTGCCCAGCAAGGAATTTCTGGACTTCCAGGCCTTCCAGCGGCGCGAGGTCGCGGCGCTGGCCAGGGAGTTTGTGGACATCACCCACGAGTACGGCCGCGAGGCCATGATGTTCCTGGGCGACCACTGGATCGGCACCGAGCCCTACATGCCGGAGTTCGCCGGCATCGGCCTGGACGCGGTGGTGGGCAGCGTCGGAAACGGCAGCACGCTTCGCCTCATCAGCGATATCCCCGGCGTCAAATACACCGAGGGCCGCTTCCTGCCATACTTCTTCCCCGACACCTTCCACGAGGGCGGCGATCCCGTGGGCGAAGCGCGCGACAACTGGCTCACCGCCCGCCGCGCCATCCTGCGCAAGCCCATCGACCGCATCGGCTACGGCGGCTACCTCAAGCTGGCCTGCCAGTTCCCGGAGTTCCTCGATTATGTGGAGAGCGTGTGCAACGAGTTCCGCCAGCTCTATAAGAACGTCCAGGGCGGCCGGCCCGTGTGCCTGAGGCGCGTGGCCGTGCTCAACTGCTGGGGCAAGGCGCGCTCCTGGGGCTGCCACATGGTGCACCATGCGCTCTACCAGAAGGAGAACTACAGCTACGCCGGCGTGATCGAGGTGCTCAGCGGCGCGCCGTTCGACGTGTCCTTCATCAGCTTCGAGGACATCCAGCGCGACCCCGCTGTTCTGGGCGGCGTGGATGTGCTCGTGTGCGTGGGCGACGGCGACACCGCTCACACCGGCGGCCGCTGGTGGGAAAACGCGCCCGTCGCTTCCGCCATCCGCGGCTTCGTGCTCGGCGGCGGCGGCTTCATCGGCGTGGGCGAGCCCAGCGGCCATCAGTATCAGGGCCACTACTTCCAGCTCGCCTCGGTACTGGGCGTGGAAAAGGAAACCGGCTTCACTTTGGGCTACGGCAAGTTCAACCAGGAGGAGCATCCCGACCACTTCCTTCTGGAGGATGCCGTCGAGCCCGTCGACTTCGGCGAGGGCAAGAAGGGCGTGTACGCGCTGGAGGGCGCGCAGGTGCTCATCAAGCGCGACGGCGACGTGCAGCTCAGCGTCAACGACGCGGGCAAGGGCCGCGCAGTCTACCTCAGCGGCCTGCCCTACAGCCCGCAGAATGCCCGCCTCCTGCATCGCGCGGTGATGTGGGCCTCCCACGCCGAAGGCGATCTGCTGCGCTGGTTCAGCTCAAACCCCGCCGTGGATGTGCATGCCTACGCGAGCAGCCGCAAGTACTGCGTCGTCAACAACGCCGCCAAGCCTCAGTCCGCCACCGTCTACCGTGGCGACGGCTCCAGCTTCTCTCTTGATCTGGCCCCGGGCGGCATCCAGTGGTTTGAAATGGCATAGTTTTGATAACAAAGGGCGTGTCGCAGAAGTTGATTTCTGCAACACGCCCTTTGTCGGCGGTCTAACCCGGTCTCAAAAGAGGCCGGGCGTTTTTGTTTCGGGTCCCGGAAGGGTTTTCCATGCCCATTCGTTGTATGGAAAAAGGGGGACGGGGGTTTTGACGATGAAACGAACGCTCGCCGCGCTGGTTCTGCTCATAATCCTGGCCTGCGTGCTTCCCTGCGCCCGCGCGCAGGAGGTGCCCGAAGATATCCTCCGCTGGATGGCGGAACACGGCTACGAAAACGAATCGTGGGATTCTCTGCTGTTTGATCTACCGGACGGCAGTGCCTACGCTTTTTTGCTGAACGATTGGAGCCTGTACGGCTTTCTTCAAAAGGACGGCGCGTGGCAAAACCACTCCTCCGGCTCAATCATGTCGGGCCACGCGGGCCTTCGCTTTGAGCGCCACCGGCAGGGGCAGTCCCGCGCGGACGGCTCCGCATGGCCGGACGATCTGGGTTTTGACATCGTCAGCGAGGACGGCTCGCGGCTTTCCTACCGCTACGACGGGCAGTGGTTTTCAATCTGCGGCTGGTATGATCCCCAGCGCTATTGCGGCGAGGTGATCGTGCAGGGCACGCGGCTTAGCTATTACGAGGGCGGCGCCCAGCCCATAGCGAGCGTGGACGCGGGCGACGCGCTACATTCCTGGATCGGGGATTTCAGGTGGCACCCCGCCACGCCCGCGGAGGCGCAGGCGCGGGAAAGGCTGCTGGAGCAAAACGTACGGAGCGCCTTTGCGGGCTATACGCTGCAAAGCTATGATCCATACAATTCCGGCACGAGGGTCACTGCGGCCTACCTGCGCATTTCAGACGGGATGCTGGCCATCCGCCGCGCCACGTTCACGCTGGAGGGCGAAACCGTGGCGGATTCCATCCCCGTGCCGCTGTCGGAAACGCTGCTGGCCCGGCTGGAGACGGAGCCCGTCTCCGATCTCATCGACGCCAGCGGCTGGGGCGATACCTTTCTGACGGACGATGCGCTCGACACCGACCGCCTCCCGGTCGCGGGCACGGTGCTTGCGTCCGATCTGCAATCCGGCGGCCTGGTGCTGCTGGTGGAGGATGCCGCGGGAGAGCGCCGCGTGCAGGTGATCGTCCTGAACGACGACGGGACCTACCGCCAGAGCTGCCTGACCGCCCCGCTGCCCCCGGACACGACGCTGGACCTGTTCCACACGACGGATGGCGAGATCAACTTTTGCTGGGACAAGCAGCATGCGCAGGCGGGCTATGCGCTCGTGGCCGACGATGAATGGCGGCTCGAATGGGCACGGATTCCCGGTGACGCGGGAACCCTTGAGTACTCCTGCCGCTTCTGGGGCGTTTTCGCCCAGTTGCCGCCGGAGAAGCAGGACGGCCTGTTTGTGGGCGATCTTGCGCAGATGGTCCTTGACGGCGCGGACCTCGCTGCCCTGCCGGGAACCGGGGAGGCGCTTGCCGCGGCCCTGAACCGCGATGGCTGGGCGGTGGTGCGCAACCCCGACCCCGCCGACCGCCTGCACCTGCGCGTGAAGCCGGACCGAAGCGCCGAATCGCTGGGCAAGTTCTACAATGGCACGCCCCTTAGCGTGCTGGGGCAGGAGGGCGACTGGACGCGGGTCGCCCTGGGCACGGACGGGCCGGAGGGCTGGATGATGACGCGCTATCTGGCCTTCGGCGGTGAAATGGACGAGGTCGAGCCCGTTTTTCCGCAACTGATGTATGTTCTGGAGCAGGAGGAACGCCAGCCCGCCTATTCCGCCCCGCGCAAGGGCACAGAAAAGGAGCTGGCGGGGAGCATCTATGTTGTGGGCGTGGTGGAGGATGAATTCTACATCCTCCTGACCGATCTGGGCGACGCGGGTTATGTGCCGCAGAGCTGGCTGTGGGAAGGCAACGGCTGACAGGCCGCGCTCCTCCGCCGCTTATTCCATGCGGTTCAGCCATTCTTCCGCCGCGCCAAGCAGCGCGGCGGTTTCGTTTGCGATCTGGCCCTCCGCCGCCATACGCCACAAATTTTCCAGCAGGCGGCCCATCTGCCGCGCGGGCACGGCCCGCGCGGCCAGCAGGGGCATCAGCACGTCCCCGCCGACGCCCAGCTCCCTGAGCGACCACGGCGCGTCCCCAAGCGCATCCAGCGCCCCTGCCGCACGCGCCTCGCCCGCCGCATCCCCCAGTGCATGGAAGGCGGCCGCCGCATACGCCACCGCGTCGCGGCCCAGCTTCACCGTTTCAAAGGCGTCCGCATACGGGCAGCGCAGCGCCGCCGCATAGCGCGCAGCCAGCGCCGCGTCGCGGGTGGAAAATCGCAGGCGCAGGAGCGCGTTTTGCAATTCGGGCGGCTCCATCCCCCGCAAAAGCAGCGCCAGCCGCCCCGCCAGCGGCGCGTTTTCCCAGTCGAGAGCCGCCAGGGCGCCTACCGCTTCCTCGTCGTAGGGCGCATCCAGCAGGTAGGGCCACGCCCCGCAGGCCCGCAGGGTTTTGAGCCCGCTGGCCGTAGCCGGGGCGCGGCGCTTGAGCATCGGATAGCGCAGATCGGCCAGAAGAATCTTCTGGAGCTCGTCCCGCAGCCGCTCGCAGGCGATATCCCTAAGCAGCGGCGCGTGCCGCGCCAGGCTGTCCAACAGCGCGGGCGTGGGCGCAAGGTCCAGCTCGGCCTGAAAGCGCGCCGCGCGTAAAATGCGCAGGCCGTCATCCCGAAGCACGCGGTCCGGGTCCGGGGTCACGGTATGCAAAACGCCCTGTTCAAGGTGCCTGACTCCTCCCGTGGGGTCGATCACCGGGCCCAGCGCTCCGTCATGCAGGCGGCGGTAGAGGGCGTTGACGCTGAAATCGCGCCGAAGCGCGTCCACGGAGATCTCCGTGGTGAAGCGCACGGCGTCCGGCCGGTGTCCGCAGCGGTAGCTGTCCTCGCGGAAGGTGGTGTACTCGGCCATGTGGCGCGCGCCGTCCGCGTCCGTCACATGCAGCTCCACCGTGCCGAAATGCGCGGCGCGCAGCACCGCGCGCACCTCCGTGCCCTCGCACAGCGCCATCACCCGCTCCGGCCGCGCCGGGCCGCACACGTCCACGTCGGACAGGGGCAAGCGCATCAGCGGGTTTCGCACCGCGCCGCCCACCAGGTAGACCGGCTCCCCCGCCCGCTCAAAAACGCGCGCCACGGCCAACAGCCATGGCGCGCCCGTCAATGCGTCTTTCCTCATCGCCGTTCGCACAGGCGCTCAAACTCGTCCAGCTCCGCCCGGAACACGTCCAGCGCGCCGCGCCAGTAGTCCGCGCTGGCCACGTCGATGCCCACGCCCGCCGCCACGTCGCGCACCAGTCCGCTCCCGCAGGAGGCCAGCAGGGCGTCGTACTGGGGCATGAAGGCCGCGCCCTTCTCCAGGTATTTTTTGAACACGCCCAGGCCGAAGAGGTGGCCGAAGGCATAGGGGAAGTTATAGAAGTGCAGGCCCACGCTGTAGTAGTGGCTCTTGTTGATCCACATGCCGGGATGCATGACGTCGGGGTCCAGCCCGTCGCCGTAGCTCTCGCGCTGGGCGTCCAGCATCATGCGGTTGAGCTCCGCGGCCGTGGGAATATGGGTCTTTCGCGCCTCGAACACCGCGCTTTCAAACAGGAAGCGGCTATAGATGTCCACGATGACCTGCGTGGCTTCCATCAGGCTGTTTTCCAGAAGCGCAAAGCGCGTCTCGTCGTCGGCGGTCTTGCGCACCTCATGGCTGAGCAGCGTTTCGTTGAAGATGGAAGCCGTCTCGGCAAGGGGCATGGGCGGATCGGCCATCATTACGGGGACGCGCTCCAGGCATACGTTGTGCCAGCCATGGCCCAGCTCGTGCGCCAGCGTGCTCACGTCGCTGAAGCTGCCCACGAAGTTGGTCAGCACCCGGCTGATCTTCATCTGATGGAAGCCCGCACAGAACGCGCCGCCCTCCTTGCCCTCGCGGGGATAGAGGTCGATCCAGCGGTCCTCAAACGCATGGTCGATGAACCGGCCCATCTCGGGGTGCACCTTGGAAAAGACGCTCACCAGCAGCTCCCGCGCCTCCTCCGCCGTATACCGCCGGGTATCCCGGCCCATAGGCGCGAACAGGTCGTAGAAGGGCAGGCCATTCGCATGCCCCAGCAGTTCCGCCTTTTTGCGCAGGTAACGCCTGAAATCCGGCAGCGCCTCTCGGATGGCGGTCCACATGGCGTCCAGCGTCTCGCGGTCCATGCGGCTTTCGCCAAGCTGCTGCGTGAGCACGTCGGGATAGCCCCTGGCCTCGCACAGGGTGAGCGCCTCGCCCTTGATACAACTTAAGCAAAAGGCCATGGGCGTTTCGATTTTGCGGTAGCTGGCCAGCTCCGCCTCATAGGCGGCCCTGCGCACGGCGGGGTCCGGGTCGTAGGCCATGCCGCGCACCGCGGGCAGGGGCTGGGTCTTGCCGTCCAGGTCCACCGTATGCGTACCGATGAGCCGGTCGCGCAGCTTGGAAAAGGCGTCCCCGCCATCCAGCGACATGCGAAGCATCCATTTTTCCATATCGGCAGGCAGCATGTGCGCCGACTGCCGGGCCATCTCCCGCAGAATGAAGCCGTTCTGCCGTAGCGTCTCTCGGCCTTCGATCATCTGATCCAGGCCGCTCACGCCGCCCACGTGGCGCACGCAGCGGCTCTGGCAGAGCTGCACCTCGACCATCAGGGCGCTAAGCTCGTCCATCAGGCGAAGCGCCCCTTCGTTTTCCGTATCGGCCGCCAGCGTCAGCTCCGCGTAGCCGAACGCGCGGCTCAGACGGTTGGTCATGTCCTCCAGGCAGGCGACCATCGCCTCCAGCCGGTCCGCCTCCTGGCGGTCCTGCGAAAGCAAAGCCTCCATGCCCTCCGCCGCAGAGCGGATCGCCTCGATATCGCCGCGCAGGTCCGAATCGTCAAAGCCTTGATAAAATACGCTCAGATCCCAGGTGCCGTCGTTCACGGGGTATGCCTTCTTTCTGCCAAAACAGCTTCTACTTCGCCGCCTCGTTGCGCTTGAGCTTGCTCTCCTCCAGCGCCAGCAGGCAGGTTTCCTTGCTGCGCTCAATATGCTTGCGCATGAGCTTCTCAAAGGATTCCAGATCCTTCTGCTCCACGTAGTCCACCAGTTGGTGATGCTCGCGGTGCGCCGCGTGCCGGCGCGTCTCCCGGGCGATGGAAAGGGCGGAAAACCGCGTGATATATTGATCCTGCCCCTCGATGACACGCAGGATTCGGTTCATTTTGGAAAGACGCGTCAGCCGCGTATGGAAGGCGCGCGCGCGGGGCGAGAGCGCCTCGATGTCCCCCGCTTCGTCAAAGGCGTCCATCTCGTCCAGCAGCTCCCGCAGCGAGCGAATATCCTCAGCCGTGGCGTTTTGGATGATCGCGGGAAGCGTGAGCATCTCCAGGGCGTTTCGGATGGTGTAGATCTCCTCCACGTCCGCGATGGTGAAGGCGCGCACCACCACGCCCCGCCTGACCACGTATTCCACCAGCCCGTCCCGCTCCAGCTTGCGAAGCGCCTCGCGAAGCGGCGTGCGGCTGATGTGCATGCGCTCGGCATATTCCGTTTCCACGATGCGCGACCCCGCGGGGATCTCCCCGGTCACGATCGCGTTCTTGAGCGTCTCATAGGCCACCTCCCGGATGGGTTTGCTCTCCATCGACGGGGCCAGGCTCATCGGTACCATCCGGCCGCCTCCTTGTACTTTCTTTGTATTTCTTTTTCATTGTAGTACGACGGGCGGCGGATTGTCAAGGCTGGTTTGGACACGCCACGGGAAAATAGGTCCGCCGCCCCAAAGGGCGGCGGACCCCAGACCGCTGACAAACACTTTTCGGGAGGTTTGGAGGGCCCGCAGGCCCTCCAAAGTGGATTCGTATCGCCCGGCTTTGCCGGGCGGGCGGGGAGTTTGCGCCCCTGGGCGCAAACATTTCTTAAGCATTTGGCGGAAAAGGCCGCCGTGGGCGGACTTTTTCGACAAGCTGAGGTCCGCCGCCCCAAAGGGCGGCGGACCAATGTATGCAAACGCGGAAGGCCGCGGAGTTTTTTGGCGCGCCCGAAAGCGGAGGGAACGCCATGCACGGCCCGGGGCATATACCCGCCCGCCAAAATGGCCGCCGCACAGCCGGATCCACCCGGAAAAGGAGCCGTATCTCTTGCGCAAGAGCTTCCCTTCGCACCGCTTCCGCAGCGCATTTCGTCTTTATCGACGATGTAAGGATACCAAATGATTATGGCGGCGGTGTGAACAGAAAAGGAACAATTGGAGAATAACGGTTTTTTGTTTGTCGAACATCCGCTGTGGGGATCATGAACGGACACACACATGCGTCACGGCTCCAATGAGGCGGCCGTCCTGGATGATCGGGCTTCCGCTCATGCCCTGCACGATGCCGCCGGTGCGCTCCAGGAGCTCCGGGTCGGTCACGCGAAGCACCATGCTGCGCTGGGCCGGTTCGGACTGGCGCGCGACCTCGACGATTTCCACATCATATTCGCGCATCCCGCCGGTTCCCACGGTCGAAAGGATGGTCGCCGGCCCCGTGTGCACCGCGTCGCGGCGGCCGATAGGCAGTCCCTCGGGATAGAGCGGATGCTCGGGCAAGGCGTCCAGTTCGCCGTAAATCCCATACTGATTGTTTACGAAAATATCGCCCAGCACCCGGTTCTCCCTCAGAAAGCTGCCCTTGAGCTCGCCCGGAAAGCCCGCCTCGCCCTTTCGCACGTCCACCACGTCGGCCTGCATGATCTGCCCCCTGCCCACGGTGAGCACCTGTTGGGTATCGCTGTCGGTGATGGCGTGGCCCAGCGCGCCAAAGCGCAGCGCCCCGCCCTCCTCCAGCGCGCCGTAAAACGACAGGGTACCCACGCCCGCGGTGCTGTCGCGCACCCACGCGCCGATGCGGTAGTCGCCGCTCTCGCCGTCGCGCTTGGGCGTGAGGGTCAGTTCAAGGATGCTCTCGCCCCGGCGAATGGTCAGGGGAAGCGGCGCCTCGCCCATGGAAGCCACCAGCGCGGTGAGCTGCTCGGCGCTCTCCAGCGTCTGCCCTCCCGCTTGGGTGATGAGGTCGCCCGCCTTCACGCCCGCCAGCCGCGCCGGGCTGTAGGCATCGCTGAGGTCGCTGGTGCCCACCACCAGCACGCCCTGGGTGTGCAGCGCCACGCCCACGGCCTGACCGCCTGGATAGAGGCGCAGATCGTCGCTGATGTCGATCTCCACCTCGCGCAGGGGCAGGAGGCCCAGAAAGCTGATGGTGGCGGTGCTCTTTCCGGCCTCCTCCGGCAGCGTCTCGTCCATCGAGGCGCCGGCGGACACATCCTCCTGCGCCTGGACGGTCAGCGGAAAGGGGGCGTCAAGCACGGCCCGCTGGCCCACGGCCACGCTGAGCCTGTCCGGGAGGGTGCGCAAAAGCTGCGCCTGGGGCGAGAAATAGACCACGAGCAGAAATGCCGACAGCAGCCAGCCGAGGGTCTTTTTGAGCCGGGTGGGTGGTTTTCGCATGAAAACGCCTCTTTCTGATGTTGCTTCGCAGGGAAGTGTTTGCAGAAAGAGGCGTTTTTCAACGTGGTAAAGTTTGCGGCTTTTTTAGACGCTGTGCTTGACGCGGTCGCGCTCCTCGGCGCGCTTGCCGTTGTTGAAGCGGTCCAGCGTGCCCACCAGATAGCCCGTGATGCGGCGGATGCGCTCAAAGGCATGTCCGTTTTCGCTGCGTCCGCACTTGGGGCAGGTGTCGCCGATGATGCCGTTGTAGCCACAGTCCGGGTCGCGGTCCACGGGGTGGTTGATGCTGCCGTAGCCGATGCCCACGTCGTGCATGTAGCGGACCACCTTCTCAAAGGCGTCCAGGTTCTTGGTCGGGTCGCCGTCCATCTCGATATAGCTGATGTGGCCGGCGTTGGTCAGCGCGTGATAGGGCGCCTCGATGGCCAGCTTCTCAAAGGCGTTGATGGGGAAGTAGACCGGCACATGGAAGGAGTTGGTATAATACTCGCGGTCCGTGATGCCGGGGATGACGCCGAACTTCTCCCGGTCGATGCGCACAAAGCGGCCGCTGAGGCCCTCGGCGGGCGTGGCCAGGCAGGTGTAGTTGAGCTTTTCCTTCTGGCTGAGGTCGTCGCAGTACTTGCGGATGAAGCCCACGATCTCCAGGCCCAGGTTCTGGCTGTTGGGGTCCTCGCCATGGTGCGTGCCGCGCAGGGCCTTGAGGCACTCGGCCAGGCCGATGAAGCCGATGGAGAGGGTGCCGTGCTTGAGCACCTCGCGCACGCTGTCGTTCCAGTCCAGCTTCTCCGAATCCAGCCACACGCCCTCGCCCATGAGGAAGGGATAGTTGTAGACCTTCTTGTTGGCGATGATCTCAAAGCGCTCCAGAAGCTGCTCGTGCACCAGGTCCAGCGTGCGCTCCAGCTCCTCGAAGAACCACTGCACGTCGCCCTTGGCCTTGATGGCGATGCGGGGCAGGTTGATGGAGGTGAAGGAGAGGTTGCCGCGGCGGGGGCAGATCTGGCGGGTGGGGTCATAGACGTTGCCGATGACGCGGGTGCGGCAGCCCATGTAGGCGATCTCGGTCTCGGGGTGGCCCTCCTTGTAATACTGCTTGTTGAAGGGCGCGTCCAGGAAGCTGAAGTTGGGGAACAGGCGCTTGGCGCTGGTGCGGATGGCCAGGCGGTAGAGGTCGTAGTTGGGGTCGCCGGGGTTGAAGCTCACGCCTTCCTTGACGCGGAAGATCTGGATGGGGAAGATGGGCGTCTCGCCGTTGCCAAGGCCCGCCTCGGTGGCCAGAAGGACGTTGCGCATGACCATGCGGCCCTCGGGCGAGGTATCCATGCCGTAGTTGATGGAGGAGAAGGGCACCTGCGCGCCCGCGCGGCTGTTCATGGTGTTGAGGTTGTGGATGAGCGCCTCCATGGCCTGGTAGGTGGCCTTGTCCGTCTCCTGCTCAGCATGCTCGCGCACGAAGTCCAGAATCCGGGTGCGCTCCTCCTCGTCGGAGGCGGGCATCACGGCGGCGAGCTTCTCTCCCAGGGCCTTGTCATACTCGGGGTCAGCCGCCAGGCCGGGCTTTTTGCCCGTCTCCTTCTCCAGCTCCTCCAGCATGCGCGCCGCCTCGTCCGCCGCGTTTTCCACATGCCCCAGCAGCTCCATCGCGCGGGCCAGGTTGTCACGGAAGCGCTTGAAATAGGTCTTTTTGACGCCCGGCGCCATGCCGTAGTCGAAGTTGACCACGCTCTGCCCGCCGTGCTGGTCATTCTGGTTGGCCTGGATGGCGATGCAGGCCAGCGCCGAATAGCTGTAGATGTCGTTGGGCTCGCGAAGCACGCCATGGCCCGTGGAGAAGCCGCCATGGAACAGCTCCAGAAGGTCAATCTGGCAGCAGGTGGTCGTCAGGGTGTAGAAATCCAGGTCATGGATATGGATGTCGCCGTCCCGGTGCGCCTGCGCATGCCGGGGGTTGAGCACATACATCTCATAGAACTGCTTGGAGCCTTCCGAGCCAAACTTGAGCATGCTGCCCATGGCGGTATCGCCGTTGATGTTGGCGTTCTCGCGCTTGATGTCCGAATCGATGGCATCCTTGTAGGCGATGTCCTCGAAGATCTTCATCAGTCGGGTGTTCATCTCGCGCACGCGGCTGCGCTCCGCGCGGTAGAGGATGTAGCTCTTGGCCGAGCGCACGAAGCCGCGCTCGATGAGCACGCGCTCCACCACGTCCTGCACCTGTTCCACCGAAGGCACCGCGGGCAGATTCTCGTCCCGCTCAATCTCCCGCACAACGGCCTGCGCCAGCTCCTGCGCCGTTTCCTGCGACTTCTGGCTGCCGCTGGCCATAAAGCTCTTTTCGATCGCCTGTTCGATTTTCTCCTGATCGAAGGGAACAATGCGCCCGTCGCGCTTTTTGATGGATGTAATCATATCCCTGATGCCTCCATAAATTGTTACACCATGTGGGGGCCGCTTTTCTCCCCGAAACTGGGATCTTTTGAGCGAGCACCACCATTATATTGTGCTCAAATCACAAAGTCAACACTAAATATTGATTTTTAGAATGTAATATCTGGTAATTTTGAGCCGTTTTTCGTTGTCGAAAAGCGCGGTATTCCGCGAAAATACATGGTTTTGTAACATTTTCCACATGGTTTTCCATGCCCAAAAAAACTTTCCCACAGCTTTTCCTCCTGCTGTGGAAAGCCCGTGAACCCTTTATGGAAAAACCATGGAAAACAGCGCCGTTTTCCATGGCTTTTCCTCGCTTTCGCGCACGCGTTTTCCTCATTGGCTCCGCAAACCGGCGGCACAGCCTTAAACAATCCGCGATTTTCCTCCGCTACCGCCCCATCACCCGCGCCATGAAGTCTCCGATTTCCTCCCAGGCCTCGCGGCTCTCGGGCAGCAGGTCCAGCGATCCCTGAAAGACGTGGAACATTCCCGGATAAACCGTAAACGTGCAGTCCACGCCGTGGGAGACGGCGTTGTCGTAGACCATCTGGCTGTCGCTGAGCAGGACCTCCAGCTCGCCCGCCTGCAGCAGCATGGGCGGAAAGCCCGCATAGTCGCCGAAGCTGGGCGAGAGATACGGCGTCTGGGCGTTGAGCCCGTCGGGATAGGTCGTATCCACCCCCACGGGCGTCACGCCGTCCCACTGGCCTTTCTCCAGCCCGAAGCTGGGGTCGATCGTCGCGTTTTCCAGGTGCGACGGCCCGGAGTTGCTCAGGTCCGCCCACGGCGACATGGCGACGATGCCGGCGGGCAGCGCCTCTCCCTCGTCCCGCAGGCGAAGCACGAGAGAAAGCGCCAGGTTGCCGCCCGCGCTGTCGCCCACCACAAAGATGTGATCGGCCGCGTAGCCCGCCGTCCCGGTCAGGTACGTCCAGGCATCCATGGCGTCGTTCTGCTGCGAGGGATAGGCGTACGCGGGCCAGAGGCGGTAGTCGAGCGTATAGACCCGTCCCCCGTCCGTCAGGCCGCTGTACTTGACCGCCATCAGGCGGTACAGATCGTTGAGCCCGCCCACGAACGCGCCGCCGTGGAGCTGCAAAACAGCCCAGTCATTTTGCCCTTCCAGCGGGGAGAGGACCTCCATGGCGCTCAGGGGGAGCTGCACAGTCTCCAGCGAATACCCCTCCGGCACATGCCAGACCGTCATATCCAAAACGCCCGCGGCCTGTTCATCCGCGGTCAGGTGCGTAAACAGCCACACCGTGCCCCCGCCGATCTGCCCGGGAAGGGACACGTCCCAGCGCGGGCGGCTGAGCGAAAGCCCCGCATAGGCCGACAAAAAGGCCAGCGTGAAGCACACGGGCGCATGCCATCCGCGCCAGAAGCGGCTTCGGCGGATGGCGGTCAGGCCCACGAAGGCCGCCACCGCAATCGCCCAGCCGTACCAGTGGGCGCGGATGGCCAGAAGGCAATAAAAAACGGGCACGAAGATCATCAGCGTCATCACGTAGAAGCGCCTGGGAACGCGCGGCCGGTTCAGTTTCTCGCTCATGGGGCCTCCTTGGGCGCGGCGAGCAGCCCCGTCACCCCGCCAAAGGCGCGCATGCGCACGCGCAGCGCGTCGGCATCCGGCAGGGTGGTCCGCACCAGCGCATGAAACGCCGGGGAATGATCGGGGTGTACGATATGGGCCAGCTCGTGCACGATCACATAATCGCACAGCTCCATGGGGCAGTGCATCAGCGCCGAATTCAGACGCAGCCGTCCGTCGGCGCTCATGCTGCCCCAGCGCCGGCGCGCCGCCGTATAGCTTATGCTCCGCACGGAAAGGCCCATGCGGCTTTCCCACAGGCGAACGCGGGGCGTGAGCACCTCCCCGGCGCGGCCTCTGCGCCAGTCGCGCAGGCGCCTGAGCCGGTCGCCCTCGCGCGGCACCAGAAGCCAGCCGTCAAAGTCGGCGCAAAAGGGCAGGTCGCATGCCGCCAGCCTCAGCTCCCCGCCCAGCCAGGGAAGGCTTGCGCCCTCCACGGGCAAAAACGGCGCGAGCGGCGTCCGCTCCGCCTGTTTTTTGAAAATCCATTCCCGCTTTTTGAAGATGAACGCCTCGATCTCGCTGTGCGCCATCCAAAACGGCGCGCGCGCAACAAGCGCACCCTCGCTGTCCACGGTCAGCATCAGGGTGCGCCTGTTGGAACGGATAAGCCGGTACGGTATCTCCATCCTTTGATCCCCCAGGGGAACATCAGTCATAGTTCATGCCGGGATAGTAGCAGGCCGTGCGCACAAAGGTCGCTCCGCAGCTCGCCGCCAGCAGGCGCTGCTGCTCGTTGCGGCGGATGACGTCCGCCTCCACGTGATTTACGCCCTTTTCCGCCAGGATCTTCATGCCCGCCGCGATGAGCGACTTGGCCAGCCCCAGCCGGCGGTAGCTGGGCGACACGTACAGGCCGATCAGCTTGGCGGCCTGCCCGTCCCCGGTAAAGGCGATCTCCCCCACCACCTCGGGGCCGCGGCTCATATAGAGCGCCATGAAATGCGGGAAGCTCATATAGCGCTTAAGCATGGCCGGCGACCACGCATCCAGGCGGTAGGTGTTCATGCGCATGAGAAACGCCTGCATCTCCGCCGGGTCGTTCATGGGCACATAGCCCATGTCATAGCCCATGGGCGCCGCCGGGCGCGCATTGGGAACGCCCAGCGCCACCACGTCCAGCGCGTCGTTGGCGTCAAAGCCGCTTTCCATATAAAAGGCCATCATGGGCGTATCCTGCGGACTGACCTGGGCAAACAGCCTGGCCGGCCACTGCGGCGTCTGCTCGCGCAGCTGCTGCGCGCGGGCCAGCAGCGCGCCCATGAGCATGTCCCGGCCGGGGCCCTTGGAGCGGATGCTCATGAAGAGGTTGATAGGCCGGTCGGGAAACAGGTAGGGGTGATAGGTATGAATCACAAACCCGTCCGCGACGGTCATATTCGCGCTGTCGGCCACATAAAAGGTGTTCTCTGGCGGCAGGCCGTTCACGCTTTGCGGAGGGTGGAACACGTGCATGAGGTTCGCTCATCCTTTCCAAAACGGCCGCGGGGGCAGTTCGCTTCCATAGTACGATTTATTGTACCCCAATTCGTCAAGATATGCAAGGGCGGCCACCGGGACATTCCCCGTATTTTCAGGCACAGCTCCCTTGAAATATTTGCTTTTTGGTATTAAATAGGATGGTGCTGGAATGTATCTTGCACAGACGTTAATATAGAGGGGTTTTTGTTTTGAAAAAGGGGTTTACGGGTGTGATGGCGGCAGTTTGCCTGCTGATTCTGACATTGCTGCCGGCGGGAGCCTTTGCCGAAAGCGTTACCTTCGAATATGGCGAGGATAAAAGCGAAGGTCAGCTGTCGTGGGATGGCGATCAACTGATTCTGGACTTCTCCTCCGGCGATAATATGCCGGATCAAATCACTTTTGATTTACAGGGACACCCGGGCTCAACCGTAACCATACGCCTCAAGGACGACGTGAAATTCTCCGATATCTCCGTGTTGAATGAGAAAGGATCTTTTAATTACCCTGCAACCATCCAATTTGTCAGGGGGGGGATGCGCAGCCGCATCAGGTGCAGGTGACCAACTTGTCCGGCGTTGGTGCCAACAATGATAAGCTAATTGTTGGCTCCGGCATCGAGATGACCGTCAACTATATCGGCCTGGGCGCGAGCGGCGGCGCCGATTCCTACCTGACCCTGGAGGAGGGTGCCAAACTGACCTTTGAGCCAGATCCTTCTGCCTTGTTCATCAGCGACATTACGCTTGACAACGGAGCGGTCCTTACCAGCCATTCCACACTTTATGAAGGTAACCCTAAAACAATAACTTTCTCTAATGAAACAGCCTCAGCAGAGGAAAAGTTCATTGTTGATGCCTCCCCCTCCCCTGCTGTCATTTTGAATAGTAGCAAACCTTCTTTGTCCTGGCTTGACGATCTGATGAAGCAAAATAACTGGCATATTGACTCCTATTCCGACAGCAATTACACCCTTTATGATGAAAACAACGAGATTGTAACCTCCTTTACTGTTTATAATCATAGCCACAAGCCCCAACTTGAGGGCGCTAAGAAACCCACCTGCACCGAGGCCGGCTATAGTAGCGACCTGGTTTGTACCTCATGCGGGGAGCTTATCAAAGAAGGCGCCACCATTTCTGCATTGGGGCATAACTATGAAAATGGCGTATGTACCAAATGCGGCGCATCTGACCCAGATGCGCCAACGTCCGCGCCCTCCGCAACCCCCATGCCGTCTGTAACCCCCACACCGTCCGTAACGTCCGCCCCGCCTTCTACCGGCGACGCGGCTCCGCTGGCGCTGTGGCTTTCGCTGCTGACGATTACAGGCGCGTGTCTGATCCTTGCCGCCGTACACATGAGACGTCACAGCCGCTGATCTTCTGCCCCCCATCGCCCCGCGAAGCCATTTCGCGGGGTTTTTTCACGCATATATCCCCCCCCTCGCCGAAGGTTGCATTTCCGCGCGAAGTTTGTTACAATACAAATCAGTCGTCATCAATCGCGGAGGATAGGGCTGCCATGTTCAACATCGGTTTTTCCGAACTGATTCTGATCCTGCTGGTCGCGTTCGTCATCGTAGGTCCCAGGGACCTGCCCAAGGTGGCGCGCGCGCTGGGCCGGGGCGTCAGAAACCTGAAGCGCTGGATCGACGAATTCAAGGAGGAGACCGGCCTGGACGAAGCCATCGACGAGTTCAACAAAACCTCGCGCGACCTGGAGCGCACCTTCAAGGAGGCCGACCCGCGTCCGGACTTGAAAAAAGCGCGCGACGACGTGAAAGGCGCGCTGGAGGACGCATCCAAAGCCGCGGAGAAAACCTTGAAAGATCAACCCCAACAGGAGGAATAGCTTATGCGCATCGGTATTACGGAAATTCTGGTCATTCTGGTCATCGTGCTGGTGGTGTTCGGCGGCGGAAAGCTGGCGGGCGTCGGCAAGGCACTGGGCCAGAGCATCCGCGACTTCAAAAAGGAAGTCAAGGCCGACGATGAGCCCGCCAAGAAAGAGGAGGACAAGGGCGGGGACGCCAAGTAAGCCTCTATGAACACGGATAAAAAACAGGCGATTTCGGCCCATCTCAAAGCCATCCGCCGGATGCTGATCGTCTCTGTCGCGGCGGTGGCGGTGCTGTTTGTGTTGTTCTTTTACCTGCTGTGCGGGCCGCTGGTGGACTTTGTGCTGGCGCCTGTGCGGGCGCGCGGCATCGAGGTCATCACCACCAGCGTGTCCGAGGCCCTGATGATGCAGTTTAAGGTCTGCCTGATCGCGGCGATCATCGCGGGCATGCCGGTCATCATCTGGCAGGTGTGGGTCTTCGTTTCCCCCGCGCTCTACCCGCAGGAGAAGCGGCTGTTTGCCACGCTGTTCTTTGTGGCGCTGCTTTTGTTTGCAGGCGGCGTGGTATTCTGCTACTGCCTGGTGTTCCCCATGGCCATCGACCTGTTCTGGTCCGCGGCCGACGGGGTGGCTTCCACGCTGTGGTCGGTCAAGGAATATTTCAACTTCGTTTTGTCCTTCGTGCTGCCCTTCGGGCTGATGTTTGAGCTGCCCGTGGTGGTCTACATGCTGGCGCGGCGCGGGCTGGTGACCTATGAGAAGCTTGCCCGTTCGCGCAAGTACGTGATTCTGGTCATCGCCGTCATCGCCGCCATCCTGACTCCGCCGGACGCGGTCAGCCAGTGCATGCTGGCCATCCCGATGATTCTGCTCTATGAGGTGGCCGCGCAGCTGGCACGGCTGGTCAAGCCCAAAAACCTTTCCCAAGCGCAATAAAGGCAAAAAGAACCGCCGCGTTTCCATGACGGAAGCGCGGCGGCTGTTTTAATCCGTTTACTTCACCTGAGACAGCGCGTCGTTGACGGCCGCGATCAGAGCCTCGGAGGTCTTGGTCGCGCCGGTGACCGCGTCCACGCTGGTGGACTGGGCCGCGATGATGGCCTCGGGGATCTGCGCGAAGGCGGGATCCGACAGGCCGGCGGTCTCGTTGTGGCTGAGAACCTCGATCTTGGCGATCTTCTCTCCGTCCATGGTCACCTTGACCTTGATCTCGCCGCCGATTTCGCTGGTGCCCACGCCGATGTACTCGTTCTCGCCCAGGGTCTCCTCCTCGGCGGGCGCCTCCTCCACGACGGGAGCGGCCTCGAAGCCAAAGTGGATGTTGAGCAGTTCGATGGTCTTGACCGCCACCTCGGCGCTCAGGCCGGCGCAGCGGGCCAGACGGCCGGGATCGCTCATGGCGTAGCCGGTGGCTTCCATGTACACGCCCACGGAATCGGAGCACAGCACGGAGTTGGCGACCGTGGTGATGGACTCCATCTCGGGCTGATAGCCGGGGAAGGGCTCAACCTTGTACCACTCATAGAGCTGGTCGCGCAGGGCGCGAGCGTCCTCCGCCTCGCAGAACAGGCCGATCACCGCGCAGGCGCCGCCCAGCGAGCCGCACAGGGACGCCACGCCATAGCCGGCCGCGCCGTTGGCAAACATCTTGCCGTTAAGCACATTGTAGGGCGCGCCGTAGGCCTCGCCCATGGTCTCCATGATGCCGGCGAACACCGCCGCGCAGCAGCCGCCATGGGAGTAGAAGCAGTCATAGGTGTGCTTGAGGACGGCGTCCTTGTCCACCTGCTGGTAGGTCCAGGGATAGGCGGGCGCTTCGGCCGTCTCGGCCAGCGCGGGCTTGAGCACGGCGGGAATGGCCGTCAACGCGGCCGCGCCCAGCACGCCTTTGCCCGCGGCGCGCAGGAATTCACGGCGGGTCTGTTCAATGGGCTTCATACGAAATAAACCTCCTTGCTTTATTGGGACAATGTCCCCCTCATGGATTGTCCAACTACGGTAACTATACCGCATTGCGCAAGGATTGTCAACCTCATTTACCCGGCGGAAACGAAGAACCATATCGCGTAGACCGCCGCGGCCAGCCCCGAAAAAAGCCCCGTATAGCAAACCAGCCACCCGGTGCGGCGGGCGCGGTCCCGCTGGAAGGCAAGGCCCAGCGCGCACAGCAGCAGCGCCGGGGCGACGTAGCGGAAATTGAAGCTGCTCAGATAGGGATAATCCAGGCAGAATTTGAGATAGTTGGCCGCCAGCGCCACGCCGTACATCCCCAGAAACGCCGCCGAAAGCCCCGACAGGCCGGCGGGGCGCCTAAACAGCGAGCGCACCAGCAGCACGATTCCCAGGACGAGCAGCCCGGCAAAGAGGGCCATCAGGAAATAGGAGACGTACCACATCGGCGTTCCGGTTTCAAACAGGGACAGCTCATCAAAAACAGCGGTTTTGAGCGTCTGCATCCACACGTTGTGATCCGTCCGCCGAACGCCCGTATAAAACAGCGTGTGCCGGGCATCCCATCCAGGGATTCCCAGGCGCTGCCACAGGGACAGATGGCCCACATAGATGGTTTCGGCAGGCAGGCGAACATAGTTGAGCGGCAGCTGGAACGAAATCAGGTGGTATACGGGCCAGGCCACCGCCGGCGGCACGCTGACGGCCAGGAACGCCGCGAACTGCCCCGCATAGCGCTTCCATCGCCCAAGGTCACGGAAAAACGCGACTGCAAACACCATCGCCACGCACGGGATGAGCAGCGCGGCGGACAGCTTGGACGCCATGCCCGCGCCCAGTGCCGCGGCCGCGCCCAAGATGTCGCGCATGCGCCGCGTGCGCTCCCAGCGCACGGTGAAGAGGATGCAAAGCAGGATGCAAAGGATGGTGAGGATGTCGTTGTTGAGCGTCGCGCCCAGAATCCACAGCGACGGCTGGAACGCCATCGCCAACGCGCCCACGTGCACGCCGCGCTCCCCGATGCCCAGAAAGCGCATCAGGTCCACCGCCACAAGGGGGCACGCCGCCGCAAACACGAGCGTCACCACCTGCAGGTTTTCCAGCGCCACGCCCTGGGGAATCCCCAGCCACAGGTTGAGCTTCATGAACCCCGCCTGAATGAGGTGATACAGCGGCGGATTGTAAAACACGCTGAAACCGTCCAGCCAGGGGTTCATGTCGGGCAGCGTCCCGTTTTCCACGATCCAGGCGATATAGCCCAGATGGCCGTCCGGCTTGGCCTCGCCGCTGAAATCGGCGCTGTAGCTCGCCAGATCATGCCAGCTGAAATCATGCGGAAGCTGAAGGATGAAGCACAGTCCGGCCAGAAATCCGCCCGCGAGGATCAGCGAGGTACAGGCACGCTCCGTCCACCGCCCGCCGGTGCGAAGCCGCGCGGCCAGGGCCAGCCACACCAGCGGCAGGACGGCGCAGGCCGCATCCGCGCCATCCATGGAGACGGCGGCGGTATTCAGCGCCCAGGCGCCCAGCCCGGCCAGGAGCAGCCCTCCATACCTGCGAAACTCTTTTGTGGCAACGGTCACGGCGGCGCCTCCTTTCCCGGCCTCGCAGGCCGCTTGTCAGACAGGCCCGCCCGGCAAAGCCGGGCGATACGAATCCACTTTGGAGGGGGACGGAGGGAAGCGTGTGCCCTGTGGGCACTTGCCACCGAAGGTGGCAAAGCGATCCGGAGGAGTCAACCGAAACGAGCGGTGGGCGCGGCCAGCGCTCGCCGCGAAGATTGAGGTTGCGGACCTGCGGGCCCTCCAAAACTCCCGAAAAGTGTTTGTCAGCAGTCTGAGGCCCGCCCCCAAAGGGGGCGGGCAGCGACTCATTCCATTTCGTCCATCAGCGCAAGATCCGGGTCCTCCTCCTCGGGGACAGCGGACTCCGGCTCGGCTACATTCTTGGCCGCGGCGGCGGCCATGGCTTCCTCGCGCACGATCTTCTCAATCTGGTCGGCCAGCTCGGGGTGGTCGCGCAGATACTGGCGCGCGTTCTCCCGACCCTGGCCGATGCGCTGGTCCTCATAGGAGAACCACGCGCCGCTCTTGTGGATGATATCGCGCTCCACCGCCATGTCCAGCAGCGAGCCGAAGCGGCTGATGCCTTCGCCATAGATGATATCGAACTCGGCCACCTTGAAGGGCGGCGCGACCTTGTTCTTGACCACCTTGACCTTGGTGCGGTTGCCGATGACCTCGGTTCCGTTCTTGAGCTGCTCGCCCCGGCGCACGTCCAGGCGCACGCTCGCATAGAACTTGAGCGCGCGGCCGCCGGTGGTGGTCTCGGGGTTGCCGTACATGACGCCCACCTTTTCGCGGAGCTGATTGATGAAGATGGCCACGGCGTTGGTCTTGGAGATCACGCCGGTGAGCTTGCGCAGCGCCTGGCTCATCAGCCTCGCCTGCAATCCTACGAAGCTGTCGCCCATGTCGCCCTCGATCTCGGCCTTGGGCACGAGCGCGGCCACGGAGTCGATGACCACGATGTCCACCGCGCCGGAGCGCACCAGCGCCTCGCAGATCTCCAGCGCCTGCTCGCCGGTATCAGGCTGGGAGATATAGAGATCGTCGATATTGACGCCCAGCTTCTTGGCATAGACCGGGTCCAGCGCGTGCTCGGCGTCGATGAAGGCGGCCACCCCGCCCGCCTTTTGCGCCTCGGCCACGCAGTGCAGGGCCACCGTGGTCTTGCCGCTGCTCTCAGGACCGTAGATCTCCACCACGCGCCCCCGGGGCAGGCCGCCCACGCCCAGCGCCATATCCAGGTCCAGGCAGCCGGTTGAGATGACCTGAAGGTTGGTGTCGGCGACCTTGTCGCTGAACTTCATCACGCTTCCCTTGCCGTAGGTCTTGTTGAGCTGGGCCAGCGCGTTTTCCAGCGCCTTCATCTTCTCCTCGCGCAGCTCATCTTTCTTGACGGTTTCCTTCTTTACCGTTTCCTTCTTTGCCATCGTCAATCCTCGCTTTCCTTGTGCTGCTCCAGCGCCTCCAGCGCCATGCCAAGCGCGTGCGCGGCGCTCTGCGCGCGCACCTGCGCCCTGTCTCCTCCAAAATGACATTCTTCCACGCGCGTGCCCTCCGGGCCGCTCACGCCGATGAATACCGTGCCCACCGGCGTTTCGGGCGTACCGCCGGTAGGGCCGGCCACGCCCGTTGCGCTCACGGCGATGTCCACCTTCAGCACCCGGCGCGCGCCCTCGGCCATCTGCCGCGCGCACGGCTCGCTGACCACCCCGACGGTGTCGATCACCTCCCGGGTCACGCCCAGCACCTCGCGCTTCACACGGGGATCATAGCTGACCACGCCGCCCATGAGCACGGCGCTGGCCCCGCTCACATCGGCCACGGCCGATGCGATCATGCCGCCGGTCAGGCTTTCCGCCGTGCCCAGCGTCTTTCCCCGCGCCCCGAAGCGCGCGACCACCTCCGCGCTCACGCGCGCAAGCTCCGACATGCCCTTCATCATCCTTTCCTCAGCGCAGGCCCCTGGAAAACAGCGCGCGGTTTCTCACAAAATAGTCCGCGCCGCTCCACAGCGTCATCAAAACCGCCAGCCACAGCAGGCACTCGTTCAGCGCCGGGACATGGAGCCAGCCCGCGGCGGAGAGCAAAAACGCCACGAGCATCGCCATCTGCGTGCAGGTCTTGATCTTGCCCAGCTTGCCCGCCGCGATCACCTGCCCCTGCTCCATGGCCACCAGCCGCAGGCCGTCCACCGCGAATTCCCGGAACAGGACCACCACGCAGGCCCAGGCGGGGATCCATCCCTGGCCGCACAGGCCAATCATGGTCGAGAGCACCAGCAGCTTGTCCGCCACCGGGTCCATGAATTTCCCGAAATTGGTCACGATGCCGTAGCGCCGGGCCATCCAGCCGTCCGCCCAGTCCGTCAGGCCGCCCAGCACAAACAGCGCCAGCGCCACCCCATAGGACCAGGGGGTGTCAACATAGGCCATCAGCACCACCAGCGGAACCAGCGCGATGCGCAGGATGGACAAACGGTTGGGCCAATTCATAGCTTTTCTCCTGTCAGGTCATAGGTATCGGCGCCGGTGATCCGCGCCGTGACAAAGCAGCCGATGTCCGCCTCACAGGCGCCGCTCACGCGGATGACGCCGTCGGTTTCCGGCGCCTCAGCCGCCGAGCGCGCGACGGCCATGCCGTCCACGTCCACGCTCTCCACCAGCACGCGCTCCCTGCGGCCGATGCGCAGCCGGTTTCGCTCCAGGGAGATGGCCTGCTGCGCCGTCATCAGGCGATCCAGGCGCTGCCGCTTCACTTCCTCCGGCACCTGATCGGGCATGGCGGCCGCGGGGGTGTCATCCTCGGCCGAATAGCAAAACGCGCCCAGCCGGTCAAAGCGGATATCCTCAGCAAACGCCATCAGGCGCTCAAACTGCTCCTCCGTCTCGCCGGGAAAGCCGGTGATGAACGTCGTGCGCAGCGTAAAGCCCATATCCCGGGCCTTTTTGAGAAACGCGCGGGTCTGCTCGATATCGCCCCGGCGGTTCATGCGCCGAAGCAGCTCCGGGTCGGCGTGCTGAAGGGGCAGGTCCAGATAGCGGCAGATGTTGGGCCGCGAGGCCATGGCCTCCAGGAGGCTTTCCTCCACCTCGTCGGGATAGCAGTAGAGCACGCGCAGCCATTCCACGCCCGGAATCTCCGCCGCGCGGACCATCAGCTCGGGAAGCAGGCTGCGCCCGTGCGTATCCACGCCAAAGCGCGAGGTGTCCTGCGCCACCAGCACATGCTCCCTGACGCCCTGATCGGCCAGCGCGCGGATCTCCCCCAGCACGCTTTCCATGCTCCGCGAGCGAAAGCCGCCCCGGATCAGCGGAATGGCGCAGTAGGCGCAGCGGTTGTCGCATCCGTCGGCGATGCGCACATAGGCCATGTATGGCGGCGTGGTCAGCACCCGCCCGCCGCAGAGGACCGAGGCGTCCGGCGCGCAGTAGCTGGGGCGCCCGCCCGAAAGCGCCTCCTCGATCGCCCGGGGCAGCATGGGGTACTGGCTCACGCCCAGCACCAGGTCCACCTCCGGCATCTCCTCCAAAATGGCCCGCTCGTAGCGCTGCGTCAGGCAGCCAGTGGCCGCCAGGAGCTTGAGGTGTCCTTCCTGCTTATAGCGCACCAGGGACAGCAGCGTGTCGATGCTCTCCTGCTTGGCCGGCTCGATGAAGCCGCAGGTGTTGACGATCAAAATATCCGCCTCGCGTTCATCGGCGGTGATGCGGTATCCCGCTTTGCGCAGAATGTCCAGCATCAGCTCGGTATCCACGCGGTTTTTGCTGCACCCAAGGGAAACGACGCCTACGCTGTACACCGTCCCTTTGTCCCTCCCATCACTTCTTGAAGGATCGACGCGCACACACGTTTGTCTCTCCTTGCGTTATTTTACCATAGTTTCATCAGATTGCAACCCACCGGCAGGGGGGAAGGCGCGGTTTTGCACACAGACGGAATTTCGATAAAAAATTGACTTCCTCCCCTCTGGTGTGATACGATAAAATACGGCGGCGCTATGGCGCCGCACGCAGGCAAGGAAAGGGCCGTGGGCATGGAAAGGGACTTGACGCTGGCCTCCGCGCGCAAGCTGCTGCCCCGCTGGGACGGTCCGCTCGCGCACCCGTTTTACAGCAAGGTGGTCAAGCGCGTGCTGGATTTTTTGATGGCGCTGGTTTTTCTCCTCCCCTGTCTGGTGGTGATGCTGCCCATCGCCGTCGCGGTCAGATGCACCTCGCGCGGACCAGTGTTCTATACCGCGCTGCGCGGCGGCTATCACAACCGCCCTTTCAACATTTTGAAATTCCGCACCATGGTGGTAGGCGCCGACAAGTATTCCTCCACCACGGCGTTCAACGATCCCCGGGTGACGAAGGTTGGCCGCGTGCTCCGGCGCAGCAAGCTCGACGAGCTGCCTCAGCTGTTTAACATTCTGCGGGGAGAGATGTCCTTCATCGGTCCCCGGCCCGAGCTTCTTCGCTATACCATGCGCTACGCGCCCCATGAGCAATGCATCCTGTGGGTGCGGCCCGGCATCAGCGATCCCAGTTCCATCCGCCTCATCAGCCTGGACGAGCTGGTGGGCCACGACGACCCGGAGGGCTCCTATGAGACCAAAATCCTGGGCGAGAAGAACCGCATGCGCGTGCAGTACGCGCAGAACCAGTCCCTGGGGCTGGACGCGAGGGTATTTTGGGAGACGCTCTGCTGCGTGCTGAAAAAGAACCTCAAGAGGGAACCGTCCGCGCGGGAGGAAGTGCCCGTGCGGCAAGGAGGAAGCCGATGAACTGCCAAAAGAGCCTTGATCTGGCCTATAAGATCCGCCTGCACGCGCTGGAGATGACCAGCCGCGGCGGCACCTCGCACATCGCCAGCATCTTTTCCATGGCGGACCTGGTGGCCGTGCTGTACGCCGACGTGCTTCGTTTTGACCCGAAAAATCCCCGCATGCCGGACCGCGACCGCCTGATTCTCAGCAAGGGCCACGCCGGCGCGGGCATCTACGCGGCGCTGGCCGAGAGCGGCTTTTTCCCCGTGGAGGAGCTGCTCACCCACTGTCAGAACGGCAGCCGCCTGAGCGGGCACGTCAGCCACAAGGGCGTGCCCGGCGTGGAGGCGTCCACCGGCTCGCTGGGGCAGGGCCTGCCCATGGCCATGGGCATGGCATTGGCCGCGAAGCTTGACCACAAGAGCCACCGCGTATACTGCATCATCGGCGACGGCGAGTGCGACGAGGGCGCCGTGTGGGAAAGCGCGCTCATCGCCCACCAGTATAAGCTGGACAACTTCATCGTCACCATCGACTTCAACAAGATTCAGTCCCTGGCCCCGGTGGAGGAGACCATCGCCCTGGAGCCGCTGGACGAAAAGTGGCGCGCCTTCGGCTGGCACGTCATCCGCGTGGACGGGCATGACCACGAGGCGTTGCACCGCGCCTACGACGAGGCCCGCGCCGCGATGGGCGGGGGAAAGCCCGTCGTGGTCATCGCCGACACCGTCAAGGGCAAGGGCGTGAGCTTTATGGAAAACTCCGTGCTGTGGCACTATCGCACCGCGCGCGGCGAGGAATACGAGGCGGCGCGCAACGAACTGGAGGCCGGCAAGCCATGAGAGATACCTTCACCCGCTGTCTGGAGGCCTACGCCCAGACCCACCCGGAGCTGGTGCTCGTCACCGGCGACCTGGGCTTTGGCGTGCTGTTTCCCTATATGGAGAAATTCCCCGACCGCTTCATCAACGCCGGCATCTCCGAGCAGGCCATGGTGAGCATGGCCGCGGGCATGGCGCTGGAGGGAAAGACCGTCGTGGTCTACTCCATCGGCAACTTCCCCACGCTGCGCTGTCTGGAGCAGATCCGCAACTGCTGCGCCTACCACGAGGTCAACGTCAAGATCGTCTGCGTGGGCGCGGGCTTTGTCTACGGCACGCTGGGCATGACGCACCACGCCACCGAGGACATGAGCGCGCTGCGCATCCTGCCGGGCGTGAAGGTCTACGCGCCCGCCGACGGCGTGGAGACCGAGGCCGTGATGGGCCCCTTCCTCAGCGAGCCCGGGGTGGCCTACCTGCGCATCGGCCGCGGCGGCGAACCGCATTTTCACGAGGACGGGTCCCTGGCCGGCTACCGCTGCGGGCAGGCGCTGGAGCAGTTCTCCGGCACGGATGCCTATATTCTCACGGCGGGCGGTATTCTGGGCAGCGCCGTGGAGGCGGCGCGGTTGCTGGAGGCCGACGGCCTGCACGTCGGTGTGGCCAGCTTCCCCACCGTCAAGCCTCTGGATGAAGCCTACCTCGCGGCGCTGTGCGGCCGGGTGCCCGTGCTCTTCACGCTGGAGGAGCACACCATCGTGGGCGGCTTTGGCGGCGCGGTGTGCGAATACGTCTGCGGCCTGACTGGCCCGCGCCCCCGCGTGGTGCGATTGGGCCTGAACGATACCTATTGCAGCCTCGTGGGCAACCAGAGCTATCTGGAAAAGCACTTCGGCCTGGACGGGGAAGGCGTGGCCCGGCGCGTGCGGCAGGAATTGGGAATGGCGTAAGAATATTGCGGCAGGCCCTGCGGAATGTTCCGCAGGGCCTGTCTTTTTCTGGTTTTATTCCTGTTTCCCCAGCAGCTCCAGCAGCTTTTGGCGCAGGGCCTCCGGGTCGGCCTTGCCGCGCGTGAGCGCCATGGCCTTGCCCATCAGTGCCTTTTCCACGCTGGTCTTGCCCGCGCGGTAGCTGCGCACCATGTCGGGATTCTTTTCCACCGCCTCCCGCGCGGCAGCCTCCAGCGCGGCGGAGTCGGTCAGGGTAAACAGGTCGTGGGTCCGTGCATAGGCTTCAGGGTCCTGGTCGTGGTCAAAGAGCGCGGCCAGAATTTTTTTGCCGGTGGAGCTGTTGACCTTGCCTGTGCCAATCATGTCGCTGAGTGCGGCCATGTGCTCCGGCGCGACGGGCAGCGCCTCCGGCCCGCGCTCGCCCGTGTGCTCGCTGTCGCGCAGAGCGATCTGAGCAAACGCCTCACCCAGAATGAGGTTGCAAAGCGCCACGGGGTTTTGCGCCAAGGCGGCCGCCTGCTCGAAGTACTCCGCGAGCCAGCGCTCTGCGGTCAGCTGTTCGGCGGCGTAGGCGGTTAGCCCGTACCGCTGCATGTAGCGCATGCGGCGCTCGTCGGGCAACGCAGGAATGGACGCGCGAATCTCGGCCATTTCGGCGTCGCTGAGGTAGATTTCCGGCAGGTCGGGGTCGGGAAAGTAGCGGTAATCGGCGCTGTTTTCCTTGCGGCGCATGGAGGAGGTCTTGCCGGTCCTCTGGTCGTAGCGGCGCGTCTCCTGCACCACCTCCTCGCCCGCCTCCAGCGCCTGCACCTGCCGCCGGTACTCGGCTTCGATGGCGCGCTCCACGCTCTGGAAGGAGTTGAGGTTCTTCATCTCCGTGCGCACGCCGAAGGGCTCGCCGGGCCTGTGGACGCTCAGGTTCACGTCGCAGCGCATGCTGCCCTCGTTCATGCGGCAGTCGCTCACGCCCGTGTAGGTGAGGATGGCGCGGAGCTTTCGCAGATACGCCACCGCCTCCTCCGCGGAGCGGATGTCCGGCTCGGACACGATCTCAATCAGCGGCACGCCGCAGCGGTTCATGTCCAGCGCCGTGCCATGCTGCTCGTCATGCACAAGCTTGCCCGCGTCCTCCTCGATGTGGATGCGGGTGATGCCCACGCGCTTTTCCCCCGCGCCGGTCTGGATGGTGAGCGCTCCCCCCTCGCACAGGGGACGGTAGAACTGGCTGATCTGATAGGCTTTGGGCAGATCGGGATAAAAGTAATTCTTGCGGTCGAAGCGGCTGCGGTGATGCACATGGCATCCCAGCGCCATGCCGGCCATGGCCGCATAGCGCAGCACCTGCGCGTTAAACACCGGCAGCGCCCCCGGCAATCCCATGCACACGGGGCAGACATGCGTGTTGGGCTCCGCGCCGAAAGTGTTTTCGCAGGCGCAGAACACCTTGCTCCTCGTACGCAGCTCCACGTGCGTCTCCAGGCCGATGACCATCTCATATGCCCTGTTCATGCCCGCGCCTCCTCCGTCCTGTCGTAGGGATGCAGCCCCTCGTTCACCCGTGCCGCCCGCTCATAGGCAATAGCCGCATCCATCAGCAGCGGCAGGCTGTCACGCGCGCCCATCAGGCTCATGCCGATGGGCAGGCCCTCCGACGAGCGCCCGCATGGGATCGACACCGCGGGCAGGCCGGTGATGTTGGCCGGGACGGTGTAGATGTCGCCCAGGTACATCTCCATCGGGTCGCCCGTCTTTTCGCCCAGGCGGTAGGCCGGCGTGGGGGAAACGGGGCTGAGCAGCGCGCCGCACCGCTCCAGCGCCTGGGCCGCCTCGTGGCGCAGGAGCTCGCGCGCCTTGAGCGCCCTGAGATAATACTGATCCTGATAGCCGCTGCTGAGCGCGAACGTGCCCAGCAGGATGCGCCGCTTGACCTCCGCGCCAAAGCCTTCCTGGCGGCTCTTGCGGTACAGTTCGTCCAGGCTGGCGCAGTCTCGGGCGCGATAGCCGTAGCGCACGCCGTCGTAGCGGGCGAGGTTGCTGGACGCCTCCGCGCTGGAGATGACATAGTACGCGGGCAGCGCGTAGGGCAGCGAGGGGATGCTCACCTCGCAGACCGTTGCGCCCAGCGCGCCCAGCGCTTTTGCCGCGCCCTCCACGGCGGCGCGCACCTGAACGTCCAGCCCCTCGCCGAAGCACTCCACCGGCAGCCCCACCGTGAGGCCGGAAAGGTCCCGCACCGCACCGCCCGCGCAGGGCCGGGCGAGCGTAGGATCGCTGGTCATGTCGCGGGAATCGCCCCCGCAGATCACATCCAGCAGCAGCGCCGCGTCCGCGGCGGTCTTGCACAGCGGGCCGACCTGGTCCAGGGAGCTGGCGAAGGCCACCAGCCCGTAGCGGCTGACCGCGCCGTAGGCTGGCTTCACGCCCACCACGCCGCAGAAGCCGGCGGGCTGGCGGATGCTGCCGCCCGTGTCGCTGCCCAGTGCCGCCGGGGCCATGCCCGCGGCCACCGCCGCCGCAGAGCCGCCCGACGAGCCGCCCGGAACGCAGTCGAGCTTCCACGGGTTGCGCGTAACGCCAAAGGCGCTGTTTTCGGTGCTTCCGCCCATGGCGAACTCATCCATGTTGAGGCGGCCCAGAATGGGCATGCCGGCGGCATGCAGCTTTTGAATCACCGTCGCGTCATAGGGCGAGCGGAAGGTCTCCAGCATGCGGCTGGCGCAGGAGCACACGCGCCCACGCATGACCAGATTGTCCTTCACGGCGATGGGCACGCCGTCCAGCGGCGACCGCTTTTGTCCCAGCGCGCGTCGCGCGTCCGCCTCCGCGGCCTCGCGCAGGGCGTCCTCGGGATAGGTCTCCAGATAGGCGTGCACCTCGCCGTCGCGGGCGTCAATGGCGCGCAGATACGCCTCCACGATCTCCACGGAGGTGACCTGTCCACTCTCCAGCAGACCGCATAGCTCTGTCACCGGCTTTTGACAAAGCGTCGGAATCGGTTTCATGACAACGCCCCCTTCAGTCAAAGGTCCTGGGTACGGTGATGAGTCGGCCGTTCACGGTCGGCGCGTTCATGAGGACCTCCCCGATGGGCAGGCTTTCGCCGGGTTCATCTGGCCTGAGGGCCTGTGCCCCGCATGTCGCGCGCCTGCGCGGCGGCGCCTCCCGCTGAAGCCCCGCCAGCTCGCCCGCGAAGTCCACGATCGCCCCAAATTCCCGGCTCATGCGCTCCTCCTCGTCCCCGGGAAGGCGGAGCATGGCCAAAAGCGCCGTGTTCTCCACCGCCTCGCGCCGAAGGGCGCGGACATGCTCGGCCTTTCCCTCCTCGGCCACGGCCACCCCCAGCCGGAGTGCCTCCAGCTGCGCGGCGTCCACATAGTCCGGCGCGCCGGTGAGCGGGCAGCGCGCATCCTTGGTCTTGGGAAAGGCGATGACCTCCCGCAGCGAAGACGCGCCCAGCAGCAGCATGCACAGCCGGTCCACGCCAAAGGCAAACCCCGCGTGCGGCGGCGTGCCGAAGCGGAACGCGTCCAGCAAAAACCCGAAGCGTTCTCGCGCCTCCTCCTTGTCAAAGCCCAGCGCGCGGAAAACCTTCTGCTGGATATCGGCGCGGTGGATGCGCACGCTCCCGCTGCCCAGCTCCACGCCGTTGAGCACCACGTCGTAGGCCTGCGAGCGCACGAGGGGCTTGGTCCTGTCGTCCTGCATCAGCTCCACATCCTCCAGAAACGGCATCGTAAAGGGGTGATGCATGGCGGCGAAGCGCTTTTCGTCCTTTTTGTACTCAAACATGGGAAAATCCGTCACCAGCGCAAACCGGAAATCGCCGGGGTCCGCCAGGCCCTGCAGGTCCGCGCACTTGAGGCGCAGCCCGCCCAGCACCCGCCGCACCACCTCCAGCGCATCCGCGCAGAAGAGGATGAAGTCGCCAGGCCCTGCCTCCATGCGCTCCTCCAGCTCCCGCCACACCGGCGGGTCAAAATACTTGGGCAGAATGGAGTTGACCTCGCCATTCTCACGGTAGAGGATCCAGGCCATGCCCCTGGCGCCGAGCCGGACGGCCTGGCGGGTGAGCAGGTCGATGGTGGAACGGCTGAAGCTCGTCCCCGCGCCCCTGACGTTGATGGCGCGCACCACGCCGCCGTCCTTTAGCGCCTCGGAAAACACGGAGAACGACGCGCGGCCCGCGATGTCGCTCACATCCACGATTGGCAAATCAAAGCGCAGGTCCGGCTTGTCTGTACCGTAGCGGTCCATGGCCTCCTGCCAGGTGAGCCGCTGGAAGGGATGCGGCACGGGACGGCCCATCACCCGCTCAAACAGCCGGGTAAACAGGTCCTCAAGGAACGCGAGCATGTCCTCCTGATCCACGAAGCTGCGCTCCATGTCGACCTGGGTGAACTCCGGCTGGCGGTCGGCGCGCAGGTCCTCGTCGCGAAAGCAGCGGGCCACCTGATAGTATTTGTCGATGCCCGACACCATCAGAAGCTGCTTGTAGATCTGCGGGCTCTGGGGCAGGGCGTAGAACGTGCCGGGATGCACGCGGCTTGGCACCAGATAGTCCCGCGCGCCCTCCGGCGTGGATTTGCACAGGACGGGCGTCTCCACCTGCAAAAAGCCCTGATCGTTGAGAAGCCGCTGGACCTCGCCAAGCAGCGTATGGCGAAAGAGCAGGTTTCGGTACATCTGCGGGCGGCGCAGGTCCAGATAACGGTATTTGAGCCGGAGCTCCTCGCGCACGGGCTCCTCGTCGGAAAGGGAAAAGGGCAGCGTGTCCGCCGCAGAGAGCAATTCCATATGGCTGGCGGCCAGCTCCACCTCGCCCGTGGGCAAGGCGGGGTTATAGGTGCTCTCGTCGCGCAGGCGCACCTCGCCGGTGATCTTGACCACGCTCTGGTTTTTGAGCCGCTCGGCCAGCGCGAAGCTGGCGGGGTCCGCCACGGCCTGGTCAAACACCGTCTGCACCACGCCCTCGCGGTCGCGCACGTCCACGAAGATGACGCCGCCCATGTCGCGGCAGGTCAGCACCCAGCCGCACACCGTGGCCTGCCGGCCAATGTGCACGCGGCGCAGGGTTCCGCAGTAATGCGTTCTTTCCATGAAGCTGCAACCTCCCTTATCGCCGGGTATGAAAAAAGCCCCCCGCCCCGGCATCTCCGGGGCGAAAGGCCAAAGCCTTCCGCGGTACCACCCGCGTTGGACAAACCTGTCCCACTTTCAGCAGGGAACGCCATTGATCCCCCCGCGCTGTACCGGGCGCGCCCGTCCGCGCCTACTGAGGCCCTTCGGCCCTTTGGGGCGGATGCTCGGGGATGTTCTTCGCTTTCCCGGCCCTGCCGCCTTTCCAGCCCCGGCGGCTCTCTGCGAAGGCCTTGCGGGCAAGCTACTCTTCCCGTCATCGCTATGTGCGGAATCATAACAGGCTTTGTTTGCGGTGTCAAGGGGGAGGACAAAAAAAATGCAGGCGGCCGCACTTTTCCCGTCGCCCATTGACTTTTAAGCGTTTGTCTGGTATGATAAGCATATGCTTAATCCATGAGGTGCCCTATGACGAAACGAGAACAGGAGATACTGGACTGGATCCGTCAGGACCCGCTCATCTCCCAGCAGGAGCTGGCGCGGCGCGCGGGCATCACGCGCTCCTCGGTGGCGGTGCACATTTCCAACCTGATGCGCAAGGGCTTGATCCGCGGGCGCGGCTACCTGCTGGGCGAAGGGGCCTATGTCGCGGTGGTGGGCGCGGTAAACGTGGATATCGGCGGCACGCCGGAGCGCACGCTGGTGCCGGGGGACAGCAACCCGGGCCGCGTGACCGTCACGCTGGGTGGCGTGGGCCGCAACATCGCGGAAAATCTCTGCCGCATGGGGCGGCGCGTGCTGCTGGTCACGGCGCTGGGCGAGGACGTCCACGCCGCTCAGATCCAGCAAAGCTGCCGGGAACTGGGCATGGACCTCAGCCACAGCCTGACCGTGCCCAACGCGCGGACCTCGACGTATCTGTGCCTCAACGACGCGGAGGGGGAAATCGTGGGCGCGGTCAGCGACATGGCCATCTATGACGCGCTGACCCCGGCCTATCTGTCCACCAAGCTGGAGGTGCTCAACCGCGCGTCGCTGGTGGTGGTGGACGCCAACCTGCCGCCCGAAAGCCTCGCCTTCCTGGCGGCCAATCTGACCCCACCTCTCTTTGCCGATCCCGTATCCGTGCGCAAGGCGGGGCGGCTTCATGAAATCCTCTCGCGGCTGACCGCCATGAAGCCCAACCGTCCCGAGGCCAGCCTGCTCACCGGCGTGGAGATCCAAAGCAATGCCGACCTGCCCCGCGCCGCCGAGGCATTTTTCTCCCTGGGGCTGAAAAATGTGTTCATTTCCCTCGGCGGTGAAGGCGTGTACTACGACGACGGACATGAACGCGGCATCCTGCCCTGCTTTCCAAGCCCTGTCGTCAACACCACCGGCTGTGGCGACGCCTTTCTCGCCGCCGTCGCCTGCGCCTGGCAGGACGGCCATACGCTTCGGGAGATGGCGCTGCGCGGCCTGGCCGCCTCAGCCATCTGCGCCTGCACCGACAGCGCCGTCAGCCCCCTGATAACCCCCGACGCCATCGAAAGCATGGTCCAAAACGCATAGCATGAAGGAGGAACCGCCATGAATCTAGCCAAGTATCTGGACGTCTCGCCCGAGGTCCGCTCCGCCATCGACGAGGGCAGGCCCGTCGTCGCCCTGGAATCGACCATCATTTCCCACGGCATGCCCTACCCGCAAAACGTGGAGACCGCCCTCAGCGTGGAGCGGATTGTCCGTGAAAACGGCGCGGTCCCGGCCACCATCGCCATTATCGGGGGAAAGATCACCGTCGGCTGCACAAAGGAGCAGATCGAGCATCTGGGCAAAAAGGGTCTGGCCGTGACCAAGGCCAGCCGCCGCGACCTGCCGGTGCTTCTCTCCCGCGGCGAGGACGGCGCCACCACCGTGGCAACCACGATGATCGGCGCGGCACTGGCCGGCATCCGGGTGTTCGCCACCGGCGGCGTCGGCGGCGTGCATCGCGGCGCGGAAACCACCATGGACATTTCCGCCGACCTTGAGGAGCTGGCTCAGACCCCCGTGCTGGTCGTCTGCGCCGGCGCCAAGAGTATTCTGGACCTGGGACTGACGCTGGAATACCTGGAAACCAAGGGCGTTCCCGTCATCGGCTACCGCACCAAAGAGCTGCCCGCGTTCTATACCACCCATTCCGGCTTCCAGGTGGACTATCGGCTTGACACCCCCCGCGAGATCGCCGACGCCTTCGCCGTCAAGCAGGAGCTGGGGCTCGCCGGCGGCATGCTGGTGACCAATCCCATCCCCGACGAGTACGCCATGGATCTGGACTACATCAACAAAAACATCGACGCCGCCATCGCCGAGGCCAACGCCCTGGGCATCCACGGCAAGGAGATCACGCCCTTCCTTCTGGACAAGATCCAGAAGCTCACCGGCGGCGACAGCCTGAAGGCCAACATCCGTCTGGTCTTCAACAACGCGCGCCTGGGCGCGCAGATCGCCACCGAGCTGGCCGGGCGCTGAGCAAAGCATGGAAAAACCCGGACGGTCATTGCCGTCCGGGATATTTTGTTCTCTGGGTTATGCACTTTTCCTGCCTGCTCGATTTGGAAAACCAACCGTCTATATACACGGCCTTTCGACCGCTGGTTAAGGAAATCCGATTCGGTGAAAAATCACTCGCAGGATACCACCCATACGGTGGTGTTACTCGTCGTCCAGTTCTTCGTCAGCTTCAAAGTCCGCTTGAACCACTTCGATAAGCTTTTCGAGCAGGTCTTCATCTTCCACGGGAAGGAATTCCTCGATTTCCTCGCCGTCCTCCTCCGATTCGACAACCTTCATGATATAGAGATTGACGGCTTCTTCCTCGTGGGGGGGAACGCAATGCCCGCAATCCCCGTCGCATCCGCCATCATGGGCCTCGCCCAGCACAACGTATTCTTCACCGTTGTAGAAGAAATAGCGCACGACTTCCAGCAAGACATTGTTCCCATCCTCATCGACGCCTTCGATGAGATCCCGGGTTTCATCTTCGGCGGCTACGCCGCCCAACGGATGATCGTCGCAGTACAACGGTATCGCCCCACTTTCTCTGCCTGTTTTCCCTTCGCCGCTCCGCAGCCTTCCATCGCCGTGTCATCACAGCCTGCGGCGGAACGCCGGCCTGCCGCGATAGGAGTGGCATTTCCCTTTCCTAACCCTCTTGGTTCGGTTTTATTATAACCCAAAGAGCTCGGAGAAACAAGGCTTTTTGCGAAAATTTTATGGTTGATTTTTGTGGGTCTTTTTGATAAAATGAGAGTGTTGGGGCAGGCGATCACGGCTTGTCCTGTTTCTTTTGGAGCGGCTCGAGGGTGCCGTCGGGGCGCTTGAGGCGAACGCTTTCCAAAACGGCCTGCATGTTGTGCTTGAAGCCGTCCAGGTATTCGCGGCGCAGGGCCTCCCGCTCGACGAGCTCCTCATGCGTCAGCTCGCGCACGCGGCTCAGGCGCGTCAGTTCGCTGATGCGCTCGATCTTCTCATGTTCCATACGATCATCCTTTCCGGAGGTGAAGCCTGCGATGGTGCAGGGAAAATGGTTCCCCATGGGCAGCGATCTTACGCAGCCCCTCAGCGTGCGTGAAGCCGTGTTCGGGCGCGGCCGCGACGCGCTGGACGAAAGCGCCCAGCAGATCGTGGTCTATAATGGCGATATAGCGGTAGGTTCGGCCCGGCTGTGGTGGCAGGACGGCGCGTTTTGGCTGGGCGAGGTGGGCGTGCTGCCCGCCTGGCGCGGCATGGGGTATGGGGACCTTCTGGTCCGGCTGCTCCTGTACAAGGCGCTGACGCACAGCGCCCGCGCCCTTCGCTTGAAAACGCCCGAAGCCACGGCGGGGTTTTTCGCCCGCTACGGCTTTCGCGCGCAAAGCGGGGAGGTCATGTACCTGGCGGCCGATGACGTATGCCTCAGCCATTGCGAGGGTTGCCCGACATCCCGGTAAGGGACGCCGGGCTTTTTTCAGATGGGCTTTCCAGGCTTTTTCTGAAACACCCACAGGCGCTGGAGATGGTAGCTGACGAAAAACAGCACGATATCCACCGGGATCTTGGCGGTATTGTCGCTCCAGCCCAGCCAGACATGCAGGCTGCTGGTGAGGACGGCGGAGAGGATCATGACCAGGAAAAAGACCCCAAGATAGCGCAGGAACGCCCGGCTGAGCTTTCCCTTGTCGGTGAAGACAAAGCTTCGGTTGAGAAAGAAATTCGTCACGCCCGAGAGGATGCGCGCCGCCACCGTCGCGATGAGGATATGCGGAATCACCTGGATGAACAGGATGCCGATTTTGCGGTCCAAAGAGGTGCCGAAGTACTTGAGCAGGTTGTTAAAAAGCAGGTAGAGGCCATAGTCCACCAGAAAGCTGAACAGGGACGTGCCCACGAAGCGGAAAAAGCCGCCGAAGATCACGCCGTAGATGCGTGCGCTGTCGCGGAAGGCCCTGAAATGGCTCCCCTCGTTGTTGTTCTCATATACGGTTTCGATGGCCAGCGGCCGCATGGGCACCCGGAGCGCCGCGCACTCGATGAGCACATTCATCTCATACTCATAGCGGTCGCCGCGCACGGCGATCATGGCGGGCAGGAGATCGCGGTGAAAGCCGCGCAGGCCCGTCTGCGTGTCCCCCACCCAGCAGCCGTAGAGGAGCTTAAAGACCACGGAGGTGATCCTGTTTCCCATGCGGCTTTTGGGCGGTACGTGCTCCTGGGAGAAATCGCGGCTCCCCAGCAGCAGGCCCGAGGGGTCCCGCGCGAGGTCCCCGGCCATGCGCAGCACGTCCTGGACGGTATGCTGGCCGTCGCTGTCGGCGGTGACGATGATGTCCTGCCCGGGACATTCCTCCAGCACGTACGTCATGCCCTGCTTGAGCGCCACCCCTTTCCCGCGGTTGGGCTGATAGCTGATGACATGGCTGATCCCGTCCTCGGGGATCTGCGAGAAAATGCCTTGAAAGGCTTCTCCGCTGCCATCGTCCACAATGACGATCTTTCCGATACCGGCTTCCTTGAGCGCCCGTACATAGGGTGGCAGCCGGTCGTCCGGCTTGTAGGCGGGAACTACCACGGCGGTGCGTCCTGCGCAGGTCTGGTTTAACAATCTGCTCATTCCTTTCGTGAATTGGCAGGGTCAGTTCTGAATATAGGTGTCCAGGTAGTCGCGGATCAAGGGAGCCAGGTCCTCTCCCGTCACCTGCTCAAGCAGCGCTTCAAAGTCCTCCCGCGTGGCGCGCTTGAAGGCGAAGCGCTCATAGTACGCGCGCAGGAATGCATCCAGCTCTCCGCCCAGCATCCTGTCCAGCGCGCACAGCATGGCGGCGCCGCGGTCGTAGACCACCAGCGAATACTCCGACATCGTCGAGAAGCGCTCCAGCGGCGCGCCCGGCGTCACGCCATGCGGCACGGTCACGCGCAGCGCGCTTTCGATCTCCCGCTGCTCCCGCTCCTGGCGCCAGGCCGCGCCGTAGCGCTCCTCCCCGTACTCCAGGACGCTGAACTCGCACAGCGCCTCATCCTGCCATGCCTGATTGACGGGGTCGCTGCCCACCACGGCATACCACCACTGGTGCGCCGTCTCGTGCGCCACGACCGTCTCCAGCGTCTCCCCGCCCGCGTCCAGCCGGTCCGCGGCGATCATCGCCAGCCCGGGGTATTCCATGCCGCCCATGGGGAAGTTGATCTCACAGAGCGTATAGCTCTGATACGGATAGGCGCCGTAGCGGGCGGAAAAGCAGGCAAGGGCCTGCCTGCCGTCCTCAAGCAGCTCGCGGGCGCGCGCCTGACTCGTGGCAAAGGCGCTGACGAGCACATCGTCTCGCACCTCCTGCGCGATGCAAAAGCGGTCGCTGACCACCAGCGCGAAGTCCCGCACGGCAGGCGCGCTGAATTCATAGAGGGCGCGCCCCTCCTCCGTCCGGGCCCGGGCATAGCCGGTCGCGGCACAGAGGAAGCCCTCCGGCACCGAGAGATTCACCGTCCAGTTCATGCAGTCACTGAGGAAGGGATCGCCCACGGGGTAATATTCGTCCGTGCGCCAGGTCCCCTCCTCCCACACGGCGGGAATGGCAAAGGCATTGCCCAGCGCCCAGATCCCGTCCCAGACGCCGAAGCGGTAGGCCATATGCGGGATCTGAACCGTATAGGCGAGGGTTACCGTGATCCATTCCCCAGCCTGCCAGCCGCCGGGGACCGGCACGCTGAGCACCGTCTTGGCCTCGTCGGTATAGCGGTAGGCTACAGTTTGGGCCTCCTGGCCGTCGCGGGCGACCCTGGCGCGGCTCATCACCAGCGCCCCGATGGAGAACCCGTCCAGGTAACAGCTTTCATATATCTTGTCCTCCGCCGCAGCGGGGGAGGTATCGGGGGTTTGGAAGGCGTTGGGCCAGGTGCGCAGCACGGCCGCATCCTGCGCCTCACCCGTGCGGTTGCTCAGCGTCAGCGTCTGAGACACCGTCAGCACCGCCGCCTCCGAATCCAGAGACGCCTCGACGTAAACCGCGTCCAGCCCGTCCCACGCCTCAATGAGGCTCTGGGAAGGCGAGGGCAGCTCCACCTCAGGCGCAAAGGCCCCTGCGATCCAAAATAGGAGCACAAGCAGCGCGGCAGCGGCAGCCGCGCCGAGCCATATGGCCCTGGACCTGCGAAGGCGAGCCATCAGATCAGGGACCCCACGCTGTTGAGCAGGGCCATCACGCGCTGCATCACGCCGCGAAGGAGCAGGCCGCCAACCACCCCGCCCACGATGAGCGTCAGCGCCAGGGAGACGGCAACCAGCAGCATCTTGACCGGCAGGAGCTGGTTGTCAGGGCGTCCGATGACGGCGCTGAGAAGCCCGCACCACTGCGTATAGCTCACCGCCATGCCGCACAGGGCCGCCAGCAGCGACAGCCACGGCGACACCAGCGACAAAACCATCGCCAGCAGCGCCACGGCCACCGTGGGCAGCGTGGTCACGGAGACGAAGCCCAGGAGCAGCTCGAGCGAAAAACGCACCTTGGCAACGCCGCAGACATAGACCATAAACACCAGCGCCGGCATGGCCATGCCGATGAGCTGGCACAGCACCGCCACGCCGCCCACCGAGGGGGCGATGCGTCCGGCGATATAGCTCACGCCCTGGTTCATGGAAGCCGCGTTGCTGGCCAGGCTCACGCCGGTCAGGGCGGAGATGGCCGAGAGAAGCACGCCCACAAAGCTGCGCATGACCACCATGCCGCAAAGGAAGGTGAGCAGCAGCGTAAGTCCCGCCACGACCGGGCCCGTGAGGCGGTCGCGCCTTTCCATCGCACCGCGCAGCACCTCCTGGGGGCGCAGGAAGCTGTCCAGGAAGGTATGCGGCAGCGCGCTGAGGGCCGCCAGCAGGGGGTTGCTCTCCCGTTCTATGGTCTGGCCATAGTTATAGGGCTGCTGAAAGCCGGGCGGGTAGCTGCCCTGCTGGTATTGGGCATACGACTGCCGGTAGGGGGTCTGCTGGGGATAGGGCTGCTGCGGCGCGGCCCCCGGATAGGGCTGCTGCGGCCCGCCCATGGGCGGCTGGGGCTGCATGCCCTGCTGCGCGTAGGGCTGGGCCGCGCCCTGCGGATATCCGGGCATATAACCCGGCTGAACATAGGCGGCCAGCGGCTCGTTGCACACGGGGCAAAACGCCGCGCCCTGCGGAATCGGGGTCCCGCATTTGGGACAATTCATAGCGTCCCTCCTTCAAAAAGCTCAGGGGAATACGGTCCATCATAGCACGGGACAGGGCGCGCGTCAATCCTTTGCCGCAAGGGCGTAGGGAATCAGCGATCGGTCGAGAAGATACAGGCGCATATCCGCCGTTTCCACGATCTGATCCCGAGGCAGCGCGTCCAGATAGATGCCCAGCGCGGAGAGCGGATAGTACCGCTCGTCCCAGAAATCCGGCTCGGTGGCGAGCATGGTCACGTTCATCTCAGCCAGCGCCGCCTCCACCTCCTCAAGCGGCAAATTCATCAGCGGCACGATCGGGTTGCTCGTCAGCACGTACCCCCGGCCCCTGAGCGGATACTGGTAGCCGACCCTCGTGATGAGGATCTTCTCATCCTCCCCCACATGCTCCGCCACCGCCATCAGCATCCCATAGCGCTCGCGAAAGCCGTTGTCCAGAAGGATGCGCTCGCTTTCCATCACATCCCGGCTGTAGCGGTAAAACGTATTGGTATAGCCGGTCTGATTGGTTCCCTTGATGACGCCCAGCAGGCACAGCAGCACGCACAGGTACGCCGGGAGGTGTTGCAGCGCCGGCCGAAGCGCCTTCCCGTACAGGCGCGCGGGCACCTTGTCCAGCAGCGGCTGCCAGATTGCCTCCAGGGCCGAAAGCGAGGCGCAGATCATCCCGCAGGAGAGCAAAAACCATTGTATCGTGTAGCGCGGCAGCTTGAGGAAGGAGCCGGAAAAGCTGTACAGCGGGCTGTCGAGCAGGCCTGTCATGGGCGCGAGGGTGAGCAGCGTATACAGCGCCCATAGCCCGGCCGTGGACGCCACCGCCGCGCCCGCGGAACGGCTGAGCACGGCGGTGGGACCGTCCGCCCGTTCCAGCCGCGCCCTGCGGCGCATCCGAACCCGGCTGAACACGGCATAGGCGATCACGCACACCAGCGCGACCAGCGCCAGCCGCAAGCCCCATTCCCCCACCGGCGTGGCGTAGGACTGCAAAATGGAATCCTTGGCTTCAAAGAAATTCAGATGGGTGGTGGTCTCCTCCAGCTTGTACTCGATGTCCATGTACATGTCGTACCAGGGCGCGTCGGTATAGGTGGTCATCAGCCGCCAGGGCGACATCTCCCCCCATTTGAAATAACACCACAGGTTGCCCGAAAACCCTAGCAGCGTGCCCGCTGCGCCCGCCAGTGCCAGCCCCACCGAGCGCAAAAGCACAGCCGCCGCGCCCCTGAGCTGCGTCATGCGGGCTTCCAGCCACCGCCAGATCACCCAGGCCGCCACGATGAAGGGCAGCACCACGAAGCATACCACATGCGTGTTCATCACCGTGAAGCACACGGCAAAGCACAAAACCAGCTTGCCCAGATACGCCCTGCGCGAGCCGCCGGGCTCAAGCCCCGCGAAAAACAGCATCGCCCACAGAAGCGCCAGGATCCGCCAGATATCCCTGGGCGCGCTCTCCACGGAAAAAAACAGGTCCGGCACGAGGTTAAACAGCACCACGCCCAGCAGCACCCAGCGTTTGCGTCCCCGGCACGCCACGATGAGCAGGGCCAGATAGGCCGCCGCCATGTAGAAGGTGTTCATGCCAAGGCCCGTAAAGACGGCCTTGTCATTGGGATAGCCCACCTCGCCGCCGGTATGGAACAGGCCGTAGCTCATATACAGTTCCAGCGAGGGGAAATGGCTGTGTCCCCGGAAATGTCCAGTGGTATCGTCCTTTTCCAGGAGGTTTCCCAGATCGCGGTCCTCACAGTAGCGCTGGGCCAGGGCCAGGTATTCGCCCGCGTCGCCCCCGCGCACGCTCTCCATGCTGGACATGTAGCGCACGCATACCGGCATGAGCAAAATGACGACGCAGGCCGCAAAGCACGCGGCGGCCACCGTGGAGCGGTCCATGCCAAAAAGCGCCCGCAGCCGCTGTGCGGCGTCGCGCAAAAAGGCCCGCAACCTCGTAAGGCGCCTCAGCGCCATCCACGCAAGGCCCACGGCCGCCAGCGCGGGCGGCACGCCGATGTAGACCCACCTTGGCGCCTGCGGCCACAGCAACGCCAGCAGCAGCATCCACAGATACTGGCACAGCGGCGTGGCAGCCACGCCCGTAAGGAAGCAGGCGACCCGGTGCCGGGGGCTGAACCAGCCCCGCAGGCAAAACCATATGCCCAGCGTCGCCGCCTGCAGGGCGCAGGAGAGCAGGAAGATGTTGCGCCAGCCGTTGCCGATGTCAAGCCACGTCATCAGCCCTTCCTCCCGACCCTGACCAGCCTGTCCATCTCGGCCATGTAATAGCCGTTGATATCCACCTTTTCGTTCAACAGCTTCCTTTGCTTTTCCAGCCCAATCGCCTTGAGGTCCGGCGTAGCCAGCAGCGCCTCGGCCTGCGCCGCGGCGCGCTCATAGCGGTCCTCGCCCTCGTTGAAGCAGTACATCAGATGGAAACGCTCGCTCTGCTCCCTCGTGCTGCCGGACACGATGGTGTTGACATACAGGGAGTGCGTGCCCAGCACCGCCGCCTCGCTGGCCATGGTCGCGCCCTCGCTGAACACCAGCTGGGCAAACGCCAGCACGTGGTGAATCAGCTCATAGGGGGTCCTGAGCAGCCTGGGCCGCAGCGCCTCGGGCACATCGCCCTCGGCGCTCACGTATACGCGGCCAAAGCGCTCCAGCCGCTGAACCAGCCGGATCTTGCCCTCGTCGTCCAGGCCGTGCTTGCCGATATCGTGGCTGGCGTTCCAGGCCACAAAGCGAACCAGGATATACGGTTCATCCGGGTTGAACCCGCAGTCGCGCAGCACCTGCCTCTCCGGCGTAAACACGGAGGGGTGCAGGTAAAACAGCTCCTTGTAGGTGTCCAGCCGCTCCTGCCGCGGGCCCAGATCGCTCAGGAAGGTGCGGGGGGTCAGGATCTTGGTGGAGAGGCGCTTGCAGATGCGAAGCGAAAATTTGCTGACCTCGGTGTCCTCGTAAAGCAGATGCGGCTTTCCGCTTACCCAAGCCGCCACGGCCAGCATGGGCGCAGCCCGGCCGATCATGATGTCGGGCTTCCATTTGAGCGCCGCCAGGGTAAACTGCAAAGACAGCTTCAAAAACAGCAGCGCCTTTTCCAAGGGATTCTTGCCGGTGGATCTGGCGCAGCGCACATAGGGGATGCCGTATCGCTCCAGAAGCGTGGAGTTCCCGTCCTTTTCGGCCACGAAGCAGAGCACCTCGTCGCCGCGCTCGCGCATGCGCCAGATGATATGATGGAACTGATGCACCCACGCCGGGTGGGTAAAGCAGATCATGGCCTTCATTGCTTTTGTTCCTCCCCGTCCCGGCTGACCTCCATCTTGCGCACGCGGTACTGCACGTCCTCCAGCAGCTTTCGGTTGTCGCTGATGAGGTCAGCCTGCACGCCGGTGATGATGACCTGCACGCCGATCATCAGCAGCGCCGCGCACAGGATGAGGGACTGGATATGGCCGCTGCCGGACCCGGTGCTGATGAAGATGATGAGGAACCTCACCCCCAGCAGCACGCCCAGCCCGAAGAACACCCCGCCGATGATGCCGAAAAAGCGAAGCGGCTTATACATGGCAAAGGCCCTGAGGATCACCGACGAGGAGCGCTTCATATACCGCCACATGCTCTTAAACAGGCGCGAGGGGCGCAGCTCCGGGTTGGTGCGCACGGGCACGCTGGTCATGGGGATGCGGTTCCAGCCCGCCTGAATGATCGTCTCCAGCGTATAGGAATAGTCGTTGACCACGTTCAGGCGCAGCGCGCCCTCGCGGCTGTAGGCCCGAAAACCGCTGGGCGCATCCGGGATGTCGGTATTGGAGGCCACCCGCACCACCCAGCTTCCCAGGTGCTGAAACATTTTTTTCTTTTTGGAAAAGTGTTCCGTCTCGTCGATGGGGCGCTCGCCGATGACGATATCGGCCTTCTTTTCCAAAATGGGCCGCACCAGACGCTCGATGTCCTCGCCCCGGTACTGGTCGTCGGCGTCGGTGTTGACGATGATATCGGCGCCCAGATGCAGGCAGGCGTCGATGCCGGCCATGAATCCGCGCGCAAGCCCCCGGTTTTGCTTGAAGGACACGATATGCTTTACGCCCCATTCGCGGGCGACCTCCACCGTGCGGTCGGTGGAGCCGTCGTTGATGATGAGGACCTCGATCTCGTCCACTCCGTCAATCTGCCGGGGCAGGTGGTCCAGCGCCACGCGCAGCGTCTCCGCCTCGTTATAGCAGGGAATCTGAATAATCAGCTTCATTGGCAGGCCCTTCCTTACGTCTGGTGTACACAACAAACCAACGTTATCATACCGTTTTTCCCGCCGCCTGTCAACGGCGCGCGCAGATAGCAAAGCCCGAGGGCCTGCGCCCTCGGGCTTTGCCATGGCATTGGTTCAGTCGGCGTGATAGAGATCGCGGGTGTAGACCTTCTGCGGCACATCGGAGAGCTCCTTGGCGAAGCGGTTGGCCACGATCACGTCGCACTCGCGCTTGAAGCGCTCCAGGTCCCTTTCCACGCGGCTGTTGAAAAAGGTATCCTCCTTTAGCGCCGGCTCGTAGACCACCACGCGCACGCCGCGGGCCTTGATGCGCTTCATCACGCCCTGGATGCTGGACTGGCGGAAGTTGTCGCTGCCGCTTTTCATGGTCAGGCGGTAAATGCCCACCAGCGGGTCGGGGTTGGCGGGATAGCCCGCCAGGGCGAGCACCCGGTCGGCGATATAATCCTTGCGGGTGCGGTTGGCGTCCACGATGGCGCCGATGATGTTGTTGGGCACCTGGTCGTAATTGGCCAGCAGCTGCTTGGTGTCCTTGGGCAGGCAGTAGCCTCCGTAGCCGAAGGAGGGATTGTTGTAGTGTCTTCCGATGCGCGGGTCCAGGCACACGCCGTCGATGATGGCGCGCGCGTCCAGCCCGCGCACCTCGGCATAGGTGTCCAGCTCGTTGAAAAAGCTCACGCGCAGGGCCAGGTAGGTGTTGGCAAAGAGCTTGACGGCCTCGGCCTCGGTGGGACGCATCAGGAGCACCGGCACGTCCGGGTCCAGCGCGCCTTCTTTGAGCAGCGCGGCAAACGCCTCTCCCGCCTGGCGCAATTCGGGCTCCTCCGGCGCGCCCACGATGATGCGGCTGGGATGCAGGTTGTCATGCAGGGCATGTCCCTCGCGCAAAAACTCCGGGCTGAACACCAGGCGGGCGCCCGGGTGCTTTTCCAGCATGCGGCTGGTGAAGCCAACCGGCACGGTGGATTTGACCGCCATGTACGCGCGGGGATTGACGGCCATGACCGCCTCGATCACGCTTTCGACGGAGGACGTATCAAAGTAATTGAGCTTCGGGTCGTAGTTGGTGGGCGTGGAGATCACCACCCAGTCCGCCTCCCGGTAGGCCTGCGCCGCATCCAGCGTGGCGGCAAGGTCCAGTTTGCGCTCCGACAGGTACGCTCCGATATCGGCGTCCTGGATGGGGGACTGCCGGCGGTTGAGCATTTCCACCCGCTGGGCGGCCACATCCACGGCCGTCACGTGATGGCGCTGAGAAAGGAGCACGGCCATGGCAAGCCCCACATATCCGATGCCGGCAACTGCAATATTCATCTTTCGTTCCCCCTTCCGTCACCGTTATCATACCCTGTTTCCCTCCGCCTGTCAACGCGCCGCCCGCCACAGGGCATAGGCCAGAAAGCCCGCGCAGGTGGCGAAGGCCGCGCCCGTTTCACATTCGCCCGTGTCCTCGTTGACGCTTTCGCAGGCCAGGCCGTTGTCCATGCGGGTGCGGGTCAGATGCGCAAGCGCCGTATCCGCATGGCCGCAGAGCAGGCTGTTGCAGATGGACAGCACCCACGGATGCGGCGCATGGCGGCAGCCGATCTCCGCGATGGGCCTGCCGGCGAAGGAGAGGGGATAGTCCTCCGAACGGATGGTGCGCACGGTCTTTTGCCATATGGGGTCGTCCATGGCACAGAAGCCGTAATGGGGCAGGAGCTGCAGGCTGCCCGGCGGCTCGTCGTAGATGTCGAAATGCCCTTCGGTGTCCGTGGACCAGACGAACTGCCCGTCCCTGACGCAATGGCGGTAGACGGCCTCCTTGACCGCCTGCGCGCGGCGGGCCAGCTCCGGCCGCTCCAGCCATCGGGAAAGCAGCAGGAGCACGCGCCACACCAGCGCGTTGTCATAGGTGAGATAGGGATAGACGATCTCGTCGTCGGTGGGCTGCAAAAAGGTCTCGTAGAGCTCGATTTCGGGATGGCGCTTGCTTTCCAGCACCGAAAGGATGCGAAGAAGGCCGCTCTTGACGCACGGCTCCTGAAGCAGCGCCCCGTCGTCCGTGCGCAAAAGGTAACGCTCCAGCGCGATCACCGGCGCGCACAGCTCGTCCAGCTCAAAGCCCGGTTCCAGCAGCGTGCCGTCGATGTAGCGGCTGTGCTGGCCCACGTTTCGGATCTGCCGGGTGAACACGTGCACAAGGATCTCCCGCGCATAGGCCGCGTCCGTGAGCACGATCGCCGGAAAGCTCCACAAGAGGCTGTCGCGGTCCCAGTAGGCCGCCGAAACGTAGTAGCGCGGGCTGCGCGAGGTCATCAGGCACAGTTCCTCCGTGTCCAGCGCGCGGCCGCTGGCGAAGAAGAACGAAAAGAACAGGTTTTCGTTCATCATCCGCGCAACCGTAGCGTCCTGCGCCGCAAGCATGCGCTTCCCCAGCCATTCCAGCGTCTCGCGCAGGCAGCGCCCGTAGCCAAGGCGCAAAAGGTGCTTGGCCGAGGTTGCCGCCGCCACCGTTTCCACACCCACGCCGAAGATCATTTCCACGCAAGTGCGCTGCCCCGGCGCGAGCAGGGCGCCGCGGCCGCCCTCAAAGGCCAGGTTCCCCCAGCTCCATTCCACGCCTGCCTCCGCGATGGGCGCGAAGGCGCACAGCGGCAGCCCCGCCACCTCCTGCATCACAAAGGCGCCGTTCCAGCCGCTGGCCTCCTGCGTGCGCCGGCCGTCCAGCACGATGGTTTCGTTCACCTCATGCAGCGTGCGCGTCCATTGCCCCCGTACGCCCAGATAGATATCCAGCGGCACGGCGCGATGATTTTCCGCCTCCAGACGCACAAAAAACGCCCGCTCGCCCAGGGGGCACAGATAGGTCAGCGCCACGGTCACCCCCCGCGCCTCGCCCCGGGCCACAGGCACCCAGGCGTTTTCCCTGTGCCATTCCAGCGCCGGGGCCTGATCCTCCCCGTTGACGCGCCACACCGGCGCGATGAGCGGCCCGTCTCCGCCGCTGAGTTCCAAAAGGCCCTTTGCGCCCATATGCAGCACCGTCAGCCCCTCTACGGCTCCCGTGTCCTCGGAGATGGTGGGCAAAGACAGATATTCGTTTCCTGTGACCTGATAGGCGGGCATGTGCTCTCCTCCTGTCGTTTTATAAAGAAAGGGGAGGCGCGTTGCGGGCGCGCCTCCCCCAAGCGGTTGCTTATGCTATTCGATCACAGCAGGTCCGCTTCCTCCAACTGGGCCTGAATTTCGTCCAGCGCCTCCTGGGCGGTCATGTCGTTGGTTTCCAAAGTTCCCAGGACGTTGCCGATGATTTCGCTTACCGCGCCCTGCTCCAGCAGCGCGGGCGGCGCGACGGCGTAGTCCATGCTGTCAAACACGGCGGCGCGGTTGTCGGGCGGGGTCACGTCCAGGTACTGGGTCAGCTTGGTCTGGTCGGCGATGGTGGGCAGCTCCCAGCTGGCGTCCAGACGAAGCTGCACGATGTCGGGATCGGAGCCCATGGCGTCCACGAAGCGCGCGGCGGCCTCCTGCTTGGTGCTTTCGGTCGATACGCAGTTGACGTTGGCAAAGAAGAAGGTGCTCTTGTCCTTGAAGCCGGGCTCCACGGTGATGTCCCAGCCAAAGTCGCACTGGTCGGTGAAGGTCTGGAAGCCCCAGATGCCGGTGACGAGCATGCCCAGCTTGCCCTCGCTGAACAGGTCCCAGTCGCCGCGGCCCGCCATGTCCTCGGCGTTGGGCATCACGCGGTCCTCGCCGCGCACGCGATTGAGCATGGCCTCCAGCACGGCCACGTTTTCGGGGGTGTTGACGGTGAAGGCCGTGTAGTCCTCATTGAGCAGGCTCCCGCCGTTGCCCTTGACGGACTTGTAGAACTCGTTGTAGGAAACCGGCTGGTAATAGCCCCAGATGTCGTCGCCCAGCGCGCGGATCTTCTCGGCCGCGGCCTGCGCCTCGGTCCAGGTCCAGGTATCGTCCGGGTATTCAAGGCCCGCCTGGTCAAACAGCGCCTTGTTGTAGAACAGCACGCAGGTGGAGAAGCTCATGGGCACGGCGTAGAGCTTGCCGTCCGAGCTCACGGCGGAGAGCGTGCCCTCGCTGTAGCTGGCGGGATCCACCAGGCCGGTCAGGTCCGCGCACGCGCCGCGCAGCATGTAGGCCAGGAAGTTTTCCATGTTCATTTCGAACACGTCGGGCGCGTTGCCGCCGCCCACGGTGGTGGCCAGCTTGGTGAAGTAATCGTCATAGCCGGTCAGCTGCACGTCCACCTTGATATCCGGGTTCTTTTCCTCAAAGACCTCAACCATCTTTTTGAGCGTTTCCTCCTGCGCGCCGGAGGCGGAGAAGGTGGCGTAGGTGATGGTGACCGGCTCCTCGGCAAAGGCCGCGCCGGCAAGGGACAGCGCCACAGCGAGCGTCAGAAGAAGGGAAACGAGTTTTTTCATGTAGGATACCTCCGTTCGTTTTCTTTATTGCAAACGCGCCTTGGCGCGCCGGCGTACAGGGGATCATTTCAGCCCGCCCAGGCTGATGCCCTGATCGACATACCGCTGCGTGGCCAGGTACACCGCCAGGATCGGCAGAATCGTGAGCACCGCGCCCGCCATGAGCACATGCTCGTTGTTTTTGTACATGCCCTTCATGTTGCCCATGACCACCTGCAGGGTCTGCTTGTCGGTAGAGGTGAGCACGATGAGGGGCCAGAGGTAGCTGTTCCAGCTGCCCATGAAGGAGATGAGGGTGAGGGTCGCCAGCGTGGGCGTGACCATGGGCAGCATGATCTTCCAGAACACACGGTAGAGGGAGGCGCCGTCCAGGAAGGCCGACTCGAGGTAGGCGTCGTTGACGCCCAGCATGCTCTGGCGCATCAGAAAGACGCTGAACGCCTTGCCCAGAAACGGCAGGATAAGCCCCGTATAGGTGTCCAGCAGCCCCAGCGACCGCAGGATGATGTAGTTGGGCACCATGGTGACGGTGTTGGGAATCATCATCGTGGCCAGGTAGACGCCAAAGAGCTTTCCCGAGCCCTTGAAGGGGAGCTTTGCGAACACGAACGCCGCCATGGCCGAGGAGGCCACCTCCGCCACCGTGCAACCCACGGCCAGCAGAAGGCTGTTGAGGCTGGCCCGCGCAAAGGAGAAGCCCTGCATGTTGAACACGCGCTCGTAGCCCTCCAGCGTGGGGCGCTCGGGAATCCAGCGGATGGGGATGGTGCGGATGGCCTCCTGCCCCTTGAAGGAGGAGGAGAGCATCCACAGGAACGGCAGAATCGTCACCAGCAGAATGACCGCCAGCATCAGGTAAAACAGCGTTCCGCGCACAAGGCGCATGCGGGAGGATTTACGCATCGTAATTCACCCACCTTTTCTGCATCCAGAACTGCACGGCCGTGAACACCAGCAGCACCACAAACAGGATGCAGGCGTAGACGCTGGCCATGCCCATCTTGTACTGCACGAAAGCGTATTTGTAGATGCGCTCCAGAAATACCGTCGTCGCGCCGCCGGGCCCGCCGTCGGTCATGATGAGCACGGAATCGAACACCTGCAGGCCGTAGATGATGTTGATGACGATGAGCAGAAACAGCGTGGGCGAGATGAGCGGCAATGTGATGGAAAAGAACTTTTTGGCGCCGCTGGCGCCGTCCAGGTCGGCGGCCTCGTAGTAGCCGGGATCGATGGACTTGAGGGCGGCCAGCACCATCAGCGCGTAATAGCCCGTGTCCTTCCACACGGAGGCCAGCACGATGCCGGGCATGGCCCATGTGGCGCTGGACAGCCAGGCCGGTCCCTGAATTCCCAGCGCCGCGAGCATCTGGTTGAGCAGGCCGTACTTTCCGCTGAGCACCCACTGCCACACCACCGCCGCCGCCACCCAGGAGGTGATGACGGGCGTGTAGCACACCGTGCGAAACAACCCGTGGCCGCGGAAGGACCTGTTGAGGATCAGCGCCTCGCCCACGGAGGCAATCATAATCAGCGGAAGGTACAGGCCCAGGTAGGTAAACGTGTGCGCCAGCACGCCGCGGAACTCGCGTCCCGTGAGGACGCGGACAAAGTTTTTCAGTCCCACAAAGGTCATGCTCTCCATGGGCCTGAGCAGATCGTAGTCCATGAGGCTGAAGAACAGCGAACCCGCGATGGGCAGGAGGCAAAAGCCCGCGATGCCCACCAGAGAAGGCAGCAGAAAAATCGCCGTGGCGCGTCTCCGCCCCGCTTTGTCGGGTAGATACATCCCTCATCCCTCCTGTTCGATGCGTCCCTCTCCGTCCCTGACGGTCAGCCGCAGGCGCCGCCCCCGGTGATACACGCACAGGGACGCGCCGCGAATCTCCGGCGGCAGCCTGGGCGCGAGGCGAAGCTCCCCGCCGTCGCTCCACAGGCCCAATGCGCCGTAGACCAGCGCCTGCCAGCTCGCGCCCAGCGCCGCCATGTGGATGCCCTCGCAGCCGGTGTTGCCCAGCTCATCGCCCAGATCAAAGCACAGCGAGCGCTCGAAGTAGCGCCAGCCCTCCTGCGAAAGCCCCAGCCGGAAGGCCAGCAGCGCGTGGATGCCGAAGCTCAGCGAGCTGTCGTGCACGGTGAGCGGCTCGTAGCGTTCCCACACGGCGCGCTTTTCCCCGTCGCTGAAATCCTCCGGGAAGAGGACCATCAGCTGCACCAGGTCGGCCTGCTTGAGCGCGCGGTAGCGCTGCATGCGGTCAAAGCACACGCTTTTGTACAGCGGTTCGCCCTGCTCATGCCCAGATGGCAGGGGTTCCAGCCGGTCAAAGAGCTCATCCTGAAGGTACAGGCTCCTTTGCGGGTCGTAAAGCAGGGCCACATGCTCCTCGAAGTGTTTGAAGCGCCCGCGCTCCTCCCCGTCCAGGGCCGCGTGCCGCAGCGCCAGCCGAACGTTGTGCCGCGCCAGATAGTTGGTAAAGGTGTTGTTGACCGCCGCGCCGCAGTATTCGTCCGGGCCTTTCACAAAGAAGCTGGAATACTGGTTTTTGTCCGGCTCCCAGGTAAAGCGGCTGAGCCAGTAGCGCGCCGTTTCCAGATACATTTGCGAAAGCGCCCCGTCCAGCGAACCGTCGCCGGTGATTTCATGGTATCGGTCCGCCGCGTAGGCCACGTCGGCGGTGATGTGCGTTTCGCACAGGCCGATGTCCCAGCTCTCGCACTGCTCGCTCCCATCCTCGCCGCTCATCCATGGATAGCGCGCGCCGCGGAGGTTCTGCCGCCGGGCCAGGGCGCGCGCCGCGTCCAGGCGGTCCAGCCGGTAGCGCACGAGGTTTCGCGCGGCATCCGGCCTGTGCCAGCAGAAGAAGGGAAGCAAAAACACATCCGTGTCCCAAAAGACGTTGCCCTTGTACCTCCCGTGCGTCAGCCCCCGCGCGCCGATGGAGACCGCCGCGTCATCCGGCGCGTTGGCGCAGAGCATCTGAAAGATGTTGTAACGCATCGCCCCCTGGATGCGCCCGTCCGCGTCAAGGCGGATGTCGCAGTCCCGCCACAGGGCTTCCCAAGCCGCGGCGTTCTCTGCCCAGGGGTCGCGTGCGTCTGGATTGGGCGTTTCGCCATCCAAAAGCACGCGCACCCGCTTTTCCACCGTGAGGCGCTCACCCGCCCGAAGGGCGGCGCGGGTGACCTGCGGCGCGTCCGACAGGACGCGAAGTTCCCTTCCCGAGCGGACCGCCCGCAACACCAGCTCCTGCGCGCTCTGGCGCACGGGCGTAAGCAGCCGCACGGTCTGCGTCTCCCGGACCATCTGATCGTCGTGGACGGGCAGGTTGCACACCTGCGCATCCAGCTCGCTTCGCACCTCCGCCTCCGTGTCCGAAAGGGCCGTCAGCACCAGACGCACGCACAGAAGCTGCCGGTCGGCCATGCTGGCCATGCGCTGCGCCTCCACGGCCACGGTCCGTCCGCGCCAGCGCTGGGTGAATATCCCCGCGCGCAGGTCCAGCTCCTGCGAAACCTCCGCCGGCTCCTCCCCTGTCACGCGCAGGCCCAGGGCGTCGGGGAGCTGCACCATATCCGTCACGCCGGGACGGATGGGCTCGAAGAACCCAGCGCGGAACACGGCATGATCGTACGGGCGGCGCTTGGGCGTCTGCAGGCTGAAGCCCCGCATGCCCAGATGCCCATTGCCCACCGCAAACAGCGACTCCGAATAATCGCTCACCGGGCCGTCCAGCGAAATGCGCCATGGCTCGATGCGCACCTTAGCCATCGGTCCTCACCCTTTCGTATACGGGGATGCGCGCCAGCGGACATTCGGCGTCGTGTTCCCTTCCTCCCGAAAGCGTCTCGCCGGTGAAGAAGTCGCGCCACGTGCCCGCCGGCAGCCATACCGCACGGCCCTTCGCGCCCGCCTCCACAATGGGCGCCACCAGCAATTCCCGCCCCAGCATGTATTCATCCTCACAATCCAGCGCCCGCGCGTCGTCGGGAAAATCCAGGCACAGGTGCGCCATCATGGGGCGCCGCGCCCTCACGCAGTTGGCGGCTTCCCTCACCAGATAGGGCCGGAGCCTGCGCCTGAGGCGGGCGTAGTGTAGCGCTACCTCCAGCACCTCCGGCGCGTCCAGCTTTTCGGCCAGGTTCCAGGGGCTGCGATCGTTGTTGAAGCCGTCCTCGTGCGTGGCGTAGAACTGGCCGGAGCGCGGCTCGGCATGCCACTGCATCACGGGGCAGAAGCAGGCCATGGCGGTCGCGCGCAGGTACAGCTCCGCCGTGGGCAGCTCGCCGGCAAATCCGCCGATGTCAAAGCCCCAGAACAAAACCCCCGACAGCCCGGCGCTCAGGCCCGCCGAAAGCTGCGCCTTCAGCTCCGGCCAGAGGCTGAGCTGGTCGCCCGCCCAGTGCAGGGGCCGCGTCTGCGCGCCGGTGAAGTCGGCGCGGCTGAAAGTGACGCCCGAAACCCCGTTTTCGCGCAAAAAGTCGTGATATGCGCCCACGTAGCGCGCCGGATAGCGGTTGTGCCCGCTCAGCCCGTCCGTGCCGTCATAGAGCCGCACATCCTCAGGAAAGAGAAACTCCCCGCCGTCGGTTTTAAAGCCCTCCACGCCCATGTCCAGCAGGTATTTACGCCTGTCAAACCACCAGCGCACGGCCTCGGGGTTGGTGAAGTCCAAAAGCAGGCTGTTGTGGAACCAGTTTTCCGTGATGCGATAGGGCGTTCCGTCCGCGTTTTTCACGCAGTACCCTTTTTCAACGGCCTCGCGCTCATCCGCCCGAAGGGCCTCGCAGGGCGCGCCGTTCCATTCGTATTTGATGACTGGAATCTGCCACAGCACCAGATGCAGCCCGCTCTCCCGGATGCGCCGCACGATCGCGGTGGGGTCCCGCCAGCTTCCATCCCCGTTCCAGCGGTAGAAGGTCTGCTCGTCGCTCCACGCCTCCAGCACCATCACGTCGGCGGGATAGCCGTGCGCCTTGAGCGCCGCGAGCTGCGTTTCCACCTCGCGGTCGCAGCTCCAGCCGTTTGCGCTGATCCACAGGCCAAAGGCCCACTCCGGCGGGAGCGCCGGCTCGCCCGTGTAGCCGATAAACTGTCTGAGCAACCGCGCGGGCGGCCCAAAGAACAGCCGGTCGCGGCAGAGCGTTTCGCCCCGCGTCCGCCGGGACACGCTCAGGCCGTCCGCAAAGTCCGTTTCCGCGGGAATGTCGCCCTCGCAATGCCAGCCCAGGCCGGTTTCCGTCATGAAAAAGGGGATGGGCAGATAGGTCTGGTCCCCCTGGCGGGTGAACTTCTCCACCACGCGGCCATTGCTGCCGCCCCGGCGCTGGTTGACGCGGTTGAATCGCTCGCCCGTGCCCCAGACATAGCGGGATGGGAGCTGCCCCTCCATCCGCAGGGAAGTGATGCGGCCGTCCGCCGTCTCGCGCAGCACGTAACGGTCAATCGAACACACATTGCAACTTAAACGTTTCAGTTGGCAAAAAGGCGCCTGTTTTCCGACCAGAAGGCAAATGTCATCCCCCAGCGTCCATTGCGCTCCTTCGCGGTCCTGCCCCTGCACGGAGCGGGTGTGCGCCTCCAGGCAAAGCGCGCCGTCCTCCCGGGAAAAGGTGACGGAAAAGCCCTCAAATACGGCATGCAGCCGATTGCCGTCCTCCAGGATGGCCCGTGGCCTCGCCGCCTGCCGCTCCCGGAGCGGCTCAAAGGCATAGAGGGGGCTTTCCTCCTTCCGGGTGACGATGCGGTAGCGGACCTTCTGCCCCAGCGCAAAGGCGCCCAGCGGGAAATGATGGTGCCGCCCATCCTCGCTTTCGGACGCGATTTCGCGCTCCGGCTCCCCGTCCACGCATAGCCGCAAAGCGGGCTGTCCGTCGTCCGCATCCACGCGGCAGTCCACCCGGACCGATTCCCCGGCCAGCGGCGCGAAGGGATGGCGGGCGAAGCCGCAGTCCTCAAAGGGAACCAGCCCTTCCGGCAGGTGCTTGAGCATCACCGCGTCCCCCTTTCCATGACCGAATCGCGCTCGACCAGCGTCAGCGGCAAGATACATTCCATCCGCTCGCGCGCACCCGCCGCGGCCTCCATGATGAGCCGCACCGCCTCGCCGCCCTTGCGCGCGATGTCCTGATGCACGGTCGTCAGCGAGGGATAGCAGATCCGCGAGAGATACACGTCGTCAAAGCCCACGACCGACAGGTCCTCGGGGATGCGAAGTCCATGCTGCAAAAGGCCCTTGACCAGCCCCACCGCCAGCACGTCCGCCGTGACGAAGGCGGCGGTCTGTTTGCGGCCCCGGCGCAGGTATTCCTCCGCCGCGGCCACGCCGTATTCGTAGGATACGCTATCGGAGTACAGCGCCGCCTCATCGGGGGCGATGCCCGCCGCCGCCAGCGCGTCGCAGTAGCCCTGGTAGCGCTTGCTGTTGACGCCGTGCTCGCGGATGGAGCCGCTGACGAAGGCGATGTCCCGATGCCCCTTGGCGATCAGGTATTCCGTGGCCATGCGCGCGCCCTCGCGGTCCTCAATGCCGATGGTGTGAAAGGCGGCGTCCTTGACATAGCTGTCCACCAGCACGATGGGCACGTTCATGCCGCGCAGCTCCTCCAGGTTCCGGCCCGGGTACGCGCCCACGATGATGATGCCGTCCACGCCCCGGTTCTGCGCCACGCTCAGGTAGCTCTGGTCCTCCTGCGTACCGCTGAGCAGCAGGTGATAGCCGTTTTTGCGCGCGGTGTATTCGATGGCGCTGAGCAATTCTCCATAGAAGGGATTGGAAAACATGAACTCCTTGCCCGGCTCGGTCTGGGGGATGAGCACGCCGATGAGGTTGGAGCGGCGGCTGGAAAGGCTGCGGGCGTTGAGATTGGGCACGTAGTGAAGCCGCCGGGCCGCCTCCAGCACCCGCTGGGTGGTCTCGGCGCTGATGGTTTCCGACGGGTTGCGGTTGAGCACATAGGAAACCGTGGTGGCGGATACCCCCGCCTCCCGGGCAACGTCCTTGATGCTCACACGCTTCATGGGACCGATCGCTCCCTTCGCAAGCCGCTCATTCACTTAAACGTTTCAGTAACCTCAGTATACCTTATCTTCTCTCCCTTGTCAATGGGATTTTGGAAAAAAACGCGCCTCCGCCACCAGCCACAAAAGCAGCGGGGCGGACAGATACAGCGGCATGGCGTAGCGGAAGTAGCCGTTGACCGCAGAGAGCAGACAGCCCGCCAGCGTAAAGAGCGCAGGCACGGCGCACAAAAGCCTTCCCCTGTTCCCGCGCAGCAGCCACACCGCGCTCATCAGCGCAACCCACCCGTACAGCCCGGGAGACACCATCAGGCGATACAGCGGATTTTGGGCCAGGCGGTCGGTAAACGCCTCCAGCCCCTCGCTGAGCGGGTTGACGGTATAATCATACAGCCCCCTGACGCTCGCCGTCCGGGTGGACTGGTCGCCGATGAGCAAAGTGGGCTTGAGGGTGCTCATGTAGCCGGGATAGAGATAGCCGTAGGTGTTGTGGAAGGTGGCGCTCAGGCAGGTCATGGGGTTGTCCAGCACGATCTGCGGCCACGCCTGCCAGAAGGCGCGCTTTTGCTCCGGGGTGGCGTCCTCGCGCCAGAGCGCCTTGACCGGATCGCTCAACTCGCCGTTGTAGGCGCCCTTGAGCTCCTCCACCGGCAAGACCCCCGACACCGCTTCCTTCTGCGCCTCCGTCAGCGCGCCGCCCGCGGCCACGCGGGCCACCTGCTGCAGCGGCAGGGAATAGTTCTCGCTTTCGGGCATGGCCGCAATGTTCAGGCCCGGCAGCATCAGCAGTTGCAAAGCGCCCCAGACGCACAGCACACACGCGGCCGCCACCGCCGGCAGCCGCCACGCGCCGCACCTGCGGCGAAGCGCCCAGCAAAGCAGCAGCCCGAGCGTGAGAAGCGACAGGTACACGCCCGGATTGCGCAAAAGCGCGCACAGCACCGCCGCCGCGCTCAGGCCCACATAGCGGGCCGCCCCGCGCCTGCCCGGCTCGTCCGTGATGCGCTTGAGCATGAGGGCCAAAAACAGCACCGCCATGGCGAAGTTGGTGTCCTTGCCCACGCAGAAGGCAAACACCGGGAAAACGGGGCACAGCGCGTAAAAGAAAAACGAAGTCCACACCAGCCAGCGCGGCGCGGCGCTCCGGCGGATGCCGTCCAGCACCGCGCCCAGAAGCCAGGCCATCAGCGCCGCCTGCGTCACGCAGTACAGCGCCACGCCCGCGTCCGCGCTTCCAAGCCACAGCCCCACCTGACGGAACGCGCCCAGGAGCCACGTCTGAAAGACGGGGTTGGCGTTGGACATGGGCACAAGGCCCATGATCTCCTTGAGCTGGCTGATGCTGTCGTTGCTCACCGTGCCGGGATAGAGGCATACGTACCACGGGAGCCAGCATGCCAGAAGCAGCGCCCCCAGCCACAGCTCCGCGCGGCCGGGCAGTGCGAAGCGCCCGCCAGATCTGGCCGCGGGTCTGGAAAGCGCCTCCAAAAGCAGGCGCATGCCCGCGAAAATCAGGAGCGCCAGGCCCACAAGCGCCGCCAGCGTCCGCGGCCAGCGGCCCGTGGCCAGCTCGGCCGTGCCCACGGCGGCAAAGCTCCGCCCCAGCACCACCACCCCGGCCAGCGCCGCGGCCAGCACCCACAGCCGCGCCGGCCAAAACGGACGCCGCAGCCTGAGCAGCGCGCCATACAGCATCCACGCCGCGCCCGCGGCCAACGCCCACAGCGCCGCGCCTCCGAGCACCGGCCCCTCCGCCGGGACGTCCGTCCCCAGCGCGAGCGCCGCAAGCGTCAGCGCGCAAAGCGCCGCGCGAGCAGACTGGGCTTTCCAAACGGGCCGGTCCTGCATGGCCGTTCCTCCTCATCGATGCGCGTTCTCATAACGTCATCATAGCCGCTTTTTCCCCTTCTGTCAAACCGCAAAAACCGCGCAGGAACATTGACAGCCCCCATGGCGGATGATAGACTTGAAGATGGAGCGGCCCGGGCCGCAGCATGTTTGACAAAACCCTCGACAAAAGGCGGGGATGAGAAGATGCCCTTGTTGGATATGGATACCGGGACCCTAACCTTTTCAAACGGCCTGCGCCTGGAGGCGCAGATGCCTCCCGCTTCGCTTGCCGCGCGCTATGCCACGCTGCGCAATCGGGAGGTGTTTCTGGACCCCTGTCCCGTCGTGGGCGGCTCGCTGGCGCCGGTGTGTCTGTTTGAAAACGGGGTGCTGTCGGGCGTCACGCTCTATGTGGAAAGCGCCGGAGGCAAAGAGCGTCCGGGTGTGCAGCGCCAGCGCGCGTTTCTCATGCGCCGCCTCCACCTCAAGGACCCCTGCCCCGACACCCTGGGCAGCGTGCGCGTACGCTGTCCCTTCGGGGAGCTGTTTTTGACCACCGATCCGTATACCGGCCAGTCGGCGGCCCTGGTGTCCTATGTGACCCAGGATTGAGCCGCCGCGTAGACAAAGGGAGTTGAACCACCATGCAGACGGCGCTTGCGCCCATCATGCGGGATTATCTCATCCGCTTTCAGCAGACGGCCATCAAGGAAACGGGCCGCCGGCCGCTGACCTATCTAAGGCCTCCGCTGGATGAAAAGCTGCTTCTTCCCGGCTGCAAACGGCCCGGCTACGCCTTCTGGCAGCCCATCCCCTGGCAGGACGGAAACGTTCCGCTCGGGCCCGCGGCCAAGGACTTTCATTCCGGCATCGTGGAATACCTCTCCATGTGCCAGTTTCTGGAGATTCATTTTCGCCTGCCGGTTGCGCGCGTGAGCAGCCCTCTGAGCTTTCTTTATGGAAGGACGTTTGAAACCTGCAAAAATACTGAGTCCGCGCCTCCCTCCCGCGCCTTCGAGGAAGCCGCCCTCTATCGGCGCGAGCATCCCGCCCTGCCCCTTTCCTACTGCATGGCCGCCACCTGCGACGGCGCGGAGCCGCTGCTTCTAATGCTCGCCGCCTCGGACGGGCAGGCCTTTATCCAGCGGGCGGCAGGAGAAGCGGCTCCGCTATATCTCAAGCTGGGCGTGGACCGCCTGTTGCCCAAGCTGCAATTCGTCTATGATCTCTGACGCTGGAAAGGAGGCGCGGCCATGCGCCTGACCACGAGACAAACGGGCATCATCAGCTACGCGGGTCTGGATGAGGACGCGCTCTGGGCGGCGGCCAAGCGCATTTTCGCCCAGTCGGCCGAGCCCGTCCCCGAGCGCTTCCGTTCCTTTCTGCCCATCTTCCCGGTGGAGCTGGTACAGACCATGAGCTATGTGGGCCGCCGGGAGCGCGGTACCCTTGCCCGCGTCTCCCCTGCGGGCTTCTCCACCGACCCGGACGAGTACCACCGGCTGCTGTGCGCACAGATGCCCGAGCTCTATGCGGGCGACAACTACCTGCGCAACTTCGACGCCGAGGGCCGTTTCCGCGGCGGTGGCGTCGTCGCTGTGGACCGGGCCTGGGTGACGGCTTTTCCGCAGTACCAGCCGTTCTTTGGCGAGCGGCTGGTCGTCTACATGATCGGCGGCGGGCCCCAGGCCGTCGCCGTCCCCGAAAGCGTATACCCGCGCGGCGGCGGCGTGCTGGAGGGCGCCGAGCGCGAGCTTCGCGTCACGGCCCGCTGCGCCCATTACACGGCTTTTCTCAAAACGCGGCTGGAGATGGGCGAAAAATACGATCCCGCCCATCTTGAGGAGGAGTACCTTCGCCTCAACGAGCTCAATTCCGTCTGCATCCGTCAGAAGGACCTGGGCCGCGTGATGCAGGACCTGTGCATCATCCGCGATCTGGACGGCACGCCCGAGGCCGGCGGGCTGTATACCCTCAACGCCAAGCGCGCCGAGGGCGTGCGGCAGTACGTCCCCTGGCGCTACGCCTGCGATACCTTTGAGGAATCGCCCGTCACGCGCCTCACGGCCCGCCTGCTCCAGCCCGTTTTTGAGGACGACGCGCCGGGCGACCTGTGGCTGCCCTATCAGGACGCGGCGGAATATATCGACCGCCAGCGGATGACGCTGGACATGCGCGCGCTATGCGAGGGCTTCCAGATCGCCCCGGCCTATGATCCCGCCACGCATGGCGGGCGCTATCCCACATCGGTGCGCGTGGCTGTGGTGCGCGACCGCGAGCTGCGCCCCCTGACGGCCGACGCGCTCAACAACCCCGCCTACGGCAGCGGCATGAGCCCGCTGGGCATGCTCAACAAGCTGGTCTATCTGCCCGACAGCCGCGAGCTGCTCCGGCAGAACCGCCTGACGCTGGAGCCCGTTTCCCTGACCTGCGAAAACACGACCGTTCCTCAGGAGGCCTACCGCCGCATGCGCGCCATGGCCCGCTGGCAGGAATGGAAGGGCCGTCTGGTGGATGCGCTCTATCGCCGCGAAAGCGCTCTCTCGCAGCTCCAGGCGGGCTCCCCCGCCTATGACCGCGCCAACGAGCTGCTTTCAAAGCGCGTCGATGCCATCGAATCTGAGGTTACCCGCGCCGCCGTGGATCTGCCGGGCGGCCAGCTCAGCGGCTATGACGCGGACATCGACTATCTGCGCCGGATGTGGCGACACCGCGAATGTGTGCCGCAGGAGGAACAGGAGCCCGTCCTCTTCGCTCCCGACGCCTTGCGCGAGCAGTACATCGAGAGCGGCTACGCCATGCGCGCCACGGTGAAGAGCTTTGCGCTCAAGGATCTGCTGGGCGATACCCCCGACGACGAGCTTCTCCCCCAGCCCCCGCTGCCTCAGCCCGTTCCAGAGACGCCGCCTGTGCAAAAGGACGTCCCTCCTGTGCAAAAGGCTGTGCCGGCAAAGTCCCCCAGGCCCAAAAAGGTCCCCAGGCCTTCCCCCGTGCCCCGCTTTGAACAGATCGATATGTTTTCTGCAACCCAGACGCCCAGCGTCCCGCCCGTCGAGGAAAAACCGTCACTGGCGCCTCAGCAGGCGTCCACGCCCACACCAGAGCCTTACGTGGTCCGCTCGCTCACACAGCTCACAAACGGCAAGGGCGCTGCGCCAGTCGCCATGATGGCCCGACTTCTCAAGGAAAAAAAGTCCACGAACAACGACCCTGACGGGCGGACCTGATCCGCCGGAGGTAGCTATGGCAACGGTACTCAAGGGGCTGCAAATCGCCCGCGATATCCCCTACCGGGAGCCGGACGCGCTTTTTGCGCTGGGCGGCTCAGACGGCATGGGAAAAAGCGTTTATCTGCCCATCGGCACAAATCTCATCGACCGGCACCTGCTCGTGCTGGGCAGCCCGGCCACAGGGAAAACCAATCTCCTTTTGCATCTGGCGCGTGGCCTTCGCGCCAATCTGACCGAAAACGACATGCTGGTCATTCTTGATCCCGCAGGCGAATATTACAACGCCCTCTATCAGAAGGGCGACGTTGTGTTCGCGGACGACAAGCGCGCCGCGGGGCCGGACGGCGCGGAGTGCTGGAATCTTTTCGAGGAGTTCACCGATGACGCCCGCCTGATTGAGGACGCCTCCTCGCTTTTCGGCCTGCTCTTTGAGGAACGGATCCGAGGTGCTGCCCACCCCTTCTATCCCACGGCCGCACGCGACCTCATCATGGCGCTGGCCGTGTACCTCAAGCGCAGAGGCGACAGCGATCTATGCACCTGCCAGGCCCTGCGCGAGCTCATCGACGGCTTTGACATGGACAGCATGTGCCAGATTCTCGAGGCTGCGCCGGAGTTTCGCGCCTTCGCCAGCTACCTGGGCGACGGCGAGCGGGCGCAGGGCGTAGTGGCGGATCTCCAGCAGGCCGCGCGCGAGCTGCTGGCCGGCCGCTTCGGCGCCCGGGGAACGCTGGGGATGCGCAGGCTGCTGCATGCCCGCGGCGGCCGCACCGTCTTTGTCTGCTACGATCCCGCGCGCGGTCCTCTGACGCGTCCGGTCTTTACCGCACTTATGGACCTGTGCCTGACTGAAGCGCTCAGCCGCGTGGAGCCCGACGGCGTTGTTACGGTCCTCCTGGACGGCCCCTGCGTTCTGGGGCGGCTCGCGCATCTGGAGGACGCGCTTGCCCTGGGACGCGCAAAGGGGCTTCGTATCCTGATGGCCGAAACGGGTATTGGCGCACTCAAGGCTCGATATGAGGCCGCAGCCGAACCCATGCTGGGCGAGATCGGCACGACCGTGGCCTTCCGTCTGCGCGACCGCGAGAGCCGCGCGCACGTGAAAAACCTCTACGGCCGCCACCGCGCTGTCGAAAGCTACCGTTCCACCGTGCAGCGCGGCATGGTCGAGCAGGTCATGGACGAGCATGTCATCAGCGACGAGGACCTCACCGCCCTGCAAACGGGCGAGAGCATCATCGCAACGCTTCACTATCCGCCCTTCCTGTTCCGTCTCCGGCCTTATGGCGCGGAACCCGTCGGGCATTTTTGATCGGCTTTCCTTCCAGAAAATTCGTATTAAAAAAGCGCGGCATTTGAGATATTCCGCAATGCCGCGCTTTTCGTCCGTCGTTTACCTGTACGCCCTGATGATGGCCTGGGTTCCCAAATCACCCTCGCCCTGCTCCTGCATGCGCTCGTAGATGCCCAAGACCTCCTTGAGTATCGGCAACTCCGCACCGCGCTGGTCGGCTTCCTCCACAGCGATGCGCATGTCCTTGATGAAGTGCTTGATATAGAAGCCGGGCGCCCAGTCCTCCTTTGCCATCTTGCGGCCGTTGTTGCTCATCTGCCAGCTTCCGGCCGCTCCCGCGGAGATGCAGTCCAGCATATTGGAAATATCCAGACCGCTGGCTTCCCCATACCGAATGGCCTCGGCCACGCCCGCCACACACCCGGCGATGGCAATCTGGTTGGCCATCTTGGTATGCTGGCCGCAGCCCGGGCCGCCCGTAAGGGTCACGCTCTTGCCCATGGCCTCAAACAGCGGCCGACACGCCTCAAAGTCCGCTTCATCGCCGCCCACCATGATGCTCAGGGTGGCGTTTCTGGCGCCGCTGTCGCCGCCGCTCACCGGCGCATCCAGCGGTTTCATGCCCCGCGCCCTGGCCTCGGCGGCGATGCGCTGCCACAGCGCCGGGCTGGTGGTCGTCATGTCAATCAGGTACGCGCCGGGCCGAGCATTGTCCAGAATCCCGCCCTGGGCCAGATAGACCTCCTCCACGTCCCTGGGGAAGCCCACGATGGTGATGACCGCATCCTGATTTTTCGCGCACGCCCCAGCGCTCTCCGCCCAGGCCGCGCCCTCGGCGAGCAGGCGCTCGGCCTTGCTTCTGGTCCGATTGTATACCGTCAGCTCATGTCCCTTATTCATCAGGTGGCGCGCCATGCTTTCGCCCATCACGCCGATACCGACAAACCCGATCTTCATACGGTGGCCTCTCCTTTATTTTCCGTTGGCCCTATCATACCACAGCGTGGGAGCGGTGGCAAGCACACAAGGCGCGACAGCCGGCCTGTGCCGCTTCCTGCGGGCCGACGCCTTTTTCATTCATAAATACAAAAAAAGCCCCGCCTGCGTTTGCAGGCGGGGAATTGGGATGCGGCAGCGACCTACTCTCCCGGGCCGTCTCCAGCCAAGTACCATCGGC
>CAUDEL010000003.1:0-100146 GCA_958448555.1 uncultured Eubacteriales bacterium | reverse complement strand
GGCCTGCGCCATGGCGCCGAGGCTTCCCATGCCGCGGTAGACCTTGAAGCTGCGGCCCTGGTAGATCTCCATGTCTCCGGGGCTCTCGTCCACGCCGGCAAAGAGGCTGCCGATCATGACGGCGCTCGCGCCGCCGGCGATGGCCTTGGGGATGTCGCCCGAGTACTTGATGCCACCGTCGGCGATAACGGTCACGCCGTACTTGTCCGCCTCCCTGGCGCAGTCGCTGACCGCGGTGAGCTGCGGCACGCCGATGCCGGCGATGACGCGGGTGGTGCAGATGGAGCCGGGGCCAATGCCGACCTTGACGCAGCTCGCGCCCGCCTCGATGAGGGCGCGGGTGGCCTCGGCGGTGGCGACGTTGCCGGCGATGATGCACAGGTCCGGGAAGGCGGCGCGCAGCTCGCGGACCTTGTTGATGACGTCGATGTTGTGGCCGTGCGCCGAGTCGATGGAAATCACGTCCACCTTGGCGTTGACCAGCGCCTCCACGCGCAGCATGCTGTCCTTGGTGATGCCCACGGCCGCGCCGCACAGCAGGCGGCCCTTCTGGTCCTTGGCGGAGTTGGGGTACTTGGTGCTCTTTTCGATATCCTTGATGGTGATGAGGCCGCACAGCTCAAACTGATCGTTGACGATGGGCAGCTTTTCAATGCGGTGCGCGGCCAGAATCTTCTTGGCCTCCTCCAGCGTGGTGCCCACGGGCGCGGTGATGAGGTTCTCGGAGGTCATGACCTCCTCGATGCGGCGGCTGTCGTCGGTTTCAAAGCGCAAATCGCGGTTGGTCAGAATTCCCACCAGCTTTTTCCCGCGGGTGATGGGCACGCCGGAGATGCGATACTTGGCCATGAGGGCCTCCGCATCACGGATGAGATGGTCGGGCGAGAGGAAGAACGGGTCGGTGATGACGCCGTGTTCGCTGCGCTTGACCTTGTCCACCTGTGTTGCCTGCTCATCAATGGTCATATTCTTGTGAATGATGCCCAGTCCGCCCTCCCGCGCTATGGCGATGGCCAGCCGCGCGTCGGTGACGGTGTCCATGGCGGCGCTCAGCAGCGGGACATTGAGCCTGATGGTCGGGGTCAGCATGGTCGAGGTGTCCACGTCGCGCGGCAGCACGCTGCTTGCGCGGGGTACCAGGAGCACGTCGTCAAATGTGAGGCCCGTGCGAATGTTCTCCTCCAGCATCGAACTTACCCACCCTTTCTTGCACTAGGATTGTGGCTATTTTACCAGCGCGTGCCGGGAATGTCAACGCTTCGCCGCCGCCTTTGCCCCTTCCCGCCCCGTGTTTTGCGGTTTTCGTTGAACTTTTGGGCCGCGTGATGTATAATAGCGGTAAAGAGCTTCGTTCATCAAGCCTTCGGAGGTGTTTTTATATGGACCCCATCATCACCATTGGACGCGAATACGGAAGCGGCGGGCGCGAAATTGGCAAGCTGGTGGCCGACAAGCTGGGCGTTCCCTTCTATGATAAAGAGATCCTGACCCGCGCGGCCGAAGAAAGCGGCCTGTGCCACGAACTTTTGGAGCGCCATGACGAAAAAAACACCGTCGGCGGCATGCTGGCGGGCAGCGCGGGTGCGGGTCTTCATATGGGAGCGGGCGGCATGGGTCTGCAGATGCCGCTCAACCAGCGGATCTTTCTGGCGCAGTTTGACGCCATCAGCAAGATCGCCTCGGAGGGGCCCTGTGTGATCGTGGGCCGCTGTGCGGACTACGTGCTCAAGGACCGGCCGGGCATCACGCACATTTTCGTGTACGCCTCCGAGGAGCGGCGCATCGAGCGCATCATGCGGGTGGAGAAGGTGGACCGCGAGCATGCCCGCGAGCTGATTCGCAAGACGGACCGCCAGCGCCGCAGCTACTATAACTTCTTTGCCGACGGCAACTGGGGCATGCGCAGCAACTACGATCTGATGATCCGCACCGACGGGCGCAGGCCTGAGGAGGTGGCGGACGCCATCATCTCCTTCGCCAGGATGCGCACCGACGCCTGAGACGGGCGATGCAAAGCGGGGGTTCCGCATGAGGACCCCCGCTTTGCGTATTTGCCTTTTCGTCAGCCGATATAGACGTCTTCCTCGTTGCCGTCCATCTCGGAATCCTCCCCCTCCCCAGGCGTGGCCTGTGGCTCGGGCGTGGCGGCCAAGGTGTTCTCAAACGTAATCGTGGCCACGTTGCCTTCCTGCGTGCATTGCAGGCTGTAGACGCCAACCTGCGTGGAATAGCTTCCTTCTCCGGCCGCCAGCCCTTCGTTGACGGCCGTCACCAGGCCGTAGCGCACGGCCGGGTCGGCGGCGGTATGCATGGCCATCAGCAGCGCGTAGCTGTGATAGCCGGAGGTGGCGAAATCGTTGTATTCCGCCGTGCCGTAGGACATGCCCGCGGGCGCCGTCAGCACGATCTGGCACCTTTCGATGATTTCGTTGGTCTGATCCAGGCGGATGCTGACGCTGAGCACGTCCCCGATGAGCTGGTACATGCGGTGTCCGCCGTCCGCGTTGGCATCGCCCTTGGCAAGCACCAGCGGCAGCAGATGACGGCCGGTGTTGTCGTTGATGAAACTGAGGTTGTCGGCATAACACGCCTCGAAATCCTCATAGCCGCGCCCGGAGATGGCCGCGGCGGCGGGGCGCGCCAGGCAGAGCAAGAGCAGCAGGCAGCAAAGCGTGATTGGCTTACGCAATTTGTCTCCTCCGTTTGCAGCGATATCATCCCGCTCCGTCAGCGAACGCCGAAGCGGTAGATGGTGAAGGAATCATAGGTGTCCTGTGGCCTGAGCACGATGGAGGGAAACTGCGGCTGATGAATGGCATCGGGATAATGCTGCGTCTCCAGGCATACCCCGGAGTAGGGGCCGTAATGCACGCCCTCCTTGCCGTCGATATCCAGGAAGTTGGCGGTGTAGCACTGCACGCCGGGCTGGTCGGTGATGACCTCCATCACGCGGCCGGTCCTGGGCGAATAGAGCGTGGCGATCCGCTTGGTCTGGCGGTCGCCTCCCGCGCAGTAGTTGAAATCCACGCCCTTTGCCATGGTCATTCCGGGGCACTCGGGCATGCGGTCCAGCACATCGCCGATGCGGGTGGGCTTTGTAAAATCATACGGCACCTCCCCCACCGGAATCAGCCTGCCCGTGGGAATGAGCCCCTCGCCCACCTCGGTGACCAAATCGGCGTTGATTTGCAGCTCCAGGTCGCGCACGCTTGCGGAGGCATGCCCGTCCAGGTTGAAATAGGCGTGATTGGTGAGGTTGCACAGGGTGGCCTTGTCGGTGCGGGCCTGGTAGTGGATGCCCAGCTCGTTTTGGTCGTTAAAGGTATAGGTCACCTTTACCTCAAGCGTTCCGGGAAAGCCCTGGTCGCCGTCCTCGCTCCTCAGCGTCAGCTCCAGCGCGTCGCCCTCCGCCGCCGCGGGCTGTACCTTCCACATCCGCAGGCCAAAGCCCACCCCGCCATGCAGGCAGTTGCCGTTGTCGTTCCCGGGCAGCGTATAGCGCTGTCCCTCCAGCTCGAACGCCGCGCCCCGGATGCGGTTGCCCACCCGGCCGATAAGCATGCCCATGCTGCCGCTGAGGCCCCGGGCATACACGCCGATATCCTCAAAGCTCAAATTGACGTCGTCCAGCCTGCCATTCCGATCCTTGACCAGGATGCGGGTGATGATGCCGCCGAAATCGAGGACGGATACGCAGGCTCCCTCCCGGTTGGTCATGGTATACTCCGTAACCTGTTCCCCGGCGGGGGTAACGCCGAAGGGACGCTGGGTGATGCTCATGACAGGGCCTCCTTTGCACTTGAACTGTTTTCGTGTGGCTATGCCTATTGTAGCCCATCGGGCACCGGGGGTCAAGGGACGGCGCAACAATTTACGCCTCCTCCCCCAGGACCTCCCGCCGCGCCTTCCGGCTCAGACCCGCCAGCACCAGCGCATAGGACGAATCGCACAGCCGGAGGATCGTATTGCGTTCCACTCCGCCGTCCAGGCGGATGGAGATCCACCTGCGCTTGTCCGTATAAAACCCCGGCAGGATATCGGGACAGCCGGCGCGCAGCAGCTCGCTTTCCGCCGGATCGCATTTGAGCGTAAGCAACGGATGTCCCGCATATTCCTTTGCATAGGCGGGGCCCGGCAGGCAGGTGGCGGCATAGAGCTTTCCCGCCACGCGGTAGCGGTCCCAGCCCCATTCGATCTTGTAATCCCACACCGTCGCGGGTTTTTCGCGCAGGTAACGGTCCAGCCAGGCAAGCTCGTCCATGCCTCATCGCCTCCCCTGTTGCCGCCATTATAGCCACGCTGCGCGAAAAAGTCAAAATCCCGCGCCGTCGGTTTGATGCACAACTCCCAACGGTATCATTCTTTGGAAGCATCCAGTTTTTGTACAAAAGAAAATCCATTTTTCCTCTTGCAATCTGCGCCGTTTTGGTGTATAACAGACGCATCCGGTCGAAACATCGCCAATAGGGCAAAAAACGTCCCACTCAATCAAACAGGGAGGAAGCATCACATGGAGGAACGCGTATATAATTTTTCCGCAGGTCCCGCGATGATCGCTGAAAGCGTGCTCAAAAAGGCGGCCGCCGAGCTGGTCTGCTACCCCGGACGCGGCATGAGCGTCATGGAGATGAGCCACCGTAGCGGCATGTACATCGAGATCTTTGACCGCACCAAGGCGCTGCTCAAAGAGCTGATGAACGTGCCGGATGACTACGAGATCCTGTTTTTGCAGGGCGGCGCGACGCTTCAGTTCAGCGCCGTGCCGCTGAACCTGCTCTCCGCCGGCAAGGCCGATTATGTGGACAGCGGCAACTTCGCCCACCTGGCCGCCGAGGAAGCCAGGAAGTATGCCGACGTGCACATCGCCGCCTCCTCCCGCGAGGACACCTACACCTACGTCCCCGACGCCTTCGACTGGCGGCCGGACGCGGACTATGCCTACATCACCACCAACAACACCATCTACGGCACCCGCTACACTGCCATTCCCGACACCGGGAAGGTGCCGCTGGTGGCGGACATGAGCTCCAACATCCTCTCAGAGCCCTTCGACGTGACGAAGTTCGGCGTCATCTTCGCCGGCGCGCAGAAGAACATCGGCCCCGCGGGCCTGTGCATCGTGATCGTCCGCCGCGACCTGATGGGCCACGAGGACCCCAAATGCCCCAAGCTGATGAGCTGGGCTTTGCAGAGCAAGAACGACAGCATGCTCAACACCCCCAACACGTACGGCATCTACATGGCTGGCCTGGGCTTTGAGTGGCTCAGGGACCTGGGCGGCGTAGCGGCCATCTACGAGCAGAACAAGTACAAGGCCGGCCTTCTTTACGACTACCTGGACCATAGCGCCCTGTTCAAGGCGCCCGCCCGCAGGGACTGCCGCTCGCTGATGAACGTCACCTTCGTCACCGGCGACGCCGACAAGGACGCGGCCTTCGTCAAGTACGCCGCCGCAAACGGCCTGGTCAACCTCAAGGGACACCGCAGCGTGGGCGGCATGCGCGCCAGCATCTACAACGCCATGCCGGTGGAGGGCGTCAAAAAGCTCGTCGAAGTCATGAAGGCCTTTGAAAAGGAGAATGTATGATGTATAAGATCCAGACCCTCAACAATATCTCCGATGTCATCCACCAGAGCCTGACCGCCGAGCGCTACCTCATCGCCAAGGAGGAGCCCGTGCCCGACGGAATTCTGGTCCGCTCCGCCTCCATGCACGACATGGATCTGCCCGACAGCCTGCTGGCCATCGCGCGCGCCGGCGCGGGCACCAACAATATCCCCATCGACGAGTGCACCAAGCGTGGCATCGTGGTCTTCAACACCCCCGGCGCCAACGCCAACGCCGTGGCCGAGCTGGTCATCTGCGGCCTCATGCTGGGCAGCCGCAACGTCGCCGGCGGCATCGACTGGGCGCGCACCCTGGACGGCCAGGGCGCGGAGGTCGCCAAGCTGGTGGAAAAGGGCAAGGCCCAGTTCGCGGGCCCCGAGGTGCGCGGCAAGACGCTGGGCGTCATCGGCCTGGGCGCCATCGGCGCGCTGGTGGCCAACGCCGCCGCGCAGGGCCTGGGCATGAACGTCATCGGCTACGACCCCTTCATCAGCGTGGAAAGCGCCTGGTCGCTCAGCCGCGCCATCAAGCGCTCCTCCTCCGTGGATGAGATCTATCAGTCCGCCGACTACATCACCGTCCACGTGCCCCTCACCGACGCCACCCGCGGCATGTTCGGCGCGGCCTCCATCGCCCAGATGAAGGACGGCGTGCACCTGCTCAACTTCAGCCGCGCCGAGCTGGCCGACGCAGAGGCCCTCGCCGCCGCCCTGGAGAGCGGCAAGGTGGCAAGCTACGTGACCGACTTCCCCACCCAGGCCGTGCTCAAGATGAAGAACGCCATCGCCATCCCGCACCTGGGCGCCTCCACCCCTGAGAGCGAGGTCAACTGCGCCGATATGGCCGCCCGCGAGCTGCGCGACTACCTGGAGGACGGCCAGATCCGCAATTCCGTCAACTTCCCCGAGATCATCCTGGGCCACAGCGAGGGCGTGCGCGTGCTCATCATCCATGAAAACGAGCCCGGCATGGTGTCGGCCATCTCCGCCGCCATCGGCGCCCGCAAGATCAACATCAACAACATGCTCAACAAGAGCCGCCGCGACATGGCCGTCACCGTGCTTGAGCTGGACCGCGAACCCGACGACATGCTCCTGACCCAGCTCAGGGCCCTGCCGGGCGTCATCCGCCTGCGGCTGCCGGCAAAGGGCTGATTTCCCCATATTCATTCATCAAGGAGGAAACGCCGGTCGGCTTTCCTCCTCAGACTGTCAAAAAACCCTTTGGGGAGGCTCGGAGGGCCGCAGCCCTCCGAATGAAATCCGAATCCAGCGACATGTGCGGTGGATTCGGAAGCCTTGCGCAGCAAGGTTTCCTTGCACGTTTCCCCGGCCGCGCCGCAGGCGCAGGGGAAACGTGTCCTGGCGGAAAAGATCGCCACAGGCGAGCTTTTTCGCCACGCTGAGGAGGAAACGCCGGTTGGCTTTCCTCCTTTTTTTGGTATCCCCGCACAAAAAATCTTTTGTACATTCTCCAAAAAAAAGCGTCCGCCCCCTTGACAAGCACCTGCATAATATGCATAATACATGCATAATAATTCAAGGAGGCATTTGCTATGGCACCCAAGGCCAAGAAGGATATTAAAAAAGTTGTGCTCGCGTATTCCGGCGGGCTGGACACCTCCATCATCATCCCCTGGCTCAAGGAGAACTATAACAACTGCGAGGTCATCGCCGTCTCCGGCGACGTGGGCCAGGGCACGGAGCTGGAGGGGCTTGAGGAAAAGGCCCTCAAGACCGGCGCCAGCAAGCTCTACGTGGAGGATCTCAAGGAAGAGTTCATCACCGACTACATCTACCCCACCATGCAGGCGGGCGCGGTGTATGAGGGCGAATATTTGCTGGGCACCAGCTTCGCGCGGCCCATCATCGCCAAGCGCATCGTGGAGATCGCCAGGAAGGAAGGCGCGGACGCCATCTGCCACGGCTGCACCGGCAAGGGCAACGACCAGGTGCGTTTTGAGTTGACCATCAAGGCCTTCGCGCCGGAGCTGGCCATCATCGCCCCGTGGCGCGAGTGGGACATCAAGAGCCGCGAGGAGGAGATCGAGTATGCCGAAAAGCATAACGTTCCCCTCAAGATCAGCCGCGAGACCAACTATTCCAAGGACAAGAACCTCTGGCACCTCAGCCACGAGGGCCTGGACCTGGAGGACCCGGCCAACGAGCCGCAGTACAACAAGCCCGGCTTCCTGGAGATGAGCGTCAGCCCCGAGATGGCCCCCGACAAGCCCGCCTACGTGACCCTTTCCTTTGAAAAGGGCGTGCCCGTGGCGGTGGACGGAAAGAAGCTTTCTCCCGTGGCCATGATGGAATACCTCAACAAGCTGGGCGGCGAGAACGGCGTGGGTCTGTGCGACATGGTGGAAAACCGCCTCGTGGGCATGAAGAGCCGCGGCGTGTACGAAACCCCCGGCGGCACCATCCTCTACCGCGCGCATCAGGTGCTGGAGACCATCTGCCTGGACCGCGACACCCAGCACTACAAGGAACTGGTCGCCAACCGCTACGCCGAGCTGGTCTACTTCGGCCAGTGGTTCACCCCGCTGCGCGAGGCGCTGGCCGCCTTCGTCACCGAGACGCAGAAGACCGTCACCGGCGAAGTCAAGCTCAAGCTCTATAAGGGCAACATCATCAACGCCGGCGTCACCTCCCCCTATTCGCTCTACAGCGAGGAGATCGCCACCTTCGGCGAGGATCACGTCTACGATCAGAAGAACGCCGCCGGCTTCATCAGCCTCTTCGGCCTGCCCATCGCCGCGCGGGCGACGCTTCTGAAGGGAAAGCTGTAATGTTCAACGTATTCATCGACGGCGACCAGGGAACCACGGGCCTGCGGGTGCGGGATCGCCTCGCCGGGCGGGAGGACATTTCGCTCCTCTCGCTCCCGGAGGAGAAGCGCAAGGACCTTGAAGCCCGCGCCGCCATGGCCCGTCGGGCCGACGCCACCATCCTCTGCCTGCCCGACGCCGCCAGCCGCGAGCTGGTGGCCGCCCTGGGCGAGGGGGAGGGCGTGATTCTGGACGCCTCCACCGCCCACCGCACGGACCCGCGCTTTACCTACGGCTTCCCGGAGCTTGGGGCGGTGCAGGCCAAAGCCGTTAGCAGCGCCCGGCGCATCGCCGTGCCGGGCTGCCACGCCAGCGGGTGCATCGCGCTGGTGAAGCCGCTGGTGGACGCGGGGCTGCTCTCGCCGGACGCGCCGCTGTCGCTTTTGTCGCTCACGGGCTATTCCGGGGGCGGCAAGCGCATGATCGCCGATTACGAGGCGCCGGACCGGCCCGCCGCCCTGCACGCGCCCCGGCCCTACGCCGTGGGCCAGAGCCACAAGCACCTGCCCGAAATCACGCATGTGTGCGGCCTTACGCGCCCGCCGGTGTTCCAGCCCGTGGTGATGGACGTGTTCAGCGGCATGCTGGTGAGCCTCCCGCTCACCGAGGGCATCCTGTGCCGCAAGGCATCGCTTACCGAGGTGAGCGGCGTCTACCGCGCGTTCTTTGAGGGCGCGGCGCTGGTGCGGGTGCTGGAGGACAATCCCGAGCCGTCCATCGACAGCGTGGCCCTCAGCGGCAGCGACCGCATGGAGCTGTTTGTCACCGGCAACGACGAGCGCATGATCGCCTACGCGCGCTTTGACAATCTGGGCAAGGGCGCGTGCGGCGCGGCCATCGAATGTCTCAACCTGGTCCTGGGTGCGCCGCCCCTCACGGGGCTGGCGCTTTGACGGGCGGGCCTTGCCCGTCCGCTTTTTGAGCAATCTGGAAGGGGGATCACAATGTCAGAAATCACCTTCATCGCCGGCGGCGCGACGGCCGCGCAGGGCTTCTCCGCCACGGGCGAGCACATGGGCATCCGCCGCAACCGCACCCGGCGCGACGTGGCCCTCATCGTCAGCGAAGTACCCGCCAACGCCGCCTGCGTCTACACACAGAATCTGGTCAAGGGGGCGCCCATCCTCGTTACGCAAAAGCACGTGGAAAACGGCGTCGCGCAGGCCGTCATCTGCAACAGCGGCAACGCCAACACCTGCAACGCCAACGGCATCGAGATCGCCGAGGGCATGTGCTCCCTGGTGGAGCAGTACATCGGCGTGAAGGCCGAGGACGTGATCGTGGCCTCCACCGGCGTGATCGGCCAGCCCATGACGCTGGAGCCCTTCCAGAAGAACTTCGGCAAGCTGGCCGATTCGCTGGAGGACACCCCCGCCGGCGGCACCCGCGCGGCCGAGGCCATCATGACCACCGACACGGTCTCCAAGGAGGTCGCCGTGCGCTTCCCCCTGGGCGGCAAAACGTGCAAGCTGGGCGGCATCGCCAAGGGCAGCGGCATGATCGCGCCCAACATGGCCACCATGCTGTGCTTCCTGACCACCGACGCGGTCATCTCCTCCGTGGCGCTCAAGCGGGCGCTCACCACCGTGACGGCCGATACCTTCAACATGCTCAGCGTGGACGGCGACACCTCCACCAACGACATGGTTTCCATCATGGCCAACGGCATGGCGGGCAACGCCCCCATCGAGGCCTGCATGGGCACGGATTACGAGGCGTTTGTGGCCGCGCTGTACAAGGTGTGCGAAAAGCTGTGCGCCGTCATGGCCAAGGACGGCGAGGGCGCGACCAAGCTGCTGGCGTGCGAAGTGACGGGCGCCAAGAGCACCGCCGTAGCCAAGCTGGTGGCCAAGGCGGTCATCAAAAGCACGCTGCTCAAGGCCGCCATCTTTGGCGCCGACGCCAACTGGGGCCGCGTGCTGTGCGCCATCGGCTACGCCGGGGCGGACGTGGACGTAAGCAAGGTGGACGTGAACTTCCGCTCCAACCGGGGCCTGATTCCCGTATGCCGCGGCGGCGCGGGCGTGGCCTTCAGCGAGGAGACCGCCAAGGAGATCCTCATGGACGACGAGATCACCGTGCAGGTGGCTCTCAACAGCGGCAGCGCCTCCGCCAAGGCCTGGGGCTGCGACCTCACCTACGACTACGTCAAGATCAACGGCGACTACCGCACCTGATAAGGAGAGCATCATGACCATCGACCAGCGGGCGGAGGTCCTCATCCAGGCCCTGCCCTACATCAAATCGTATAACCAGAAAATCGTCGTCATCAAGTACGGCGGCAACGCCATGGTCAACGAGGACCTCAAGCGCGCCGTGATGGGCGACCTGCTGCTGCTCACGCTGGTGGGCGTGAAGGTCGTGCTGGTGCACGGCGGCGGCCCGGAGATCACCGACCTGCTAAAGCGCCTGGGCAAGAAGTCCGAGTTCATCGACGGCCTGCGCGTCACCGACCGCGAGGCGGCCGACATCGTGCAGATGGTGCTGGCCGGCAAGGTGGGCAAGAGCCTTGTGGGCTACATCCAGTCCATGGGTGGCAAGGCCATGGGCCTTTGCGGCATGGACGGCCACATGATCGAGGCCCGCAGGCTCGACGACGTGCACGGCTACGTGGGCGAGATCGTAAGCGTCAACACCCAGCCCATTCTGGACGTGCTGGAGAAGGGCTACATCCCCGTCATCTCCACCGTGGGCTGCGACGGCGAGGGCAACCCCTACAACATCAACGCCGACACCGCCGCCGCGCGCATCGCGGCCAGCCTGGGCGCCGAGAGCCTCATCTCCATGACCGACATCCGCGGCATCCTGCGCGACCCCGCCGACGAAAGCACGCTGATCCCCTCCGTGCAGGTCAGCGAGGCCCCGCAGCTCATCCGCGAGGGCATCATCTCCGGCGGCATGATCCCCAAGATCGAATGTTGCATCGAGGCCATCCGCCGGGGTGTGAAAAAGGTGTTCATCATCGACGGCCGCGTGCCGCACGCCATTTTGATCGAGTGCCTGACCGACGAGGGCGTGGGCACCATGTTTTACTGAAGCCAAAGGAGGCTTTTTGCGCATGACCGATATTCAGGCTCTGGACAGCCGGTACGTGGCCCACACCTATGCCCGCGCGCCCGTCACCTTTGTGCGGGGCGAGGGCTGCCGCCTGTATGACGAGGCGGGCAAGGCCTACATCGACATGGGCAGCGGCATCGCCGTAAACGCCCTGGGCTACGGGGACGAGGGCTGGGTCGCGGCGGTGAGCGCGCAGGCCGGGCAGCTCGCCCATGCCAGCAACCTCTACCACACCGCGCCGCAGGCGCTTTTGGCCCAGCGCCTGTGCGAGCGCACGGGCATGAAGCGCGTGTTCTTCGGCAACTCCGGCGCGGAGGCCAACGAGTGCGCCATCAAGGCCGCGCGGCGCTACAGCGCCCTTGAGCACGGCGAAAACGTGCGCCCCGTCATCCTCACGCTGGAAAACAGCTTCCACGGCCGCACGCTCGCCACGCTGGCGGCCACGGGGCAGGATGCGTTTCATCACGACTTCGGCCCCTTCCCGGAAGGCTTCCGCTGCATCCCGGCCAACGATGTTCCAGCCCTCGAAGCCGCGCTGGACGTGGGCGACGTATGCGCCCTGCTGATTGAAACCATCCAGGGCGAGGGCGGCGTGAACTGCCTGACGGAGGAATATGTCCGCGCGGCGCGCGAATTGACGGAAAAGCGCGACATTTTGCTGATGGTCGACGAGGTGCAGACCGGCAACGGCCGCACCGGCAAGCTGTACAGCTACCAGCACTTCGGCATCCTGCCGGACGTGGTCTCCACCGCCAAGGGGCTGGCCGGCGGCCTGCCCATGGGCGCGTGCCTGCTGGGCGAAAAGGCCGCCGGGGTGCTCACCCCCGGCACGCACGGCTCCACCTTCGGCGGCAACCCCGTGTGCGCCGCGGCAGCCCTGTACGTGCAGGACCGGCTGACCGACGAGCTCATGGCCGAAGTCACGCAAAAGGGCGACTGGGTGCGCGCGGAGCTTGAGCAGCTCCCCGGCGTGACCGTTTCCGGGCGCGGGCTGATGCTGGGCGTGGAGAGCGCCAGGCCCGCCGCCGCGCTGGTGAGCGACCTGCTCTCCCGCGGCGTGGTGGCGCTCACGGCCAAAACCAGGCTTAGGCTCCTGCCGCCGCTCACCATCCCGTGGCCCGATCTCAAGCAGGCCGTATCCATCATCAAGGAGGCGTTGAGCGCATGAGCGAACCCATCAAACACCTGCTGAAGCTGTCCGATCTCTCGACCGAGCAGATCCTGGATATCCTCAACCTCGCCGACCAGCTCAAGTACGAGCGCAAGCACGGCATCCCTCATCCGCTGCTTACGGGCAAGACGCTGGGCATGATCTTTCAGAAGTCCTCCACCCGCACGCGCGTGAGCTTTGAGGTGGGCATGAGCCAGCTGGGCGGAAGCGCGCTGTTCCTCTCCAGCCGCGATCTGCAAATCGGCCGCGGCGAGCCGGTGGAGGACACCGCCCGCGTGCTGTCGCGCTACCTGGACGGCATCATGATCCGCACCTTCGCCCAGCAGGAGGTGGAGGACCTGGCCCGCTACGGCTCCATCCCCATCATCAACGGCCTGACCGACTATGCGCATCCCTGCCAGGTCCTGGCCGACCTGATGACCATCCGCGAGCGCAAGGGCAGCTTCAAGGGGCTTAAGCTGTGCTTCGTGGGCGACGGCAACAACATGGCCAACTCCCTGATTGCCGGGTGCATCAAGGTGGGCATGGCCGTGCGCATCGCCTGCCCCACCGATTATCAGCCCGACGCCGCGCTCATGGACTGGGCGCGCGCGAACGGCGATTTCGACTGCCAGCCCGACGTGCCGGGCATGGCCGCGGGCGCCGATGTACTCTACACCGACGTCTGGGCCTCCATGGGTCAGGAGGGCGAGGCCGAGAAGCGCCGCGCCGCCTTTGCGGGCTACCAGGTGAACCAGGCCGTGATGGACGCGGCGGCGCCCGGCGCCATGGTACTGCATTGCCTGCCTGCGCACCGCGGCGAGGAAATCACGGCCGAGGTGCTGGAGGCGCACGCCGGCGAAATTTTCGACGAGGCGGAAAACCGCCTGCACGCACAGAAGGCCGTGCTGGTGCGGCTGCTGGGCTGAAAACAGGCATTAAAAAGGCTGTATGGTTCATAGGACCATGCGGCCTTTTTCCTTGTCTTTAGCCCTTGAGCTGCGCCAGTACGATGCCGCCCATCATCAGCACGCAGCCCAGCAGTTCCCTTGCCGTAAGTACATCGCCCAGCAGCACCCAGCCCGCCAGCACCGCGAACACGCTCTCCAGCGACATGAGGAGCGATGCGACCGTTGGGTCGGTGTCCTTCTGCGCCACGATTTGCAGCGTATAGCCGACCGCACCGCTCAAAACGCCCGCGTAGAGCAGCGGCACGGCGCAGGCAACGATCGTTTCCACGTCGAAGGGTTCCGTAAGCACCGCCGCGCCCATGCACAATACCGCCGCCGTCGCGAATTGCAGGCAGCTCATCCTCACGCAGTCCGTCCGGCGGCTGAAATGATCCACCACCAGAATGTGACCCGAAAAGCACAGCGCACAGAGGATGAGCAGGCCGTCGCCCGGTGCGATGGTGAAACCCTCGCCGATGCACAAAAGATACAGCCCACCCACGCTCAAAAGGACGGCCACCCACACCAGCCATGCCGGCCTGCGCCCCCACAGCATCCCCAGCAGGGGCACCAGCACGATGTAAAGCGCCGTGATGAAACCCGCCTTGCCCGCGCCCGTGCCCATGGCGATGCCCATCTGCTGAAAGGCGCTGGCCAGCGCCAGCATGGCGCCGCAGCACACGCCGGCGGTTATTAGCGTCCTTCGCTGCGGTGGGTTCATCCTCCGCCAGGAGGCATCCTGTCCGGCCTTGCGGGCCCTTCGGTCCAGCGCGCCGATGACCGGCAACATCGCCAGCGCGGCCAGCGCCATGCGCAGGCCGTTGAAGGTAAACGCGCCCAAAGTGTCTGCCGCCACGTCCTGGGCGACAAAGGCCGCGCCCCAGATCAGCGCCGTCAGCGTAAGCAGCAGGTTTGCGCGGACCGAACGGTTCATCGCTGGTTCCCTCTTCCTTGGTGCAAGATGTGCCGCCAACGGCGGCTTTGTCCATCTTACAACAAAACCGGCGTCCTTGTCCACGATTTTTTCACGCCACAAAACATTGACGAATCCCCGGTCCGCTGGCTATAATAGGAGGGGTATTGCCATTTTGGGAAATACCGACCAATAGAAAAAGGAGCCGTCTGCCGATATGAAGCGTTTTTTCCGTCCGCTCCTGCTGCTGCTTCTGGCTGCGATGATGGCATTTTCGCCGCTGTCTGTCCTTGCCGAGGAAGCTGCCGAGGAAAACGAAGCCCCCATCACCCATACCGCCATCGCCCGCGTCGCCCTCAGGGTCCGCCGTGCACCCAGCAAGGATGCCTCCGCGGGCGACAGCATCCCGCGCGATTCTTTTGTCTACATCCTCGAGCTGGGCTTGGAATGGTGCAAGGTGCGCACCTCCGTCATGGAGGGCTACGTGCTGACCGAGTATCTCGACGACCTGACCATCTATGACCTGGAAGCCGCCCAGGCCAACGGCACGGCGGATCTGGATCTGCCCGTGGCCGACCCGGTGGAGGCGCCCGGCTTCACCACCAGCCCGGACAATTTCTACGAGGGCTACTACGCCTATGCGGTCAAAAACGCCATCATCTACCAGGAGCCTAACGAGCTCAGCCGCAAGATTGGAAACATCCCCATGTACGACAAGCTGATCGTCAGCGAGGTCAGCGGCGAGTGGTGCCTGGGGCGCTATGAAAACACCTGCGGTTATATCCGCACCTCCTCGCTGTTCAAGTGGGACCGCATCGATCCCTACGTGGGCGAGATTCCGGGGCTTGATATCATGCCGTATCTGGTGTTTGTCAACCACACCACCACCATTTACAGCATGGAGGACGACTCCGAGCTCAAGACCATCAACCCCGGCGCGGCCATCGCGGTCTTTGAGTGTGACGAGGAGGGCCGTTATCCCCTGCCCTACTGGCGCACCACCGGCTACATCAAAAAGGAGGACGTGGCCTGGGTCGTCCCCGTAAAGGACTGGCAGGACGCCCAGAGCGGGGACCTCATCAGCACCATGAGCACCTATTATGCCGTGGGCATCTCCACCCTGCAGTACCAGGGCCGCAACTGGAACATCCGCCTGGCTTCCAGCATGATTACCGGCACCATCCTCCAGCCCGGCGAGGAATATAACCAGCATCAGACCATCGGCCCCTTCTTGCAGTCCACGGGCTATCACAAGGCGCCCATCATGAAAAAGGACGCGCTGTGGGGCTATGGCGGGGGAACCTGCCAGGTCAACACCACCTTCTACATCGCCACCATTCAGCTACCGCTGCTGGTCACGCATCGCAAGGTTCACGCGGACGTGGGCATCTATTACGCCAAGAAGGGTTTTGACGCGGCCGTGGGCGGCGGCGACATCAACCTGACCATGGTCAACACCATGCCCTACGCCATCCGCTATCAGTTCTTCATCTCCGACGGCGTGCTCACCTGCTGCATCTACAAGGCCTGAGCCTCCGCAAACGAACCCCCGGACCAGAGCGCCTGGTCCGGGGGTTCGTTATTTTGTTTCCTCCCGGGGTTTTCCGCGCCGGGAGGCATATTCCAGAATACGCTCTGCCAGCGCGCCGCTGATGCCCTCCACCTGGCACAGCTCCTCGCGCGAGGCCTCAAAGATGGCCTTCACGCTGCGGAAGTGACGGATGAGCGCCGCCTGCTTCTTGGGACCCACGCCGGGGATGGCCGACAGCTCGCTTTTCAGGCCCTCCTTGCCGCGCAGCGCCCGGTGGTGGGTGATGCCGAAGCGGTGCGCCTCGTCGCGCACATGCTGCACCAGATGCAGGGCGTTGGAGCGCCGGTCCAGCACGATGGGATCCTCCCGGCCCGGCAGGTAGATCTCCTCAAAGCGCTTGGCCAGGCCGAACATCGGCACGCTTGCGCCCGCCTCCTGCATGGCGCGGTGCGCAAAGAGCAGTTGCTCCGGGCCGCCGTCGATCAAAATCACGTCGGGCATCCGGGAAAAACTCCCTGCATCCGGGTCAAGCCCCGCTTCCTCCCGCTCGTGGCGCTCCCTGAGGCCATGGGTGAAGCGGCGGGTGATGACCTCCGCCATGGAGGCGAAGTCGTTGGCGCCCTCGACGGTCTTGATACGGTAGATGCGGTAGGCCTTCTTGTCGGGCAGGCCGTCCTGAAAGACCACCATGCTCGCCACGCTCAAAATGCCCTGGGTGTTGGAGATGTCATAGCCCTCGATGCGCCGGGGCAAAGCGGGCAGGCTGAGCGCCTCCTTAAGCTCCTGCATGGCCTGGCGGGTGCGCATGTCCCTGACCTCGGCGCTCTGTCGGTGCTTGGTGAGCGCGTCCTCGGCGTTTTTGAGCGCCAGGCGGACCAGATCAACCTTGTCGCCCCGCTGAGGCACGGAAAGCGTCACCGCCCCGCCTCGCCGCTCGCGCAGCCACCGCTCCAGCTCCTCCAGCGGCTCCGGCAGGGCCTGTGCCAGCACGTTTCGCGGGATCAGATGCCCGTCGTCATAGTATTGCGTCAGGAAGCCGGCCAGCACGGCCTCCGGCGCCTCCTGGCCGCAGCGCTCCATCAGGAAGGCCCGCCCGCCCTCGATGCGGCCCGCGCGGATGTGGGTGAGCTGCACCATGGCGTCCTGCCCGTCCATCGCCACCGCCAGCACGTCCTGCTCCACGTCCCGCGTCTGGATGGCATGCTGCTCCTCCATGAGCTGGCGGATATCGGCGATCTTGTCGCGCAGCACGGCCGCCTGCTCGTACTCCATGCGCGCGCTCGCCTCGTTCATCTCGCGGCTGAGCTCGGAGAGCAGTTCGCGGCTGTCCCCGTTCAAAAAGTCGATGACGCGCCTGAGGATGGCCTGATACGCCTCCTGACTCACCCCGCCCGCGCAGGGAGCCAGGCACCGGCCGATCTGATGGTGCACGCAGGGTCGCCGCGGCGTTTTGAGCGGAAGGCTGAGGTTGCAGGTGCGCAGCGGGAAAAACCGCCGCACCTCGTCCATCACCTGCCGCACGGCCGTGGCGCCGATGTAGGGGCCGAAGTATTTCACGCCCGCGCCCTGGCCATCCATGTTGCGCGCCAGCGTCAGGCGGGGATAGGGCTCGTTCAGGTCGATGCGCAGGTAGGGGTAGTGCTTGTCGTCCTTGAGCAGGATATTGTAAAAGGGCCGGTGCTTCTTGATGAGGTTGCACTCCAGCGTCAGCGCCTCAAAGTTGGTCTGGCAGAGCATCAGGTCAAAGTCGTCCACGCGGCTGACCATCGCGGCCACCTTGGGCGTGTGCGAGCCATGAAAATACTGCCGCACCCGGTTTTTGAGGTTGACGGCCTTGCCGACGTAGATGACCTCGCCCCGGCTCTTCATGATGTAGCAGCCGGGGCTTTCGGGAAGCATCTTGATCTTGTATTCCAGCGTCGGGTTCATGCACCGCCCTCCTTCCCGCGCCGGAAAAACGCGCCCGCCCCCGTCGCCAGGCTGCCGATGAGCAGCGCGGCGGCGCCGCAGGACCACGCCATCACCTCGCGCAGGAACCGAAGTCGCAACAATTCAGGCGTCCGGTACTCCACCACCGTAGCCGGGGTCTGCCACACGTTCCAGAAGGCGGTCTGAATGTCCGCGGGCTCCACCAGCACGGCGGGCACCCATTCGGGGAAGGTAAAGACCGGCTCCACCAGCTTGGTAAACAGCCAGGCCAGCGCCACCGCGCACGCGGCGTAGCCGATGGCCAGAAGCACGATCCGCCCTGCCGCAAAGCCCATGAGTCGGGCCGCATATTGGGTCTGAAGGCGCTCCTGATACGCCTGGGCAAAGCGCGCGCTGCGCCGGTTCATCCACCGCACGCCCCAGAGGGCGAGCACCATGCCGCATAGCGTAAAGAGCATGCGCATGGGCATGGCTGCGTTCATGCGCTCCTTGATAAGGCTGATGGTGGTTCCCCCGCCCAGCTTTTCCACCGCCGACTCAAACGCTGACCATCCGCCCGCGCCCTGTACGGGCCGGGCCTCATAGACCAGCGCGGTCAGCTCCGCGCCGCTTTCCTCCAGCGAGCGAAAGGGCACGTAGAGGCTGTAATCCATCTGATCGCCCACGCGCTTGCCTGCCTTGACCACGCCTACGATCCGATAGCGTCGGCCCGCGGCCTCGATCTCCTCGCCCAGCGGCTCGGCGTATTGAAACAGCGCCACCGCGAGCTGCTCATCCACCATCGCCACCAGGTCGCCGTAGATGCACTCGTCGGGATAGAGCTGGCGGCCGTTGAGCAGCACGGGCTGATGAAGATAGAACCAGCTTTCCTCCACGCCCACAAGGCGCGCGCTCGTGCTCTTTCCCCCGTCCGGCACGGATACGGTCGCGGGCTGGGAAAGCGCGTAAATCGTCGCGTCCTCGCAGGCGCCCTCCAGCGCGGTTTCCAGCTCCCGGGTCTTATCGCGGGCCTCGCGCAGGCCGCTGTTGACCGCCTCGCCGCCCTCCTGTTCGGCCACGGGCTTTGGCGCGGCATAGACGTGCTGAAACGTGCCTGGCACGGCCTGAATGTTCACCCACGCGAAGGCCATGACCGCAAGCGCGATGCCCAGCAGCACAAGCGTCCCCCTGCGGCGTTTGCAAAATGCTCTCAGCATAGATTACTCCACATACTCCATCACGGGCTTTCCGTCCTCCACGGTACGGTCGGCGCGGTCGATGATGCTCTGATAGCTCAGGTCCTCCTGCACGCTGACCGCCGTGTCGCTGCGGTCAATCACGGTCACGCTCACCTTTTTGGCCTTGAGCCCACCCGAGTTGAGGAACCCGCCGTATTCGCGTTCCGCCACAAAGACGTATTCGCCCTCGCCCTCGCTCCTGAGCGCGGAGGCGGGGATGATGGTGGCGTTTTTGCGAGCGCGGAAGACGATGCTCACTTGCAGGCTCCCATCCTGCAAGAGCTTTTGCATGCCGCCCGCCGCACGCAGGAAATCCTCCGTAAGCTCGATTTCCGCGTATTTGCGCCCGTCGGTGTCATCCACCACGGCGGTGACTTCGCTGCGGAAGGTGTCATAATCGCCCGCCATCTCCACGCGCGCCCCCTCGGACACATCCTTTTTCAGATCGGTCACGTCGGCGCGCAGCACCGGAACGTCCTCTTTTTTGGCGATGGTATAGGCGGACTTCTGCCCGTCATAGCTGTCACCGGCTTTGAGATCCAGTGCCACGATGTACCCTTCGCTGGTCGCCGTCACCGTGCCCAGGGCCTGCTTGGCCTCCAGGAGCTTGACCATCTGGTCGCTGAGATCCTGCATTTCTTCCAGCAGCTTGTTGCGGTCGTTGATGTACTTGAAAACCTCGTCGCTGACCTTGATCTTCTTGTTCTCATAGCTGGCATAGAAATCGTCGCGCGCGGTCTGGAACGCCTCTCGGGCCGCGGAGGCGGCGCGGACGAGCGCCATGGTTTCGTCCGTCGCGCCGGCCTGGGTGGCCTTGGCCTCCCAGAGGGTCTGGTCAAAGGTCAGCTCGATCCCCTCGGCAGCCGCGGCCAGACGCGCCTTGCTCTCCGCCTCGTTAAGCGCGTCCTGCTTTTCGATCATGAGGTTGTACAGGTCGTTTTGCATGCTCTGCTTGGAGCTTTTGCGGTTTTTGATGTCCAGGTCGATGAGCTCCTGCGACTTTTCGTTGTATTTGCTCAGCAGGTCCTCTTCCTTGGTCTGGTAGTCGTTGATGGTGGCGGTGAAGATCGTATCGCCCTCCTTGACCAGCAGGCCGGGCTTTACATACACCTTGTCAACGGTGATGGGATAATCCTTGGCCTTGTTGAGCGTGATCTCCGTCTCCACGGGAAAGTACGGCTTGGCCTCCACGGAGATCTTCTGCTCGATGCGCCCCGTGGTCGCCTGCGTCAGCTTGACCTTGGGCGTGGTGATGGTCTGGATGGTGCGCGAGAAATACATGCATGCCGCTACAATCACGCCCAGCCAAACCAGCGCCTTGAGCGCGCGCTTTTTCTTGCTCATGAGTTCAGCCTCCCCCTTTTATTTCAGCTCGCTTAGCTGCACGCCCAGGAGGATATCGTCCTGGAAATAGATATAGATCAGCAGCATGGGCAAAAGGTACAGCGCCGCGCCCGCGAACGCCACGCCGGTGGAATCGGTGTTGATCTGGTTGAACATCACCGACAGCGGCTGCATGGACTGATCGGTCAGGTAGATCAGCGGCTGCTCAACCATGTTCCAGCTGTCGGCAAAGCTCAGCGCCGCCGCCGCGCACAGGATGGGCCGGCACACCGGCAGCATCACATGCACGAAACAGCGCAGCGTGCCCGCGCCGTCCATCTGTCCGGCCTCGATGATCTCGCCCGGAATCCCGATCATGAACTGGCGCACCAGAAAGAGATAAAAGGGCGAGAAGATCATGGGTAAAATCACGGCCCAGATGGTGTTGAGCAGGCCCAGCGCCCGAAGCGTCATCACGCTGGGCGCCATGGTCACCTGAAAGGGCAGGACCATGAGCACCAGCACCAGGAAAAACAGCGCGTCCCGGCCCCGGAACTGAAAGCGGCTGAGCGCGTAGGCCGTCAGTGGAATCACGACCGCCTGGCCCAGCAAAATAGCCCCGGCGTACAGCACGCTGTTGCAGAAGAGCTGAAGGTACTGCGGTTCCTCGATGAGGATGGTGTAGTACTGCCGCAGGCTGACCTGCGCGGGCGAGAAGAGAATGTCCATCCAGCGGCTTTGGTCATAGCTGCCGCGCTGGGCCAGGTAGGACGAGATCTCCCCCCTGGGAAAGAAGGAATAGAGAAACGTAAAGACGATGGGGATCAGCATGACGACCGCGATGAGGGTCAAAATCAGGCAGCTCAGGGGCCGGGCCCTGCGTACGCGCCGCATCAGCCCGCGCGCGCTGCGCCTGCGCCGCCTGCCGGCGGCTTCCATGGAAACGTGGCTTTGCGCCATATCACGCGCTCCTTTCTCACGCGGTCTCGCCCTGCCGCACGCTCTTGGTGCGGTAGAGCAGCAAAAACAGGGCGATCACGATCACCGCGAAGGAATAGGCGGCGGTGGTCACGTCCTGGTAATCGAGCTTGGCAAACTTGTTGTTCATGTAGTGCTGGAGGGTGTAGATGCTCTCGTCGGGATAGGCGCCGCCGATGAAATAGACCTCCTTGAAGATCTTGAAAGCGTTGACCACCGCCAGCACGAACACCAGAAAGGCCGTGGGCAGAATCTGCGGCAATGTGATGGACCACTCGCGGCGAAACCACCCCGCGCCCTCCAGGCTGGCATATTCATACAGGGATTCGGGCACGGCCTGCAGCGCGGCGGTGAAGATGACGACGCTGAAGCCCAGGTTTTTCCAGATATAGAGCAGAACGATGGGCACGCGCAGCGCCCCGCCCTCCAGCCAGAACACGCGCTCAAAGCCCAGCGCCACGGCCAGGCGGTTGACCGGCCCGCCGTAGTCAAAGAGAATCAGCCAGATGATGAGCATGGCGGCCGAGGGCATGAGGTAGGGCATAAGCAGGGCGTTGCGGTAGAAGGTGCTGCCGGCGATGGGCTTTCGCAGCATACCCGCCAGCAGGAAGGAAAGCACGAAAATGACCGGCGCGCACATCAGCGACAGTTCGATGGTGTTTTTCAGCCCGAGCTGGAACACCTCGTTCTGCCACACGCGCAGGTAGTTGTCAAAGCCCACGAAGCGGTTGTCGATGGTGCCGTCGGTCAGGCTGAACCACACGCCCCACACGAAGGGGACCAGGTAGAAGGCCATAAGGCCCAGAAGCCCCGGCAGGAGGTAGAGCCAGACGGATTTTTTACGAAACATGCACAGCTCCTTTGGCGGCATTTTCCGGCCTGCGCGCACGGGGCGCACAGCCGTGCCGGCGGGCAAACGCTCGCCGGCAGCAGGGAAAAACGCGCTGCATCATTGGTCTTCAAGCTGCATCAGCCGCACGCGCTGATCCAGCTCCCGCACCAGGGAATCCAGATTCACCGCGCCCTCCATGTACTGCATGAGCAGCTTGTTGATCTCGCTGGTGGCGGAGGCGTCGGCGTTGAGGAACACGTTCTGCCGGATGACGTAGACCAGCGGCGCCACGTTCTCACGGTAATCGGCGATCTGCTCCGCGGTCACGGAATAGCGGTAGTTCTCCCAGTCCGCGATGCTCTCCTCCTGCCACTGGATCTGCTGCTCGATCTCGGCGCGGTTTTCCTCGGAGGCATTTTCGAGGCTCTGCTGCATCTTGGCCAGCGACTCCTGCATGTCCTCAAGGTTGCTCTGATAAGAATCGTTCTCCACAGGGTCGTTGTGATCGGGGAAGAGGGTGATGTTGGCGTTGGTCTTGTCCAGGTTATCCAGGTACTCGCTGACATAGAGCAGCGCCTCATCCATGCGCTTGGTACGCGGGTTGATGGTCAGCACACTCAGGTTCATGCCGATGAACGGCTCCCCGCCCTCCTCCAGCGCCAGGTACAGCGGCTGGAAGCGTTCGTCCTGATAGGCCAGGTAGCCCACGCTCATGCCCGTGCTGAACAGCGCGTCCGGCGTCCAGTAGGTTTCCTCGTCCTGGTCCTGCACGCTTAAGATTTCCTCGAAGTCGATGGCGGAGAAACCCTCCATCAGCCTGCGGAACACCGGCGTATCGAAGGCGAGCTCGCCGCCCTGCTTCTGCATGTAGGCGATGTAGTCGTTGAGCAGCAGGGAATAGAGAATCTGGCTGGAATAGCTCCCCAGGTCGAACAGAGAGATTTCGGGATGGTCCTCGCCGTAGTCCCATACCCAGTTGGCAGCGAAGTCGTAGAGCTCGGGTACGGACGTGGGCAGGTCGTCCTCCGTCAGGCCAAGGCTCTCCCACAGCTCCATGTTGACGCCATAGCAGGTGCCGCTCATGCCCACGGGCACGCCGTAGAGCTTGCCGTCCACCATGAGGGGCTCGACCACTTCGGGGTACATGGTCGACACCTTTTCCATAATGTCGGCGCTCTGGCTCAGGTCCGCGCAGTAGCCCTTTTCAATCAGGCGTTCCACGGGCATGTAGGACAGGCCCATCATCAGCACGTCGTACGCGCCGGTATCGGACACCATGGCCTGGGTGAGCTTTTCAATGTCGCTGGTATAGTCCCCGCTCACGTCCACGGCGATTTCGGGGTGGCTTCGCACGAAGGCGTTGTGCGTGTTGCTGCCAAATTCGCCGAAAATGGTCAGCGCGCCGTTTTCAATGCCCTCCGGGTCCAGCTTGAACACCCGCAGCCCCTCATAGCCGCTGATGAGGACATAGTACCCCTCTACATAGAGGGCCTGCCCTCCGTTGGAAACCATGCCGCCGCCGGTATAGGCGCTCACGCGCTTCTCGCCGCTGGCAAGGTCCAACCCCGCGATGCGCGAGCCGTCCAGGTAGTACAGGGTGCCGTTGCCCACGCAGATGCCGCTGGTGGAGTAGCCGCCCATGTCGCTATCGGTGGGAATGTCCGCCAGCGTGCCCACCGCGTCCTTTTCGGGATCAAAGAGGCCGTACTGCGCGGGCTTGGTCAGGTCCGCCTGCGTGGTAGCCGAGTACAGGGCCGAGACATCATAGAGCATTGCCATGATGGAGCCGTCGCCCACGGGCGCGAGGCCCATGAGGTTTTCGCAGGCAAATCCCTGCCTTTCGCCCGTTTCCAGGCTGATGCGGCCGGCCACGGCATATGGCGTGCCCATATAGACCATGCCGGTGTAGTACAGCCAGTCGCCCTCGCAGAAGAAGCTGCTGACCTCCACCGCGACCGAATAGCCCTCGCCCTCCTCCTGAAAAACCAGGCCGGAGGTGTCCAGCGTGAGGCCCTCCACCTTTACGGGCGCGAAGGCGCCGGCGTCATCCAGCAGCGTCCACACCTCGCCGGTGGGGGTGCACATGCCGCAGACGCGGCCGTCCCAGACGAACAGCCGGTCCATGCAGGCCTGGCCCTCCTCGGTCTGTGGGGCCTCGGTATAGTACTGGGTGTTGAGAACCTCGCCCAGCACGGTCGGCTCGTTGGTATCCACGGGGCGGGTGGCGACCGCGCCGCTTTGGTAGAGCAGATACAGGGTGCTTCCCACGTTGGTCGCGGACGTAACGACGTCATCATCATCCACGCTGATGAATACGCCGCCAACGGCTGCGCTCACGGCCATGCCCGCCGCCCAGCCGGGCAGGGAGCACAGAAGCAGCGTCAGCGCCAGGAGCAGGGAAAGGGCTTTTCGGGTCATGTTACCTATCCTCCAGCATCATCATTCTCACCCGCTGATCCATTTCGCGGATGTAGGTGTCCAGATCAATGGCATGGTCCAGGTACTGGCTGGTGAGCGTCCCCAGCTCGGCGTTGGAATCGGAGTTGGTCAGCGGCGTCTGGGGCGTTACGTACAGGTAGGGCGCCACCTGCTCGCGGTACGCCTGAATCATTTCTTCCGTCACGCTCATGCGCTGCTTCTCCAGCTCGTCCAGGAAGCCCTGAATCTGCTCCCGGCTTTCGCGCAGGGAGGCCTTTTCGCTCTCGTCCGCCTTCTCGATGCGGCTGTCGAGATCCTGTAGGCTTTCCTCATAGCTCTGCTTCTGGACCTCGTAATATGTGTTGGGCACGGGGTCGTTCTGGTCGGGGAAGAACATGATGTTCTCCGTTTCCGCGTCGTAATGCCCGGCATATGCGGTGAGATAGACGGCCGCCTGATCGATGCGCGTGCTGCGGGGATTGACGATCATCACGCTCATGCTCGCAGGGATGATGGGCTCCGTCTCGCCGTCCAAGCTGAGGATCAGGGGCTGGTTGGCCCTTCCGTATCCGCTCTGACCCATCGAGCGGGGCGTGGCCTCGGCATACGAGGTGAAAAGCTGCTGCTTTTCGTAAAACTCGTTGGTGTCGTCGCCTTCCCAGACCTTGTCGCCCTTGACCTCGTAGGGGTCCAGCTCGGTAAAGTCGATGGCCTCCAGCGCCTGCATGAGTTTTCGGAACAGCGGGGTGTCAAAGCGGACGCTGCCGGTGTCCCGCAGCTGCGCCGCCACATACTGCTTGCAGATCATCTGGAACAGCGGCCTGCGCATATTGAGGTCCATCAGGGCCACATCGGCGTTTTCCTCGCCGTAATCATAATAGAAATTCGCCGCAAAGTCCAAAAATTCCAGCCAGGTGGTGGGCAGGTTGTCCTGGGTAAGCCCCAGCTTTTCCATGGTGTCGGTATTGACGCCCATGGCGTTGGTATAGAGCGAAACAGGCAGGCCATAGAGCTTGCCGTCACGCATGACGGACTCGGTGAAGCGCGCATCCATGCGCTGGGCCACGGCCATCAGCTCCGGATAGCCGCTCAGGTCCGCGGCATAGCCCTTGTCGATCAGGCGCGCCACGGGATTGGCATCCGTGTTCAGGCTGAACACATCCAGGCTGCCGGTGCCGCTGACCATGGCGGTGGTGAGCTCCTCCATGGTCTGCGGGTAATCGCTGGCGAGCGTCACGTTCAGCTCGGGGTGCCCGGCCACCACGGCCATATGCTTTTGGGTCCCGCCCTCGTTGGCGATGGTCAGCGCGCCCGCGGCCAGCTCCGGCGCGTCCAGCCGACGCACATAAACGCCGTCGCCGTTGGAATAGACGATCATCCCCTCCGAGAGGGTGGCAAAGGTGTTTCCCGACCTGCCCCAGGCGCCGACCGGCAGGTATGCGCTCACGCGCGGCTCGCCTGTTGCCAGGTCCACGGCATAGACCGTTGCGTTCTGGCAATAATACGCGGTGTCGGACTTCCGATCGTATGTCAGGTTCGACACATAGCTGTCCGTGGTTGTCGCCAGCAGAGCCGTCTCGCCTGTCGCAGCGTCATAGGCGGCGACCTGCGTCATGGGCGCATCCATGTCCTCCGGCCCCATCTTAGGCTGCACCAGCGCCAGGTACTTTCCGTCCTTATAGGCGCACATCGTCTGTATCGTGCTGTCAGCCCCACTCCTGGCCATCAGCTTGCCGGTATCCAGCGCATAGCGTTCCACGGCGTAGCTGCTTTCCCCCTCGCCGTAGCTCTCCACCAGCATCACCGCTTCGCCGTCCTGCACAAACATGGCGCTGGTAAGGGCGCCGAAATACTGGTCATCCGCGGGCTTTTCCTCCCCCGCCTCCAGCGTGCACAGGACCCGGCCCGCCGCTTCGCCCGCGGCGTCCACCAGCAGCGTAACCCGGCGGCTGCCCTCGTCATAGCCGTAGAGGCACTCGCCGTCGGTGAGCAGGGTGTTGACCACCAGAGCGTCGGTGTCCTGCTCCGGGGACCAGAAGCGCATCAGCTCCTCCAGCACGATCTCCGGCTCATCCATTCCGGGCGTCCAGCGCTCCAGCTTCACCCTTCCCTCCTCCGTGTTGCTGTAAATGGCTTCCTTGAGCAGGTACAGGCTTGCTCCCACGGTCTGTGCGGAGCGGACCGTCACGGCGTCCGCATCGCTGTAATCGGTCATGATATAGAGGTTCTTGTCCACAGCCTCGGCCAGCGCTGATGAAAAAAGCGCGCACAGGCATAAGGCGATGCAAAGCAGACGCTTCCACAGATACTTCATGGTGTTTCCCCCTTTTTCTCCGGCAAGCCGGATCGTCTCACGGACGCCCCTGCCCGCGGCTCAGCCTGCGAGCAGCGTATGCGCCCATTGCATAGGACGAATCACCCAGCGGAATTGTTCCATGTTTGTCAATATTATCGCAGGCCGGTTACTGTCCCCAGCTCAGGGCTGGTAGTAGTTGGCAATATGGTTGACGCGGCCGTTGCTGCCCAGATCGTATTCGAGGACCCAGACCCTGCTGGCGGCAGTCTGGCAGCTGTAGCGCACGGTGCGCGTCCCATCGTCGTTGACCAGCACCTGGCCGACGTTGGGATAGTCGTAGTACAGGCCGCGCGTGCCGTTGGGCGCCTGCACCTGGCCGAAGTCCTTGTAGACGGACGCGATCTCGCTTTCGGTGCTGCCAAAACCCACGCCGCGCGGGGGCGTGCCGATTTCGCTGTTCATGTCCACGCGCACAAGCTGCCAGGCGCTGTTTTCGAGGATAAACACGGCATAGCCCCAGCTGTACTGCAGATGCCGCGCCGAGTTGGTCAGGTTCAGATAGGTGGTTTCCAGCTCCTGGGACGGGTTGCCGAAGGCGGACTTGAACTCGTCGATGGAGGTTTTGTTCAGCGTGAAGCTGCCGAAGGTATCGGTCTCCCCGTACATCTTCAGGGGGTCGGGCTTGACGTTGAACTTGTATTCAACCTCCAGCGTCGGGCTCATCTTCCCATACTGGTTGACGCAGACGGCCTTGAGCTTGACGCGGCCGGAGGGCAGCTTGATGGGCGTGCCGTCGTAGACCGGGCTTTCCTCGGTGGGGGTGGACCCGTCGATGGTGTAGTAGTAGACGTAGTGGCTTTCGATCTCCGCCTGCTCGGCCTTGGTCAGCCCCGCGGCCTGCGTCTCGCTCAGCGCCCCGGCGCGCAGGCTGACTTCGCGCAGGGTTTTGTACGTATTGGGCGCAAGGTTGCATTTTGGCGCGGGCGGCGTGGGATAGTAGAAGTTGTAGGAGACGCTGAGGGGGTCGCTCACCAGGTCGCCGCTGACGGCCACGGCCCGCAGCGTGACGGCGCCCTCCTTGGGGATGATGGTCCCGTCCTCACAGAGGATGCCGTCCTCGGGGAGCTCGGCGTCGTCATCCACGGTATAGTACACGTCGTAGCCCTGGGGCGAGGTGAGGGAGATATCCTGTTCCATGGCGCTGATCTCGTAGCGCCCGGCGGTAAGGCTGACCTCCGGCATGGCGGGTATGTAGTCCTCGCGCTGCTGGCGGAAGTTCTCCCGGTCGGTGTTTTCATAGGCCAGGAGCATCATGTCCGCCGCCTCAGGCCTGCGCTCCTGCTCCTGATACATGCTGATGAGCGCGGTGTACGCCTCGCTTCGGAAGGGGCTGACCTCCTGCGCCAGCCTGAGGTAAACCGCCTCGGCCTGCTCGTCCTGCGCGTCCAGCTCATAGGCGTTGGCCAGCAGGAGCAGGCCGTCGTAGTTATCGGGGTCGATGGCGTCGCCGATGCGCAGGCAGGTGATAGCCGCCTGCACATCGCCCACGTCCAGGTAGTCCTGCCCGGCCAGCCAGTAAGCCTGCGCGGGCACGCCGCCCCACTGCTTGAGAAGCGCCTCGCGCTCCTCCTGCAGCAACGGGTCCTTGGTGTTCTGGGCCAGGGCGAACATCCCCTCGGTGGCGGCCATGGTGTTGCGGCGGGCGGTGGCGCGCTGGCCGCTGTCGCTGCGGCTCATGTAGAGCATGTAGCCCGCGCCCGCAAGGATGAGCACCAGCGTCAGCGCCACGCCGATGAGCATCCAGTTGATATTATGCCTTCTGACGGCATGTATGCGGCCATGGCGCGTATTGAGCGACGGCGCGCGCCCGCGGGCATTGACGGGCACGCCGCGCCGCGTATCGGGACGGCTGCTGCCGCGTGCGGTCTGGTACATCGGCGCCGGGCGGCGGCGGGGCGCACGGTCGTTTTCCTCCACCGGCAGCGCCGAGAGATCGTAGTCGCCATACTCCCGGGTGCGGCTGCCCCCGGAGGGCAGCGTGGGCGCGCTGGCGCTCACCCGCCCCTGGCGGATGGCGCGCACGCCCGTTTCCTGAAGGGCGGAGCCGCCGTAGCGGCCCAGATAGGTGCCGCAATTTTCACAGGTCAGCGAGCCATCCGGCATGGAGTGGCCGCAGCGTTCGCAGATCATATCAAAAGCCTCCTTCCGGCGGCGGGCGGCTTACACGCCCGCGCGGTTGTTGACCGGACGGTCGTTGATGAACAGCTCGAAATGCTGTCCCAGAAACTCCGCCGCCTGCTCGCACATCAGGATGCGGGGCAGGTAGATGCTCAGGTACTCCAGAACGCTGGAGGACTGGTCCATCTTGAGCTCCTGACGGATGATTCTGCGCTTGCGGTCCACGGTGACGCTGTTTTCCTGAATGGAGAAATTGACGCGGTCGTGAATGTCGTCCACGTCGGGGCGGCCGTTGCGCACCCGGCTCTTGTGGGCGTCCGACTTGTCGGCGATGGCCAGGGCGGCGGATACCGCGCTGGACACCGTGCCGCTCTGCTCCTCGTGGTTTCCCACGGCGGTGATGATAATCATCACGTCCTCGATGTCCATCCCGATCTCCCGAAGCAGCGGAAAGAGCAAAATCGCGCCGTTGGGGCCGTGATCGTGACGGTTGACGCTGTTGCCCACGTCGTGCACCCAGCCGGCGATGGCGGCCAGCTCGACCTCGCGCTCGCTGTAGCCAAGGCTTTTTAAAATGCCGCTGGCCGTGCGGCTCACATAGCCAAGGTGCCGGGGGCCGTGGTCGGTATAGCCCAGCGTCTCCAGATAGCGGTTGCCCGCCCTAACGAGGGCCTTGATGCTTTCGTTCTGCTTGATCTCCTGAAGGGTAATCATGGTACCTCCCTTTGCTTCAGTTTTTGGCGCTGACCCGCTGCAGCCGCTTGAAGGCCTGATAGCTGGGGTCGCCGGACCAGTCGCGCACCGGGGCCTCGCTGCCCAGGCGCTCGATGGCGCTGCGGATCTCAATAAAATCGGTATAGGTCACGTCGTCTCCCTCGGCCACGTCCAAAAGGGCCTCCAGGGCGTGATCGTCATCCAGCTTGGCCAGGTAGCCGGCGTAGAGGGCACGCTTGTCCCGGGTGGTTTTGAACTGCTCCAGCGCGAAGCGGAACACGTCCTCGTCCCCGGGATAGTCGGCCAGCACGTCCAAAAGCGCTTCCTTGCCCTCCGGCCCGGCGGCCAGGAAGGCCACCTTGGCGGGCGCGCGCACCCCCTCGCCCATCTGGCGCAGGCTTTCCAGGGCATTGTCCAGGATGTCGTCCTCATCGTCCCGCTCCACCTGCCAGCGGATGAAGTCCACCATGGGCAGGGTACTCTCGATCTGCCGAAGGAGCTCGATGGCGTTCATGCGCGCCTCGCACGGGAGGCTTTTGTCCTTGGCGAGCGAAAGCAGCGCCGCCTCATCCCCCAGCTCCGCCAGCCGGTCCAGCAGCGGATCGGGAACCGGCACACCTTCTTTAATATATTCACACATCAGCTTACACAGCTCCGCGCTGTCTGAGAAGCGCTCGAAATAGCTCCCCGGCGCGCAGCCCTCCAGCCAGTCCGCGGGGGTGTTGAGCCAGCGCAGGTAGACGTCTGGCACCTCATCCTCCATGTCCTCGGGCCTGCGGAAACGGCCGCGGTTATCCTCGATCCACCGGTTGAGGACCTCGGTGAACCTGGCGTCAAAGTCAATGATGTTCATTTCTGTTTTCCTCCTCCAAGCGCTCGCAGAATCCTCAGCGCGTCATTCAGTTCTCGCCGGACAGTCCCGCTCAACCGGGCCGCATCCACGCGCTGGGGCGCAAGATTTCTTTCGCTTCGGTACGCGATGCTCATGGCCAGCGGCCAGAGGCGGCCGCGGTCCGCAATCAGCCGCCTGCGTCCCGCCTCGCTCATGCGCCGGATTCGCTTGAGCGCCCAGGGGATGAAGCCTTCGCTCTCCGCCAGGTCAGCGCCGCGGTTGACGGCGCGGGTGAGCATCCGCTGATAAAAGCTGGCCACCGGCGGCGGGGGCTGGGTGGGATCCACATAGCCCAGCCGCCCGTCCTGCCATACGGCATAGGGGGCTGACGCGCCGGTAGAGACGAGCATCGCCATGGCGACCCGCTTGACAAGCGATCCACGCGAATCGGTCAAAAGCACCTCGCGCAGCAGCCGCTGCGCCTCCCTGGGCGGCATGGCGGCGCACACGGACGGCAAAAGGTGGGCCGGCCATTCCGCGGGCAAGGAAAGCATGTAAAGAAAGCGCGCGCGCAGCTTCGCATCCTCCGTCACCGCGGCGGCAAGCGCCTCCGCACCCTCGCTGACGGCCTGCGTCACGGGCCTGAGGCACTGGTCCAGCTCGCTTTCGTTCAGCGAGCCGTAATAGGAGATGCCCGCGGCCTCGGCCTTTACCTGCCGGGGCGTCAGGACCCGGGCTTCCATGTCCATCACGCGGTTGAAAAGCACCTCTCCGGGCACGTCGTCGGGGTCCAGCTCGCGGCAAAGGTGGATATAGCGCCCCGCCTCGCTGAGCCTGCCCAGCTTGAGCAGGCATACCGCCAGATCAAACAGCACCGGGTAACGGTCCGCGCGCCGCCTCAGGCTGCGCGAGAGCATCGCGTGCGCGGCCTCGTGCGCCCCGAGCTGCTCCGAAGCCAGGCAGACCAGAAGCTCATCGGCCGGCGAGGCGGCGCACACCGCCGCACGGGCCAGCGCCGAGGCGGCTTCCCCGCCTTTGCCAAGCCGCGCAAGCAGACAGGCCGCCGAAGCGGCCAACTGCGCATCGCGTGGCCGCAGACGCAGGGCGCGCCGCACATAGGCCAGCGCTTCCTGCGGACGGCCGGCCCGCTCGTACCACAGGGCGGTCAGCTCGTCACGCCGGGCGTAGGGCCCTTGAAAGGGCGCCCGGCGGGCACGGCGGAGCGCATGCGCGGCGCCCCCCATATCGCCCCGGGCCATGCGCGAGAGAATGATGTGCATCAGGCCCTTCAGCCGGGCGCGCCGCTTCACGGGCAGCTCCCAGTAGGCCTCCTCCATCTCATACACATCCCCGTCCCAGGGCGCGGGCACGTCCGGGGCATCGTCGGGCGCGTTGAAATAAAGCGAAAAAGCGTCCAGCCCCTCCTGCCGCCGTCCCAGCGCGATCATGTTTTGGCCGATGAGGCCATAGAGCGATACGCGCGTGGGATCATACGCCAGGGCGGCAAACGCCTCGCGGTTGCTCGCCTCATAGCAGTGCAGCTGACGCAGGGTCAGCGCATAGCTGGCCGGTCCCGCCGCATAGCCGGGATCGGTTCGGGCGGCATGGCGCTCCAGCACCGCCGCGCGGCGCAAATCGCCTGCCTGCTTGCACTTTTCGGCCCGCCGCAGCCAGTAAGGCGCCGGGCGCTGAAACGAATCCATCTGGATGGTGGTCATAGCTTCCTCTCCGCCCCCGCCCGGGGGCAAGCCGAAGGCTTACGCCTGCGCATGATTGAGCAGGCGCAGCAGGTCCTGCTGGGTAAACCGCTCCGTCTTTTTGCAGAAGTGGCACGTCAGCTCCGCGCCGTCCTTTTCCTCCTGGATCATGCGGCCCAGCTCCTCCCGGCCCAGCGCGATCAGGGCCTTTTCCATGCGCCTGCGCGAGCAGGGGCAGCGGTAGCTGACCGGCGAGCGGGCGATGACGACCGGCCTCAGGCCGTCAAACCACTTGGCCATGAGCCCCTCCATGGGCTCGTGGCACAATTCCCGGCTCACGTCGGCCATCATGGGGCTGCGCAGCTCAAGCTGGCTGATGATCTCCTCCGGGCAGCCCGGCAGGGGCTGCAAAAGAACGCCACCCGCCGAGAGCACCACCTCGCCGCTGACCAGCACGCCCAGGCTCTGCAGCGTGGGCGTCTGCTCGCTGACGACGTAGTAGTTGGCAAAGTCCTCGGCGATTTCGCCCGACACCAGCGGCACCTGTCCCACATAGGGGCTTTTCATGCCCATATCGCGCACCACGCTCATGCGTCCCTCATGCCCCACGGCGCGGCCCACGTCCAGCTTTCCGTTGGGCTTGAGCGGCATTTCCAGGTGGGGGACGTCCACACAGCCCCGCACGCTTTCGCGGTCCGCCACGCAGACGATGCGGCCCAGCGGGCCGCCGCCGTCGAAGGTGACGGTGACGCTGGCCTGGTCATCCTTGAGCATCGCGCCCATCATGGCCGTACCCATCAGCGCGCGGCCCAGCGCCGCGGTGGCCACGGGGCTGGTCAGATGGATGGCGGCCGCCTCGGCCACGGTGCGCGTGGCGGTGAGCAGCAGGCCCCTGACCATGCCGTCCATGAGGGTGATATGCAGCAGTTCATCCTTTTGTTCCATGTTCATTTCCTTCTCCCGTGTTTCCGTCATGCTTCGGGCAGCTCGGTCATCCGCTCGCCTACGGAGGGCGGCGCCTCCTCGGTCAGCGGCCTGCGCGCGGCCATGAACCAGCGCACGCAATGGGCCTCCGGCGGCGCGAGCTTTTTGTCGCCGAAGATCCTGATGTCGGTGAAGCCCACCGCCTCCATGAGCTCGCTGAGAAGCTGCGCGCTGTGCGCGTACTGGCGCTGCTGCTCCCCGATGCGCAGGTACGTCTCGTCCTGTTGCCGCACGAAGATGGCCAGGCTCAGGTCCACATACCCCTGGGCACGGTTGAAGCGGTTTTGCCAGAGGTAGGCGATCTCGGGGGTCTCGTCGCCGATGAAGTGGTTGCCCAGCACATGCTCGAGCTTGTAGGGCGTGCTCAGGTCCACAAACAGCGCGCCGCCCTCCCGCACGCTCAGGAACGCCGCCCTGAAAAAGTCCGTCAGTTCGCTGGCGTCCCTGAGGTAATTGAGGCCGTCATTGGTGCACAGCACCGCATCCATCGACCGATGCAGATGCAGCCTTCGCATGTCCTGTTTGACAAAGGGAATCATCGCCCCGGTGCGCCGCGCCTTCTGCGACGCCTCAAAGAGCATGTCCGGCGAGATGTCCACGCCCGTCATCTGATAGCCCATCTTGCTCAGGGCGATGGTGATGCTTCCCGTACCGCACGCACATTCGCATACCTTCCCGCGCGGGATGCCATAACGCTCCATCAGCTCGTGATAGAATCGCGCCCAGGCCGGATAATCCACATCGGCCATGAGCTTGTCGTATACGGATGCAAATGCGGTGTACATGCTTGTGTGTCGCTCCTTTACGGCTTTCGTCTATGGCTCTGGCCGATCAGCCCGCCGATGCGGCCCGTCTCCTTGGCGCTCAGGCCCGCCCAGCCGACCTCGCGCACGCGCTCCAGCAGGCCCAGCTCACGCGCCAGCTCATACTTCATGCGTTCCTCCCGGCTCAGCCGGGTCAGCGCCTCGCGCCGAATGGCGCCCGTAATCAGCTCGTCCTTTTTGCCCATGTCCTTCCCTCCCTTTCCCGGGTAGGTTGTGACAAAGGCGCGCTCCTCATTCGCCGGCGGGGGCGTCGTCTTCCTCGTCCTCGTCATCCTCGGCGTGATAGAGGCCGCGGCCGATCTGAGCACCCTCGATGTTGGGGTTGATATAGCGGTCAAAGACGGCGTTGGCGTAGCTGGCGCCCACGAAGCGGCTAAGCGCGAAGCCGATGACGATGTAATAGATTCCCAACCCCAGCAGCGCGTATTGCAGATAGGGGGTAAAGAGCGCGACCAGCGCGGCGATCATCCAGGGCACGAGGGAGAGGAGCTTGAGCCCCACCGTCATGGGCAGGCGGCCCATGGTCATCATCAGGCTGTTGCGCACCAGGTTTCGGTAATTGAGGCGGTAGGTGACGATCTGCGGGTACATGTACATCAGCGAGCACATCCACATCACGCCCACCACGATGCAGATGACCTGCGGGATCATGAACAGCGGATTGCTTCCCGCCATCTCGCCGTAAAACGTGACGCACACGTACAAAAGCAGCGGCATGAAGCCGGTAATCACGCCTGTGAGCAGGCCGTACTTCCAGTTGCCCTTGACCGCGTCGATGAAGTCCGACCAGATGAAGGCATGCTCATCGCGCGCCCAGTTGCGCGTCACATACGCCACGCCCGCAGTAAAGGGCCCGGTGAGCGCGATGCAGGGGACCAGCAGCAAAAACGTCTGCATCGCCACGGCGCCGACGGCCTGGGTATAGCTCAGCGTCATCTCCGCCAGCGCCTCCGCGCTCATCTCGCCGGCGGCGACCTGCGCCTGCGCGTCGGCGACATTGGCAAGGCCCGCGTACCACAAAAGCAGCCCGCGTCCGATCACGATGATCGCCGGCAGCCACGCCACCGCATACATCAGGTTGAGGCGGATAAGCCCGGAGAGGCGCACGCGCAGCATCTCCCAAAACAGCTGCCAGCGCGTCTGGGGGAGATCCTCCTTGGTATAGTCGCCCTTGCCGCTTTTTCCGTAGTAATAGCGGTTCATCATCTTTCCAAACATGTTGCTTCCTCCGTCAAGCATAGGGATACAGCATGCATTATAGCACACGCTTTCCGGCGCGTCAAAACAGGCGCGGCCCCAAAGGCGGCCGTGCCGCAAAGTTTACAGCTTCTTCATACAAAAGGGTCCGCCCCTGCGCCCGAAGTGGGCGGAAGCGGCGGACCCTTGGGATGAAATTGTCAGATGCTGCAAGGCACGGCGTTGCTGGAGAACAGCTTCTGCTGCGTCTGCTGGCCGGCCACGCCGTCAATCTCCAGGCCGTTGAGCTCCTGGAAGAGCATGACCGCGTTTTCCGTCACGGTATCGAAGGTACCTGAGATGTCGCCATCGTAGTACTTGAGCTCATAGAGGGCGTATTGCAGGCGCTTGACCGCGCTGCCCGTGGAGCCGACCCGGAGCTTGGAATAGCTTCCGCTCTCGGACGTACCGCCGTAGAGCAGGCGCTGGGTGGTGGGACCGGCCATGCCGGTGACGCGCAGGCCCGCCGCCCGCTGATACGCCTCCACCGCCGCCTCGGTGCCGCTTCCGTAGCTTCCGTCCACGCTGCCGCTGTAATAGCCCGTCGCCTGGAGCGCGCTTTGCAGCGCCGTCACGTTGGTCGAGCTGGAGCCGGTGGTGATGGTGGTATAGCCGTTGGAGGAAGCGGTCTTGCCATAGTTGGCGGGGCTGGAGCTGCTGCCGGAGGACGAGCCGCCGGAGGAGCCGCCGTTGAGGGCGGAATAGATGGCGTTGAGCGTGGCCTTGCCTGCGATGCCGTCCGCCTTGAGGCCGGCGGACTGCTGGAAGGCGGTGACCGCGGCGGTCGTGCCGGTGCCGTAGTCACCGTCCACGCTGCCGGTATAATAGCCCAGCGTCTTGAGGTTTTGCTGCAGCGAACGCACCGCGCTGCCCGTGGCGCCCTCCCGCAGCGAGCCCAGATGGCCTACCACGCTGGAGGCCTTCTTGGCGGAGGAGGAATACAGCTTGGTCAGCGTCGTGGGTCCGGCGATGCCGTCGGCATAGATGGAGTTGCGCTCCTGGAAGGCGATGACGGCCGCCTGGGTGGTTTCAGCGAATTCGCCGTCCGCGGTTCCGCTGAGGTAGCCCAGCACGATCAGGCGGTTTTGCAGGATCTTGACCTGGCTGCCGGTGTCGCCCAGCTCCAGATAGATGTCGGTCTTGCCGTTGGTATAGGAGGAGCTGGTGGCGCTGGAGCTGGAGGAGCTGCTTGAACTGCTGCCCGAGCTGCTGGAGGGCGCGGCCGTCGTGGTGGTAGCGGTCTTTTTCTTGGCGCTGCTGGAATAGAGCTTCTCAATCGTGCGGGTTCCGGCCTTTCCGTCCACGGTCAGGCCGTTGGCGGCCTGGAAGTCGCGCACGGCCTGCTCCGTGGCCGCGCCGAAGTCACCGTCCACGCTGCCGGTGAGATAGCCCAGGTCCTTGAGCCGCTGCTGGAGCCGCCTGACGTCGCTGCCCGTGGAGCCGACCTTCAGGGTGCTGCTGGAGGACGAGGTCGTGGAAGGCGTCGCGGTGGTGCTGGGCGCTTGGGTGGGCGGGGTCGTGGGCGGCAGGGTCGCCGTGCCGATCTGCGGCGCGCTGGTCGCGCCGCTGATGACTCCGCTGGTGGGACTTACGTTGCTGGGCGGATTGGTGGCGGTGTCATTGCCGAAATCCCATGCGCTCCAATCCACCTCATTGCTGGTGGGGGCAGGGGTCGGCGTGGGCGTCACGCTGGGCGTGGGCGTCACGACGGTATCAAACGTCTGCCCGCCGTCTCCTACCGTCAGGCCGTTGTTGCTGTCCACAACGCGGTCGGGCTCCATATAGCAGGCGCTGAGAACCACGCAGGCGGCAAGCAGCAGCGCCGCAACAGCCGCCCGCTTCAGCCGCCCCTGGCGGCTCCTGTCCGTGGCATGGGGATCTCTCACAATCAACACTCCGTTTCCTAATGGGAAGTCGAAAAGGAAATGTTACAAACCTCTTACGTCTATACAGCGGGGCGGTACATTCCCGCCACCATGCCTATTGTACAGGGAAAATACAGGAAAATCAACCCCGAATATTCCCTTTCGCATAGAAATAACGATTCGTTTATCCCTTTTGTTCCCTCGATTTTGAAATATTTCTGTCATATTTTTGCGCTTCTTCGTCATATTTGGAGAACGCTTTTCCCAGCCGCAGCGAATACAGCGCCCATTCCCGGACGGGCCACGGGGTTCCTTCCAGCAGCGCCTGCCGGTAGATCGAAAGCTGACGGCCGTACCGCCTCCACAGCTCCTCGCCGCTTCGCACGCGGTCGGTTTTGAAATCCACCAGCACCCAGGCGCCGTCCTCCAGGAAGCACAGGTCGATCACGCCCTGGAGCAGCGTGGGGAACGGCTGTGTGACGCGCAGGTTGAAGCTCCACTCCCGCCGCACCGTCTCGCAGGCGAGCATCCTCTGCCCCAGTTCCCCCGACAGGAACCGGGCGGCCATCCCCGCGTCGGCCAGGGCCGCCTCGGCGGCCGTCATCACCCGCTTGTCCACCAGGCGGGACAGCTCCCCTTTTAAATGGAAAAGAATCTTTTTTTCGTCCCCCCGGGCCGCCCTGGCGCCCCCGAGGTCCGCAAGCCCCAGCAGGCGGTGCGTCTGCACGCCGCGCAGCAGCCCCAGCTCCTGGGCCGGCGGCTCCAGAAAGGCGGGCATCGCCGGAAGGGAGGACAAAAGCCGCGGCCGGGGACCGTCATAGGGGATGCGCTTGAGCTGTTCCTCCTCCTCTTCGGCGGCCTCGCTCAGCGATTGCGCCCCATCCATCGCGCGGCACAGCGCCGTTACGCCCAGCTTGAGCGGGTACGCGGCGGGCTGTTTCTCCCCGGGAACCGCCGCCCAGTCCATGACGCCCGGCCGAGGCAAAGAAACCGGCGGGACCGGGCCGGTCATCTCGGGGAGGGGAATGGCCATCGGCCGGTCCTGATGCGCCGAATCCTTTGTAATGACTGACTCCATGTGGAAAACGACGCGCCACGGGGCACTTTTTTGTGGAAAACTTGTGGAATCTGTGGGGAACTTCGCCTCCGGGACGGTTTCCCTCATGTCGCCTGTGGAAAGTTCCGCCTTTTCCACCGTCACGGCATCGCAGGGCCGGACGCATTGCAGGAGCCATTCCAGCATGCTTTTGGCCTCCCGCACGCCATAGACGCCGCCAGAGCGGCCCGCCGCGCCGGGGTCCGGGTTCTTCATGCTCCCCACCAGCACCAATCGCGCCTTGGCGCGGGTCATGGCCACGTAGAGCACGCGCGCCCGCTCGGCGCGCTCGGCGCTGCGCTCCCTGAGGGAAACCGCGCCCTGCAGAAGCGTCGGCCGCCGGGTCCGCGCCGTTTCGTTCACATACCCCAGACCAAAGCCGATCTCTCCGTGGATGCTCACGGACCGGGTCTGGCTCCGGCGAAGCAGCGCGCCGCCCAGCCCCATCACATAGACCGTGGGAAACTCCAGCCCCTTGGATTTATGAATGGTCATTACGCGCACCACATCCTCCCAGGGGTTCAGCACCGCCGGGCTCTGCTCGCCCGCGCCTCCCTCCTCGGATCGAAGCGTCTCCACAAACCCCGCCAGTCCATCCGTGTGGCTCTGTTCATAGGCGTCGGCCCGATGGCAGAGCATGCGCAGGTTAGCCTGGCGAAGCTTTCCGCCGGGCTGGGCGCCGTAGTGCGCATACAGGCCGCTGCGGTTGAGAAAACTCCAAAGGTACTGGGCCAGCGGCATGCTGCGCACGCAGAAGCGCTCATTCTCCAGCGTGTCCAATACCGCCCGGCAGCGGGAGGCCAGCGGTTCCGCGCCCTCCCTGGCCGCCGCCTGCAGGGCGCCAAGAAAGCTGGCCTCACGCTCGGGGCGCAGCAGGCGGATCTGCGCCAGCTCGCGCTCGGCCATCTCAAACAGCGGGCTCCTCAGCTCGCTGAGCAGCGCCACGTCGTTGGCCAGATTGTCCAGCAGCGTCAAATGCTGGATCATCTGCCTCACCTCGTCCGAGCGCATGGGGTCGCCGCCGCCTTCGCAGTACACGGGCACCCCCATGCGGCCGAGCACCAGCTCCACCTTGTCGGCCACATTCTTTCCCACGGGCAAAAGGATGGCGATGTCCCGGTAGTGCAGCGGCGCCCCCGGCTGCCCCTCCGCGTCCGTGACGGGCCGGCCCACCGTTGCGAGGATGTCGCGGGCGATCAACTCGGCCTCCGCCAGCACCATCTCCTGCGGACGCCGGCCCTGGGTGCTCAGCACATGCAGCTCCGCCGGCGCGTCCCCCCGGGACGCAGCGCCGGGGTAAAGCCGCGCGTCGCTGTCGTAATCAATCTCGGTGACGCGGCGATCCATGACGTGTTCGAACACGCGGTTAACGGCATCAAGAACCCGGACGCGGCTACGGAAGTTCCGATTGAGAATAATCCGGCGAAACGGTGCGTCGGCCTCCGGCGAAAACTGCGCCAGCTTCCCCAGAAACAGCCCGGGCTCGGCCAGGCGGAAGCGGTAGATGCTCTGTTTGACGTCGCCCACATAAAAGTAGTACTGGGGCCTCGGGTCATCCGCGCCGCGCTTGAGCGCGTTGAGGATGGCCTCCTGCAGGGCGCTCACGTCCTGATACTCGTCCACAAAGACCGCATCGAAACGCCCGGCCTGCTCCGCCCGCAGGCCCTCGTCGCTCAGGACGGACAGCGTCATGTGCTCGAGATCCCCGAAATCGATGCACGCCTCGCTGAGCTTGAGGCCCATGAAGCCTTCGTGAAAATGCTTCACCAGCCTGGCCAGCCCGCGCGTTGCGGGAACCATCGCCTCCATGTCCGCCACGCCGCGGGAAAAATCCTCCGGAAGCAGCTTTTTCATCTCGTCCGCCATATCCTTGATCCGGGCGCGCAGGGCCTTGTACCCCTCCGCAGCGCGCTGCTCGTCGCCGGTGACGGGCCTAAAGCGAGCCAGGGTGACGAACCTGAGCCCCGAAAGCTCCCGGCACAGAGCGCTCAGGCCCTTTTCGCACGCCGTCCGCAGGCCATCCAGCGCCGCGCGGTCGCTTTGCAGGGTGGCAATGTACGGCGGCGGAAAGGCCGGGTCGGCCCGCATCGCGTCTGCCTCGGCCCACAGCGAATCCATCCCCTCCAAAATGAGGGCCGCCTCCTGGCAGAAGGCGTGCGCCAGCGGCTCGGCATCCATGCCCGCCTCGTTCCATTCGTGCAGCGCGCTTTGATCCAGCCACTGCATGGGATCGGGCCGGGACATGAGAAAGCGGTAGAGCGCGTCGGTCATCAGGGCGATCTCGCGCTCGCTGAATTTGCGGGCGAGCGCTCGGAGGTCCCCGTCCCCGCCCGCCTCCTCGTAGAGCCAGTCCAGCGTTTCCTCCATGCTCTGGCGGTAAAAGGCGGCGCGCGTGCGCTCGTCCGCCAGCATGAACTGCGGGTCCACCCCGCAACGCTGGAAGTTCTGCCGGACCACCTGCTGGCAATAGCTATGGATGGTGGAGATCTGCGCCGCGGCGACCAGGTCCGCCTGACGGCTCAGGCTCGCATTTTCCGCCTCGCTCAGCCGTGTCTCCAGCCGTTCGCGCATTTCGCCCGCCGCGGCGCGCGTAAAGGTGACGATGAGCATGCGGTCGATGCTCAGGCCTTCTTCCACGATCAGGCGCACGATCCGCTCCACCAGCACGGCGGTCTTTCCGCTGCCCGCCGCGGCCGAAACCAGCAGCTCGCGGTTCTTGGCGCGTATGGCGGCGTCCTGCGCGGGGGTAAAGCGCATGCTCATCGCTCCTTTCCTTTGTTTATCCATCTTATGCGCTATTGTACCGTAAGCGCGGGGCAAATGCAAATGTTTCACGTGAAACCATGCCCCCGCCCGCCCGTTTCCGCTTTTTGGATAAATCATTTGCCCTTGGGCCTTTCTTCATGGTATAATACCGTCGTTATCCTCAAATACTTCCATTATCAAGGAGGAGCCTTATGCCCACGACCACGTTCGATGTGGAATCCATCAAGCAGAGCATCATTGGAAAGCTGCAGCGCTATAACGGCGTTACCGTCCAGGAAGCCACTCCGCAGCAGCTCTACAAGGCCGTCGCTTCCACCGTGCGCGACCAGATCATGCAGAAATGGATGATCTCCAAGCAGCAGCGCGATGCCAAGCGCAAGCGCCTGTACTATCTCTCGGTTGAGTTTTTGACCGGGCGTTCTCTCAACTGCAACCTCATCAACCTCTGTTCCCAGGAGAACTATGCCGCCGCCCTGAAGGATCTGGGAATCGACCTCCAGTCCATTTTGCCCGAGGAGCCCGAGCCCGCGCTTGGCAACGGCGGCCTGGGCCGGCTGGCTGCCTGCTTCCTGGACAGCCTGTCCAGCCTCAACATCCCCGCCATGGGCTGCACGATCCGCTACGAGTACGGGCTGTTCCGCCAGAAGCTGGTGGAGGGCCAGCAGGTGGAATTGCCCGACAACTGGCTGCAAAACGGCAACGTCTGGGAGGTTCCCCGGACCGAGGATACCTGCACCGTGGAGTTCAACGGCCACGTGGAGGAGGTCGAGGAGAACGGGCGGCGGATTTTCAAGCTGGTGGATACCTACCAGATCGACGCCGTTCCCTACGATATGCCCGTCGTGGGCTACAACAACAACTGCGTCAATACGCTTCGCACCTGGTCGGCGCGCAGCCGTGTCAATCTGGACCTGACCCATTTCGGAGAGGGCGAGTACCTCAAGGCCATGGAGGAAATGCAGATGGCCGAGGTCATCTCCAAGGTCCTCTACCCCGAGGATAAGCACTATGAGGGCAAGATGCTGCGCCTCAAGCAGCATTATTTCTTCACCAGCGCCACGCTGCAATATGCCGTGAAGAACTTCAAGAAGCACTTCGGCAACAACTTTGACATGCTGCCGGACAAGTGCGTCTTCCACATCAACGATACCCACCCGGGCCTTGCCATCCCCGAATTGATCCGCATCCTGGTCGATCAGGAGGGGCTCTCCTGGGAAATGGCCCAGCGCATCACCTACCGCTGCATGGCCTATACCAACCATACCGTCATGTCTGAGGCGCTGGAGCGCTGGCCGGTGGACATGATGAAGCAGACGCTTCCGCGCATCTACATGATCCTGGAGGAGCTCAACCGCCGCCTGTGCGCCGAGCTGTTCACCAGCTATCCCGACCAGTGGGAGCGCATCGGCCATATGGCGATCATCGCCTACGGCCAGGTGCACATGGCCAACCTGTGCGTGGCCATCTCCTTCAGCGTCAACGGCGTGAGCCAGCTCCACGGCAAGATCCTTCAGGACAGCCTGTTCCATGACTACTGGCTACTCAACAAATCCAAGTTCTCCGCCATCACCAACGGTATCACCCACCGCCGCTGGCTGGTGGAGGCCAACCCCGCGCTGACCGCCCTGCTCAAGGACGCCATCGGCCCCGGCTTTGTGGCCGACGCCTCCAAGCTCTCCGATCTTCTCCCCTTTGCCGACGATCCCGCCTTCCGCGAGAAGTTCGCCGCCGTCAAACAGATCAACAAGCAGCGCCTGCAAAAGCTTGTCAAGGCGCGGCAGGGCATCGACATCGACACCAGCTTTGTCTTCGATACCCAGGCCAAGCGCCTGCATGAGTACAAGCGCCAGATGCTCAACGCCCTGCATATTCAGGTGCTCTATAACCGCATCGTGGACGATCCCAACTTCACCATGCCGCCGCGCCTCTTCCTCTTCGGGGCCAAGGCCGCGCCCGGCTATATGCGCGCCAAGCAGACCATCCGCTACATCAACGCCCTGGCGGACCTGATCGACAAGCATCCCCGCGCACGTCAGATGATAAAGATTGTCTACATCGAAAACTACGACGTTTCCACCGCGGAGATCCTCATCCCCGCCAGCGAGATCAGCCAGCAGCTCTCCACCGCCGGCAAGGAGGCCAGCGGTACCGGCAACATGAAGTTCATGATGAACGGCGCCGTGACGCTTGGCACCATGGACGGCGCGAACGTGGAGATCTACGAGCAGGTCGGCATCGACAACATCTACATCTTCGGCATGCGGGCCGATACTGTCGAGGGCATGTACCGCGAGCGGACCTATAACCCCATGAGCATCTTTGAGACCAATCATGAGATCCGCAAGGCCATGAGCCAGTGGCTGGACGGAACGCTGTTTCCCAACGAGCCCCTGGCCATGCAGGACCTCTACCATACCCTGCTGGTGGGCGAATACGGCGGCATGCCGGACAGCTACTTCGTGCTCAAGGATTTCGGAAGCTACTCCATGGCCAACCGCCGCATGATGGAGGATTATCAGAACCGGGACAAGTGGCTGCGCATGGCCATCGTCAATACCGCCAAGTCCGGCTTCTTCAGCTCCGACCGCACCATCCGCCAGTACAACGACACCATCTGGCACATCCAGGGCTCCCGCTCCTCCTGCGAATAAGGCGGGACGGCCCATACAATTCGCCGGCAGTCTGAGGCCGTCATCGCGCGGCCTCAGGCTGTACGTATTTACGCTGATGTTTTGGGAGTATTCCACAAACATTTCGACTATGTAAAGAACCGTTGACTTTTGTTACATGCTATGATATACTTGGACAGTATTTTTTAAGCCTTTATTGCCGGATGCCTGATTATTTGGGCTTTTTATCGTTTGACGCCGCCTTTGAATGAGTCATCATTTTGTAATATATCCTTCCCGCCTGGGCAGGGGAAGTGCGTATGTTGCAGTTTACGATCATTTCTTGGGAGGCGTCTTTTTCTATGGACAGGCAGCTGAAGATCATCTACCACTATCACAGCGGGTTTTCCGTTCAGGTGGGCGGGACGTTGCTGGTGTTCGACTACTGGGAGGGCGAGGGACGCTCGCTTTCGCAGGTCGGCCGCATCACGCCCCAGTTCCTCCAGGCTTTTGAAAAGATCTACGTTTTCATCAGCCATGCCCATCCGGATCATCTCGATCCCGTGGTCTACACCTGGGAATCCCAGGGGCTGCCCGTCTCCTACATCGTCTCCAGCGACATGCCCGTCGGCACCCGGGGCAAGCGCCTGGCCCCCCTGCAGGAAAAGGAGCTCTCTCCCGACGTAAGCGTCAAGGCCTTCCAGAGCACCGACCTCGGTGTGGCCTTTCTCGTGCAGGCCTACGGCATGAACATCTTCCACGCGGGGGATCTCAACCTCTGGCACTGGCGGCAGGAAAGCACGCTTCGGGAGATCGAGGCGGCCGAAAACGCCTACTATGAGGCGATTGAGCCCATCAAGGGCGAACGCATCGACGTGTGCATGTTCCCCGTCGATCCCCGTCAGGGGCTGATGTATGATGCGGGCGCCAATCACTTTATCCTGACCCTGAAGCCGCGCGTCTTTATCCCCATGCACTGGCAGGACCGGCCCGAGGTCGCCATCGACTTTGCGAGGCGGGCCCGCACCGCCAACACCGAGGTGCTGGCGCTGACCAAGCCCGGCGTGGTGGCGAACCTGACCTTTGCCGACAGCATGCTGGATATCCACATCATCGAGCCGCCCAAGGATTTCGGTGAGTTGCCCATCGCCCCGGCGCGGCGCGTGGAGCCGCAGATCCCCGGAGGCGACGATCCCTTCGCCGATACCGACCTGCCCGTCAATCTCGAATAGCAAAGGAGAGAGCCGCTATGTTCACCATGATTCACGAGAACTACAACGTCGCGGACCTGGACCGCTCGCTGGCCTTCTACCGGGAGGCGCTGGGGCTGCATGAGGTGAGGCGCAAGGAAAAGCCTGAGTTTACCATCGTCTATCTCGCCGACGACACGGAGGGCTTCGAGCTGGAGCTGACCTGGCTGCGCGACCGCGACAAGCCCTACAACCTGGGCGACGAGGAGTTTCATCTGGCCTTCCGTACCGACGACATGGAGGCCGCCCATGCCCTGCACGAGAAGATGGGCTGCATCTGCTACGAAAACCCCGCAATGGGCATCTACTTTATCAAGGACCCGGACGGGTACTGGCTGGAGATCGTTCCTGCGCGGAAATAACACCATAAAAACGGGGCCGCCTCGCAAAAGGCGGCCCCTCAGACCGTTGAAAAACCCCTGATTTTGGGGAGAGCCGCGTTTCTTGCGCCCTTCGGGCGCTCGCAACGCTCGGGAAAAATGCTGCGGCATAAGGCTTTGGGGCTCTGCCCCAAACCCCGGCAGGCGCGCAGGGAAGCGTCAGCCCTGTGGGCTGTTGCCACCGAAGGTGGCAAAGCGACCCGCAGCGGGGCAGCGAAACCATGAGCGCGACCGTCAGGGAAGCGCGAATGATTGAGCAACTGATGATCCCCCTGCACCCCGCACTTTGTCAGCAGCTTGGGAGGCCGCCTCTCAAAAGGCGGCCCCTTTTTTTTATCGCATCGCTCAGGCTTCCCTTTCCGCCCTGTTCCAACGTCTGAAAACCGGCCAGGCGAAGGCGGCGCCGGCCGCGACATAGACGATCATCACCGCCACCCGCTGCAGCAGCGACACCGCGACGCCGTTTTGAAACAGCGCGCCCATCAGGCTCATGGCCACGCCCATGACCGCCTCCTTGATGCCGATGTTGCCCGGCACGATGGACACCACGGTGGCAATCCAGCTCACGCTGTTGTAAAACAGTGCCTCATAGGGCGTGACCGAAAGCCCCAGCGCCGCGAAGCAGGCCATGTACAGGCATAGCTGAACGGCGTTGTTGACGATCAGGCATACCAGCAGCCGCCACAGGAGGCCGCGGTTTCGGATCAGGTCATTAAAGCCCCGCACCACGTCGCCCAGCACCCGCACGCGCTCCAAAATGCGCAGCCTGCGGTTTTGCACCAGCAGGGAAAAGGCGATAAAGCCGCCCACCGCCAGGGTTGCGGCGCCCCACAGAAGCCACAGCGTCCCGGACCAGACGTTTTCGATCAGTCCCGTGAGCACGAGGGACGCAAACATCTGCAAAAGTGCGAACACCACCCCAAAGACGATGTTTCCCGCCGCCATGCTCACGCTCTTGACGTAGGCAAGGCCCTTGGTCCGCTTGTAATACGCGGCGCTGAACACCAGGTCCGCCCGCATGGGCAGCACATAGGCCATGGCGTTGGCCACAAAGGTCACGCCCATCCAGTCCACTACCCGCAGGGGGATGTGATAGGTGGAGAGGATCAGCCGGTGATAGACGCAGTTCATCACACATCCGCCCAGCGCCAGCGCCAGAAGCAGCGCCACGTCGCCGGCGCTCAGCGCCAGCAGCTTTGCCATATCGGCCCGGTTTTCATAGACATACCAGATCAGAAGCGCCAGCAGCACCAAAAACAGCGCGGTGGACAGCATGCGCTTCCAATCGAGGCGTTTTGGCTCCGTCACCTCTCAGCCCTCCGCCCCAGCGCCCGCCCGGCGCGCCACGTCGTTGGTGTCGATGCGGTTTCGATAGACCACGAAGCGCTGGTAGAGGAATTCGGTTACGAAATTGACCACCATGGTCCCCGCCAGCACCAGAAAATCGTTCCAGCCCGCCGTGGTCAGGGCATGACCCCACCAGGTCGAGGCCGGGGTGAACACGGCGTAGAACAGGGCGACCAGAAGCATGCTGCGCATCACGCCCGCATCGCTTCGGAAGGTGTAGCGCCGGTTGAAGGTGAAGTTCCACAGAACACTGAGCACCAGCGCCGTCAGATAGCTGGGCCAGTAGGGCAGATGAAAGACCGTCTCCATCAGCGTAAAGACCGCCACCTGAATGATGCCGGCGCTGGCGGAAAAGAGGGTAAACTTGACCACCTGCCACAGGCCGGAAGCGCCTGTACGTTGCCGGGACATAGAGCATCTCTCCTTTTTCTCATCTCAGACTTGCCTGCCGAGCCTTCGCTGCGCCACGCGCACAGTCGCCATCGCGTCAGGGGCGTAATCGTCGGCGCCGATGGCGTCGGCGTAAGCCTGCGTCAGCACCGCGCCGCCCACCACCACAGCGACCTCGGGCGCCTCCTCCCTGAGAAGGGCGATGGTCTGGCGCATGGCCGGCACGGTGGTGGTCATCAGCGCACTGAGCCCGACCAGCCGCGCGCCGGTCCGGCGGACGGCCTCCAGCACGCGCTGCGGAGGCACGTCTTTCCCCAGGTCGGTCACGGCAAAGCCGTAGTTTTGCAAAAGCACCTTGACGATGTTCTTTCCGATGTCGTGCACATCGCCCTGCACGGTGGCCAGAATCACGCGCCCCGCCCCGCTTTCCTCCCGGGCGGGAAGGGCCGCGCGAATGGGCTCAAAGGCGGCCTGCGCCGCGGCGGCGCTTTGAAGCAGCTGGGGCAGGAACATCTCGCCCCGCTCATAGCGCGAGCCCACCTCCGTCAGCGCCGGCATGATGCTTTCCTCAATCAGCGAAAGCGGGTCCGCGCCCCCGCCCATCCGGCTCTCGGCCGCGCGGCGGGCGTCTGCGGCAAGGCCGCTGAGAATCGCGCCGGACAGCGGATCTCCCTCTGCCTGCGGAATCGGCGCCGCGGCGAGGGGCGCGGCGGCCGGACCTGTCGCCTGGGGCGGCGGCAGACGGCGCATGGCGGCCAGATAGCGCTCCATCCCGGCATCGTGCCCCGTCAGGGCGCTGCCCGCCCAGAACGCCGCCGAGACGGCGGGGTCCAGCGGATTGAGAATGGCCGCGTCCAGCCCGGCCGCAAGAGCCATGGACAGGAACGAGGCCGTCAGCGCCGGGCGGTTGGGAAGGCCGAAGGAGATGTTGCTGACCCCCAGCACCGTCTTATAGCCCAGGCGATGCAGGCCCCGCACCGTCTCCAGCGTGACCCGCGCCGCGTCCGCGCCGGTGGCGGCGGTCAGGGTGAGGGCGTCAAAGAGCAGGTCGCCGGGCCGGATGCCATGACGTCCGGCCTCGCGGACGATGCGGCCTGCGATGGCCAGCCGGCCCTCAGCCGTCTCGGGGATGCCCTCCTCGTCCAGCGTCAGCGCCACCAGCGCGGCGCCATAGCGGCGGGCGAGGGGAAACACCGCGTCCATCACCGACTGCTTGCCGCTGACGCTGTTGATGAGCGGCCTGCCCGCATAGACGCGCAAGGCGGCATCCAGCGCGGCGGGGTCGGCGGTATCGAGCTGAAGCGGGACGTCGCAGACACTCTGCACGGCCTGGACCGCCTGCATCAGGCAGGTCCGTTCGTCGATCTCCGGCAGCCCGACATTGACGTCCAGCACATGCGCGCCCGCGTCGGTCTGCGCCACGGCCTCGCGCAGGAGGGTGTCCATATCCCCCTGAAGCAGCGCCTGCTTCATGCGCTTTTTCCCGGTCGGATTCAGGCGCTCCCCGATGATGACGGGACCCGCGTCCAGCGAAAGCGAGCGGGTACGGCCGGAGATGATACAGCGCGGGGATGTTTCACGTGAAACAACGGGGAGGCCGCGCGTGGCCTCCACCAGCCGGGCGATGTGCTCGGGCGTGGTGCCGCAGCAGCCGCCCAGGGCGCAGGCGCCCAGAGGTACCATCGCCGCCATGTCGCGCGCGAAGTCCTCCGGGGTGGTCGGAAAGACGGTCTTTCCATCCTCAACCACCGGCAGGCTGGCGTTTGGCTGAACGAAGAGCGGCAACGGCGAACAGGCCGCCAGCGCCCGCACGTTGTCCATCAGAGCAGCCGGCTCGTGGCCGCAGTTGAGCCCGATGCCCGTGACGCCCAGGCCCATGAGCATCGCCGCCGTTCCGGGGATGTCCGCGCCGGTCAGCAGCCGCCCCTTTTCGTCAAAGGTCAGGCTGGCAAGCAGCGGCAGGTCCGTCCCGCACGCCTCCATGGCCTCCTGAGCGCCCAGCACGCAGGCCTTGACCTCCAACAGATCGGTCATGGTCTCGATGAGCAGCAGGTCGGGACCCTCCGAGAGCGCTGCGGAAAACGCCTCCCGAAACTGCCGCACCGCCTCCTCAAAGGGCAGATCGCCATAGGGCGCGAGCAGTCGGCCCAGCGGCCCCATGTCTGCCGCGACATATCCGTGCCCCGCCTTCTCCCTCGCCCGCCGGGCGATTTGAACGCCCGCGCGCATGCACGCCGCTGCGTCGTCGCCCAGATGGCTCTGGGCCGCGCCGAAGGTGTTGGTGGTGATGATGTCGCTCCCCGCGTCAAGGTAGCCAAGATGCACCTGCTCGATCCGCTCGGGATGCAAAAGGTTCCACCGCTCCGGCCGCTCTCCGCCCGCCAGGCCCATGCTCTGCAAAAGCGTTCCCATGCCCCCGTCAAAATACAGGAGGCAGACGCCCAGTTTCTCCCGGATTCCGCTCATATACCGTCCTCCTTTGGAAGCAGCGCGACCAGGGCGGTCACACTCTTTTCCGGCAGCATCAGGCCTCCGGCCGTCAGACATACGCCGATCCTGCGCGCCTCCAGCCACCTGAGCAACGGCTCCTGACAGCTCAGCGGCGCGTCGCCGTAGCCGGGGCTAAAGCGCGGCGACAGCCGGATCCCTTCCTTCGCCAGCTCCCCGGATCGGGCCGCCAGCAGCCGGTCGATCTCCTCGTCCACCAGCGCAGAGGCACAGGCGCCCACCGCGGCGCCCAGCGCGGGATCGGTCAGCATCAGCCGCCTCACCAGCACGTCCGGCGCGGCGCCCAGCGTAATGACCAGCGCCAGCCCCTCCTTTGCGCCGTCAAACAGGCGGCACAGGTCCAACGAGGGGATTTCCAGCGCGTCCGCAATTCGCAGCCTCCCGGCGGCTGCGCACACGGGTGTACGCCTTATCAGGTGTTTCTGCTGCGCCGCCTCCAGCGCCATGGGGTAGGCGGCCTCCAGCACCGCCCTTGCGGCGCCCCTGGGCTCTCCGCGTACGCCCAGATACCGGGCGGCGCAGCGCACGGCGCGCTCCCTAGCATCCATGGCGCAGGATGGGGCCGAGGTTGGCAAAAATCGCCGCCGCCACCCGGGGCCGGTTCATGGTATAGAGGTGGATGCGGTTGACGCCGTTGGCGACCAGATCGATGATCTGGTCGGTGGCGTAGGCAATGCCCGCCTTCTCCATGCTGTCCGGGTCGTCGGCGAAGCGGTCCAGAATCGCCAGAAAGCGCTGGGGGAGCGTCGCGTTGCTCAGCCGCACGATGCGCTTGATCTGCTTTGCGTTGACCACGGGCATGATGCCGGCTGTCACGGGGATATCGATCCCCCGGGCCAGCGCGCGGTAGAGAAAGCGGTAGAGGATGTCGTTGTCAAAGACCATCTGCGTGGTGAGAAAATCGGCGCCCGCGTCCTGCTTTCTGCGAAGGTAGTCAAGATCGTGGTCCCGGTCCGGGGACTCGGGATGGCCCTCGGGATAGCAGGCGGCTCCCACGCAGAAGGCGCCGCGGCGCTTGATGGCTCCGATGAGCTCGGCGGCGTAGCGGAAATGCTCCTCGCCCGGGAACGCCATGCCCTCCGGGAGATCGCCGCGCAGGGCGAGGATGTTTCGGATGCCCGACTGCGCCAGGCCGTCCAGCGCGGCGTCCACCTTTCCCCGCGTATCGCCCACGCACGTGAGATGCGACAGCGCGGTGACGCCCCGCTCCTGCACAAAGGCGCTGATCTCGCGCGTGAACTGCGGGCCGCTGCCCGCCGCGCCGCAGGTCACGCTGACGTAGGCTGGAGCCAGCGAGCAGATCTCGCCCACCGCGGCCTTGGCCTCCTCCACTTTTTCAAATACCCTGGGCGGAAACACCTCACAGCTCAGATACACGCCGGAGCGGTCAAAAAGCTCCCGAATCGTCACCCAATCAGCCCCTCTCCGAACGGCTCAATAGAATTGGAAGAAATATACGCCGCCGTCCTCGCTGTAAATCATGTAATCGCAGGCGGGGTCCACCTTCTCGCGCAGATAGTCGATCACCAGCGTGGGCGGGGGGTCCACCACGCCGGAGGCGATGCAGATGTCGCTTCGCAGAAGCTCGGCGGGATCAAAATGGAGCAAGTCGATGCCAAAGGCCGCGAACTGTTCAATCGTCGCGGGCGAGCGCAGGGGCCAGCCGCCCCAGAACACCACGTTGTGCGGAATCCCTTCGCTCACATCGGGAAAGAGCCGCGTGTCCACCGCCAGCGTCATGTCGTGAATGAACAGCATGTCCGGGTTCACCAGCGCATACTCGTCCAGCGTCGCCGCCGGATCGCCGATGGCCTCCCAGGCCTCGTAATCGGGCATCAGCTCCGGGATCTCCTCATAAAGCATGATTCCGGTGACGCACAGCGCTCCGCCGCAGAGCACAGCGGCCACAGCCGCACGCGCCTTGCGCGAGGGGATGTCGGGCAGGCACAGTGGCAGCATGCCCGCAACCAGCGCCATGAAGGGAAGAAAGACCAGCCAGAGCACACGGGTGGGGAAGCGTCCCTCCAGCGTCAGATAGGCCGTCAGCGCGACCAGCAGCGCGGCGCCCAGCAGCAGCGGCGAAAGCAGCGCGGCCCGGCGTCCCTTTTTGGTGCAGGCGCCCGCCAGGCTCAGCACCCACAGCACGGCCGTGGTCCCAAAAGCCCACAGGAAGACGAAGCTCCCATGCGCCGCCGTATCCAGCGCCTCGCGGATGCTTTGCCAGCTCACCGGCACGCCGCCGCTTTCCTCCAGCGCCTCCAGCAACCTTTCGATGGACTCGGTGGTGATGTCGGAATCCAGGAAAAAGAAGTTGGACGCGCGTTCAATGGTCCCCGCGGTCCATCCGACGGACTCGTACACCTCGGGAGGAACCTTGGAAAGGTCGTAGTAATCCACCAGGCGCGTACGCGCGTCCTGCCAGGCCAGATAATCCTCCTGGCCGCAATTTTGGATTTCAATCGCCCGCCAGCCCATCAGCGCAACAATCACCGCAAGGCAGGCCGAAGCCGAAAGCAGCATCGCCCTGCGCCGCTCCTTTTGGCCCTGATCGCCCTGCAAAAACCATTTCACAAGCAGCGCCAGCGCCACAAAGCCCAAAATGGGCCAGAGCGTCTCCTTCCTGAGCGCATAGGCGAACGCAACGGGTGGGAGCGCTCCCACAATGCTCAGCGCCGTCTGCCGCGGGCTGCCTTTTTCAACATCCGCTGAAAGCACCTGCAGCACCGCAGCCGCCCCCAGAAGCCCCGCGGTCAGCGTAAAGGTGATCCGGGTGCACAGCTCCATGAAAACCGCCGCCAGCAGCAGCGCGCCAACCGTGCCCATCCACAGGGGCTTGTCGCGGTTGACGAAGCACTGGATGACGCTTTTGAAGCACATCCAGCACGACAGCGCCAGCAGCGCGATCTGCACCACAGAAAACCACGCCACCGTGGGAAAGGCCTTTGCAAGCCAGTACATGGGCCAGGCTAGCAGACCGTGAATGAAGATGTGGAAATTGGCCGGTTCGCCCGTTTCATAGCCCATGAAAGAGCGAAGGATGCCGATGTCGTCATTTTGATTGTAGCGCCAATCCAGACAAAACGCGATGAACAAAAACAGCCCCACGGTAAGCAGCAGCCCGATCAGCCAGGCCAGGCGGCGGTTTCGGTTACGCATCAGAAAACTCCTCCCGCTTTACGGAATATAGAATTGGAAAAAGTATACAAATCCGTTTTCGCCATACAGCATACAGTCCACATTGGGATCGACCTTTTCGCGAAGGTAGTTGAGCATGAATTTCGGGGGCGGGTCCACGACCGTGGCCGCAAACAGCACGTCGTCGCGAAGGAAGGTTTCGGGCGGGAAATGCAGCAGGTCGATGCCGAAGTTTGCGAACTGGCGGATGCTCTCCCCGCTGCGAAGGCCCCAGCCGCCCCAGAAGCTCACATTGTGCGGGATTCCCTCCGACGTGTCCGGGAACAGCCGCAAATCGCCGGCGAGGATGTTGTCATGGATGATGAGCATGCTCTCATCCGACAGCGCATATTCCAAAAGGTCCTCGACAGGGTTGCCCAGCTCGGCCTCCCGCTCCTCGTCGGGCAGGAGCGAGGGGATCTGCAACGCCCCCTGCCACGCGCACAGCCCCACGCAGGCCGCCAGGGCCACCGCCATCATGATCCTGCCGCGCCTTGCGCAAAACGCCTCGGGCAGCAGCGCAAACACCATCGCCGCCGCCGGAAGCAGCGCCATCAGCGCTGCGCGAAGCGGCATGCGGCCTTTGGCAAACGCCAGATAAAACAGCATGGCCCCCGTCAGCAGCGCAATGCCCGCCAGCATCAGCAGCGTCCGCCGTCCTCCCGGCAGGCCCGCCGCGCCTGCCGCCGCCAGAACCAGAAGCGCCAGCGCCAGCCATATGCCGGGCATGAACGCGCGGTTTTCCTCCGGGAACGCCGCCAGGACTTCCATGGCTTCCCGGCTGAGCGTCCCGATGGATTCGTCCCTCGTGGCGTGCACATAGGCCGTCAGCTCGTCGAAGGCCTCCGTGGAAATGCTCTCGTCCAGAAAAAACCACTGCGACGCGACCATCGTCGCCGTATTCATGCTCCAGCCGACACGGGCGAGCTCCTCCTCGGGGATGTCGCGGATGTCGTAGCGGTCGATCAGTTCCTCGGTCGCCGACTGCCACCGCAGGTATTCACGCGCCCCGTTTTCCTCGATTTCCCATTCCCGAAGCCCCGCCATGCAGCCCAGCACCACGGCAAAGGCGCAAGCGCCCGCGAGCAGGGGCCGAAGGCTCCGCTTCCCGCCAAGCCCGTCCCGCCCAAGCGCCACATACCCCATCGCCAGCGCGCAAAAGGCCAAAATGGGGAGGAGCGTAATCTGCCGCAGCGAATAGGCCAGCACGCACAGCAGAAGCGATAGCCCCATGCCGCGATAAACGGCGCCTCTGGAGGCGGCCCCGTCGATGGAGAGGATCTGCGCCGCCGCCGCCGCGCCCAGCAGCGCAGCCGTCTGCGTGAAGGTGATGCGGGCGACATAGGGAAGCACGAAGGCGAAGCCGAAGGCCAATGCGAACAGCGCGCCGGCCCAGAGCGGGCGGTTCTTCTTCAGAAAGCCCTGCAGGATGCTCTTTTGGCAGACCACGGAAGCCAGAAACAAAAAACCAAGCTGCATCCAGCTAAACCATGCCACCCCCGGCGCGGCCAGGCCAAGCCAGTGCAGCGGCCAGGCCAGCAGGCCGTGGATGTAGATATGAAAATGCGCCGGCTCGCCCGTTTCATAGCCCATGAAGGGGCGCAGAATCCCCGAATCGTCATTGACCGCATACTTTGGATCCAGCGCCAGAAAGACAAAGGCAAAGAGCGCCGCCGTCATCCCTATCCCAATCAGCCAGCAAAGGCCGTTTCTGTGGCGTGTAGTCATAAGCGTCTCTCCTTTTCTTCCTTCTGACCGTCGGCAATCTCCACCAGATAGGGCGGGCGACGGCGGGAGGCGTCAAAGGTGCGCCACAGGTACGCGCCCAGAAGGCCCAGCGTCATCATGACCACCCCGAAGCTGAGGAGCTGGAAGATAAACATCATGGTCCAGCCGGTCACGTCAATGCGGCCGGTGAGCTTGGACACCAGCGCGTCGATGGCCCAGATGACCGAGACGATCACCGACACAAACCCAAGCCCCGTCACGATCGTGATGGGCAGGGTGGAGAAGCTGAACAGCGTGTCGGCCACCAGCCGGATCTTCTTTTTCAGCGTCCAGCGGCTCTTGCCGATCTTGCGCTCCCGGCGGATGTAGGTGACCACGCCGGTCTTGAAGCCGCTCCAGAGGATCTGGCCGGTGAGCGCGCTGTTGGGCTCGTCCATGCGCTTGAGCACCTCGATGACGCGCCGGTCCACAAGGAACACGTCAAAGCCCTTTTTGGGCATGCCCGGCAGGGCAAATCTGCGGGTCATGGCATAGTACAGGTCCGCAAAAAACTCCTGCGAGCGGCTTTCCTCCCGGCCCTCGCGCACGGCCAGCACCACATTGTTGCCGCTCTGCCAGCTACGGTACATGTCCAGCAGCATTTCGCTGGGCTCCTGGAGGTCGGCGGCCTTGACCACCGCGCAGTCGCCCGTGGCGTTGACCAGGCCGCAGAGCGTCGCCGCGTCGCTTCCGAAGTTGCGCGAGAGGTGAAAGACGCGGATGCGACCGTCCTTTCGGGCCAGCTCACACATGACCTCGTAGCTGTTGTCGCCGCTGCCGTCGTCCACGAAGATCAGCTCGATGTCGCAATCCGCCACATCCAGCACCTTTTGCTTGAGGTCGTCATAGAGCGGGGGCAGGTTTTCGGCGTTGTAGTACACGGGCACGACGATGCTCATCTTAGGCACGGCCGTTCACCTCCCGCACAAAGGCGTCGTAATCGCGGATGTACTCGTCCGCGTCATAGGGCTCGCTGGAGAGCACCAGCAGCACGGAATCGGGCGAAAAATCGTACATGTCCTTCCACACCATTCTGGGAAGGTACAGCCCCGTGTGCGGCCGGTTGATGGAAAAGACCGCCTCGTTGCCCACGCCGTCGCGCACGCGCACCTTGCTGTGCCCCGCCACGTTGATGAGCACGAACTCGCTCTTTCGGTTGGCGTGGCAGCCGCGCACCACGTCGGCATCGCTTCCGTAGATGTAAAACACCCGTTTGATTTCAAAGGGGATGTCCTTGAGACCCTCGACCACCACCAGATGGCCGCGCTCGTCGCCATGCTGGGGAAACTCCAGCATGTGGACCGAATCGGTGCGCATGGCTCATTCCTCCCGGTATGCTTTGGTATAGATGCGGTTGAGCGAATGGAGGGCGCCGTAGCCCTCCTTGTTTTGAATCAGGCCGGTATTGAGCACCCTTCCCCGGTCGTGCGTGCTGGTGCCGAAGGAAACGCACCTGGCGCCCAGCGCCAGCCCTTCGCGCACCACACTGTCGTAGAGGTACGTGGAGGGCACGCAGCCCTTCATGGGCGCCGTGGCCAGGTACTGCGTATGCAAAACGCGCGCCTGACGAAACCAGAACAGGCACGCGCCCGCAACCATCTCGCCATCCGGGGTAAACACGCCCAGAAAGCGCGCCTCATCGCGCAGCCTTGCGTCATGAAAATCCGCCAGCTCCGCCAGGGTATGCACGGGCGTGGCGTCAAATTTTTTTAGGTTCTGGCACAGCAGGCCGTAAAAGGCCGCCAGCTCCTCCCGCGTATGCAAGGGGCGGTCGGAAAGCCCGGCCTTGACGCACTTTTTGAGGTCATAGCGCTTGTTGAAGCTGTAGGCGGCCACCAGCTCCTCGTGCGTGCGGCCCGCGATGGACACATAGGCGGCGATCTCCAGTTCGTCCGTGTAGCCCGCGTGGTAGAGCGCGTATTGCAGCGCGTCGGTGGGTAGGGTGCTGAACAGGTCGCTGGTGAGCCTGAGCTCGGCCGCGCCAAAGCCCTGCTGCATCCAAAATGCGTCCAGCTGCTCCGTCAGCGCCACCAGCCGCGGCGCGCGAAGGAGCGCCGGGGAGATCACCGGCCCGCCAAAGGTGCTGCCGGGATGGGAGCGCAGCATGCGCACCCCGTCCACCGTCTGCGCCGCGGCGGGACAGACGGCCACCAGCTCCTGTCCGTCCAGCGCCATAAGGGACGCATCCTCGAAGCGGCCCTGCGGATGGTAGCCCAAAAAACGGCGCGTGTGCAAAAAGGTGCCGTTCACGGACCCCTCCATCACGAAGCGGTCCCATTTTTCATCCCACGAAGGGTCGTAGGGTAAGAGGTGAAACGTATCCATGGCTCTCCTTTACGGGCGGAAGCGGTTGATGGTGTCGATCACGAAGGCCTGTTCGTCCTCGCGCAGTCCGTTGAACATCGGCAGGCTGAGCACCTCGCGGGCGTTTTTTTCGGTGATGGGGAAATCGCCCTCATGATGGCCCAGGTAGCGGTAGGCCTCGCTCAGATGCGGCGGAATGGGATAGTGGATCTCGCTGCCGATGCCGTTTTCCAAAAGCCACGCCTTGAGCGCGTCGCGGTGCGGGCTGTGGATGACGAACTGATGCCACGTGCTTTCCACGCCCGGCCGCACCTTGGGCAGCGTGAGAAATTCCGTGTCAAGCCCTTCCAGGTAGCGCCGGGCGATCTGGCGGCGCTCCGCGTTGAGCTCATTAAGATAGCCCAGCTTGACATGAAGCAGCCCGGCCTGAAGCTCGTCCAGGCGGCTGTTGGCGCCCACGACCTCGTTGTGGTACTTGACGCGGCTGCCGTAGTTGCGAAGCGCCCGGCACCGCCCGGCAAGCTCCTCGTCGTCGGTCACGATGCAACCGCCGTCGCCGAAGGCCCCCAGGCCCTTGGTGGGATAGAAGCTGAAGCAGCCGATGTCGCCGAAGGTGCCGGACTGTTTCCCGTGAAACAGGGTGCCGTGGCTCTGGGCGCAGTCCTCCACCAGCCGGAGGCCGTATTTTTGCACGATCCGGCCGATCTGGTCCATATCGCAGGTCTGGCCGAAGAGATGCACGGCCAAAATGGCCCTGGTTCTGGGCGTGACGGCGGCCTCGATGCGGCCGGCGTCGATGTTGTCATACGCGTCCGGCTCGACAAACACGGGCGAGGCGCCGTTGATGGTGATGCCCATCACGCAGGCGATATAGGCGTTTGCGCAGACGATGACCTCGTCCCCCGGCCCGATGCCCAGCAGCCGAAATGCCATCCACAGCGCGTCCAGACCGCTGGCCAGCCCTACGCAGCATCTGGCCCCGAGATAGGCGGCAAAGGCTTCCTCAAACGAGGCAACCTCCTTGCCCAGAATGTACCATCCGCTGCGGAGCACCTCCAGCGCCTTTTTTTCATATTCGGCGGCATGCAATTCAAAGGGCCGCTTGAGATCGTTTGCCGGAATCCTCACCCGCGCCATAAAACCCGCTCCCCCGCCTCAGGCAAATTCCATTTCATTATAATGTTTCCTCAGGGATTGTCAACAACGGCGCGTTGCGGTACAATGGCACAAGCATGCCCGCTCCGGCGGGGAGAGGGGGGCCGTCATGGAACGTTTTCGCGCCCTTTGGCGCCACGCGATGCAAAGGCCATGGATCGCCAAATGCTGGCAATTCGTGAAATTCGGCATCGTGGGCGTGTCCAATACGCTGATTTCGCTGGCAGTCTACCAGCTCGCGCTGAACGCGCTGGGGATGCACTATCTGGCCGCCAACCTTCTGGGACTTGTCATCAGCGTCATCAACGCCTACTACTGGAACAACCGCTGCGTCTTCGGCGGCGGGCAGAAGCGGCCGTTTTCCAGGCATGTGGCGCTGTATTTCAAATCCCTGACAGCCTACGGGGGCACCTTCGTGCTGGACTCGGTGCTGCTGGTTTTCTGGGTGGAGGCGGTCGGCATCCCGGAGGCCCTGGCGCCGGTGCTCAATCTGTGCATCACCATTCCCGTGAATTTTTTCGTCAACAAATACTGGACGTTCCGCCGGTAGCGGAACGCAAAACAGCCCCCGGCGAAGGAGCATATCCCTCGCCGGGGGCTCTGTCTGTCTTAGGCCTGCATGGCCATGGTTTCCGCGGTGGCCGTAAGCTCGCCGCCAGCGTCCACGTCCACCCGCACGGTCTGTCCGGGCAGCACGTCGCCGGCGACGATCCTGCGGGCCAGCATGGTCTCTAGATGGCTCTGCATGTAGCGCTTGAGCGGACGCGCGCCGTAGACCGGGTCGAAGCCCGCCTCCGCGATGGCGTCCACCGCCGCGTCGGAAAGCACCAGGTCGATGTTCTTCTCCCTGAGGCGACCGGCCAGATGGCCCGCCAGCAGGCGCACGATCTGCGCGATCTCGTCCTTTTCAAGCGGCTTGTAGAACACGATGTCGTCAATGCGGTTGAGGAACTCCGGACGGAACTGGGTCCTGAGCAGCTGCATCACGCTGTCGCGGGCGCTCTGGGTGATCTGACCGTCCTCGATGCCGTCCAGCAGGTACTGGCTGCCGAGGTTGGAGGTCATGATGATGATGGTGTTCTTGAAGTCCACCGTGCGGCCCTGGCTGTCGGTGATGCGGCCGTCGTCCAGCACCTGCAAAAGGATGTTGAACACGTCGGGATGCGCCTTTTCCACCTCGTCCAGAAGGACCACGCAGTAAGGCTTGCGGCGCACGGCCTCGGTGAGCTGTCCGCCCTCCTCGTAGCCCACGTATCCCGGAGGCGCGCCGACCAGGCGGCTGACGGAGAACTTCTCCATGTACTCGCTCATGTCGATGCGGACCATGTTCTTCTCGTCGTCAAACAGGCTCTGCGCCAGCGCCTTGGCCAGCTCCGTCTTGCCCACGCCCGTGGGGCCCAGGAACAGGAAGGAGCCGATGGGGCGGTTTTCGTCCGCGATGCCCGCGCGGCTGCGCAAAATGGCCTCGGAGACCTTCTGCACAGCCTCGTCCTGGCCGATCACGCGGCGGTGCAGCTCCTGAGGGAGCTGGAGCAGCTTCTCGCGCTCGCCTTCCTTGAGCTTGGTCACAGGGATTCCCGTCCAGCGGCTGACGATGCGGGCGATCTCGTCGTCGGTCACCTTGTCGCGCAGCAGGCTTTCGTCCCCGCGCTCGCGCTCAGCGATCTCCTCCTCCTTGGCCAGCTCGCTCTTGAGGCTGGGAAGCTTGCCGTACTTGAGCTCCGCGGCCTTGCCCAGATCATAGGCGCGTTCGGCCTTCTGGATCTCGGCGTTGACCTGCTCGATCTGCTCGCGCAGCTTCTGCACCTTCTGGATGGCGGTCTTTTCGTTCTCCCAGCGCGCCTTCATGGCGTTGAACGCCTCGCGCTGCTGGGCCAGCTCCTTCTCCAGCATCTCCAGCCGGCGCTGGCTGGCCTCGTCCTCCTCCTTCTTCAAAGCCGCCTGCTCGATCTCCAGCTGCATGATCCGGCGGCTGACCTCGTCCAGCTCGGAGGGCATGGAGTCGATCTCGGTACGGATCATGGCGCAGGCCTCGTCAACCAGGTCGATGGCCTTGTCGGGCAGGAAACGATCGGTGATGTAGCGGTTGGAAAGGGTTGCCGCGGCGATGAGCGCGCCATCGGTGATCTTCACGCCATGGAACACCTCGTAGCGCTCCTTGAGGCCGCGCAGAATCGAGATGGTGTCGGCCACGGTCGGCTCGGTCACCAGCACGGGCTGGAACCGACGCTCCAGCGCGGCGTCCTTTTCGATGTACTTGCGGTACTCGTCCAGCGTGGTCGCGCCGATGAGGTGCAGTTCACCCCTGGCCAGCATGGGCTTTAAGAGGTTGCCCGCGTCCATGGAGCCCTCGGTCTTGCCCGCGCCCACGATGGTGTGTAGCTCGTCAATGAAGAGCAAAATCTTGCCCTCGCTCTTTTTGATCTCGGCCAGCACCGCCTTGAGGCGCTCCTCGAACTCGCCGCGATATTTCGCGCCCGCGATCAGGCTGCCCATATCCAGGCAGAACACCGTACGGTCCTTGAGGGAGTCGGGCACGTCGCCGCGCACGATGCGCTGCGCGAGGCCCTCGGCGATGGCTGTCTTGCCAACGCCCGGCTCGCCGATCAGGACGGGGTTGTTCTTGGTCTTGCGGGTCAGGATGCGAATGACGCTTCGGATCTCGTTGTCACGGCCGATCACGGGGTCCAGCTTCTGGTTGCGGGCCTCGGCCGTTAGGTCCTGACCATACTTGGCCAGCGCGTCATAGGTCTCCTCCGGGTTTTCGCTGCTCACGCGGGCGTTGCCGCGCACGCTCTGCAAAGCGGGCAGAAAGCTCTTTTCGTCGATCGCGTACCCCCGCCACAGCTCCGCCATGGCGCGCGTGGGCTTCTCAAGCAGCCCCAGGAAGAGATGCTCAACGCTCAGGTACTCGTCCTTCATGCGCTGCGCGCGGTCCCTCGCCGCCACCAGCGCCTTTTCCACGTCGTTGGAGATATAGATTTTGTCAGGTTCCCGGCCGCTGCCCGTCACCTTGGGCTGCCGGGCGATCATCGTCTCCAGGCGGGAAGCGATCTCCTGAGGCTGCTTGCCCATCTTGGTCAAAAGCTGCGGGATCAGGCCCTGCGCATCGGAAAGCAGCGCGTACGCCAGATGCTCCTGGGTGACCTCCTGGTTCTGATATTCAATGGTCAGCTGCTGCGCGGCAGCCAGCGCCTCGCGGCTTTTTTCTGTAAACTGTTGATTGGTCATATCAAACGCCTCCTTCGATTGAGGGGGATCAATGGTTTTTGATGAAGGTAAAAGCTATTGACTAACTTTGACCTTCGTTTGTAGTATAGCATGGTTTTGACGCTTGTCAATAGGGTGGACAAAAAAAGATGGGAACATACTGACAACATTCCCACCCGATAACTTTTGCGTGCGCTCAGCATAAAGGGCAATCGCCGCTCACCCTCGGCAAGCGGCGATCCCCGGCGCTTTCAGCCGTCCTTGCCCTGGATGTCCCGGGCGATATAGATGGGCCGCTTCTTGGTTTCCAGATAGGTCTTGCTCAGATACTGGCCCAGGATGCCCACGCAGAAGAGCTGGATGCCGCCCAAAAGCAAAATGATGCAGATGGTGGCCGGAAAGCCCGCCACGGGATCGCCCCAGATGATGGTCTTGATGAAAAAGAACAAAATGAGGATAAAGGCGATCAGGCAGAACAGAACCCCAACCACCGAAGCAATGGCCAGCGGCGCGGTGGAAAAGCCGATGATGCCGTCGATGGAATACAAAAGCAGCTTCCAAAACGACCATTTCGTCTCCCCCGCGACGCGCTGGATGTTTTCATATTCCAGCCATTTGGTGCGGTAGCCCACCCAGCTGAAGATGCCCTTTGAAAAGCGGCTGACCTCTTTGAGCGAGAGGATGCTTTTGACCATCTGCCTGGTCATCAGGCGGTAATCGCGCGCGCCGTCCACGATCTCGGTACGGGAGATGCGGTTGATGAGGCGGTAGAACGCCCGCGCAAAGAAGCTGCGCACCTTCGGCTCGCCCTGCCGCGTCACGCGCCGGGTGGCCACGCAGTCGTACCCTTCCTCCCGGATGCCCCTGAGCATGTCGGGAAGCAAAGAGGGGGGGTCCTGCAGGTCCACGTCCATGATGGCCACATAGTCGCCCGCGGCGGCCTCCATGCCTGCAAACATGGCGCTTTCCTTGCCGAAATTGCGCGAGAAGGAGATGTACTTCACCCGCGGGTCCCTCTTCCGCAGGCGCCTGACCGCCTCCAGCGTGCCGTCGGTGCTTCCGTCGTCCACGAACCAGATCTCGAAGGAAACATCCATGCCGGCGGTTTCCCTGAAAAAGGCCTCATAAAAAAGGGGGACTGCCTCCTGCTCGTTGAGGCAGGGCACCACGACGCTCAAAGTCTCCATTCAGCCGCACTCCCTTCATTCTTCCTGCGTATCGTAGGAAGGAAAGCTCAGGCTGGCGATAAACGCCTCAAGGTCCGCCCGGTCGCTCTCCAGCTCCTGTGCCGCTTCGCCGTCATAGAGATAGGCGGGGGCCGACGGATAGACCGTCCAGACCTCAATCAGGTCCGGCCCGTTATAAAACGCGACGCACCAGGCATCCAGCAGCGTCATGCTCTGCTCCCCCACGGCGATGTCGGTGGAGATGACCATCGCCTCGTAGCCAAAGACCGTATCCACCTGCGCGCAGGAGGGATCATCGTTGACATACAACGCCTCCTGCGCGATGCGGGCGGCTACGTCGGGCCAGAGCGAGAGAAGCTCCTGCGCCGTCCCCGGCTCCACGCCGCTGGTGCAGCTGATGCTGGCCAGCGCACGCCCGTACCGCATGCGGGTGAGATAGACGTCGCTGAGCGAATTGGCGTCCAGCATCAGCGCGTACATACCCTCCAGCCCGTCCGGCGCCTCAAAGGCGCCGGCCTCGGTCACAAACAGGGACTCCGCGCCCTGCGGAATCTGGCAGGTCGCGAACGTCTCCTCCGACAGAGCAGGAACGGCCAGCAGTACCAGGCTTAGCGAAAGTGCGAGCGCCCTGAAAAATCTCATGCCCTGTCCTCCCTTCCTGATGCAACCATTGTAGCATGCCGCGCTTCTTTTCGCAATCCGCCTTGCCAGCAGGAGCTGCTTTTGGTATACTTCGCTCAGAAACCTCTGAAGGAGGCATGCCCCGTGCGCATCGCCCTGGTCGCGGACCTTCATGGAAACCGCCCCGCCACCCTCGCGCTCGAACGCGACCTTAGGCTGATTCACCCGGACCGCGTGCTGTGCCTGGGCGATATCGTGGGCAAGGGCCCCAGCAACGACTTCACCTTTGACTGGGCCATGGCGCACTGCGAGGTCGTGCTGGGCGGCAACTGGGACCTTGGCGTGGGAAAAAAACAGTTTGCGCCTGATTCCTATTACTGGGAGCAGCTCGGCCCCGAACGCATGAAGCGGCTCTGCGGCCTGCCCATGGAATATGAGCTTCGCCTCAGCGGCCGCCGCATCCGACTGTTCCATGGTCGCCCCCTGATGGAGAAGCTCATCCCCATTCAAGGCGACGCCGCGCTGTTTGAACCGTTTTTTCAATCCCCTGAGGGAGGGCGCTACGACGCGGTAGGCTACGCCGACGCGCATCGCCAGGGCCTGCGCACGGTAACGCCGGGCATCGTGTTCAATACCGGCAGCGTCGGAAACGCCATGGGCATCCCCAAATGCTGCTATGCCCTGCTGGAAGGGGCGGAAGGGGACGGACCTTTTGAAATTCGCTTCCGCCAGCTCGATTATGACCGGGAACAGGCCGTTCGGGACGCCCTGGCCGCTCCCGCCATCCCCCTCATCGACGCCTACATTCACGAAATCAAGACCGGCATCTACTCCCGCCGTCCCGTCCAAACGCCTCCCCCCGGTCCCGCGCGGTGAATCCGCCGGGCTTTTTTTTGCGCCGAAGGCCGCAAAACATTGACGCGGCGCCGGATGGCGGTTACAATAGGCATAGGCAAAAGCCTGTGCGTTTCCAGATGCATAACGCCAAGGAGGGCGACATGTCCTTTTCGTCCGACGTAAAAAAGGAGCTTTCGCGCGTTAAGCCGGAAAAAAGCTGCTGTGTTCTGAGCGAGCTGTGCGGATTGTACGCATCGATGGGAAGCCTGAGCCTGCTGGGCCGCGGACAGGTCAACGTGCAGCTTTCCTCCGAAAGCCTGGCGGTTTGCCGCAGGGCCTATACGCTTCTTGCGCAGGCGCTGCGCCTCTCTCCCCAGATTCATTACGTCTCCAGCGCGCGCTTCGGGGGAAAGCGAAAATGCGTCCTGACCCTCGGGCCCATTCAATCCCCAACTTTGCTTGGCGCGCTGGGTATGATGGAAAAGAACGCGGACGGCTCCTTTACCCTCAAGTCCACCGCGCCCAGGATCCCGCTGACCCGCGGATGCTGCATGCGCGCGTTTCTGCGCGGCATGCTCCTTGGCGGCGGCACCATGACCAACCCGGGGCAGGGGTATCATCTGGAGATCGCCTTTAGGGATGAGGACACCCGCGCCATGCTGGCCAAGTGCCTGCAGCGCCTCGGCCTTCCCATCCGCATGAGCGCCCGGCGGGACCATCCTTATGTCTATCTCAAGCAGTCGGACCAGATCGTCACCCTGCTGACGGCGCTGGGCGCGCACGCGTGCGTGATGGACATCGAAAACCTGCGCGTCAGGCGTCAGGTGCTGGGTTCCGTCAACCGCGCGCTCAACTGTGACAGCGCCAATCTGCAAAAGCAGATGGACGCAAGCGGCCAGCAGCTGGAGGCCATCCGCAGGCTAATCAGCGAGAACCGGCTCTCCTCCCTGCCCCCTTCGCTCAGAGAGATTGCGCTGGCGCGCCTCAATGCCCCGGACGCAACCCTTGCCCAGCTCGGACAGGCGCTGGACCCGCCCATTGGAAAAAGCGGCGTCAATCATCGCATGCGGCGGTTGATGGCCTATCTGGATGATACGGAGAATTCAGGAGGGATTTCCCATGATTAAGACCCAGGCAGATCTGAAAAACCATAACCTCATCGGGCGCGAGCGCGCTGCCCTGATCGCAGGCACCGCTTCCCGCTTTCAGTCCACCCTCACTTTGGAGCGCGACGGCATCGTCCTCAACCTCAAGAGCATGATCGGCCTTCTCTCCCAGACCATCCCAAAGGACGGGCTCATCTGGGTGGTGGCCGACGGCGTGGACGAAAAGGAGGCCACCGAGGCCGTTTTGAGCGTCCTGCTTAAAGATGGTTGAAAACCCATGGCTGCGCTGTGGGAAAAAACGCCGTGTTCTTTATCCGGCACCATTTTCATTTTCCTTATCTCCTTTTCCACAGCCTGTGGAAAACGTGGAAAACCCCCTTCTTTTGCCTTATTTCGAGGCACGCGTGTCGAAAGGTTTTGTCTTTTTGGGGCAGGAAACGCGCGTTTCAAACGCGAAATGGTATGTTCAGCTTTTGCCATTTGAGGCAGAGGCGGCACAGACTGTGGAAATCCCCGGAAAGCCTTTGGCTTTTCCATGGGTTTTCCAAGGGCCTTTTTGGTATGCTGCAAGGTCTTAAACCGCTTTTCCACGGTTTCCTCATCCCCTACTACTACTACTGAATTAAAGATGCAACTACTACAAGAACGGTTGTCGGAGGTTTCCAAAAATGAAGTTTGAATGTTCCGCGCAAGAACTGCTCACCGGCTTGATTAACGCCACCCGCGCTTTGAGCTCGCGCCCCGCCATGCAGATTCTCGAAGGCGTTTTGCTCAGCGCCAACGAAGATGAGGTGGAGCTGATGTGCTCCGACGGGTCGCTGAGCATCAAAAGCCGAGTAAAAGCCGCCGTGTCCCAGCCCGGCCAGGTCGTGCTTCCGGGAAAGCTGCTGACCGAAATCGTGCGCAAGCTGCCGGAAGGGACGGTTTCCTTCTCGATGAACGACCGTCTGATCGTCACCATCCGCTGCTACCAGAGCCGCTCGACCATCACCGGCATGTCCCCGGCGGAGTTTCCGCAGATGAAGGACCTTCTTCATACCCATGCCCTGCACTTTCCCCAGAAGCGCCTGCGCGACATGATCTCCAAGGTCACCTTCGCCATCGCCCTGCAGGAGAGCCGGCAGGCGCTGACGGGCTGTCTGATGGAGGTTACTTCTGATGAATTGCGGCTGGTGGGGCTTGACGGGTTCAGGCTCGCGCTACAGCGCATGCACGACCAGTTCATTCTGCCCGACGGCGTGGACAAGGTCAGCGCCATCATTCCCGGCCGGGTGATGAACGAGATCGCCCATATCATGGAGGATGACGAGGGCATGGCGACGTTCCATCTGGACAGCACGCACCTGATGGCCGTCATGGGCGACACCACGCTGGTAACGAGCCTGCTGGCCGGCGAATACATCAACTATCGCCAGATTTTGCCCACCTCCTGGCTCACCCGCGTGACCGTCAAGCGACGCGAGCTGCAGGACGCCATCGAGCGCGCCAGCCTCATGGCCAAGGAAGGAAAGAACAACCTCATTCGCATGAAAGCGACCCAGGATAACCTCAAGATCACCTCCATGAGCGAGCTGGGCGACGTGCTGGAGGATCTGGACGCACACCTGGAGGGAGAGGACATCGAGATCGCGTTCAACGCCCGCTATATCAGCGATGTCATCAAAAACGTGGATGAAGACTGCTGCACCCTGTGCATGAACACCAACGTCAGTCCCTGCGTCATCTCCCCTCTGGAGGGCGACAGCTATCTCTACCTTGTGCTTCCTGTCCGCGTGTACAACTGAGAGCAGGTATTTGAGCCATTTTCGGAGGCGAATGCCTCCGTTTTTTATTTTTTCTTTGCCGCATAGGCTCTTTTGACCCGGCATACAATAATCCGTGAAACCCTTTGACATCGCTGCGGAAGTGCGATACAATTTTTCCATCAAAAATGAAGGAGGCGGCAGGTATGGAGGCATCGGCCCGGGAAAGGCTGCTGGAAGCGCTCAGACAATTCATTCCCAAAAAACAGATCGTGGAAAATGCACCCATGAGCCGCTATACCACCCTTCGCCTCGGCGGCCCGGCGGATGTGCTGGTGCAGATCGCCACGGCCGAGCAGCTCTCGGCCGCCTACCTCGCGGCCAGGGAGGTAGGCGTGGAGGTGTCCGTGCTTGGCAACGGAAGCAACCTTCTGGTCAGGGACGGCGGCGTCAGGGGGCTTGTGATCCAGCTTGGAGAATTGTTTTCCGAGGTATCGGACCCCGTTCCCCTGCCCGACGGGCGCGTGGCCTTGAGCGCGCAGGGCGGCGCGACGCTCCAGAAGCTCTGCAACGCCGCGGCGGATCATGCGCTCAGCGGTCTGGAATTCGCCAGCGGCATCCCCGGGACGGTCGGAGGCGCGGCCTATATGAACGCCGGCGCCTACGGCGGGGAGATGAAGGACGTGATTACCCACGTGACTGCATGCCTGCCCGATGGCCGGACCGTCGCGTATTCCAACGAAGAGATGGCGTTCGGGTATCGAAAAAGCAGGCTGAACCAGCAAAGGGAGCCCATCGCCATCACCTCCGTCACCGTTGCGCTCAGCCCCGGAGACGAGGAGACCGTGCGCGCCACCATGCGGGAATTTTCCGCCAGACGGCGCGAAAAACAGCCCCTCACCATTCCAAGCTGCGGAAGCACCTTCAAAAGGCCGGAAGGGCGTTTTGCGGGGACGATGATCGACGAATGTGGCCTCAAGGGCCTGCGGGTTGGCGGGTGCAGCGTATCGACCCTGCATGCGGGGTTCCTCGTCAACGACCAGGAAGGAACCGCTGGGGATTATCTGGCGCTGATCGCTCAAGTGCAAAAAGCGGTTTACGAAAAGACCGGCGTCCAGCTGGAGCCGGAGGTCCGCGTCTGGGGCGAGGATCTGGGAATCAAGGAAGTTTAGTACGAAAGCGAGGAATCCGGCATGCAGTTTCTCATCTTGACGGGTATGAGCGGCGCGGGCAAAACCGTGGCCATCCGCTATCTGGAGGACCTTGGCGCCCTCTGTGTGGACAACCTCCCCCCCATGATGCTGGTGCCCTTTATGGAAGCATGCCAGAACGCCAGGCTTCATAACCCCATGATCGCCATTGCGGCGGATGTCCGCAGCGGCGAATTCTTCGACGCCAAGGCGGTCACGAAAATCATTGACGAGGCCCGTCTGGTGGGCTTTCAGATCGACACGCTCTTTATCGAGGCCAGCGATGAGGTGCTGGTCAACCGCTATAAGGAAACGCGCCGCGACCATCCGCTCAGCGGCGAGGGCCTGACGCTGCACGAGGCGATCCGGGAGGAGAGAAACCGCCTCATGCCGCTTCGTGAGACGGCCAATCATCTGATCGACACCTCCAATTTAAAGCCGCGCGCGCTGCAAAAGATGCTCAGCGCCATCGTCTTCAGCGCCGGCTCCGAGCCCCCGCTGCGCGTGGAGGTGCTCAGCTTTGGCTTCAAACGCGGCATCCCGCGTGAGGGCGATCTGGTCTTTGACGTGCGCTTTCTGCCCAATCCCTTCTACATCCCGGAGCTTGGCTCGCATACGGGGCTGGACCAGGACGTGCGGGACTTCGTCCTGGAGCATCCCGTCACCAAGGAGTTTCTCCTCAAGTGCATGGATATGCTGAAATTTCTTTTGCCCCATTACATCACCGAGGGCAAGCACCGGCTGGTCATCGCCATCGGCTGCACGGGGGGCGCGCACCGCAGCGTGGCCATCGCCGAGTACATCAGCGCCAGCCTGGAGGGTCTGGGGTATCACACGACGGTCAACCATCGCGATATCGCTTTGGAGCAGGCGCACTGGGAGGCCAGAAGCGACTACCAAAAGGGAGAGCCGTGATGCGTTCGACTTTCCGGCGCTGTCTGCTGAGCCTCCTGTGCGCGCTGCTGCTTGTTTCCTCCGGCGCGCAGGCCGAGGTCTATGACGAGCTTCCCCGGGAGGACTGGTACAGCCGCCCTCTTTTTCGACTAACGGCCTTCAATACCGCCCAGAGCGATTGCCTCCTTCTGGAGTGCGGCGGTCAGAGCATGATGGTGGACGGAGGAACCGCGCCTTTTCGGGAAAAGCTGAAAAACGCGCTCGAGGAGCGCGGAATCACAAAGCTGAAATATCTTTTGAATACGCATTTCCACGAGGATCACATCTCGGGGCTGTATTACCTGATGCGCTACGGCTTTGAGGTGGGGCTTTACCTGCATCCATACAACGACTACGCCGTCAACGTCAGCTCCCTGCAAAAGGACACCATCCAGCAGGCCGCGCGAAGCGGCGTCCCCACTTTGCAGGTCTTTCACGGGGACGAGTTTTTGCTGGGCGAGGCGGTCCTGACGCTTTACCGCCACGACGGCGGGCTGAGCACCAACGGCCGCTCGGTGATCACGCGCGTGACGTTCGGGGACGCGAGCATCCTTTTAACCGGGGACATCATCGGCGATACGCAGACCTGGCTGGTCAAGAACCTTCCCGCCGAGGCGCTCAAGGCGGATATCGTCAAGGCCCCCCATCACGCCATCACGCCCATGACGGTGGCGTTTCTGGAGGCCGTCGATCCTGAGGTGGTGCTCATCACCAACGATTACGACCGCGTGGACAAGGGACGGGTCCAGCTGGATTCCCGCGACATTCCCGCCTTCTATTCGGGCGAGGGAACCGTGGTCTTTGAAACGGACGGCGACGACTGGTATATCTATCAGTTGGACGGGGCGTTCTGAGCCCTGCGCAGGGAGCGGCGGTAGAAAAACACCATCAGGACGCTGCACACCACCCAGCCCATCGGGTAGGCCAGCGTCACGCCCAGAAAGGAATTGCCGAGCTGGCGGTTGATGAACAGGTACGCCTGACGGAACAGCACGAAGGAAAAGAGCATGATGAACATGGGCGTCTTGGCGTCGCCCGCGCCGCGCAGCGCGCCGGCATAGATCTGGTTGAAGCAGCAGGCCAGATAGAAGGGCGAGATGATGGAGATGAAGTGCACGCCGTGGGTAAGCACGGCCTCGTCGGAGGTGAAGAGCTGGTTGAGAGGTCTTGCGAAGGCAACGATCGCCACGCACAGGACCGCGGTCACCGAAAGCGTCATCCACAGCGCCTGGCGCACGCCCTTGCGCGCACGGTCCATGCGCCCCGCGCCGCAGTTCTGTCCCACAAAGGTGGTCAGCGCCAGCGCCACGGACTGCATGGGAATGAGCACGAACACGTCCAGCTTGTTGTAGCTGGACCAGCCGGCCATGCACGCCGAACCGAAGAAATTGATGTAGCTTTGCACAAAGACGTTGGAAAAGGACGTGATGGCCTGCTGCACGCCGCTGGGCAGGCCGATGGCGAGGATGCGGCCAAGCATGGCGCGGCCGATGCGCAGATCGCGCCAGCGGATGCCGTAGGGCGTATGGTCGTGGGTAAGCACGAACAGGACCAGCAGCGCCGAGAGGAACTGCGCCAAAATGGTCGCGTAGGCCACGCCATCCACGCCCATGTGAAAGACGATGACGAACAGGAGGTCAAAGACGGTATTGACCACGGCGGAGAACAAAAGGAAATAGAGCGGGCGCTTGGAATCGCCCACGGCGCGAAGGATGCCGGAGCCCATGTTGTACACAAACAGCCCGCTGATGCCCCCAAAGTAGATCGTCAGGTAGGTCCGCGCCTCCCCGATCACGTCGGGCGGCGTGGACATAATCGCCAGCATGGGCTCCACGATCAGCACGCCCAGCGCCGTACACAGAAGCGACATGATGAAGGTGGCGCCGATGATGGTGTGCACGGCATCGTGCAGGGCCCGGTGGTCGTGCGCGCCGTAGCACTGGGAGATGATGACGCTGGCGCCTGTGGAAAGCCCCGCGGAGAGGCCCACGAGCATGTTGATGATGCTGGCGGTGCTGCCCACCGCGGCCAGCGCCTGGGTGCTGACGAACTGGCCTACCACGATGGTGTCAACGGTGTTGTAGAGCTGCTGGAACAAAAGCCCGATCGCCATGGGAACCGAAAAGCCCACCAGCTGCCGCCAGATGGGACCCTGCGTCATGTCGGCGTCTCGCCTGCGAAAAGCCCTGGCCGTACCTATTCCCCCCTGTTTGTCTGTCGAATGATGAAAAGCAGATTAAGCATAGCACAACCCGGCGCACAGGTCAAACGGCCCGTGGCGAAAACGCGCATTTCCCCATTGCCTTTTGATAGCAAACGCGATAAAATAACCTTACCAGTGTCATGATTTTCAAGCGCAAGGAGGAACCCCTCATGTACCGACAGGTCATCGAAAAAGCCGCCGAGAAGATGAAAAAGACGACTTCTGTTTACCAGGACGACCTTCGCTCCATCCGTGCCGGCCGCGCCAACCCGCAGTTTTTGGAGCGCGTGACGGTGGATTATTACGGCGTGCAGACGCCGCTTACCCAGATGGGCAACATCACCTCGCCCGAGCCGCGCATGCTGGTCATCAACGTCTGGGATCAGAAGGCCATCCCCATGGTGGAGAAGGCCATCCTCAAAAGCGACCTGGGCCTCAATCCCACCAACGACGGAAAGATCATCCGCCTGGTCGTCCCCGAACTCAACGAGGAGCGCCGCAAGGAGCTGACCAAGCTGGTGCGCAAGGGCGCGGAGGAATCCAAGGTGGCCATCCGCTCCATCCGACGCGACGCGATGGAGCAGTTTAAGAAGCTGGAAAAGGACGGCGTGATTACCGAGGATGACCGCACCAAGGCGGAAAAGAAGATGCAGGAGACCACAGACGCCGCCATCAAGGGCATCGACGAACTGTGCGCCAAGAAGGAAAAGGAAATCATGGAGGTCTGAGCGGCGCTCCGCCGGACTGCCCAAGCGGACCGCGCCCCCGCGTGCGGTCCGCTTTTGGCGTTGGATCAAAGGGGTGGGCGCGTTGCTTGACAGCCCATTTTGTTCCATAGTACAATACAAAGCACCAGGGCCCAAGATGCCCGCATGGGGAGGTTAAGGATGCAGCAGACCTTTGAGCACTTGCTGGGACTTCCTGCGGAAGCGGCGCTGGCCATCCTCAGGTCCAGCGGCATTGCGGATGTCAGCGTCAGGCAGACTGCCGCGCCGCCGCGCCGAAACCCTTTGCCCGAGGACGCGCTGCGCACCCCGGAGGGAGAGGAACAGGGCTATGCGTCCACCCGCGTGGTGGCTGTTGAGGACGATGGGCGCACGCTCATCGTTTCACGCTTTTTGACGGGCACGCCCCGGGAAAGGAGCCGGTCATGACCGTACCGCTGTACGCCGATATCGACCTAGCGCGCCTGCCAGGGCACGTGGCCATCATCATGGACGGAAACGGCCGCTGGGCCAAGCAGCATAAGGTGAAGGTGGCGCTGGGCCACCGAAGCGGCACCGAGGCGCTGCGCGAGATCATTCGCTCCTCCAGCGACATCGGCATCCGGGCCCTGTCGCTCTACGCCTTTTCCACGGAGAACTGGGCCCGCCCCGCAAGCGAGGTAGAGGCGCTGATGCAGCTCATTTTGGACTTTTTCTCCAGCGAGATCGACGAGCTGGACGAAAAGAACGTGCGCATCACGATCCTGGGCGACAAGGACGCCCTTCCAAAGCGCCAGCGCGACGCGCTGTGCGAGGCCGAGCGCCGCACAGCGGACAACACCGGGCTCAGGCTCAACATCGCCATCAACTATGGCGCGCGCGCGGAGCTTGCGCGCGCCGCGCGGACAATCGCCGAGGAGGTCAGGGCGGGCACGCTGGACCCAGCCGCGGTGAATGAGGAGATCTTCGCCCAAAGGCTCTACACCCGGGATTTGCCGGATGTGGATCTGCTGATCCGCACCAGCGGCGAGATGCGGTTGAGCAACTTCCTGCTCTACCAGTGCGCCTATGCCGAGTTCGTGTTTCCCACCATGCTCTGGCCGGACTTCACGGTGGAGGATTATCACCGCTGCATCGCGCAGTATCAGGGCAGAAAGCGCCGCTTTGGCAGGCGCGAGGAATAACGGTCCCAAGGAGGCAGCATGAGCCAAAGCAATTCGCAGAAAAAACCATCCTCCATGATGCAGCGCATCGTGACGGGCGCGGTGCTGGTCGCGCTTCTGGCCGTCATCCTAAGCGTGGGAAGCTGGCTGTTTGCCGCGGTGGCGTTTTTGTGCCTTTTGCTGGCTTTGTATGAGGAGCTTACGGCGCTCAGCCGCGGCGGCCACCATCCCGTCTGGTGGACCAGCTTCGCGGGGCTGACCATCTCCGTGCCGCTGATGATGTTCTATTCCTCCCTGGTCATCATCCCCATTCTGGCGCTTCTGTCCTTTGCGGTGCTGCTGGTGGTGATGCGGCGCGAGGACCCGGACCTGGTGGACATCTGCATGAGCGAGCTGCCCATGCTGACGGTGGTTCTGCCGGGTATGTGCCTGTTTGGGATTTTGGACACCGAGCCGCAAAGCCTCCAGGCGCTTTTGCTGGTGCTGGTCTTCGCCATCGCCGTGGGCGGCGACACCCTCGCCTATTTTGTGGGCAGCGCCATCGGCGGCCCAAAGCTCTGCCCGCATATCAGCCCCAACAAGACCATCGTCGGGGCCGCGGGCGGGCTTTTGGGAAGCGTGCTTTGCGCCGTGGTCGCCGGGCGCCTCTTTACGCTGTGCTTTCCCGATTTCTCGGGCTTCCCGCCCATCTGGGGCGACATGCTCTGCGGCTTTTTCGGCGGCATCGCCGGGCAGATGGGCGACCTGTTTGCCAGCATGGTCAAGCGCCATTGCAAAATCAAGGATTTTGGCCATATTTTCCCCGGCCACGGCGGCATGATGGACCGGCTGGACAGCGTTGTGTTCACAGCCATCATCGTCTACTGCTACCGGGTCATTTTGCTTGCGTCGATTTGAGAAAAGAGGTCTTTGCACATGAAAAAGCGCCGTCTGGCCATACTGGGTTCCACGGGCAGCATCGGCACGCAGGCGCTGGAGGTGGCTGCGCTGCATCCCGACCGCTTCGAGGTGGCGGCGCTGACCGCCCATTCCAGTTACAAAAAGCTCTTTGAGCAGGTCCGAGCCTTCCGGCCCCGCATGGCCGGGCTGGTCAAGCCCATCGCGCGGGAGGAGATCCCGGAGGATCTGCGCTTTTGCCAGTGGGTTTTCGGGCCCGAGGCGCTGACGCTGGCCGCCCGCTCCGACGTGGACGACGTGCTGGTGAGCGTGGTGGGCATGGTGGGGCTCAAAAGCGTGCTGACGGCGCTGGAGGAAGGCAAGCGGGTGCTCCTTGCCAACAAGGAGGCGCTGGTCGCGGGCGGAAGCCTCGTGATGGAGGCGGCCCGCCGCATGGGCGAACACGCCCTCCTGCCTGTGGACAGCGAGCACAGCGCGATCTTCCAGTGCCTTCAGGGCGCGGGCCCAAATCCGTATGCCCGCATCATCCTGACCTGCTCGGGCGGCCCGTTTCGCACCTGGAGCAGGGAGGAGATCCGCGCGGCCACAAAGGAGCAGGCGCTCAAGCATCCCAACTGGGTCATGGGCCAGAAGATCACCGTGGATTCCGCGACGCTGTTCAACAAGGCGCTGGAGATGATCGAGGCCAAATGGCTCTTTGACGCCCGGCCCGAACAGATCGAGGTCGTGGTCCATCCCCAGAGCGTCATCCACAGCGGCGTGGAATTTGCAGACGGCGCGCTCATCGCGCAGCTTGGAACGCCCGACATGCGCCTTCCCATCCTCTATGCCATGAGCTATCCAAAGCGCCTGCCCACCGGCGGAAAGCGGCTGGACCTGTTCGCCCTGGGCGGCCTCACCTTTGAAAAGCCGGACGAGGAGCGCTTCCCCTCCGTGCGCCTGGCGCGGGAGTGCCTGCGCGCCGGAGGCGCGGCCGGCTGCGTGCTCAACGCCGCCAACGAGGTGGCCGTGGGCGAATTGTTACAATCCGGCGGGGAGGAACCCATGCGAATCGGTCGAATTTTCGATACCGTGGAGGAAACGCTCCAGCGCGTGGGGCATCTGCCCGCGGGGTCGCTGGAACAGGTTATGGAGGCCGACCGCCGTGCGCGGGAAACTGCGCGACAGGTGCTGCATAAGCTAGGCTGACCCCTCTCAGGAAAGGACTTTGATCGCATTGTATATTGTACTTGCCATCGTATTGCTGGGCGTGCTGATTACGGTGCACGAGTTCGGGCACTTTTCGGCCGCCCGCCTGTGCGGCATCCCCGTCAAGGAGTATTCCATCGGCTTTGGTCCCAAGCTCGTCCAGTGGAAGAGCAAAAAGCACGAGACCCTCTTCTCCATCCGTCCCATTCCCCTGGGCGGCTACTGCATGTTCTACGGCGATACGGACGATGACCCCAACGGGGAAAAGAAGGACGATCCCCGCAACTACAACAACGCGCCCGTTTGGAAGCGCATGATCTCCGTGTTCGCCGGACCGCTGATGAACTTTGTGCTGGCCTTCGTGGTGGCCGTGGTCCTGATGGGAATCTACGGCGCGACCATCGACACGCCCTTTGTGGCCAGCGTGACCGAGGGCACGCCCGCCGCCGAAAGCGGCCTGATGGCGGGCGACGTGTTCGTCAGCGTGGGCGGCCAGGACATGACGGGCCGGACCGTGACCGACGTCAGCGACGCCATCGGAAGCCTCGGCGCGGGTTCGGCCATCGACATCACCGTCCTGCGCGGCGAGGAGGAGCACACCCTGACCATCACCCCGCGCTATGACGAGGAGGAAGGCCGCTGGCTCATCGGCATCATGATCCAGCAGGGCTACGCGCCCCTGCCCGCCGGGCAGGTGATCCCCGCCGCGTGGGATACCTGCGTGGACGCCTCCACCGCCATCGCCTCAGCGCTGAGCAAGCTCTTTACCACCGGCGAGGGGCTTGACGAAACCAGCGGCCCCGTGGGCGTGGTGCAGCTGGTGGCCGAGCAGACCAAGCAGGGCGGCATGGAGATTTTCCTCTATCTGACAGTGTTTATCTCCATCAACCTGGGACTGATGAACCTGCTCCCCATCCCGGGCCTGGACGGCTCGCGCCTGGTGTTCATGCTCATCGAGGCCGTGCGCCGCAAGCCCGTCGATCAGAAGATCGAGGCCATGATCCACCTGGGCGGCTATGCGCTGCTGTTCGGTTTCATGATCTTTTTCACCTTCAAGGATGTCATGCGCATCTTCCAGTAGCTGCGCAGCGCCGGCCGCCATTTCGGCGGCCGGCGCTTTTCACATACTTTCCAGCCGGCGGACCCATACTACCCCTTGCAGAAAGACGCAGGGGGGTAAAGAAATGATCGCTTCGCAGACGGAACACGAGCGCGCCGTCGTGCGCATCCATGATGAGTATTTGGAAGCGGAGGCGGAAAGCAGCCTGTCCAGGCTCGGCCGCATCGTCTCCGACGCCTATCGCCGCCGGATGGCGCAGGAGCGCTAGGCGCATGGAGCAGTATGCCAAGTACCTGCGCAAATCCCGCTTTGACCGGGACTACGCCCAGATGAGCGTGGAGGAGACGCTCAGGCGGCACGAGGCCATTTTGGACAAGCTGGCCGGAGAGCGGGGCTATCGGGTCACCAAGACCTACTATGAGGTCGTTTCCGGCGAATCCATCGCCGCGCGGCCCGAGATTCAAAAGCTCCTGGAGGAGGTCAACGCCGGGCTCTACGCCGGGGTGCTGGTGGTGGACCTGGAGCGCCTGGCGCGCGGCAACGGCGCGGATCAGGCCTATATCAGCCAGGTGTTTCAGTTCTCGGGCACCAAGATCATCACGCCCGCCAAGGTCTACGATCCAAGCGACGAATTTGACGAGGAGTACTTCGAATTCGGGCTGTTTATGAGCCGGAGGGAATACAAGACCATCACCCGCCGCCTCATCCGGGGCCGGGACAGCTCCGCCTCGGAGGGCAAGTACATCTCCAGCATCGCGCCCTATGGCTACCGAAGGGCGAAGCTCCCCGGCGAAAAGGGCTATACGCTTGAGCCCGACCCCGCGGAGGCGGAGAGCGTCAAGCGGATCTTCCGCCTGTTCTTGCAGGGGGCGGGGACGAGGCAGATCGCCAACGACCTCAACGACCGTGAAATTCCCACCCGCCACGGGGGCCTGTGGAGCTATTCGACCGTCGGTCAGATCCTCGCCAATCCCGTCTACATGGGCAAGATTCGCCGGGGCTGGAGCCGGCAGGTGAAGAGCGTGGAGGACGGCGTGGTCAAAAAGCGCGTTCTGCGCTGCCGCAGCATGGAGGAATACCGGCTGTACGACGGGCTGCATCCCCCGCTGGTCAGCGAGGAGGACTTTTTGCTGGCCCAGCGCATGCGCCGGGAGCGCCGGCCCGCTGCGAAGGTCAAAAAGGCGTTCGAGCTGAAAAACGCGTTCGCGGGGCTGATCTTCTGCGCGCGCTGCGGCAAGCGCGTCGGGCGCACCACCCTCTCCAGGGCCCAGCAGGGGCGGGCGCGGCTCAAATGCGTCAACAGCCACGTTTGCCGCAACGCCAGCGCCGATTACGAGGCGGTGGAAGGGGAGATCATCTCCGCCCTGCGCGGGTGGCTCGAGGGCTACCGCGTGCGTATCGACGCCATGGGATACGAGGAGGAGCTTTCTGACTGCCAGGCGCGGCTGGAGCGGCTGGCGCGGGAGGAGGGCAGGCTGCGGGCGCAGTTGGACAACGCGCACGACCTGGTGGAGCAGGGCGTCTATACCGCCGAGGTGTTCAGCGAGCGAAGCGGGAAGCTTACGGCGGCGCTTGAGGCGGTCCTGGGCAGGCGGGCGGAGACGGAGACGCTCAGAAAGCGGCTGGAGGCCGGGCGGGACAGCCGGGACGGGCTGATTCCACGGACCGAAAAGCTGCTGGAGAGCTATGAGCTGATGACCTGCCACGAGCGAAATGTCCTGCTCAAGGCCATTTTGCGCCGCATCGAATACGAAAAGGGAGCCGACGGAAAAATCGTGATCGACCTTTACCCCAGGCTCCCCCGAATTTGAGAAACGCCGTCATCATGGACGCACGCATGTGTTCGTCAATGATCCCACCATGGGCTACGGGCTGTTCATCGAATGGATGCTGGCCCAGGAGTTTCAGTAAAAAACGCCCCGCGTCCAAAGGGACGCGGGGCGCTGCTTGTCGAAAAAGTCCGCCTTTGGCGGGCTTTTTCGACAGATTTGCGCCGTCCGCCTACTCCCTCGCAAATATCGGCGTTCTGTGCGCTGCCGCGCACAGCCCTTGTATTTGCTCACACCTCCGGGTCGCTTTGGGCCTTTGGCCCAACAGCCCACAGGGCTGGCGCTTCCCTTCGGTGCCTACGGCTCCGCCGGGCGGCGGACGGCGTAAGGAAACCTTGCTGCGCAAGGCTTCCGAATCCACCGCTCATGTCGCTGGATTCGGAATACAGCTCGGAGGGCTGCGGCCCTCCGAACCTCCCGGAAGGGTTGACAGTCTGCGCCCCGCGTCCAAAGGGACGCGGGGCGGGTCTATTATCGGATGGTGATGGTCACGCCGTCGGAGGCGCCGGCATCGCCATCTTCGGCCTGCGTGCCGCCGCCGGTGGTGGAGCCGCCGGTATAGACCGGGTTTTTGAGCAGCTCGCCAAGCTCGACGCGCTCCTGGTTGATCTCGTCGATCTCCGCGCGGCGCTTGACCGGGATGCAGTTGGTGCAGGCGGTCAGCTTGGCGTAGTCGCCCGTGTCCAGCTCGCCGTAGGTGAAGGCGGTCAGGGGCAGGTACTTGTCGCGCACGGAGCGGCAGGTGGCCGTGGCATGATAGCTGGTGCCCCCGTCGGGGTTGTAGTAGACCTCCAGGTCGTCGTCGGGATAGGGAAGCGTCCGTCCGTCGTCGTCCCAGACGACCACCTTGGTGTTCTTTTTCAGGTTTTCCCACAGCCAGCTGATGCACAGGCCCTCGTCGTTGGCGGTGCGGGCCACGCGCACGCATCCGTGGCTGGCCTTGCGGCCCAGCTGCGAGCCGTACTTGCTGAAATCCTTGGTGCCGTCCGCAAATTCCACATAGGGCACCTGATGCAGAAGGTCGCCGCCGTTGAAGCGGATGCCCATCTCGCAGTACATGCCCTCGCTGTCAAAGCCGCCCACCCAGCTTCCGATGAGGTACTCGCCGGCGGCGGTTTCGTTGTAGGGCTGGTCCTTGTTGGGAAGGCCGGTGGACACGGCGCAGCTGGACCAGAGCTTTCCGTCGATGAACATGTAGAGGCGCTGGGTGAGCTTGTCGATGATGATGCCGTATTTCTCATTGGGGGTGACGGTCTTGAGCAGGCTGGTTTTGACATAGCCGCGGATGATGCGGTCGTAGTAGTCCATGCCCTCAATCAGCGTCCAGCCGTCCTCGTCCTCGCCCAGCACGTGCACGGCGGCCAGTGAACCGTTGATGCTGCCGCCCATCCATTCGTTGATGACCTTTTCGCCGTCGGGCGAGACGCGGGGATAGACGACCTCCTTCTCGCTGACGTCCAGCACCGTGATGGGCCGCTGGAGCAGCTCCCAGCAGGCCGCTTCGTCGGTGATGTCGTAGGCGAAGTCCTCCCCGAACCAGGTGATGCTGCTCTCAAAGCCCTCCAGGTTTCCGACGGGCAGGTTGTCGACGTTCTTCTCTCCGGCGGCCAGCGATGCAAGCGGCGTGAGGAGTGCGAGCACCGCAAGAAAAACGGCCGCAATGCGCTGTCTGTGTTCCATGGGCATCCTCCGTGTGGCGTTATTTGATGACGATGTGGACTTCGGTGTCATCCCCGTCCGCCATGGCGGGCACGGCCTGCGCGTCTCCATCTTCGTCCGCCGTACCCGCCGCACCCGTCATGCTGACCGACACGGCGCTCTGCGGCGGAACCGTCAGCCCCATGGCGCGGTTTTCCTCGTCGATTTCCGCCTTGCGCTTCACGGGATTGCAATAGGGACAGGGAGTCAATTTCGCAAAGCTGCCCGAATCCAGCTCCCCGTAGGTAAAGCCTGTCAGCGGCAGGAAACGGTCCTTGACGCTGGAGCAGTTGGCCGTGGAGTGGTAATACTGTCCGCCATCGGGGTTGTAGTAGATTTCCAGCGAGTCATCCGGATAGGGGATGGGTGTGAGCGCTGCGAGGTACTCCTCCTCGGTGATGGCGCCGCGCTCCAGGTTTTCCTTTGCGATCTCGGACTTGGCGCGCGGCGGCTGACAGCTCAGGCAGGGCTCGAGCTCCTTGTAGGCCGGCGTTTCCAGTTCGGAGTAGGAAAAGCCGGTCATGGGCAGGTACTTGTCGCGCACGCTGGAGCAATAGGCGTCCGAATGGTAATACTGGCCGCCTTCGGGGTTGTAGTAGAGCTGGAGGTCGTCGTCGGGGTAGGGCATCTTGCGGCCCTTGTCGTCCCAGACGAGGACCTTGGTATTGCGCTTGAGGTTGTCCCAGAGCCACTGGGCGTTGAGTCCGTCCTCGTTGGCGCGGCGCTGGGTGCGCACGCAGCCGTGGCTGGCCTTCTGGCCGAGCATCGCCTCCCAGCGGCTGTAGCTCTTGGTGCCGTCGGCGTTGACATTGTGGGGCACCTCATGGATCATGTCGCCGCCGTTGAAGCGCAGCGCCATGGCGCAGATCATACCCTCGCTGTCAAAGTCGCCCACCCAGCTGACGATCAGGTATTCGCCGGCAGCGGTCTCGTTGTAGGGCTGTTCGTCGTTGGGAAGGCCGGTGGACACCGAGCAGCTGGACCAGAGCTTTCCGTCGATAAAAACGTAGAGCTGCTGGGTGAGCTTATCGATGATGACACCGTACTTGTCGTTGGGCGTGACGGTCTTGAGCAGGCTGGTTTTCACATACCCGCGGATGACGCGGTTGTAGTAATCCAGCCCCTCGATAAGCGTCCAGCCGTCCTCATCCTCGCCCAGCACATGCACGGCCGCCGAGGCGCCGTTGATGAAGCCGCCGAGCTTGTCATCGTTGACCTTCTCGCCTCCGGGGGTCACGCGGGGATAGATCTCCTCGCGCTGCCCGGCGTCCAAAACGGTGATGGGGCGCTGGAGCAGCTCCCAGCACGCCTCCTCGTCGGTGATGTCGTAGGCGAAGTCCTCCCCGAACCACGTTTCGCCCGTCTCAAAGCCTTCCAGCCATTCTTCGACGGTTTTGGCCGAGGCGTGGGGCAGGTAGCACAGCATGAGGGCGCCCATGAGGATGAGCGCGGTCCATCGTTTCACCATTCGTAGCATCGGGGGAGGCTCCTCCTTTATCTCAGTGCTGGTCCTTCTGCCGCAGCTCCACGCGGCGGATCTTGCCGGAGATGGTCTTGGGCAGCTCGCTGACAAATTCGATGATGCGGGGGTACTTGTAGGGCGCGGTGGTGCGCTTGACGTGCTCCTGAAGCTCCTTCTTGAGCGCGTCGCCCGCCTCCCAGCCGGGCTTGAGGACGATGGTGGCCTTGACGACCTGCCCGCGCAGTTCGTCCGGGGCGGCGGTGATGGCCGTCTCCAGCACCGCGGGATGCTCCAGAAGCGCGCTTTCAACCTCAAAGGGCCCGATGCGGTAGCCGCTGGACTTGATGACGTCGTCAGCGCGGCCCACGTACCAGTAGTAGCCCCACTCGTCGCGCCACGCCACATCGCCGGTGTGGTACAGACCGTTGTCCCAGACGGTCTTGGTCAGCTCCGGGTCCTCGTAGTAGCCCGAGAACATGCCGATGGGCAGGGCGTCGTCGTCGGTGTGGATGACGATTTCGCCCGTCACGCCCGGCGGGCAGGAGTTGCCCTGATCGTCCACCAGGTCCACGTCAAAGATGGGGCTGGGCTTGCCCATGCTGCCGGGGCACGCCTTCATGAAGGGGAAGGTGGCCAGGGTGACCACCAGCTCCGTCTGGCCGAAGGCCTCCAGAAGCGGGATGTTCGTGCGCTTGAGCCACTCGGCGGCCATGTCGGGGTTGAGCGGCTCGCCCGCCACGGCGCAGTGATGCAGGTGGCTGAGGTCATAGCCGGCGAAGTTCTCCTGGAGCATGTAGCGGTACATCGTGGGCGGCGCGCAGAAGGTGGTCACGCCGTAGGTGCTCATCTGCCTGAGGATGTCGCGGGCGATGAAGCGCTCAAAGTCGTAGACGAAAACCGCGCTGCCCGTCAGCCACTGGCCGTAGAGCTTGCCCCACACGCTCTTGGCCCAGCCGGTTTCCGAAATGGTGAAGTGCAGCCCGCCGTCCTCGCACTGCTGCCAGTACAGGCTGGTCACGATGTGGCCCAGCGGATAGAAGTGGTCGTGCGTGACCATCTTGGGCATGCCGGTGGTGCCGCTGGTGAAGTAGAGCAGCAGGAGGTCATGGTTGTGCGGGTAGGCGTCGCCCGCGGGCTTGTCCCATACGGGGCTTTGCAGGGGCATTTCCAGCTCGTAGCTGTGGAAGCCCTCGCGCTGGCCGCGCAAAATCATCACATGCTTGAGGCTTTCGCACTTCTGCATCGCCACCTCCGCGCTCCTGAGCACGCCCTCGTCCTTGTGGGAGATGACGATCATCTGGATGCGCGCCGCGTCCACGCGGTAGAGCACGTCCTTTTCGGTCAGCAGGTGCGTGGCGGGCACGCCCACGGCGCCCAGCTTGTGCAGGGCCATGAGGATGGGCCAGAATTCGAGGTGGCGGCGGAGAATCAGCATCACCTTGTCGCCCTTGCGGATGCCCAGGGACTTAAAGAGGTTGGCCGCGCGGTCGCTCTCCTCCTTGAGCTGCCCAAAAGTATAACGGATGCAGGCGCCGCTTTCGTCCGTCCACAGCACGGCCAGCCGGTCCGGCTCCTCCCGGGCGATGCGGTCGGCCACGTCGTAGGCGAAGTTAAAGCTCTCGGGGCGAGTGATGCGGAACTTCTTGTTGAAGTCGTCGTAGGTCGAAAAGGTGGTCGGGCACTTGAGATAGTCGTAGCAGAGCGGTTTCATCACGCCTTCGCCCCCTCTTTGATGACCACCGCAATGAAGCGGCAGTCGCCCTCCACGGCGTACATGACGTGAGGCAGGCTGGAATCGTAGTAGATGCTGTCGCCGGGCTGGAGATACAATTCGTTTCCGCCCAGCACGATCTTGAGGGTGCCTTCCAGCACGTAGTCGAACTCCTGACCCTCGTGGCTGTGGGCCTGCTTCTGCGTGCCGGGCGCATCCTCGCGCACGGTCACCATGAAGGGCTCGGCCAGCTTGTCACGGAAGTTGTAGGCCAGATGATGGTATTCGTACTGCTGGCGGCGGTTGAACTTGAGGCCCTGGCCGCGGCGGGTGAGCACGTAGCCGTGCAGCTTGGGGCTCTCGCCGGTCAGCAGGTCGCTGATGTCAACGCCCAGCACCTCCGCGATGTTGAACAGGTGGGAAAAGGAAAAGTCGCGCTCGCCCGTCTCATAGGCAAGGTACTCGTCCTCGTCGATCCCGGCACGGGAAGCGACATCCTGGGCGCTGAGCCCGGAGATGTCGCGCAGGTCGCGGATGCGCAGCGCAATGAGGCGCAGTTGTTCGGTGTTTTCCGCCATGACAGACCCCTCCATGTGGCGCGGAATGCGCCAAATCAATATAAATAAGAATATACGAGGGAAGCATACCATGCCGGAGGGAAAGGTGTCAAGGTTTGTATACAGGTTTTACATCGGAAGGTGGAGAAGGGGAGAAATAAAAATGTTTGATATGGAATACAATCATACCATATCGCGTGTGTTGCCCTTTTCTGGAAACGTGGTATACTATGTGCGGGGAGGATTCCCCGACTGAACCGAGAAATGAGGTGAATGTCCATGACTATTACCAACCTGGAGCAGCGTGCCTACACGCTGGAAGCGCTTCGCAAAAAGAAGGGCTTCATTTGCGATATGGACGGCGTGATCTATCACGGCAACCTGCTTTTGCCGGGCGTGCGGGAGTTTGTGGATTTTTTGAAGCGGGAAAAGAAGAAGTTCCTGTTTTTGACCAATTCCAGCGAGCGCGCGCCCAAGGAGCTGCAGCAGAAGCTGGAGCGGCTGGGGCTGGAGGTGGATGAGAAGCACTTCTACACCAGCGCCCTGAGCACGGCAGCGTTTCTCAGCCAGCAATGCCCCGGCGGCAGCGTCTACGTCATCGGCGAGCCCGGCCTGGTGGGCGCGCTCTATGAGGCGGGCTTTACCATGAACGAGGTCAACCCCGACTATGTGGTGATGGGCGAGACGCATGCCTACAGCTTTGAGAAGATCGAGCGCGCCGTGCAGCTCGTGCTCGGCGGCGCCAAGCTGATCGGCACCAACCCCGACCTGACCGGCCCGGTGGAGGGCGGCATCGTGCCCGCCTGCAAGGCGCTGATGAGCCCCATCGAGCTGGCCACCGGGCGCAAGGCCTATTACCTTGGCAAGCCCAATCCGCTGATGATGCGCCACGGCCTGAGCCTGCTGGGCGTTTCGCCGGACGAGTGCGCCATCATCGGCGACCGCATGGACACCGACATCGTCGCGGGCGTGGAGAGCGGCATCGACACGGTGCTTGTGCTCAGCGGCGTGACCACGGAGCACGAGATGCGCAAGTTCCCCTACCGCCCCCGCTACGTGCTTGGCGGCGTGGGCGACATCGCGCCCAAGGCGAGCGAAAAGGCCCGCTGAGGCGGCGCTTGCACAACGGCCGGCGGGGACGGATGTTCCGTCCCCGCCGGCCGTTTGCCGTTAGCGCCTGTCCACCACGGGATCATCGCCCCGGTCGTTGAGGTAGCGGTCGATGATAAAGCGCGGGCGCGCCTTGGATTCGTTGTAGATCTTGCCGATGTATTCGCCGATGACGCCCAGGGAGAGAAGCTGGATGCCGCCGATGAGCCAGATGGAGGCCAGTGTGGAGGTCCAGCCCAGCACCGCGTGGCCCGCGATCCAGGACACCAGCGTATAGAGCAGCATCAGGAGCGAGACGACGAAGATGATGACCCCGGCGGTGGTGATGAGCCGGAGGGGCTTGACGGAAAAGCTGGTGATGCCGTCGATGGCGAAGGCCAGCATCTTTTTGAAGGGGTACTTGCTCTCGCCCGCGAAGCGCTCGCTGCGGTCGTAGGCGACCACGTCGCTCTGGTAACCCACCAGCGGCGCCAGGCCGCGCAGGAAGAGATTGACCTCCCCAAACTGCGAGAGGGCCTCCAGGGCGCGGGCGCTCATGAGGCGGTAGTCCGCGTGGTTGTAGGTGATGTCCACGCCCAGGGAGCGCATGAGGCGGTAGAACATGAGGGCGGTGCCGCGCTTGAAGGCGGTGTCGGTGTCGCGGCGGTTGCGCACACCGTAGACCACGTCGCAGCCCTCGCGGTACTTCTCGATGAAGCGGTCCATGGCGTCCATGTCGTCCTGGAGGTCGGCGTCCATGGAGATGGACATGTCGCAGCGGCCGCGGGCCGTCATCAGCCCGGCCAGCAGGGCGTTCTGGTGCCCGCGGTTGCGGCTGAGCTTGACGCCCTCAAACATCGGATCTTCCTTGTGCAGGGCGCTGATGAGCTCCCAGGTGCGGTCGCGGCTTCCGTCGTCCACCAGCAGCACGCGGCTGTCCTCAGAAATCAGCCCTTTTTCCTTCAGCGCCGCCATCTTCTCACGCAGCCTGCGCGAGGTTTCCGGCAGCACCTCCTCCTCGTTGTAGCAGGGAATGACGACCATCAGCCTGTCAGCCATTCGTTCAAACCTCCTTTTCAGCGATGGTAAAGGCCGGGGATAGGACCGTCACGGCGGTGTCGTTCATCACCGCCTCCGCGCGCACGCGGTAGACGCCCGGGTCGGCGCTCGTTCCGTCCCTGAGGCGGCCGTCCCAGTAAAGCACGGTGCCTTCCGGATCAAGCTGCATGGGGCGCGTGCTCTGACGGTGGCAAAGGCGGTGGACCACACGGTCCTCCTCATCCACGATGCTTACGCTCAGCGCGCAGGGGTACGCGTGTCCGATAAAGATGCTCAGCTCCCGGCCGCCCGAGGGATCGAAGGTATCGGCCACGGAAGCCGTCAGGGTCATGTCACCCGTGTCCGGGGGGATGCTGATGACGCGGCCCGCGTGCACCGTCAGCTTGCCCTGGTCGATGGTGACGAGCTGGACCAGCGCGTAGCCGTAGGCGCCTTCCGCCAGCTCGCCCAGGGTGAGGGTGCGCACCTTGCGGCCCGCGGAGATGGCGCCCGGCTGGTCGCCGTAGGCGGTGAAGCGCTCGGCCTCGTCGTAGATGAGCTGCGCATGGTCAAATTCCCACTTGCCGTCGCGCTGGTAAACCACCTGATAGGCCACCCGCACGGGGCGCATGGCGATGAACTCGATGGTGATCTGCCGCGAGGTGCGGCTGAGGGTCGTGCCCGAGAAGGTCACGTCCATGATGGGCGCGCGGCTCATCCCCGTAGGCAGGGGCGCGGTGGCGTCGTAGCGGAAGACCACAAAGTCGTCCGACTGCGGATAGACCTGCGGGGTGGAGGCGGCATGGTTGAGGACGAGATATTCATAGAGCTCGCTGAGGACAACGCATCCGTCCCGGTTCTGGTCCGCGGGGTAGCCGTAGGCGGCGCTGAGGCTCTGGGAAAGGGCCTGGGTGAAGTAAAAGGAGCCCTGCGCGGCCGCATCGGTTCCGCTTTGGTCGTCCACGTTCCAGTACCAGCTCTCCTCCAGGGCGCCGCTGGAGGTGATGACCTTGAAATCATCGCCCAGAAAATGGACCTCCTCTGGCAGGGAGGGAAGGCCCTTGCCGATAAACGCGCCGGAATTGCAGGCGTCCAGAATGAGGACCTTGGTGCCCAGAATACCGTCAAAGGCCGCTTCGAGCTGGGCCGGGGTCACGCCGCTCTCGGTCTGGCCGTCGCTGAGCAAAAGCATGGGCTCCTCGCCGCTGGCGGGATCGTAGACGCCGTGGGTGGAAAGGTAGAGGTAGCACACGTCGCCCTCGCGGGCCTGGCCAAAGGTCTTCTGGATCAGCGCCGTGAGCTGCTCCGCGCTGGTGACGGGCTCGGGAGGCACGATGATGGCGTTGAGCGGATAGAGCGCGCCCTGAAAGACCTCCTGCATGGCGGTGACGTTGTTGGTGGAGCTTGGATAGGTGTCGGGCTTTGAAACGAAGTGGTCCACCCCGATGAGCAGCGCGTATTCCCCGCGCTGCTGGGAGGCGAGGATGCGCGAGGCCTCCTCCTGGGTGACGGCATCGGATGCGCGCACCGGCCGGGCGGGGACAAGCAGAAGCGCCAGCGCACAGGCAAATGCGCACAGCCGCCTGAGATGCATGAACGTCCCTCCCCTCTGCTTCAAGCTCAACACAAGGACTATTGTACACCATTTATCCCCGTTCGTACAGGCCTGAGCCTGATGCGGAAGAAGTTACAAATCGGCGCTCAGGTCCGGCGCCTGGCCGCCCGCGCGGCCATATCGGCATGCGAGCGCGCAATCCATTCCCATAGCTCCCCGTCCAGCTCCTGTGGTCCTGCGATCTGGACGTGGTGCGTGTATCGCCCCGGCGCTGGATTGGCCACGGCGAAAAGGCGCGGGCTGACGAGCGGCTCGCTCAGGCCGAAGCTGACCATCAGCACCCCGCCGCGGCTGCGCGGCAGGGAGATGAACAGATAGCCCCGCGGGTCCAGAAAGGTGATCTGCGTCTTTTGCACCTTCATGGCGCTTTGGGGCCAAAGCGCCATGGCATGCTCGCACAGCAGTTCAAACAGCCCCAGCGCCCGGGGCCGCTTATCGAAAAAAAACAGGATATCGTCGTTCATCTGCGCTTCCTCCCGGATGGCGTCGCCCTCATGTGAAACCGTTAACAAACAGTATAGCAGAATTCACGGCCTTTGTCACGGCGGCGTCCCCCCGGGCAAGTTTTACACCTCTTGAGGCGCAGGATTGCCGGCATGCCTTGTTTGCCAATTCCAACCTGTGGTATAATAGAAGGTACAACAAACCGGGCGTGCTGGCCGCACGGCCCCATGGAGGTATCATGAGCGATACGCGCAAGCAGACCGTCCTGCTGGTGGACGGATACAGCCTGATCTTTCGCGGCTTTCACGCCCTTCCGCTGCTCACGGCTCCCGACGGCGCCTATACCAACGCCGTGCACGGGTTTTTCAGCATGCTGCTCAAGGCGCTGGGGGACTACCGTCCCGACGGCCTGTGCGTGATGATGGACATGCACGCCCCCACCTTCCGCCATACCCTTTACGATGCCTACAAGGGCACCCGCAAGCCGATGCCCGAGGAGCTCAGGCCGCAGCTTCCCCTGATGCGGGAGATGCTGGAGGCCATGAGCATCCGCATCTGCGAGCTGGAGGGCTATGAGGCCGACGACCTGCTGGGCACGGCCGCTCGCCTGGCCAACGAGCGGGGCATCCATGCCTATGTGCTCACGGGCGACCGCGACAGCCTGCAGCTGGCGGGCGGGGAGACGGAGATCATCCTCACGCGCAAGGGCATCACCGAAAGCCTGCTGCTGGACGCGCAGGGCGTGTACGATACCTACGGCTACACGCCCCAGCAGGTGCCGGACATGAAGGGGCTGATGGGGGACAGCAGCGACAACATCCCCGGCATCCCGGGCATTGGCGAAAAGACGGCGCTCAAGCTCATCGGCGAGTACGGATCGCTGGACGGCGTGCTGGAGCACGCGGACGAGGTCCGCGGCAAGCTGGGCGAGAAGCTGCGCGCCGGTCGGGAGATGGCGCTGCTCAGCCGCGAGCTGGGCACGATCTGCCGCACCGCGCCTCTGGAGATCGACTTTGATAATTGCGGCTGGGACCGCATGGCGCAGGGCATACCGCTGCTGGAGCGCTACGGGCTCAAGACCATCAGCCGGGGCGTCGCCGCGCTTCTGGGCGGACAGGCTCCGGCGCAGGTGGAGGCCCGCGGGACCGCCGCCAGCCGCCGCGCGGCCGGAAAGGACGCCAGCCCCGTCCCCGCGGTGATGGCCGTGGAGCCGGAGGACGATCTGCCCGCGCCCGAGCCGCTTTCGGGCGAGCGCGTGATGACCGCCGCGCAGGACATCCGCGCGGCCGCGGACGAGCTGGCCGGGCGAAGCCCGGAGTGGCTTTCGCTTTGCCAGACGGAGGAGGAGATCACCCTCCTCACCCCTGACATGGAGCTGTGGCGCATGCCCATTCTGCGCGACCTGACCGGCGCGGGGCTGTACGAGGATCAGATTTGGGGCGCCCTGGAAAAGCTGCTTTCGGCGGCTTCCTTTATCGTGCACGGCGCCAAGGCGCTGTGGCACGCCCTGGAGCGCTACCGCCTGCCGCTGCCCCGCGTGCGCCGCGATACGATGATCGCCGCCTACCTCCTGCACACGGCGCAGAAGAACTACACCCTGCCCCTGTCCCTGACCGCCGAATACGGCCAGGAGGCCCCCGCCGCGCCGACGGCCTACGATGTCTACGCCCTGAGCCTGCGCCAGGAAAAGCGCCTGGCCGCGAGGCGGATGACGCCGCTGCTCACGGACATTGAGCTGCCCCTGACCCGTGTACTGTACGATATGGAGCGCGTGGGCTTCCTGGTGGACGAAGGGGTGTTGAGCGAGCTGGGCGCATGGTTTAGCCGGGAGATTGAGCAGTGCCGCGCCGCCGTGTACGCCGCCGCGGGGGTGGGCGAGTTCAACCTCAACAGCCCCAAGCAGCTTGGCGAGGTGCTTTTTGACAAGCTGGGTCTGCCCGCGCCCAGGAAAAAGAGCCAGAGCGGCTACTCCACCACCGCCGAGGTGCTGGAGGGCCTGGCGCCCTATCATGCGATGATTGAGCCGCTGCTTCGCTACCGCAGGATGGCCAAGCTGCAAAGCACCTATGTCGAGGGCCTGACCAAGCTGCGCGGGAGCGACGGGCGGGTGCATACCACCTTTGACCAGACCGCGACCGTCACCGGCCGCATCTCCAGCCTCGAGCCCAATTTGCAGAACATCCCCATCCGCACCGAGGAGGGGCGCGAGATCCGCCGCGCCTTTGTGGCCGAGGCGGGAAGCGTGCTTCTGGACGCCGACTACAGCCAGATCGAGCTGCGCGTGCTGGCGCATATGAGCGGAGATGCGGCCATGTGCGACGCCTTCCTCAGGCAGCAGGACATCCATACCCGCACCGCCGCCGAGATCCACGGCGTGTCCATGGAGGCGGTCACCCCCGAGATGCGCCGCGCCGCCAAGGCCGTCAACTTCGGCATCGTCTACGGCATCAGCGGCTTTGGCCTGGCGCGAAACGCGCACATCACCCGGCGGGAGGCCGACGGATTTATCAGAAGGTACTTTGAGCGCTACCCCGGCGTGCGCGCGTTCATGGACGCATGCGTGGAAAAGGGCCGCGCGCTGGGCTATGCCGAAACGCTCCTGGGCCGGCGCAGGGAGCTCTTTGAGCTCTCCAGCCCCAACCGCAACGTCCGCAGCTTCGGCGAGCGCGCCGCCATGAACACCCCCGTGCAGGGCACGGCGGCGGACATCATCAAGCTGGCCATGGTGCGGGTGGCGCAGGGACTGAAGGAGGGCGGCTACCGCGCCCGTCTGATCCTCCAGGTCCACGACGAGCTGGTCGTGGAATGTCCTCTGGAGGAGGTTCAGGCGGTGAGCGCGCTTTTGCAGCGCACCATGGAAGGCGTGGTCAGCCTCAAGGTGCCGCTGGTGGCCGAGGTTTCCAGCGGCAGCGACTGGGAAAAGGCGCATTGAACCGGAAAGGCGGTTTTGCAAGTAGTATAGAAAGGGGATCTGCAAATGAAGATCATCGGTCTTACCGGCGGTATCGCCTGCGGGAAGTCCACCATCGCAAGCCTGCTGAGGGCCATGGGTGCGCTGATCGTGGATGCGGACGCCATCAACGACCAGCTCACCGGGCCGGGGGGAGACGCGCTGCCGTTAATCAGGGATGCGTTTGGCGACTACGTGTTCTACCCCGACGGCACGCTCAACCGGCCGGTGCTCAGCTCCATCGTCTTTCAAAACGAGGAGGCGCTGGAAAAGCTCAACGCCGCAACGCATCCGCTGATCCAAAAGCAGATGCTCGAGGAGATCGAGACCTGCCGGAAAATGGGGACGCTGGTCGTTGTATTGGATGTGCCGCTTCTCTTTGAGGCCGGCCTGAGCAGCCTGGCCGATATCACCGTGTGCGCCTCCGCGCCCGAGGAAATGCAGATCCAGCGGCTCAAGACCCGCAGCGGTCTGGACCGCGAGCAGGCGCTGCGCCGCATCCACAGCCAGTGGCCGCTGGGGGAGAAGGAGCGCCGCAGCGACATCGTGATTCATACCGACAAGCCCATGGAGGAGCTGCGAAGGGAGCTGCACGCGCTCTATCTGGAGTGGAGCAAGCCGGAATTCATCTTCTGAAAGGAGCTGTCATGAGCTTTCGACCCGTGCTTTTTCACGACCTGGACGATGACGGCGCGCCGGTGGATTATACCTACGTCTCCTCCGTAAACGAAGGCCGGCGCAGGCAGCGGGCGCAGTCCATGCATGACCAGGAGAGCCCCTCGGCGGCGGTTGTGCGCCACCGGGCCGATCCCTACGGACGTTCGGCGGTGGACGCCTATGGCACGCGCGCGCGCAGGAGAAGCGGCGAAGAGGCGCGCGGTACGGTGATGACGAAGCTGCCCAGCGCTGCCGACGGTCCCGCGCCCGCGCAGAGCGTCGCCTACCCGGAGGATTATGCCATTCCCGACAATCCCTTTGACCCGCCGCCCGAGGCGCCCCGGCTCGTCCGCCGCGCACGCCCGCTCCGGGACCCGGCCGAAGGGGAGACCCCTGCCGTCAGCGCGCCGGGCACCGGCGCGCGCATCGCCATGCCCTCGCAGCCGCCGGCGGCAGCTGCCCCGGACGGCTCAAGCTTTGAGCCGCCCGCGCGGCCGGAGCTGCCCGACTGGCTGCGCGTGGCGCAGCAAAACAACCTGCCCCTTCGCCGTCCCGAGGGACCGCGCGTGCAGATCGCTTCCCGGACCGGGGAGGAGCCCGCGCCTACGGATCCCCTGGGAAGGCCGCTTCGCCGCACGGCGCCGCTGCCGCGCCCCGAGGGCGCCCTGCCGCAGACCGCCGAGGAGTATGAGGACGCCGGATATCCCCAGCAGCTTTTGCAGCAGCAGCGGCAGATGGAAAACAGCCTGGCGGCGCAGCCGGTGCGGCGCAGGCATGGCGCGCAGTATGCCATCAGCGAGCGCCGGCAAAATCCGCCCGCCCCGCGCGAAGCCGCTTCCCGACAGTCCTATCCGCCCGATCGCGCCAAATGGGAGCAGCAGACTCAACCCGCCGCTCAGGCCGCGCCCGCTGCGCCGCTTCCCCAGGGCGGCCGCGGACAAGCCTATGCAGCCGTCGCGCAGTCCGAGCCGGCCAACATGCACCCCGTGCGCGCCTACGCCGCCCGGCTGGGCTACGGGGATCTGGACACTCCCCTGCCGGACCCCGCCGCTCCCATGGAGCCGGACGAGGGCTGGCACGTGGAGGAGGAGCAGGAGGAAAAGCGCCCGCGCCTCAACATCCCCTGGCTGCCCATCGCCGCCTTTGCCTGCGCGTTTGCGGCCCTGGGGCTGTGGATCGCGCAGATGAGCATGGACCGCCAGACCCAGCAGGTGCTGGCCGCGCGCGCGGCGCAGGAGGCGGCCGTGCGGGAGGCGCATCCCTACTACTACGAGGAGCTCATCGAGGAAAAGGCGGCCAAGTACAATCTGTCGCCCGCCTTCGTGGCGGCTATCGTGCTCAACGAAAGCTCCTTCAGGCCCGATGCGGAGAGCAGCGTGGGCGCGCGCGGCCTGATGCAGCTCATGGACGACACCGCCGAATGGATCCATGGCAAGATAGGCTCGGACGGTGGCTACAGCTTTGACAGCATGTACGACGCTCCGACCAACGTGGAATATGGCTGCTGGTATCTGAACTTTTTGAGCGAGCGGTTCCGGGGCGATCCGGTGCTGGTCGCCGCCAGCTTCCATGCGGGGCAGGGCGAGGTGCAGAACTGGCTCAACGACTCCCGCTACAGCCGGGACGGGCTGACCATCAACCTGGACGACATGATCGACGGACCCACCAAGCAGTACGCCGCGCGCGTGCTGGACGACTATGCCGCCTACAAGCGCCTGTATTACGAAATCACGGAGGATGATGCATGAAACGGTTGGTTTGCCTGCTTTTGTGCCTGATGCTTATGCCCGTGTGGGCGTTTGCCGAGAACGTGGAGGACTCGCTCCTTGTGGGCATGATCTCCACCCGCACCACGGAGATCCGCCCCCTCACGCCTCAGGAGCGCGACATGGTCTCCCTTTACGGCGTGGTGTATGAGAGCCTGGTCACCGTGGATGACAACGGCCTGCCCCAGCCGCTTCTGGCCGAGAGCTGGACGGAGTCCGGCGGCGGCAAGACCTGGACGTTTACCCTCAGGGAGAACATCACCTTTTCCGACGGTACGCCCCTGACGGCGCAGGATGTGGTGGCCAGCGGCCAGTACATCCTCAACCTCGCCAAGAACGACCAGGGGCTGGACCGCGGCTTTTACGGGAACATCCGCTATTTGGTGTCCTCCTTCAGCGCGCAGGATGACCGCACCGTGGTCGTCAAGGCCGCGCGCGACTACTACGGCCTGCTCTACAGCATGACCTTCCCCGTGGTCCCCGCCTCCCAGGTCGAGATGGCCAACCCCGTGGGCACGGGCCCCTATGTCATCGCCAGCTTTGAGCCCGCCAGCTACATGCTGCTCAACGCCAATCCCTCCTGGTGGCAGACCCCGCCGCAGGTTGAGGAGATCACCGTCACCTTCTACCCCAACAACAAGGACATGATAAACGCCTATGAGTACGGCCGCGTGGACACCGTCTTTACCCGTTCGGTGGCGGCGGCGCAGTACAAAAGCGGCATCAACTCCCTCTCCATCTCCTACTCGACCCGGCAGTTGGAGGTCCTGCTCATCAATCACCGCGAGCGCTCCTTCCCTCTGGATAGCCTCAAGGTGCGCCAGGCTATCCGCTACGCCATCAACGTCGACCTCATCTCCCAGAACGTCTACATGGGCATGACCACGAAGGCCAATACGCCCATCCCTTCGGACAGCTGGCTGTACTACGATCAGGAGAGCACCTTTGTCTACAACCCCGACAAGGCCAGAGCGCTTTTGGCCGAGGACGGATGGGTGGACCTGGACGGCAACGGGATTCTGGACAAGCCCGTGGAGGGTGCCGAGGAGCCCAAGCACCTGGTGCTGGGCCTGTGGGTGTACGAGGACCCCGAAAACGACGTGCGCTTTGAAACCGCCAACATGATCGCCGATATGCTCTGGGAGGTGGGCATCAGCATCCACGTGGAAACCGTGAGCTATGACGAATGTAAGACCGTGCTGGAAAACGGCGGCTTTGACCTCGCGCTGTGCTCCTTCCAGATGGACGTGGTGCCGGATATCGGTTTTTTTCTGCGCAAGGGCAACGATCAGAACTACGGTCGCTACAACTCCAGCGAGATGACCTCGCTGATCGACACCCTGCGCACCCAGGAGGATCAGGCGGACTTCGCCTATACCACCCAGGCCATCCAGCAGCAGTTTGCGGCGGACGTCCCCTTCATCTGCCTGTTTTACCGCACCGGGGCCATCCTGACGCGCAAGATGTTCACAACCGTCCGCTCCATCCGCGAGTTCGAGGTTCTGCGCGGCATTGAAGCCTTCGGGCGCTGAGGAGGTGGCAGCCTTGACATGGAGACGTCCGCTTGCCTGGATGCTGGCCGCGCTGCTGCTGGCCGCGCCCTGCGCCCTGGCGACCACCTTTGAGGAATTGGACGAGGAGACCCTCGCCCGGCAGGCGGAGGAGGCCACCGCCACCCCCGATCCCGACGCCACGCCGGTGCCGCCGGAGCAGGTGTACGCGCTCTCGGATGTGAACAATCCCGAGGGCGACGGCGAGACGCTCATCGAGGAGGGCGATCGTCCCGAATTTGTGGAAAAGCTGCTGGAGGTGGCGCGCGGCGAGCTGGGTTATGCCGAGGGCCCCAATAGCTTCACCAAGTATGGCCTGTGGAGTGGCGACGCCAACGCCGAATGGTGCGCCGAGTTCGTCTGCTGGTGCGTGGACCAGGTGGACCAGCGCTACGGCACCAGCCTGCTCAACGTGATCTATCCCAACTACAGCGGGCAGAACACCGGCCGCGACTGGTTCATCAAGCGCGGCCGCTTCGTCTACCGCAAGGGCAACTGCCCGGACTGGGGCTACCAGTGGCTGCTGGGAAGCGACCATCTGCTCCAGAAAAACGAGTACATCCCCCGCTCGGGCGACCTGGTGTTCTTCAGCTACAACGAGGCCGGAGACACCGAGCACGTGGCCCTGGTGGAATACTGCACCCGCGACGCGGAGGGCAACGTCGTCATCCATGTCATCGAGGGCAACAATCCCTCCAGCGTGCAGCGCAACAGCTACTTCCTCAACAACAGCCAGGTGCTGGGCTTCGGCGCCTGCGAGGACGTGGTGGGCACCACCATGCGCTACGGAAACAGCGGCGATAAGGTGCTTTTGCTCCAGCAGGCGCTCAACGCCCTGGGCTATCTGGAGGAACAGCACCTCGCCGGCGCCTTCGGCGGAAACACCCGCCGCGCGGTGATGGACTTCCAGGCCGGCATGGAGGGCAAGACCGTCAACGGCCTGGCGGACCGCGAAACCCAGCAGGCCATCGCCGCCGCCCTCAACGAAATGACCTACAACGATCCCAACAGCTGGCTGGTCACCGACTAGCGCCACGGACCGGCCCAAAGGAGACGCCCATGTCCTTTGCCCATCTCCACCTGCATACCGAATACAGCCTCCTGGACGGAGCCAACCGCATCAAGCCCCTGGTCAAGCGGCTCAAGGAGCTTGGTTTTACGCACGCCGCCGTGACCGACCACGGGGTGATGTACGGCGCGATTGACTTCTACAACGCCTGTATGGATGAGGGCATCGTGCCCATCATCGGCTGCGAGGTCTACATCTGCCCCGACCGCTTTGAGAAGCACGGCGCGGCGCGCGAGTACAGTCACCTGATTTTGCTGTGCGAAAACCAGACCGGCTATCACAACCTCGTCAAGCTCGTCAGCGCCGGATTCACGGAAGGCTTCTATTATAAGCCCCGCATCGACTACAACATCCTCCGGGAGCACGCCCAGGGGCTCATCTGCCTCTCGGCTTGCCTCAGCGGCGATCTGCCCAAGCTGCTGTTGCAGGGGCGCATGGAGGACGCGAAAAAGTACGCGCTCCAGATGCAGGCGCTTTTCGGCAAGGGCAACTACTTCGTGGAGATCATGGACCACGGCCTGGAGGAGGAGCGCAGGGTCCTCCCCCGCCTCAAGGCGCTTTCGCAGGAGACGGGCATCCCGCTGGTGGCCACCAACGATTGCCATTACCTCTACCGCGAGGACGCGGCCGCCCAGGAGGTGCTCATGTGCATCCAGACGGGCAAGACCCTCCAGGATGAGACGCGCATGCGCATGGAGACGGACGAACTGTACGTCAAAAGCGAGAGCGAGATGCTCTCGCTCTTTGCCGACTGCCCCCAGGCCGTTCATCAGGCGGGCGAGATCGCCGCGCGCTGCCGTGTGACGTTTGAATTTGGCAAGCTGCACCTGCCCCGCTTCCCCATCGAAACGGGCGAGACGGCCCTGGAGATGCTCACCCGCCTGTGCCGCGAGGGCCTGCAAAAGCGCTATCCCGGTCAGGCGGACGACCCGCAGAGCGAGCCGTCCACGCGCCTTGCCTACGAGCTGGACATGATCTCCCGCATGGGGTATGTGGACTACTTCCTCATCGTGTGGGATTTTATCGACTACGCCAAGCGAAACGGCATCATGGTCGGCCCCGGCCGCGGCAGCGGCGCGGGCAGCATCGTGGCCTATACGCTGGGGATCACCATGCTCGACCCGCTCAGGTACAGCCTGCTCTTTGAACGGTTCCTCAACCCCGAGCGCATGAGCATGCCCGATCTGGACATTGACTTCTGCTACGAGCGCCGGCAGGAGGTCATCGACTATGTGGCCCGCAAGTACGGCGCGGACCATGTGTCGCAGATCATCACCTTCGGCACCATGAAGGCCAAGGCCGTGGTGCGCGACGTGGGCCGCGTGCTGGGCATGAGCTATGCCTCGGTGGACCAGGTGGCCAAGGCCATCCCCTTCGCGCTGGACATGACGCTGACCAGGGCGATGGAGATCAGCCCCCAGCTTCGGCAGCTCTCCGAAAGCGATCCGCAGGTGCGGCGGCTGCTGGAGACGTCGCTTACCCTGGAGGGCATGCCGCGCCACGCCAGCACGCACGCGGCGGGCGTGCTCATCACGGCAAGGCCCGTGACCGAGTATGTGCCGTTGCAGCTCAACGACGACGTCATCACCACCCAGTACCCCATGGGCACGCTGGAGCGGCTGGGCCTGTTAAAGATGGACTTCCTGGGCCTGAGGACGCTGACGGTCATCCGCGACACCCTGGACATGATGCGCCGGCAGGGCGTGGAGATGAAGGCGGAGGACATTCCGCTGGACGATCCCGAGGTCTACCGCATGATCTCCGAGGGCGACACCGACGGCGTGTTCCAGCTCGAATCCGGCGGCATGCGGCTTTTTTTGCAGAACATGAAGCCCTCCTGCTTCGAGGACGTGATCGCCGCCATCTCCCTCTACCGCCCGGGACCCATGGACTCCATCCCCCGCTACATCGCCGGCAAGAACGACCCCGCCACGGTCCATTATGAAACGCCGCTTCTCAGGCCCATTCTGGAGGTCACCTACGGCTGCATGGTGTATCAGGAGCAGGTGATGCAGATCGTGCGGGACCTGGCCGGATACAGCCTGGGCCGCAGCGACCTGATGCGCCGCGCCATGGCCAAGAAAAAGCGCGACGTGATGGCCAAGGAGCGCGAATACTTCATCGACGGCATGACCGACGAGGCGGGCAACGTCCTCATCGACGGCGCGGTGCGCCGCGGGGTCAGGCGCGAGGTGGCGGAAAAGATCTTCGACGAGATGAGCGCCTTCGCCAGCTACGCCTTCAACAAAAGCCATGCCGCGGCCTACGCCATGGTGGCCGTGCAGACCGGCTGGCTCAAGCGCTATCATCCCGTGCCCTTCATGGCCGCAACCCTCAACTCCATGATGGACAACGCGCCCAAGGTGGCCGGATATATCCAGTACTGCCGGCAAAACGGTATCCCGGTGCTCAAGCCCGACGTCAACAAGAGCGTCTGGCGTTTCAGCGTGGACAGGGACGAGCGCGGCGTGCCCGGCATCCGCTTCGGTCTTGGCGGCGTGAAAAACGTGGGGCACGGGGCCGTGGAGCTCGTGGAGAAGGAGCGGCGCAACGGGCCGTTTGCCAACCTCTTTGATTTTGTGGAGCGGGTCAGCGGCGAGGCGCTCAACAAGCGGACCGTGGAAAGCCTCATCAAGGCGGGCGCCTTTGACGGGCTGGGGCACAACCGCGCCCAGCTCCTCAATGTCTACGAGCGCCTCATGGATGACGCGACCCAGAAGCGGCGCCAGAACGTCGCAGGGCAGCTATCGCTGTTTGACATGGGCCTGGACGCGGGCGCTTCGTCCGCATCGCTGTTTGATGTGCCGCCCATGCAGGAGCACCCCCGAAAGGCGCTTTTGGGCATGGAGCGTGAGATGACGGGCGTCTATATCTCCGGCCACCCGCTGGACGAGGTGGCCGAGCTGCTGCGAACGGGCTTTACAACCGTCGCCGACGTGCGTGAGATGGCCGAGGGCGAGGAGCACGGGGCGCTCTATGACGGCGCGCAGGTCAGCATGGCGGGCATCCTCATCCAGTGCAAGGGCAAGATTACCAAGAAGGGCGCGATGATGGGGATTGTGATGCTGGAGGATCTGACGGGCCAGATTGAGGGGCTGGTGTTTCCCAAGGTCTACGAGCGCTACGTCCCCCTCCTGAGCACCGACAGCCTGGTGATTCTGGACGGAAAGCTGTCCCTGCGCGAGGAGGAGGACCCCAAGCTGATGGTGGATTCGGTGCGGCCGCTGGAGCCAAAAAACGCCGTCCCGCGCAAGGTGCCGTCCCCCGTGCCCAGAAACCCGGCGGCCCCCGTCCTCACCGATGCCCAGCTTGCCAGACAGGCGGCCCGAAAGCTCTATGTGCTCGTGCCCGGGCGCGCGGAGCTGGAGACGGTCAAATCGGACTGCGCGGCGCATCCCGGCGATATCCCCGTCTATGTGAAGCTGCGCGACGAGGGCATCGCGCTGTTGATGAGCCGCGAGCGCTGGTGCGACGGGGGAGAAGAGCTGCTGGGGACGCTGCGCGCCCGTTACGGTCAGGATGCCGTGGTGCTGCGGGGATAAAAAACACGGATCGTTCTTAATTCCATCACAAATTCGCCACATTCTTCTGTTATACTACTCCCGTCATCGAAGGACGGGACGTGAACCATACCCCCCTCACAGCCCGTCTGCCATGACCTCCGTATCCTTGACCGGACGGGAGGATGTCCGGTCGCGTATTCCAATTCCTCCTTTTCCCCTTGCCACAGGGGGCAACCCCTGGACCCTTCTTCCGGCCCCCCACCGTCGGAAGAAGGCGTTTTTTATGCCTGCCAAGGACCATTTTTTTTGAGCGCCCCTCTTGACAAGACAGGGGAAAATGAGTACAATAATCATCGTCGCCTGTGCGGGCTGATGTGACGGGGTGTAGCGCAGTCTGGTAGCGCACGTGCTTTGGGAGCATGGGGCCGGGGGTTCAAATCCCTTCACCCCGACCAGAACGGCGGCACACCTAGCGTGGCTCCTTGGTCAAGTGGTTAAGACACCGCCCTTTCACGGCGGCTACAGGGGTTCGAATCCCCTAGGAGTCACCATTTTCCTTCAATGGCTATGGGCCTTTAGCTCAGTTGGTTAGAGCGGCCGGCTCATAACCGGTTGGTCCGGGGTTCAAGTCCCTGAAGGCCCACCAGCATTATGGCCCGGTAGTTCAGTTGGTTAGAATGCCAGCCTGTCACGCTGGAGGTCGAGGGTTCGAGCCCCTTCCGGGTCGCCATCTTCTTTGCCGTGGGCTGTCTTGCCGGTGTAGCTCAATTGGCAGAGCAGCTGATTTGTAATCAGCAGGTTGCGGGTTCAAGTCCCATCGCCGGCTCCACTTTCCAGATTCGGAAAGCTCATGGGTAGGTTCCCGAGTGGCCAAAGGGAGCAGACTGTAAATCTGCCGTCGCAGACTTCGGTGGTTCGAATCCACCCCTGCCCACCAAAAGCCCTTCTCTCCGCCGGAGAAGGCATCATGCGGGAATGGCGGAATTGGCAGACGCGCTAGATTCAGGTTCTAGTGAGGGTTTTCTTCATGCAGGTTCAAGTCCTGTTTCCCGCACCAAA
>CAUDEL010000002.1:0-105569 GCA_958448555.1 uncultured Eubacteriales bacterium | reverse complement strand
CGAGCGGAGGGCGCGGCCAGCGTCCGCCGCGACGATTGAGGTTGCGGACCTGCGGGCTCTCCAACCCTCCCAAAAGGGTTTTTTGACAGTCAGAAGCGGGGCCGGACCGGCCCCGCCTTTTTGATGGAATTTCGCCCCTTGTCACCGGGCGGCAGCGGGTGTACAATGGTGGCAACAGGAAAGGCAGGTGAGCGGGATGGACGGATGTGACAGTCAGGGCCGAAGAACAAAGACCGGCCGGCGGCGGCGCGTATGTGCCGGAAGCCGTTTGTCCCGTTCCTGAGCAGGCGCGGGACGGCCTGCGCATGCCCGCACGCCCCTGGCCGGATCACCCGGACAGGAGGCGAAACCAATGGAACCGAGAATTCTTCAGGCGGTGAAAACCGCCCTCTCCCCAAAACCCGATTACGCGCGGGAGATCATCCGCATCGTCAAAAGCCCCGCCTCTCCGAAGGTTCTTCAGGAGCGGCTGGAAGATTACCACGAAAAGGACATCGCGGGCGCGCTGTCCTTGCTAAGCCCGGCCGAGCGGAAAAAGCTCTACCGCATTTTGAGCGCCGATACGCTGGCCAATGTGATGGAGCGCCTTGAGAGCGTGGACGCGGCCGGCTACCTGTCGGAGATGGACCTGCGCAAGGCCGCTCAGACGATTGACAGCATGGAGTCCGACGCCGCGCTTTCCCTGCTCTCCGAGCTGGAGCCCCGCTACAAGAGCGGCCTGCTCGAATGTCTGGACGAGAGTTCCAAAACCGATCTGGCGCTGATGCTGACCTTTGACGACGATGAGATCGGCAGTCGGATGACCACCAACTATATCTGCGTGCAAAACAGCCTGACGGTCAAGCAGGCCATGAGCTCGCTCATCGAGCAGGCCGCGGTCAACGACAACATCTCCACCCTCTTTGTGCGCGACGGCGCGGACATCTTCTGCGGCGCCATCGACCTCAAGGAGCTCATCATCGCGCGTCCCGACACCGATTTTCAAAGCCTTATCATGACCTCCTACCCCTATGTCTACGGCCACGAGAGCATTGACGAGTGCATCGAGCTGCTCAAAGACTACTCCGAGGACCTCATCCCGGTGCTGGACAGCAGCAATCACCTTCTGGGCGTGATTACCTCCCAGAGCCTTGTGCAGGTTGTGGATGACGAGATGGGCGAGGATTATGCCCGCCTGGCCGGTCTGACCGCGGAGGAGGACCTGAGCGAACCGCTCGTGCAGAGCATGAAAAAACGCCTGCCCTGGCTGATGGTGCTTCTGGGGCTAGGCATGCTGGTTTCATCCGTCGTCAGCGCCTTTGAGCAGGTGGTGTCCAGGCTCACGCTCATCATGTGCTTTCAGTCGCTCATTCTGGACATGGCGGGCAATGTGGGCACGCAATCCCTGGCGGTGACCATCCGTGTGCTGATGGACGAAAACCTGACGCTGCGGCAGAAATTCGGACTGGTCGCCAAGGAGATGCGCATCGGCTCGGTCAACGGCCTTTTGCTGGGTGTGGCCGCCTTCGGGCTGCTGGGGCTCTACATCTGCCTAGTCATGGGGCGCACGCCGCTGACCGCCTTTGCCGTCTCCGGCTGCATCGGCCTCTCGCTGCTTGTGGCAATGGTCATCTCCAGCGCCATAGGCACGCTGATACCGTTGTTTTTCAAGAAGATCAACGTCGATCCCGCCGTGGCCTCCGGGCCGCTCATCACCACCGTCAACGACCTGGTGGCCGTGGTGACCTACTATGGGCTGAGCTGGCTTCTGCTGCTCAATCTGCTGCCTCTGGCCGGATGAAGCCCGGCGCCTGAGGGCATGGTCATTCATCGGGACAACAAAAAGCGGGCGGAAAAGAAGCGCTTCTCCTCCGTCCGCTTTTCTGGTGTCCGTCAGTTTGCGCGGGCAATCCCAAGCCCGGTTTCCAGCGCGAAGCTCCTGACCTGGCGCCCCTCCAGGTCCTCATGATGCATATCGACGGCGGTGAGCCGGCTGTTGTCATACGTCTTGTAATAATAGATGCCCTTGCCGGCGTTGATGCAGCACGAATAGGTGGTGATGTCCCAGCGCTCGCCGGCCCGTACCGCGCCGCGCGGCATGGCCACGGCGTCCAGCAGGTGGAAAAACTGCGAAACGCAGCGCTCTTGGTTTTCCTCGCAGACGGAATTCATCCGCAGGAACGCCGCCTTGACAAAGCGCGACGCGGGCGAAAAATCCCCCGGAAGGCCGATCGCGCCAAAACCCCGGCCGAAGGGCGTGAGCTCCAGCCCGGGGCCGAGGGTGTTTTCCGGCTCCCCGGAGGTAAGCCCCATGTACTGGCGCAGGTTGTTCATCTGGAAGTCAAAGGGCGGGTTGTTGGTCAGCACGCCCACGGGGTTGTCGTGGATGTGCATCCCGTCACGCATGCACTCCAGGACGACGGAGCTTTCCCGGTCCGCGATGTGCCAGTGCAGCGGCGCCAGAGGCATGGCGTCGCTGAAATTGACCGCCACAAGATGCGTGCGCTCCAACAGCGATCTGGCCTGCGCCACGCTTTCGCACTGTCCCAGCACCCACAGCGGCAGCTCGAAGGGCGAGACGTTGGCCTTGTCGTTCGCCTTTTCGGCGGGATAAAAGGCGTTTTGGGGAAAATTCAGGCCCGCGATGCACAGGCCCTTTTCATTCGCCGCTTCGGCGTACAGGGGATAGCCGTCCGCGACCGTAGCCATGCCGATCATGGCATGGTGGCGCGCAAGCTCCCCCGCCATTCGAAAGGCGATGGGATAGCGGCGCGGGGTGATTGCCACCTGCTCGCCAAAGGCATATTCCAGATCCAGGTTGCGCCCAAAATAGAAGTCTCCCGCTGTCATTGCGATGCTGGTGCACATATGCTTCCTCTCCCTGCGGGGCGGCCGCTTGACGGGCCGCCTCCTTGTTTATCCTCCCACCGAACCGGCGGGAACATACAAAGGCGGGACGGCGCCTGCGGCCGTCCCGCCCACCGTGATTTATCACACGGGCATGGTCTTTTCTTCCTTGTTGAGCATGGTGCTGTCCACGCCAAGCTGCCTGGCCTGGCGGTACTGGAAGTACTTGATCGCCACCTGCGGGAACAGGGCGTAGCTGAGCACGTCCTCCTCCTGCTGGTAGTAGTCGCGGATCTCCTCGCGGTACTTCTCCAGCTCCGGGGGAATATCGTCGGCAGGACGATGGGTGATGACCTTGTCGTCGCCGATGCACTTTTTGCGAACTTCTTCGTTGACGGGCGCGGGCAGCCGTCCGTACTCGCCGCGAAGCAGGGCCTTGGACTCCTTGGTGACCATCTTGTAGCGCTCGCCGCCCAGGATGTTCATCACGGCCTGCGTGCCCACGATCTGGCTGGTTGGCGTCACCAGCGGCGGATAGCCGAAGTCCTTGCGCACGCGCGGCACCTCGGCCAGCACGTCGTAGTACTTATCCATGGCGTTGGCCTGCTTGAGCTGGCCGATGAGGTTGCTCAGCATGCCGCCGGGCACCTGATAGAGGAGCGTGTTTGCGTCGGTGGAGAGCACGCGGGCGGGATCGCGCCAGCCCTCCTTGGTCAGCTCCTCGGCCACACCGCGGAAGTAGGCGGCCAGGTCGCTCAGGAGCTTGAGGTCCAGGCCGGTGTCGTACTCGGTGCCCTGGAGCGTGGCCACCATGGACTCGGTGGTGGGCTGCGAGGTGCCGTTGCCCAGCGCGGAGAGCGCGGTGTCGATCACGTCAACGCCCGCCTCGACGGCCTTAAGGAGCGTCATGGCGCCGGTGCCGGTGGTGTCGTGGGTGTGCAGGACGATGGGCAGGTTCGTTTCCGCCTTGAGGCGCTTGATGAGGCTGTAGGCGCTGTAGGGCAGAAGGAGGTTGGCCATGTCCTTGATGCAGATGATGTCCGCGCCCATCTTGGCGATGTCGGCGGCGAGCTTGACGAAGTAGTCCTCCGTGTGAACGGGGCTAATGGTGTAGCTCATGGCCACCTCGGCGGTGCCGCCGTACTTCTTGGTGGCCTTGACGGCGGTCTCCATGTTGCGCAGGTCGTTGAGAGCGTCAAAGCAGCGGATGATGTCGCAGCCGTTCTCCACCGTCTTTTTGACGAAGAAATCGACCACGTCGTCGGCGTAGTGCTTGTAGCCCAGCAGGTTCTGGCCGCGCAGCAGCATCTGGAGCTTGGTGTTGGGCAGGCCCTTGCGCAGCTTGCGCAGGCGCTCCCAGGGGTCCTCGTTGAGGAAGCGCAGGCAGCTGTCAAACGTCGCGCCGCCCCAGCACTCCAGGGAGAAGTAGCCTACCTTGTCCAGCTTGTCAAACGCGGGTTCCATCTGGGAAAATCTCATGCGCGTCGCGGCCTGGCTCTGGTGCGCGTCGCGCAGGATGGTATCGGTAATTCCAACCTTGGCCATTGTTTTCACCTCTTATATTGCGATTAGCCGAACATGCTCAGCAGGATACCGGCGGCGATGGCCGAGCCGATGACGCCTGCCACGTTGGGACCCATGGCGTGCATGAGCAGGAAGTTGCCGGGGTTGGCCTTCTGGCCCTCCACCTGGCTCACACGCGCGGCCATCGGCACGGCGGACACACCGGCGGAACCGATGAGCGGGTTGATCTTGCCGCCGGAGAGCTTGTTCATGACCTTGGCCAGCAGCACGCCGCCCGCGGTGCCAAAGCCGAAGGCGAGCACGCCCACGACGATGATGCCCAGCGTCTTGGGCGACAGGAAGGTGGAGGCGGTCGCCGTCGCGCCGACCGTGGTGCCCAGGAAGATGGTGACGATGTTCATCAGCTCGTTCTGGGCGGTCTTGTTCAGACGGTCCACCACGCCGCTCTCACGGAACAGGTTGCCCAGCATCAGGCAGCCGACCAGCGGCGCCGCGGAAGGCAGGAGCAGGCTTACGATGACGGTCACCGCGATGGGGAAGATGATCTTCTCGCGCTTGCTCACGGGGCGCAGCTGCTCCATGACGATCTCGCGCTCCTTCTTGGTGGTCAGGGCGCGCATGATGGGCGGCTGGATGACCGGCACCAGCGCCATGTAGCTGTAGGCAGCCACGGCGATGGGGCCCAGCAGGTGCGGAGCCAGCTTGCCGGTCAGGTAGATGGCGGTGGGGCCGTCCGCGCCGCCGATGATGCCGGTGGAAGCGGCTTCCTGCGGGGTGAAACCCATCACGGTATAACAAACGATGAAGGTGATGAAGATGCCCAACTGCGCGGCAGCGCCCAGCAGCAGGCTCTTGGGGTTGGCGATCAGGGGCCCGAAGTCGGTCATGCATCCCACGCCCAGGAAGATCAGGCAGGGGTAAATGCCCAGCTTCACGCCCAGATACAGGTAGTCCAGCATGCCGGGAGTAATGACCTTGCCGGCGGTAGCCAGCAGCTGGCCGCTAACGGTGAACACCTGTCCATCGGCGAGGTACGCGCCGGCGGAGCTGATGATGATCTGCGCGCTGTTGGCCAAAATGGAGCCGTCAGCGGCGACCAGCGCACCCGCGGCGTTAAACGCGCCGCCAGCGGTGATGGCATCCACGATTTGACCCAGCATGTTTCCGGCTGCGTCCATCACGGCGCCCTGAGCGGTAAAGGTGTAAGCAACCGGGTTGGTCAGCGCCGAAGAGTCCAACAGCACCGCGCCGCCAAACAGGCTCCAGTTGGTGTGGCCGCCAGCAAACAGCTCCTGATTGTACATGCCCGCGATGGGCAGGTTGGTCAAAAGCATGCCAAAGGCGATGGGCATCAGCAAAAGCGGCTCATACTTCTTGACCACGGCCAGGTAGAGCAGCACGCACGCGATGGCGATCATAATCAGCGGCTTGGGATCGCTGAACAGCGCGTAGATGCCGGAATCCTGGCAAAGCTTCAATAAACTTTCGCCCACGTTCATGGTTTGAAATCAACTCGCTTTCTTTTGAGACTGTGGGAAAGGCCGCGGATGATCTCAGCCGATGACGATGAGCGGATCGCCGCTGTTGACGGAAGCGCCCTTGCCGGCCACGATCTGCTTGACGGTGCCGTCGCAGGGGGCCATGATCTCGTTTTCCATCTTCATGGCTTCCAGAATCAGCAGGATATCGCCCTTCTTGACGGCAGCGCCCTCGGTCACGCGCACCTCAAGAATGGTGCCGGGCATGGGGGCGTTCACCTTCTGGCCGCCGGCCACAGGGGCGGGAGCGGCGGGAGCGGCAGGCGCGGGCGCGGCGGCGGGAGCCGGAGCGGCAGCGACGGGGGCGGGAGCGGCAACGGGGGCGGCGACGGGGGCGGACGCGGCGCCCACTTCCTCGACGGCTACGGAATAAGCGACACCATTGACCGTGATATTGAACTGACGCATGGGGTGGAATCCTCCTTCAACAAATGCAGATGGTTTTGGAAATTCAAAAGCGGCTGTAGGTCTGTTCTTCGCGGCCCGCACGGTTCCAGGCGGGCGCGTTGCTGACGCGCTTGACGTGGCGCACCACAAAGCCCGTCGGGGCCTGCCACACGGCGGCGATCGCGGCGGTGATGGCGGCGATCACCTCCGCGCTCACCCCTTCCTGCACGGCGGGAGCGGCAACGGGGGCGGGGGGCGGGGTCACGGGAGCGGCCGTTTCCACCTTGACGGGCTTCTTTTCGCCGGACGTCTTCTCCGTGATGATCGACAGCACCTTGATAAAGACGATCAGGATAATCAGGCCAAGAAACACAACCAGCAGGCCGATCACCATAACGCCAAGGCCGAAGATCAAGTTCTCCATGCTTATCCCTTCCTTTCGGCGTTACATGGGCAGGTTGTCGTGCTTCTTGGGCGGGTTGGAATCACGCTTGGAGCTGAGCATCTCCAGGGCGGAGATAAGCATGGCGCGGGTCTTGGCGGGATCAATGATGTCGTCCACCATGCCGTCCCTGGCGGCGTTGATCGCGCCGGCCACGTTCTGGATATACTGGTCGGCGTACTTTTCGCGCGCGGCCTCCACGCTGAGCTTCTTGTCGGCCTTGACCTCGTCGGCGTAAAGGACGGCGACGGCGGCCTCGGGCGTGAGGGCGGAAATGACGGCGCCGGGCCAGGCATAGGTCACGTCGGCATTGGCCTTGCCGCCCATGGCCACATAGGCCTGGCCGATGGCGTCGCCGGTGACGACGGCCAGCTTGGGCGCGGTGGCCTCGGCATAGGCGAAGAGAAGCTGGCTCTGGGCCTTGAACAGCCAGCCCTGAGCCGCGACGCTGTCCACGGACACGCCGCAGGTGTTGAGGAGGCTGACGACGGCGATGCCAAAGCAGTCCATGAAGCGCACGAAGCGCGCGGCCTTCTGCATGGCCCCCGCGGTCAGCTTGCCGCAGGCGGCCACCACGCCCACGCTGCGGCCGCCCATGCGGCCCATAAACACGCGCACGGAGGGCTCATAGGCGGCATAGAGCTCGGTGGAGGTCCCGCCGTCCAAAAGCGCGGCGACCAGCGCGTCCACATCCGCCGGGTCGATGGCGGGCAGCAGGCGGTTCATGTCGTCGGCGTCGATGATCTCGCTGTCCTCAAGGTTGCTGGAGGGCAGCAGGGCCAGGACCTGCTTGGCCTTCAAAAGCGCCTCGTCCTCGGTGGCGGCGGTCAGCGCACACGCGCCCATGCCGGCGGCCACCTTCGCGCCGCCCAGTTCCTGAGGCTTGACGGCCAGGCCGTTCATGGCGGCCAGCACCTGCGGGCCGAACACCATCACTTCGCCGACCTTCTCGGCCACGATGGACACATCCGCGAGCTGCGTGATGAGCGCCGCGCCGCCGATGCAGGGGCCAAGCACCACCGACACGATGGGACACACGCCGCTCATGCGGGCCAGCTTCTGGTAGATCTCGCTGTAGGCGCTCATGGCGGCGGCGCCTTCGTCGATGCGAACGCCGGCGCTGTCCATCAGGGCCACCACGGGCGCGCCGGTCTTGAGGGCCATGTCCAGGAGCTTGAGGATCTTGGCGGCCTGGGCCTTGCCCATGGCTCCGCCGCGAACGGTGAAATCCTGCGCGAAGATGTACACGGGGCGCTGCTCAATGGTCGCGTAGCCGGTGATGACGCCTGCCCCTTCCTCGTCTTTGCTCACCAGCGCGAACAGCTCCACGAAGCTTCCGGCATCCGAAAGCTTTTCCACGCGCTCGCGCGCGGTCAGCTTGCCCGCCTCACGCTGTTCCTTGAGGCGCTTTTCGCTGCCGCCGAGGATGGCGTCGCGAATTTCCAGCACCTTTTGAAGGTCTTGAGAGTTGTGCATTTCCGTTCTCCCTTCCATGCGGTAATGGTCTTTGGTCAGGGGCAAATTGAAGAAAGTCCAACTTGCACCCCATTCATTTGTTTCTGCATATCCTTCCTGTTTTCCTGCTCACATGACAATCTTTTCACGAATTTTAAGCGCCGGTTTCCGCCTGCGCCTTTTCCCCGGCGAGAAAGGCGTCGATCAGCGCGCAGGCCTCCCCCACGGGATCGGCCGTCATGTCCAGCCAGTGGATGGCGCCGTCGCGCCTCAGCCACGTCATCTGCCGCTTGGCAAACTGCTTGATGGCCGTGGAAAGGAGCGTGCGCATCTCCTCCAGGGAGGCGATCTCCCCTTTCAGATAGCGGGTGATGAAGCGGTATTCCAGGCCGAGCTTGAGTAAAAACGTCTCGCTCACGCCCCGCTGAAGCAGGCCGCGCACCTCCTCGATCATGCCCTCGTTAAGCCGCCGGTCCAGCCGCTCGTCGATGCGCCTGCGAAGCGTCTCCCGATCCCAGGTGACGCCCAGGCGCAGCGTCTCGTAGCGCGGGTTTCGCCCGGGGACGACATCGTCGCCGTCGTGCAGCTTTTCCAGGAGGCGCATGACGCGGTTGCGGTTGCGCCTTTCCACCTCCACGCCCGGAACGGCCTCAACCAGCATGGCATAGAGCTCTTCGGTGCTTCGCTTCTCCAGTTCCGCGCGGTAGGCCAGATCCGGCATGCGGTTTGACAGCTCGTAGCCGTCGGCCACCGATTCCACATACAGGCCCGTCCCGCCCACCAAAAAAGGCGGCTTTCCGCGCGCCAGAATGTCATCAATGGCCTCGTACGCCATGCGCTGGAAATCCGCCATGGAAAAAAAATCGCCCGCGTCGCACACATCGATCAAATGGTGTCGGACGCCGCGCATCTCCTCCGGCGTGATCTTGCCGCTTCCCAGGTCCAGCCCGCGGAATACCTGCCGCGAGTCCGCCGAAACAACCTCCCCGCCGTAGCGAAGCGCCAGCTCCACCCCCAGGCCGCTCTTGCCCGAGGCGTTGGTGCCCGCGATCACAATCAGCTTTGGCAGCATGTCCTCTCCCCCGTTCATTTTTCCTTCTGATAGGCGATACGCTCCGTACCGTCCTCCACCCAGATGATGCCGCAGCGCTCAAAGCCGTTGCGCTCGAAGGCCCGGCGCATGGGCAGATTGCGCTCATGGGTATCGCCGCGCAGGTTGGGGTAGCGCTCAAACGCCCACGCCACAATCAGGTCCATCATGCCGGGCCGCGCCCCTGAGGAAGCCACGCGATGCAGCGTGGCATAGGGCCGGCCGTTTTTCCATGCGCCTTCGATGCGGCCGTAGGTGGGGTCCTCGCCGGGGATGAGGGCGAAGACCGCGTACAGGCGGCCTTCCTCCTCACACACATGGCACCAGCCCCCGGCGATGTCCGCCTCGACCTTTTCGCGCGCGGGATATCCGCCCGCCCACTGACCCGGGTTGCCGCTCAGGGCCATAAACGCCCTTGCGCCCGCGTAGAGGGCGAGAATATTCTCCAGATCCGCCGGGGAGGCGGGCCGAATCCGCATGCTGGCCGCCCCCTTTCAACCCTGCTCCACGGGGATGCCAAACAGGCGGCAGGCGTTGCGCGCCGCCGTATCGGCCAGTTCCTCCGTGCTCACGCCGCGAAGCTGCGCCACCATCTCCGCCACGTAGTATACAAAAGCGGGCTCGTTGCGCTTGCCGCGCATGGGTACGGGGGCCAGGTAGGGGCTGTCGGTTTCCACCAGCAGGCGGTCCGCCGGACAGAAGCGCGCGGCCTCCTGCAACTTGTTCGCTTTTTTGAAGGTGACCGGCCCCGCAAAGGATAGATAGAATCCCAGATCGAGGTATTCCCTCGCGCTTTCCACGCTGCCGCTGTAGCAGTGCATCACGCCCACCGGGAGCTTCCCGCGGCGCTGGCGGAGCACTTCCAGCATGTCGCCGTGCGCATCGCGCACATGGAACACCGCCGGCACGTTCATCCGCCGGGCCAGGTCCAGCTGGCGAATGAGCACCTCGCGCTGCTTCTCACGGGGAGAGAGGTCGTAGAAATAATCCAGGCCAATCTCCCCCACGGCCACCACACGCGGCTGCGCAAGCATCCGTTCCAGCTCGGCTTCCGTTTCATCCGTCCAGGTCTTGGCCTCGTGCGGATGCACGCCCACCGCGCCGTACATACCCTCATGCTTCCTGACCAGCGCCACGATATGGCGGCTGGTTTCCAAGTCGCTGCCCGCAAGCACACAGCGCCTGACGCCGGCCTGCGCCATGCGCTGCATCACCTGCGGAAGGTCGTTCTGAAAGTTCTCGCTCTCCAGATGACAATGCGAATCAAACAGGTTCATCGGATATCCGCTCCATCCTCCACGCCGGGTTCAACGGTGACCAGTTTCAACGTTTTATCCTGCGCGTCGGAGGCGCAGAGAATCATGCCCTCGCTACGGATTCCGCGCAGTTTTGCGGGCTTGAGGTTGCTGACCAAAACCACCTGCTTGTCCACCATCTCCTCGGGCGAATAGGCCTTGGCGATGCCGCTGACAACGGTGCGCTCGGGATCGTCCGGGCCAAGGCGCAGCGTGAGCTTGAGGAGCTTGTCGCTGCCTTCCACCTTTTCGGCGGTCAGCACCCGCGCGACGCGCAGCCTGACGCGGCCAAAGTCGTCGATGGTGATCGTGCCGTCCTCCTGAGCGGCGGGCGCCTTTTCGGGGGCGGGTTTCTTCTGGGGCTGCGCAGGAGGCGTGGGCACGATGTCGGCCAGCTCCTTTTTGATGTCGATGCGCGGGAAGAGCGCCTCGCCCTTCTGTACCTTGCCGCCCGCGGGCAGCACGCCGAAACGGGACGCGGTCTCAAAGGCGCACAGCGCCGGGTCGCTCACGCCAAGCTGCTCAAAGATGCGCGCGGGCGTGCGGGGCATGGTGGGCGCGATGAGGATGGCCACGATGCGGATGCACTCGCACAGCACGTACATCACGGTCTTGAGCCGTTCTTTGCCCTCCTCGCTCTTGATGAGCACCCAGGGCATGTTCTGGTCGATGTAGCGGTTGCACTCGCCGATGAGCTGCCAGATATCCTGGAGCGCCACGGAGAACTGCAGCTCGTTCATGTGCTTTTGCACCCGCGCGGGCGTGCCCTCCGCCAGGGCGATGAGCAGGCGGTCGGCGTCGTTCCATTCGCCGTGGACGGGCACCACGCCGTCAAAATACTTCTCCACCATGGCGACCGTGCGGCTGACCAGGTTGCCCAGGTCGTTGGCCAGGTCGGCGTTGATGCGGGTGAGCAACGCCTCATAGCTGAACTGCCCGTCGCTTCCAAAGGGCACCTCTCGCATGAGGAAGTAGCGGATGGCGTCGCTGCCGTAGCGGCCGCACAGCACCACCGGGTCCACCACGTTGCCCAGGGACTTGGACATCTTCATCCCGTCCAGCACCAGCCAGCCGTGGCCAAACACCTGCTTGGGCAGCGGCAGGCCCAGGGCGTGCAGGATGATGGGCCACGTGATGGTGTGGAAGCGGATGATCTCCTTGCCGATCAGGTGGATGTCGGCGGGCCAGTACTTTTGGTACAGGCTGTCGTCGGCGCTGGCGTAGCCCAAAGCGGTGATGTAGTTGGTCAGGGCGTCCAGCCACACGTACACGGTGTGCTTTTCGTCAAAGTCCACCGGCACGCCCCACTTGATGGATGTGCGGCTGACGCACAGGTCCTGCAGGCCGGGCCTGAGGAAGTTGTTGAGCATTTCGTTGCGACGGCTGGCGGGCTGAATGAAGTCGGGATGCTGCTCGATATAGTCGATCATCCACTGCTGGTATTTGCCCGCCCGGAAGAAGTAGGCTTCCTCGTTGGTCTTTTCCACGGGACGACCGCAGTCCGGGCAGCAACCGTCCTTGATCTGCATCTCGGTAAAGAAGCTCTCGCAGGGGGTGCAGTACCAGCCCTCGTAGCTGCCCTTGTAGATGTCGCCCTGCTCATAGAGCTTGCGGAAAATCTTCTGAACCGCCTTGACATGCCGCTCGTCGGAGGTGCGGATGAAGTCGTCGTAATCGACGTCCATCAGCTTCCACAGCTCCTTGATGCCGCGGACGATCTCGTCCACATAGGCCTGGGGCGTAACCCCCTTGGCCTGCGCCTTGCGCTCGATCTTCTGCCCGTGCTCGTCCGTGCCGGTCAGAAAGAAGGTATCGTAGCCCTCCTGCTTTTTGAAGCGCGCCATCGTATCGGCCGCGACGGTGGTGTAGGCGTGACCGATGTGCAGGTTGTCGCTGGGATAGTAGATGGGTGTGGTGATGTAGAAGGTCTCCTTGCCGGGCATGTCCGTATCCCCCTCCTTGCTGTGAATGAAAAAAGCCGCGCCCCGTCAGAAAAGGGGCGGGCCTGGCCCGCGGTACCACCCTTGGTTTATCGCTTACGATCCTTTATGATCGCAGGCCTGTAACGGTGCCGTCCGCCCCGCCCTACCTGTCGGACGGAGAAGCTCCCGGGCCATGTTCCCGCCGCGCCCGCACCGCTTTTCACCCTCCGCGGCTCTCTTTGGCTGGACGTGGGGCGGTACTCTCCCGCTCATCGCCTGTATGCGCTTATCGCCCTTATTATACCCCAATTTCAGCGCTTGTCAACGAAAAAGCGCGCCCGCCAGAAGCGCGCCCGCCAGCGCCCCCAGGAGCGAACAGGGCACGGCATAGCCCGTCTCGCGCCTGTCCACGGCGCTCATGTAGACGCAGACGGTATAGAAGATGGTTTCGCTCGAACCCATGACGGTGCAGGCCACCAGTCCGATGCGGCTGTCGGGGCCAAATTGGCTGATGAGCCGTTCCACCATCGCCAGCGACGCCGAGCCGCTCATGGGACGAAGCAGCACCAGCGGGGCGACCTCGCCCGGAAGGCCCGCCCACTCAAAGGCCGGCGCGAGCAGGCCGCACAGTGCGTCCATCAGCCCGGACGCCTGCATCAGCCCCACCGCCACCAGCATCGCCGCCAGGTTGGGCAGCACCTGCACCGCCACGCCCATGCCCTCGCGCGCGCCCTCCACAAACAGGTCGTACGCCGGCAGACGCCTGCAGGCCGCCGCAACGAGCACCAGCAGCATGCACCCGGGCACGATCATCCCGCTAAGCACGTCGCGCCTCCGCCCGCCGCCTGCAGAGCATCCCCAGCGCGGCGCCCACGGCGGTGGACAGGGCCGTGCAGGCAAGGCTTGGCAGCACCACCGCACCCGGCTCCGCCGATCCCGCCGCCACGCGCAGGGCCAGGACGCTGGTGGGGATGAGCTGGATGCTGGTGGCGTTGAGGATGAGCAGCATGTGCATGTCATGCCGGACCTCCGGCCTTTTGCGCCGCTCTTCCTCCATCCGTCGCATGGCTTCCATCCCCTGCGGCGTCGCCGCGTTGCCAAGCCCCAGCATGTTCATCGACAGGTTCATGCACACCGCCTGGCGCGTCTCCTCCCGGCACACGCCCGGCATCAGCACGCCAAGCGCCGGCCGCATCAGCCGCTCCAGCCGCGCCGCCGCGCCCAGCTCCCTGAGAATGTTGATCCAGCCGCAAAACAGAAGATATCCCGCCCCCAGGCTCACCGTCAGCGCAATCGCCCCTCCCGCCGCCTCCAGCGCCGAGGCCAGCATCTGCGGCCCGCGTCCGCACAGCGCCGCGTAGAGAAGGGACCCGCCCGCCATCCCAAGCCACATCCACTGCAGAGCCATAAAATACCACCGCCTCACTTTTTACAAAAAAGTCAATCAATATACACTTAATTTAATGTGCAATTTTTGAAACATTTTCATTTTAACACCTAATTATATGTATATGGTCCATTCTCGTGCCAAATGGGCCATTGACAGATTATTCCCTGGGTTGTATTTTTATGTTATCCATCGGGCAATCTGTCCGAGAGGAAATCAGTCTGCTTTTGGAGAAGTGGAGGGCTAGGAGCATGAAATCGACCGGTGTGGTTCGTAAGCTGGATAATCTGGGTCGCATTGTGATCCCGATTGAGCTTCGCAAGACCATGGATATCGCGATCAAGGATACCCTTGAGATTTTTACCGAGGGCGACGAAATCATTCTCAAGAAGTATCAGCCCGGCTGCATCTTCTGCAACGACGCGCGCAACGTTACGCTTTTCAAGGGCAAGCTCGTATGCGACAAGTGTCTGGCCGAGATGAAGCAGGGGCACGAATGAAAAGGGCGCGAGCCAAAAAAAACCGCGCGGCCGGAACGGAAGGGGTTCCGGCCGCGCGGCTTTTGTGACAGGCTATTTGAGCATGTTGACAATGGTCTGCTTGCTCTGCACGCCGACGGTCTGAGCGGCCGCGCTGCCATTTTTAAAGACGATCAGCGTGGGGATGCTCATGACGCGATAGCGCGCGGCGATTTCGGGCGCGTCGTCGACGTTGAGCTTGCACACGCGGTAGGCGTCGCTCTCCCCGGCGATTTCATCCACCACGGGCGAAAGCATCTTGCACGGTCCGCACCAATCGGCGTAAAAATCCACGAGCACGGGCTTGTCGCCCTGCAGGACCTCCCGGTCAAAGCTCTCAGCGGTCAGCTTGGTTACAGCCATCAGTAAGCCTCCTTTGCTTGCGTTTCTCCACTATTATGATACCCGCCCCGGGCGGGGGATAAACCACTATTTTTCCAAAAAAGGCGGTGCTTTTCATGCATGCCGTTCATCCCTTTGAGCCAGTGTGGAACGGACAAAGCCGCGTGCTGATCCTGGGCACGTTTCCCTCGGTTCGCTCACGCGAGGTCGGCTTCTACTACGGGCATCCGCAAAACCGCTTCTGGCGCGTGCTGGAAGCGCTCTACGGCGAGCCCGTGCCTTCGGACACCGACGGACGCCGTGCCTATGTGCTTTCGCACGGGCTGGCGCTGTGGGACGTGCTGGCCGCCTGCGACATTGACAAAAGCAGCGACGCGAGCATCCGCTCCCCCGTCGCAAACGATGTCCCCGCCCTTCTTGGGCAAAGCGGCATCGAGCGCATCCTCTGCAACGGCCAGCGCGCCTACGCCCTCTACCGGCGGCATCTTGAGAAGGCCTGCGGCCTTCCCGCCCGGGCGCTGCCCTCCACCAGCGCGGCCAATGCCGCCTGGAGCCTGGAACGGCTGACGGAGGCCTGGCGCATCCTTCTGCCATAAGCCGTCAGGCGGCTTTGGCATCCTCCCTGAGGTAGCGGGAGAAGGAACGGTAGAACATCGTCCCCGTCACGCACACGGCGATAAAATCCGAGATGGGTTCGGCCAGGAAGACCGCGTCCACCTGATTGGGCAGGAAGCACGGGAGGATGAAGATGAGAGGAATGAGCAGAAGCACCTTGCGCAGCAGCGCCAGGAACACCGAGGTTTTCGCGTTTCCCATCGCCACAAAGGTCTGCTGGCAGCCGATCTGGATGCCAAACAGGCCGGTTGCGGCCATGTAGATGCGCAGGGCGTGGACCGTCATGTCCCGCAGCTCTGGGTTGGTGGTGAAGATGGCGGCGAAGAGCTGCGGCGCCAGCATGGCCAGCGCCCAGAGGGTCACGGAATAGGCCATGCACGACACAATCAGCATGCGAAAGCAGGCCTTGACCCGCTCGCGTTTGCCCGCGCCGAAGTTGAAGCTGATGATGGGCTGCGCGCCCTGCGTAAGCCCCTGCAGGGGCAGGAGGGAAAACTGCATCACACTGCTGAGGATGGTCATCGCGCCCACGGCCAGGTTCCCGCCATAGCGCAGGAGCGAGGAATTGAAGCAGACGTAGAGCACGCTTTCGGTAAACTGCATGATGAAGGGCGACAGCCCCAGCGCGACGCAGGGAAGGTAGACCTTGGGGGAGATGCGCAAATTGGCTGCGCGGATGCGAAGATGGGTCTTTTTCCCGGTCAGGAAGCGAATCACCCACAGGGCCGACACCGCCTGGGAGAGGATGGTGGCCAGGGCCGCGCCGCGCACGCCCATGTCAAAGGCGAAGATGAATACGGGGTCCAGAATGATGTTGAGCACCGCGCCGATGAGCACCGTGAGCATGCTGGTGCGCGAAAAGCCCTGCGCGGTGATAAAGGCGTTGAGGCCCAGGGCCACCTGCACGGCGATGGTGCCCAGCGCATAGATGGACAGGTAGTCCCACGCATACCCGATGGTCTCGCCATCCGCCCCGAAGACCAGCAGCGCCTGGCGGCCAAAGAGCAGAATCGCCGCCGTCAGGAGCACCGCCATCGCCGCCAGCGCCATGGTGCAGTTGCCCAGAATCTGCTCGGCGTCTTCCTTGCGCCCGCGGCCCATCATGATGGAGGCGCGGGGCGCGCCGCCCATGCTGGCCAACGTGGCAAAGGCGCTCACCAGCAAAATGACCGGCAGCGTCACCCCAAGGCCGGTCAGGGCCGTTGCGCCCACCACGGGGATGTGACCGATATACATTCGGTCTACCATATTGTACAAAACATTGACCACCTGCGCGGTGATCGCCGGCAAAGCAAGGCTGAAGAGCAGCTTGCCGACCGGTTTTGTTCCCAGCTCATTGTCCCTGTTTTCCATCCTGCGCCTCCGTCGGTCCTCTCCGAAATGGATAACAGCACCATTATAGTCTCATATACATCCGTTTGCAACCTTATTATCGCCCGTGATTGACAACCGCTCTGCCCCATGCTAGACTAACGGCGTTTCATCCTGGGTCGGGGAGGCGGGAAGCATGGACGCAGAGGCGCTGGAGGCGCTGCGGTATTTTTCGTACCCGGCGCACCCGGAGTCGTTCGTGACGCTTCCGGGGCGGGGAGCGGTGCTGCTGAGCGCGCCGCACGCGGTATTGCAGACGCGCAACGGCCGGCTCAAGGATGCCGAGCGCTACACCGGCATGCTCTGCCTGCTGCTCAACCGCCGGCACGGCCTGCCCTGTATCTACAAGTCGCGCCACCTCTTGGACGACGCCAACCATGACCCCCAAAGCCCCTACCGCGACGAGGTCCGCCGCCTCATCCGCGAGGAGGGCATCCGCCTGGTGCTGGACCTGCACCAGCTCAGCCCCGGCCGCCCCATGGCCCTTTGCATCGGCACGGGGCGGGGCGCGCATCTCTCGGGCTTTGCGCAGGCGCCGCAGGTGGTGCGGGAGGCGTTTTCGCGGCGCGGCCTCTCGCCCGTCACCCTGGACGATCCCTTTTCGGCCGCCGCGCCGCATACGGTTTCCGCAGCGGCCGCGGAGGCGGGCGCGGCGGCGCTACAGCTTGAGATCAACAGCGCGCTGCTGATGGAGGACAGCCCCGGCGAGCGCTTTGCCGACGTGCTGGAGGCGCTGGGCGAGGCTGCGCTGGCGCTCGCCGGCGGAATGTAAGGGAGGAACCGCGATGCTCCATGGGCTGATGGTGGTCAACGCCTTTCTGCGCACCACCAAGTTTGACGACCTGTATCACACTTTGCTCTCCGCCGCGCACGGCGAGGGCATGGAGCTGGACGTGCGCACCAACGCGGAGCTGTGCTGCGACGTCTCCACGGGCGCCTTCTCGCCGGAGGCGCTGGACTTTGTGCTGTTCTGGGACAAGGACGTGCAGCTTGCCTGGCAGCTGGAACAGATGGGTATGCGGGTGTTTAACAGCGCCGCGGCGATCCTCGCCTGCGACGACAAGGCGCTGACCTGGCTGAGGCTCCGGCGGGCGGGAATCCCCATGCCGCGCACCATCCTCGCGCCCAAGACCTTCTCCACCGTGGGCTATCCCCAGACGGGCTTTGCCGCCGAGGCGGCGCGGGCGCTGGGCTTTCCCGTGGTGCTCAAGGAGTGCTTCGGCTCCTTCGGCCAGCAGGTATACCTGTTTCATGACGTGGACGCGCTCTGCCAGAAGGTGCGGTCGCTGGCGGGTACGCCGCTGCTCTTTCAGGAGCTGATCCACGAAAGCTACGGCCGCGACGCGCGCATCAACGTCGTCGGCGGCCGCGTGGTGGCCTGCATGCTGCGCCAGAGCACCGACGGCGACTTCCGCAGCAACCTCACCCGGGGTGGCTCCATGGCCCCCTATTCCCCCACCCGGGCCGAGGCGGAGCTGGCGGTTGCGGCCACGGAGCTGCTGGGGCTGGATTTCGCGGGCGTGGACGTGCTCTTTGGCCGGGACGGCCCGCTTTTGTGCGAGGTCAACTCCAACGCGCATTTCAAGACCACGCTGGAATGTACGGGGGTCAACATGGCGGTGGAAATCATGCGGCATATCGCCCGGAGGCTGGAGCACTGATGGATGCGCTGTGGCTTTTGTATGACGAAGCGGACCTTTCCAAAAACCTGGGGTTTGTGGAGCTGATGCAAAGCTGCGGCGCGGCGCGCGGCCTTGAGATCCTGCCTGTGACCACGGAGGAACTGACGTTCGAGATGGATGCCTCCGGCGTCCCCCTGTGCCTGCGCGGCGGCGTGTCCGCTCGGCCGCGCGCGGTCTTCTCCCGCCAGCGCGACAGCCTGCTGAGCTTTCATTTCGAGCGCATGGGGGTGCCCGTGTACAACAACGCCCGCGTGTGCGCCATCTGTAACGACAAGCGCCTGACCCACCAGTTTCTGAGCGGCCTGCCCATGCCCTGCACGATTTTCCTGCCCCCGCGCCCGTCGGCGCCGCCGCCCGGCACCCGCTTTCCCGTGATCGTCAAGCCCGCCTGTAGCCATGGCGGCGACCGCGTGGCCCTCGTTGGCGACGAGCGCGAATGGCGCGAGGCCGTTTCCGCCATCCTGCCCCAGCCCGCCATCCAGCAGAGCGTCGTGGACGGGGCCGGACGCGACCTGAGGGTCTATGTCGTCCACGGCCGCATCCTGGCCGGCGTCATGCGAACGGCCACCCACGGCGTGGTCAGCAACTTCAAGCGCGGCGGCCAGGTGGCCCTCCATGCGCTCACGGCCGGGGAGCGCGCGCTCGCCCAGGAGGTGGCGCGTCGCTTTGAGCGCGCGGGCGCTCCGCTGACGATGGCGGGGGTGGACCTGATGTACGACGGGGGCCGCCCCGTTGTTAGCGAGGTCGAGGACGTGGTGGGCAGCCGCATGCTCTACCAGACGAGCGATATCGACATCGTTTCGCTGTTTTTGGACGGTTTTGGCGATATTCGGGCAAAAGTCCAATGACAGAAGCGCCGCGCCGTGTTATAATGGAAGCTGTGAACGCACTTCAACTCAGGGGAGGCGAAACCGTTGTTACCCTTTAACATTCCCCCGTATGTCCCGCAGTGTTCCGAATATGTCGCGCAGGTGATCCAAAGCCGCAAAATCTGCGGCGACGGCCCCTTCACCCGCCGTTGCAACGAGGCCCTGGAAGCCCTCACCGGCGCGCCCAAGGCCCTTTTGACCACCTCCGGCACCTCGGCGCTGGAGATGGCGGCCATTCTTCTGGATATCCAGCCCGGCGACGAGGTCATCATGCCGTCGTTCACCTTTGTGAGCACAGCCAACGCCTTTGCCCTTCGCGGCGCAAAGATCGTGTTTGCGGACGTCGAACCCGACACCATGAACCTCGACCCCGAATGTGTCCGCGCAGCCCTGACCCCCCGCACCCGCGCCATCGTGCCGGTGCACTACGCGGGCGTATGCTGCGACATGGACGCGCTTGGCGCGATTGCGCGGGAGCACGGGCTGGCGCTGGTGGAGGATGCCGCGCAGGCCGTGGGTTCCTTCTACCATGGCCGCCCGGCCGGTTCCATGAGCGACGTGGGCTGCTTCAGCTTCCACGAGACCAAGAACTACTCCATGGGCGAGGGCGGCGCGGTCATCCTCAACGACGCTCGTCTGGTGGAGCGTGCCGAGATCATCCGTGAAAAGGGCACGGACCGCAGCCGCTTCTACCGGGGGCAGGTGGACAAATATACCTGGGTGGACATCGGCTCCTCCTTCCTGCCCAGCGAGCTCAACGCCGCCTATCTGCTGGCGCAGCTCGAGCGCCGCGCTGACATTAGCGCCGTGCGCATGGCGCGCTGGGAGCAATATGACGCGGGGCTTGAGGAGCTGGAGCGAAACGGCCTTCTGGAGCGCATGAAGGTGCCGGAGGGCTGCATCCACAACGCGCACATGTATTATATCAAGCTGCGCAGCCTCCAGGAGCGCTCCCAGCTCATCGCCTTCCTGGCCGAGCGCGATATCTGCGCCGTCTTCCACTATATTCCCCTGCACTCCGCCACCGCCGGCCTCAAATATGGCCGTTTTGCCGGCGAGGACCGCTACACCACCGCCCTGAGCGAGCGCCTTTTGCGCCTGCCCATGTTCTATGAGCTCTCCCAAGCCGACTGCACACGTGTGATCGAGGCGATTTATGCCTTTTTCGTGCGTTGAAGGCAACTGTTTTCTGGAAAGGAAGGCCTGATTGATGACCATCTTCACCCGTGACTTCAACCGCAATTCCTCCTACTGGACCGCGATTGCCTTCTATCTGATTTGTGGGTTGCTGCTGCTCCTGCTTCCCGACCTGGCGCTGGGAATCGCCAACGTCGCCCTGGCGGTGATCCTGTGCGTGGTGGGCGTTCGTTCCATCGCCTCCTATCTGCGCGGAAGCGTTCTGGACGGTGTGATGGGGCTGCAGCTTGCCGCCGGGTTGGTCGCGCTGTGCCTTGCGCTGCTGTTGCTCTTTAATCCCCTCTTCCTGGCCGAGGTGCTCCCCTTCCTCTGGGGCCTGGCCCTGCTGGTAGGCGGCTTTGGCAAGGTGCAGATGGCTGCGGACCTGCGTCGCATCGGCGACCGTCTGTGGTGGTGCGCGCTCGTTGCCGCGCTGCTGTCCTTTTTGCTGGGCGCGCTGGCCATCGGCCGACCCGTGTTCATCGCGGCGGTCCTGACGCAGTTTGTGGGGGCGTCCCTGCTGGCGGAGGGCATTTTGGACCTGATCTCGTTCCTGACCATCAACAAACGCATCAAGGAATTCCGCAAGGCCATGGAAAAGGCCTCTTCGCGGATGTAATCACAGGAGGCGTCCCGGATGTATCAGCCCGACCCGGCGCGCTATGAACGTATGCCCTATCGGCGCTGCGGCCTTAGCGGCCTGAAGCTCCCCCTGATCTCCCTGGGCCTGTGGCACAACTTCGGGGACATCACCCCCCTGAGGGACCAGCAGGCGCTGCTTCGCACGGCGTTTGACCATGGAATCACGCATTTTGACCTGGCCAACAACTATGGCCCGCCCTACGGCGAGGCCGAGCGCAACTTCGGCGAGCATATGCGCCGCGACTGGCGGCCCCATCGCGATGAGCTGATTATTTCCACCAAGGCCGGCTGGGACATGTGGCCGGGCCCCTACGGCAACTGGGGCAGCCGGAAATACCTGATGGCCAGCCTGGACCAGAGCCTCAGACGCATGGGTCTGGAGTACGTGGATATTTTCTATCATCACCGCCCCGACCCCCAGACGCCCCTGGAGGAAACCATGGGCGCGCTTCATGACATCGTCAAAAGCGGCAAGGCGCTCTACGTGGGCGTGTCCAACTACGACGCCGCCCAGACCGCCGAGGCCGTGCGCGTTTTAAAGGAGATGGGGACCCATCTGCTCATCCATCAGCCGCGCTACAGCCTCCTGGCGCGCGGGGCGGAGGAGGGCCTGTTTGACACCCTCGCCCGCGAGGGCGTGGGCTGTATCGCCTTTTCGCCGCTGCGCGGCGGGGTATTGACCGATAAATACCTCGCCGGGATCCCCGCCGACAGCCGCGCGGGGCATGATCCCCGTTACCTGAAGCCCGAGATGCTGACCGAAGATCTGTTGGACAAAGTCCGCGCCCTCAACGAAATTGCGGCCGGGCGCGGGCAGACCCTGGCCGAGATGGCGCTGAGCTGGGTGCTTCGCCAGCCGCAGGTAACCAGCCTGCTCATCGGCGCGAGCAAGCCCGAGCAGATTGTGCGCAACTGCGCGGTGACGGATGCGCCGGGATTCAGCGACGAGGAGCTTCGCCGGATCGACGAACTGACCCTCTAGGCCCTAGTCCCCGTCCGACGGAATTTTACACAAAATATGGATGCATAAGCGGCTGTTTTATGCTATAATGCTGTATTATGCGGCGCGACCGCAAATTCTTAAGGAGGTATTCTCTTGGACGACCCCATAGGCAGTCAGCTTCTGTTTCAGCTTCTCCTGATTCTCATCAATGCGTTTTTCGCCTCCACCGAAACAGCGGTGGTATCGCTCAATGAAAACAGAGTCCGCAAGCAGGCCGAGGATGGCGACAAAAAGGCGGCGCTGATGCTGCGCATGATCGAATCGCCCACGCGGTTTTTGTCTACCATTCAGGTGTGCATCACGCTCAGCGGCTTCCTGGCCAGCGCCTTTGCGGCCGACAGCTTCGCCTCCGTCCTTTCGGGCGCCCTGACGGCCATCGGCTTCACCCTGCTTTCCCCCGCCGTGCTGCATACCGTCTGCGTGGTGCTCATCACGCTGATTCTGAGCTATTTCATGATCGTTCTGGGCGAGCTGGTGCCCAAGCGTATTGCGCTGAAGGACCCGGAGCGCATCGCCCGCTTCGCCTGCCCGGTCATCCGCGGCATGTCGCAGTTCTTCAAGCCCCTCGTATGGCTGCTCACCGTTTCAACCAACGGCGTACTGCGCCTCTTTGGCATCAACCCCGGGGATTCCTCCGAGGAGGTCACCGAGGAGGAGATCCGCATGATGGTGGACATCGGCAGCGAGAACGGCACCATCGAGCAGGACGAGCGCAACATGATCGAGAACATCTTTGAATTCAACAACACCACCGCTGCCGACGTGATGGTCCACCGCATGGACGTGGTGGCCCTGCACGTGGAGGAAAGCCACGAGAATATCCTGCGCATCATCCGCGAAAGCGGCCTGAGCCGCTTTCCGGTGTATGACAGCGACATTGACGATATCATCGGCGTGCTCAGCACGCGCGAATTTCTTCTCAACGCTCAGCTCGAATCGCCCAAGCCCATACGCGAGCTGCTGCGGCCGGCCTATCTGGTGCCCGAAACCGTGTCCGCCGATACGCTGCTGAGCAACATGCAAAAGCAAAAGACGCATCTGGCCGTCGTTGTGGACGAGTATGGCGGCATGAGCGGCATCGTGACGATGGAAGACCTGCTGGAAGAAATCGTGGGCAACATCTACGATGAATTTGACCCCAGCGAGGACGCCGAGATCGAAAAGCTGGGCGACAATCTCTGGCGCGTGACCGGCACGGTGGAGCTTGACACGCTGGCCGAGGCGCTGGAGGTGGAGCTGCCGCTGGATGAGGAATACGATACGCTGAGCGGCATGGTGTTCAGCTCCTTTGACAGCATCCCCGAGGACGGGAGCACGCCCGAGGTGACGATGCACGGGCTGCATATCCAGGTGGAGAGCATCGTGGACCACCGCGTGGAGAAGGCTCTGGTAAGCAAGGTTGCGTCCGAGCCGGAGGCCGGGGAGGACGAGAAGGCGCAGGCCGGGGACGGCGCGCAGACAGAGGAACGGGGCGCGCAATGAAACCCGTCCGACATCTGTTCTGGGATTTTGACGGAACGCTTTACGACTCCTACCCCAACATAACCCGCGCCTTTCTCTTGACGCTGGCGGAAGTGGGGTATGCCCCTGCGCTCACGCCCCGGCAGGCCCTGTCGCTGCTCAAGGTATCGGTGTTCCATGCGGCAGAGCACTGTGCGCAGGCCGGCGGGCTGGAGGTTGCGCACGTGATGGAGGTTTTTGCCCGTCATCATGCCCGGGAGGGCCATTTCAAGCCCTACGCGGGCCTTGGCGAATGTCTGCGGACGTTGCAGGGCGCCGGGATACGCCATTATCTCTATACCCACCGCGACCGGCGCGCAATCGGGCAGCTCACGCAGGACGGCCTGTGGCCGCTCTTTGAGGATGCGGTAACCAGCGAGGACGGCTTCCCGCACAAGCCCGCCCCGGATGCGCTGAGGGCACTGATGGAGCGAAACGGCATCAACCCCTCGCAGGCGGCCATGGTGGGCGACCGCGACATCGACATCCAGGCCGGACATAACGCCGGCATACGCGGCATCCTCTTTGATCCCGACGGTTTTTATCCCGACCTGCGCGCTGAGCTTCGCGTAAAGAGCATGGCGGAACTCAGCCGCCTGCTGGTCCCGTAAAATGAACGGCCCGCCTCCCGGCATCGGGAGGCGGGCCGTCAGGCGTGTCGAAAAAGTTCACCATGCGGACCTTCCCGACGTCTGCGTCCGATTTTGAAAGGCCCCGGGAGCTTCCAGGGGCCCTAAAGAGGGATATCGACCTGGCTTTCCCTCTCAGAACCACTTTGGCTTTTCGTTTCGAAAATGCGGAGTCGGCCCGTTCTCATAGGGATCATAGTTGGCGGTGTTGCAGCCGAATTCCTTGAGAAAGCGGATCTGTCCCTCCTCATTCCACTCCACCAGCGACATGCCGTCAAACGCCTCAACCGTTCCGTCGTTCATCTCCGCCCTAAACGCCCATTGCGCCACCGTGTGGCCGCTCTCGTGAAAAAACCGCTCGATGGGCCACGATACGACCTTTCCGCGGGTGTTCCACTCCTCAAACCACTGACGGATGGACTCCACGCCCCGATAGGCCGGGCCCCAGCTTTCCACATAATAGGCATCCGGCGAAAAGATCTGCGCGATTCCCAGGTCTTTTCCGATCAGCCACATTTCAAACCAGCGCCGCAGAATCTCCTCGCGCCGCGCAGCCTCCATCACCGCACACATCCTCCTGCGAAAATGAAAAACAGAACACCGCGCTCCCGGCGCGCTGTTCTGTTCTTTGCCTGAATACGGGAATCACGCCTGAGCGGGGGCACCCACGGGGCAGGTGCCGGCGCAAGCGCCGCACTCGATGCACTTGTCGGCGTCGATTACGTACTTGCCATCGCCCTCGGAAATAGCGTCCACGGGGCACTCAGCCTGGCAAGCGCCGCAGCTGATGCAATCGTCGGAAATCTGGTATGCCATGATTTGTTTCACCTCCCGGTATCGCAATGGCGCAAGCCGGACAGCGGCTTTCGCTCGGACACATCATATCACGAATACGGTCCGATTGCAAGTATTTGTTACGTTCTGGAAAGGCGTCATTCCTTTTCACGGGCGGCTTTGAGCGCATCCTCCACCGCCTTGAGCCAGCCGCCGGAGTCCCCAGCGTCCTGCTGCTGCTCCTCCTGCGGGAGGGGCTCGTCCTCCTTCTGCGAGGCGACCGGCGCGGGCCCCGTGGGATCGGTGGCCAGCAACGGCCGGTTCTGGCGGCTGCGCCGGCCCTGTCCGCGAGCGCCGCGGCCGCTCTCCTGCCCCTTGCCCTCCAAAGCGCGGCTCTCAGGCGCAACCTGAGGGGCAGGCTTGGCCCATTTGATCTCCGTGAGCGGGAAGGTCTTAAACTCCACAGAATCGCCCTTGCTCAGGCGCACGGTCACCGTTTCCTTGAGCACGTTGAGCTCCGTCACCGTGCCCGCGCCCTCGGGCGTCTCCACTTCCTTGCCCGTCTTGGGCATGCGCTTGCGCGTGCTCTCGTAATGGTCCTGCTCAAATTTGAGGCAGCACATCAGCCTGCCGCACACGCCCGAAATCTTCGTGGGATTCAGGGAGAGGTTCTGCTCCTTGGCCATCTTGATGCTCACGGGCTGAAAGTCGCCCAGGAACGCGCCGCAGCAGATGGGCCGGCCGCACGGCCCCAGGCCGCCCAGCATCTTGGCCTCGTCGCGCACGCCGATTTGCCTGAGCTCGATGCGCGTATGGAATACCGAGGCCAGGTCCTTGACCAAGGAGCGAAAGTCCACGCGGCCGTTGGCGGTAAAATAAAAGAGAATCTTGGCGTTGTCAAAGGTCTGCTCCACGCCCACCAGCTTCATGTCCAGCTTGTGTTCCTCGATCTTGTGCTGGCAGATGCGGTAGGCCTCCTTTTCAAACAGCTCGTTTTCCTCAGCATGCCGCGCGTCCGCCTGCGTGGCCAGACGGATGACCTGCTTGAGCGGCGAGGCGATGAGATCGTCATCCACCTGCCGCACGCCGGTGATGACCTGACCATATTCCACGCCCCGCGCGGTCTCCACCACCACATAGCTGCCCGCGGCGGGCCAGAGCCTGCCGGGGTCAAAATAGTACAGCTTTCCAGCATTTTTAAACCTTACGCCAACGACTGTCGCCATTTGGTATACTCCTCCAATAGCCTCATCATGAGATGATCGATGTTGGACTGCCAGTTGACCTGTCCTGCCCTGAGGCGCCGGGCGTCGAATACGGCGGTCAAAAGCCCGTTGAGGTCGCTCACGGGCGCACGGCGCGCAGCCTCCCGCCACAGGGGCGGGTAATCCTTGAGCGCGGCCTCCTCCAGCCGGCCCGTACGAACCAGCAGGGCCTGGTAGATTGCCTGTTCAAGCGCGTTGAGATATCCGTCGGCGGCATCCCTGCCGTCCTTGAGGCGGGTGCTCAGCCCCACGGCCGCGGCATCGTCCGAAACGGCCAGCGCGGCGGCCACGAATTCGCGCTCGTCTCCGCTGTCCTCCTCCAAAAGGGCCAGCGCCCGGCCGATGTTGCCGCCGCTGCGCGCAAGGACGGCGGCGATGCGATCCGGCGGATAGCCGGCCCTGAGAAGCGCAGCCTCCAGCACACCGTCCGGCCACGGCGTGAGCTTGACGCGCACGCAGCGGGAAGCGATGGTACCCAGCGTTGCCGTCAGCTCATGCGTCATCAAAAGAAAAACCACCCGGGCCACCGGCTCTTCCAGCGACTTAAGCAGGCAATTCTGTGCCTGTAGGGTCATCTTCTCCACCGGCTCGATCATCACCACGCGCCAGCCGTCGCCAAAGGCATGCTGGCTGGTCTTCTGGATGACCTCGCGCACGCGGTCCACGCCAATCTGTTTGCCGTCGTCGGCAAAGAGGGTCAGCACGTCCGGCTCATTGCCGTCCAGGACGCGACGGCAGGCTGCGCAGGTCCCGCAGGGCCTGTTTTCGGACGTACAAAACAAGGCGCTGGCCAGCGTCCTGGCAAGGGTCCGCTTGCCAAGGCCGCGCGCGCCCGTCAGCAGATATGCATGTACCATTTGCCGGTGGATAAACTGGTTCGCCACCACGCCGGCGCCCGCGTTGAACCCTTCACGGAAGGGGAACACGGGCGGCAGCGCCGTGGATGCAATCTGTGTCAATGCGGTTCCTTTCCTGGGGTCAGAGCTTGATGAACTGATCCACCGTGAGCACGAAGATGGTGGCTCCGCCCACGACCACTTCAATGGGATAAGGCGTGTAGGAACCGGGCATGCCCACCATGGAGGCGGGAGAGGGCGCGATCTGCTTGCGGCTCTTGCACACCTTTTCGATCACGTCCATCGCGGCCTGGAAACGGTCGTCATCCACACCCACCAGCAACGTGGTGTTGCCCGCGCGAAGGAAGCCGCCGGTGGTGGCCAGCTTGGTAACGCCGAAGCCGTCGTTCATCAGCTGGCTAATCAGACGGGAAGCGTCCTCGTCCTGTACGATAGCGATGATTAACTTCATACACCTATCCCTCCCCATCGGTCTTGTTGTCCCGTATTTAGTATACAACAAAAAGGACGTTTTCGCAACAGGCGGGTTTATGGGCGCAAAAAGCCCCGCCTCCCAAGGGAGCGCGGGGCATTGCGTCACTTGCGGCTTGGACGGCGCAGGAAGGCCGGCACGCCCAGATCATCGCGTTCAACGGTGCTGGGCTGCGGCGCGGGCTCGGGCTGCGACGCCTTGGCATCCGGCTGGCCCACGGGCTGCTGCATGCCGCCCTGATACTGCTGCCCGTATTCCATCTGCTGCATGCCAGGCTGCTGAGGCTGCTGCATGCCGCCCTGGTACTGCATGCCGGGCTGGCCCATGCCGTAGTCCATCTGTCCGTAGGGCTGCTGGGGCTGATAGCCCTGGCCGAAGCCGGACTGGTACATCTGTCCGTTCTGAACCATCTGCGGCATGGCCGCCGGCGTGGGGATGGCGCTTCCGCCGCCCATGTAGCTGCCAAAGCCGCCGCTGCGCTCCTCGTCCATGGGCATGTTGAAGCTCATATCCTCATAGGAGGGGGTGGGGTAATCCTGCTGCACCAGGGGCGTCCCGCGCAGGCTGCCCGCGTCATAGGCCGCGCCGCCGCCGGAGAAGCTGCGCGTCCAGTCGCGGTCCGAGCCGCTCTTCTTCTTACCGTCCTCCTTCTTGGGGAAGGGGGTCTTTTCAAACCCGGTGGCGATGACGGTGATGCGAACCTCGTCGTCCATGTTCTCGTCGATACCGGCACCGAAGATGATGTTGGCCTCGCTGTCGGCCGCCTGCATGACCAGGTTGGCCGCCTCGTTGATATCGATGATGCTCATGTCCTCGCCGCCGGTGATGTTGATGAGCACGGCGCGCGCGCCGTCGATGTTCGTCTCCAGCAGCGGACTCTGGATGGCGTTCTTGGCCGCCTCCACCATGCGGTTTTCGCCCTTGCCGGTACCGATGCCCATATGGGCCAGTCCGCCGGACTCCATGACGGTCTTGACGTCGGCGAAATCGAGGTTGATGAGCGCGGGTACGGCGATCAGGTCGCTGATGCCCTGGATGCCCTGGCGGAGCACGTCGTCTGCGATGCGGAAGGCCTCCAGCATTGACGTGCCTTTGGTGACCACCTGCAAAAGCCGGTCGTTGGGGATGACGACCAGTGTGTCCACGCGCTGCTTGAGGTCGATCACGCCCATCTCGGCATTCTTCATGCGCTGCTTGCCCTCGAAGGCAAAGGGCTTGGTGACCACAGCAATGGTCAGGCAGTTGAGATCTCGGGCGATCTCGGCCACAATCGGGGCCGCGCCGGTCCCGGTGCCGCCGCCCATGCCGGCGGTGACGAACACCAGATCCGCGCCCTTGAGCGCCTGGGCGATCTCCTCTCGGCTCTCCTCCGCGGCGCGGCGGCCCACGTCGGGCACGGCGCCCGCGCCAAGGCCCTTGGTCAGCTTTTCGCCGATCTGGATGGTCGTGCTGGCCTTGCTCATGGCAAGCGCCTGCCGGTCCGTATTGACGGCGATGAACTCCACGCCCTTGAGACCTGCATCCACCATGCGGTTGATGGCGTTGTTGCCGGCCCCGCCGCAGCCGATTACCTTGATGCTCGCAAAGCTCTGTTGATCCTCGATCTGAAACTCAAGCACAGTGCATCCCCCTACTCAATCTTTCTTCGGTCGCGTCCGGGGCGTCAGCCGCCCAGCAAACTCTTGAAAAAGTCCTTGATGCCGCCCGCCACGCCGCTGGATGTCGCGTTTCTGGCCTCGATGGTGTCGATGATGAGGTCCATCAGGCCCATGGCGCTTGCGTAGATGGGGCTGGAGAGCTTAATGGTGCGCTTGACCGTATCGCGCACGGGCTTTTCCAGCTTGGCCGAGAGATAATCCCTGCCGCCGCGGTTGAGGCTGAGGCCGCCGCCGGTGAGATAAATGGTGGACCAGCTTCCCAGCTTGATGCCGCTGTCGTCGATACACTCCTTAATCATGTCCGCGATCTCGTCCACGCGGGGCTCCAGCACCGCGGCCACCTGCTCCTGCGTGAAGGTCTCCGTCTTGACGCCCTCGCCGCCGGATACGGTATAGGATTGCGAGATCGTGGATATTCCATACACATATTCCCGCTTGATCTGCTCGGCGGACTCCAGCGGGATGGAGAGGCCCTCAGCCACGTCGGCGGCGATGTGGCCGCCGCCCACCGGCAATGTCTTTTGAAAGATCACCGCGTCGCCTTCCACCGCCATGACGTCGGTGCAGAGGTAGCCGATGTCGATGAGAATCGCGGTACGGTCGCGGTCCTCCTCCAGCAGGTAGAGCATCGCCTCGCCCGTGGAGCTGGAGAAAAAGCCGCTCACGGTGATGTTCATGTCCCGCAGGCGCGCCATCACATCGTCCAGGAAGAAGGTATCGGCCACCACGAAGCTCACCAGCGCCTTGAGCTCGGTTCCCTTGAGGCCCACGGGCTCCAGCGTCTTTTTGCCGCCGTCAACCATAAACCAGGCGGGGCTGCGGTGAACGACCACGCCACGCACGGGCGAGAGCTGCTTGTCCGCATTTGCGAAAATCTTCTCCACATGGCGGGGGGTCACATGCGGGTCCGCGCCCTGGATGGTCACGCTGGTTTCCACGGCGTACACGCGCGTAAACTCGCCCGGCACGCCCACGTTGATCTCCCGGATCTTGCGCTTGGACTGCGTCTCCGCCTCCGTAATGGATTTTTGAATGGCCTCGTTGAGCATCACCGTGTTGTTCCACTCGCCGTCCAGAAAGCCGTCATAGGCGGCGATGCCCGCGCCTACGATATCGCAGCGCTGGCTGCCGCTTGTCTCGGCCACGAGGGTAACGATCTTGCACGTACCAAAATCAATTGCCGCGATGGTTGATTTCATAACACAGCATTCCCCTGTTCGTCTTCAATCAGCCGGGGGCCAGCGCCCCACGGCACGGCGGGCGCCGCCGCGCACGCAATAGAAGGCACCCAAAGTACCATTATTTATTGTAACCGTTTTATCAGGAATACGCAAGCATATTCCCGCTTTTTTTTCACGTTTTTGAGAATAAGTTCGTAAATTTTTCCAACGCTCTCAATCCTCGGGCATGTACTTGGCATCCTCGGGGGTCGTCACGTCCAGAATCCCGGAGGTCTTGCCAAGCTGGCGCAGATAGGCCATGTCCGTGCGCACGGCCCCGATTTTGGCCTGCATGTAGTTTGCGTCGCCAAGCCGCACAGTCACGCCCTCCGCCGTCACCAGATAGATGTTGTCCGGGTCTGCCAGGTTGATTTCGGAAACCTGGCTTTGGTACATTTGCAGCTCCAGCTCCTCCATGATGACGCGGTAGGCCTCCAGCTGACCTTGGGAACGCACCGCCAGCTGCTGCCCGACGCTGATGTTGCTCACCCGAAAGCCCGTCACCACGGGCATACCCGCGGGCGGGATGGAGGAGGTGCTCTCCGCCATGACCACGCCCTCGCCGTCCAGGGTATAGAGGATACCCAGCCACTGCATGGCGGCGACGGTCTTGCGCTCCTCGATGTAGAGGTAAATGGTGTTGGGATATTCCTTCTGCATGCCCTTGAAGATGATGGTGTGGTCGTGGCTGAGGGCCTCGGCCACATCCTCCTCCTCGATGGAAATCATGTTGCGCCCGCGAACCAGGCCCGACGCCGTGACCACCTGCTGGGGCGTCTTTTCCACGTTGCCCACCACATACACCGTCTCCAGCCTGAAAAGCGTCTGCTGCCCCACCACCAGGGCGATGGTCAGCACCGTCAACAGGCCCAGGAATTTGAAAAAGCCATGCGTCCTGCGCCGTTTCTGCGCGCGGCGAACAGCCTGCGCGCTTGGCTGGACGGCGGGTTCGCCGCTCCCGCCGTCCATCGTGTGCAGGTAGTTGTATGTATATTCCCCGTAGGCCTCGAACTGCTCCTGTTCGGTCTGCTGCGTGCGCTTTTCCCTGGCGCGCTTGCTCATGTACCTTTCCTCCCCTGGTTTATACCCCGGCGTTTTCCCGGCGGATGTCCGCTCCCAGCGCGGAAAGCATCTCCTCCAGACGCTCGTAGCCGCGGTCGATCAGCTCGGCCCGTTCCACCAGCGTCTCCCCGCGCGCCGCCAGCCCCGCGATGACCAGGGCCGCGCCGCCGCGCAGGTCCCGCGCCGTCACGCGCGCGCCGTAGAGCGTTTCCACGCCCTGAACCACGGCGGTCCTGCCGTTGACCAGGACGTTTGCGCCCATGCGGTTCAAATCGCCCACGTGCGCGAAACGATTCTCAAATACATTCTCCACCACCACCGACGTTCCCTTCGCCATCGCCGCCAGCGCCAGCATCTGCGCCTGCATGTCGGTGGGAAAGCCCGGGTGCGGCTGAGTCTGGAGCTGCTGGAAGGCCGACAGGCGCTGCGGCGCCCGCAGCGTCACCGCGTCCTCCTCCTCCCCGATCTCGCAGCCCATCTCCCGAAGCTTGGTAAAGACCGCGTACAGGTCGCGGCAGGGCGCGTTGGTGAGCCGCACCTCGCCTCCCGTGGCCGCCGCCGCGGCCAGCAGCGTCCCCGCCACGATGCGGTCCGGCATGGGCTGGTAGCTCACGCCGCGCAGGCGGTCCACGCCCTCGACGATAATGGCGTGCGTGCCCGCCCCGCTGATGCGTGCGCCCATGGCGTTAAGGAGATTTTGCAGATCGGCGATCTCCGGCTCCCGCGCCACATTGTTGAGCAACGTCCGCCCCTTGAGCAGCACGGCGGCCATCATCACGTTCTCCGTGGCGCCCACGCTGGGGTAGTCGAAATGCACGGTCCCGGCGCGCATGCAACGCCCGTCGCAGCGAATGACGCCGCCCTCCTCCCGCACATTCACCCCAAGCTGCCTCAGGCCGCTGAGATGCAGGTCGATGGGCCGCAGGCCGATTTCGCATCCGCCCGGGAAGGTGACCGTCGCCTTGCGAAACCGCGCGAGGATCGAGCCCAGCAAAAAGATGGAGGATCGGATCTTCTTGGCCAGGGCGTCGGGCATCTCATGGCGGCTGAGGCCCTGCGGATCGATGGTGAGCGCCCCGTCCCCGCTATGTATCCGACAGCCCATCGTGCGCAGGATATCCGCCATATAGCCGACATCCACAAGGTCCGGGCACCCCTCCAGCCGCGTCTTCTCCTGCGTGAGGATGGAGGCGGCCATGATGGGCAGGACCGCGTTTTTCGCGCTGTGTACCCGCCACTGGCCCCTCAGGCGCCTCCCGCCGCAAATTCGCAAGGTGTTCATTCTTCCACCTCCGTCAAGCATTCCATGCACCATCTTATGTCATGCCTGACCAAGTGTGAAAAAAAGCTCATTTGCGCGCCGTGCGGGAAACGCTGAGGATGATCCCTGTCGCCGCCATCAGAAGCGAGATGGAGGTGCCCCCGGCGCTGAAAAACGGAAGGGGCAGCCCTGTCGTCGGCAGGACGCCCACCACCACGCCGATGTTGATAAAGGCCTGGACGGCGATCATCGCCGTCAATCCTGCCGCCAGCAGGCAGCCATGGCGGTCCGGGCAGGAGACGGCGATGCGCATGCCCGCAAAGGCAAAGGCCACAAACAGCGCGATCACCACCACGCAGCCCAGCAGCCCGAAGTCCTCTCCGATGATGGCGAAGATGAAATCGCTTTCCGGGTAGGGCAGGTAGCTGAACTTCTGCCGCCCCTGCCCCAGCCCGCGCCCGAAAAGGCCGCCCGAGCCGATGGCGATGAGCGACTGGGCGAGCTGATACCCCTCGTCGCTCATCTGGGCAAAGGGATCGCGGAAGGAGAGCAGGCGCTCTCGGCGATAGGGCTCGACCCACGCATATACCGTGCCCACGCACAGGCCCGCCACGCCCAGCAGGCCCAGATGCCGCCACCTGGCCCCCGCGAGCAGGAGCATCAGCACCGCCACGATCATGATGCTGCCCGCGGTGGAGAGATTGGGCTGCTCAAGGATCAGAAGAAAGAGCACCGCCGGAACCACCAGCAGGGGCAAAACGCCCCGCCACAGCTTTTCCACCCGTTCCAGCCGGAAGCTCAGCGTGGCCGCCAGGTAGATCACCGAGGCGATCTTGGCCACCTCCGAGGGCTGAAAGCTCATCCCCGCAAGGCTCAGCCACCGGCGCGAGCCGTTGAGATAGACGCCTATCCCCGGGATCAGCACGAGGACCAGCAAAATGAAGCTGGCCACGAGCCCCGCAACCACCACCCGCGCGTCGCGCCAGAAGGCGTGCGGGATGCGGCTGGTAATGAGCATCAAAACCGCGCCCAGAGCGATGCCTATGAGCTGGCGCTTGACCTCCAGGAGCGCGTCGCCCTGATCGACCGCCTTGTAATAGGTGGCGCTGAAGAGAGCCAACAAGCCGCACATCATCAGCAGCGAAAGGATCAACAGGAGCGTCCGGTCCACCCCGGCGCGCCGGGGCCTGAGAAACCGCCCGGTGGTCACTGGTTCCTGCCTTGTCAAAAAACCCCCTCCCAACCGTTCAAAAGATGCGTTATCTTTGGTGCATCTCCTTCACGATGGGAAGGGGGCATCTCTCAGCTCAAAGCGGCGACGATCTCCTTGAACACCGCGCCCCTGTGCTCGTAGTCACGGAACATGTCAAAGCTCGCGCAGGCCGGGGAAAGCAGCACGTTTCCGCCGGAGACGGCCAGCGCGCGCGCCTTGTCCACGGCGTCGCGGAGGCTGTAGGCCTGCGCGACGCGGGTATAGCCCGCCTCCTCGAGCTGCTCGCGGATCTGCCGCGCCGTCTCGCCCATCACCACCACATCCTCGATACGGCCGGAGGAAACGATCTCGCGGCACAGCGGCATGAAGTCGGTATGCTTGTCATACCCGCCCAGCAGCAGCACCGTGGGCGCCTTCATGCTCTGCACGGCCTTGATGGTGCTGTCGACGTTGGTGCCCTTGCTGTCATTGATGTAGGTCACGCCCTGGAACACGCGCACCTTCTCGATGCGGTGCTCCACGCCGGAAAAGGATTGCAGCGTGTGACGGATGACCGGCGCGGGCACGCCCAGCGCACAGGCCATGGCGGTGGCAGCCAGGGCGTTTTCGAGGTTGTGGGGGCCGGGGATGAGGATCTGGTCCGCGTCGCACACGGCGCGGCGCGCCCCGTTCCATTGCCAGACGATCTTGCCGTCATCCACGAACGCGCCGTTTTCCACCGGCTGGGTGCGGCTGAAAAACGCCACCTGGCTCTTGAGCTTGCCGGCCATCTTCAAAAGCACCGGGTCATCCATGTTGAGCACCGCGAAGTCGCGCTCGTTCTGGTTTTCAAAGATGCGCTGCTTGAGGCGGATGTACTGGCCCATGGTGCCGTGGCGGTTGAGGTGGTCCTCGGTGATATTGAGCAGCGCGGCCACATGCGGGTGGAAGGTCTTGATGCTCTCGAGCTGGAAGCTGGAGACCTCGACCACCACCACGTCGTCCTTCTTGCTCTCCATGGCCACCGCCGACAGCGGATAGCCGATGTTGCCCGCCACATGCGTGACGCGGCCCGCGTTTTCAAAGATCTTGCCAAGCAGGGTGGTTGTGGTGGTCTTGCCGTTGGTGCCGGAGATGGCCAGCACCTCGCCCTGGAGCAGGGACCAGGCCAGCTCCAGCTCTCCCACCATGGGAATCCCCTGTTCCTTCGCGGCCAGCACCACCGGCGCGTCAATGGGCACGCCGGGGCTGATGACCAGTCCGTCCACTTCCGAAAGCAGCTTGACGGGGTCCTCGCCCAGCCTGAACTGACAGGCCGTATTCCGCAGGGCATCCAGTTCCGAGCCGAAGGCGTCCTCCTTCTTTCGGTCCGAAAGAACCGGCGTCGCGCCGTTTTGCATCAGAAGCTGCGCCGCGGCCACGCCGCTTCGCGCCATGCCGACGACCAGAATCCGCCTGTTGGCCAACTTCATTTGACAGCCACCTCCATTCATGGCAAGAGGTTCAGCGAAAACAGCGCCACAAGGCTGAGCATGCCCGCCACCACGGCGTACATGGCCACGATCTGCACCTCGGTCATGCCGCAGAGCTCAAAGTGGTGGTGGATGGGCGACATCTTGAAGATGCGCTTGCCGTGCGTGGCCTTGAAGTAGACGCGCTGGATGATGACGCTCATGGACGAGGCGATCAGGGTAAAGCAGATCAGAATCATGTGCATGGGCATGCGCAGGAGCATCGCCATGCCCACCATCGCGCCGCCGATAAACATGCTGCCCGTATCGCCCATGAACACCAGCGCCGGGTAATGGTTAAAGCGCAGAAATCCCATGCAGCCGCCCGCCAGCGCAAGGGCAAAGACGGCCAGATGCCGGTAATTGCCCAGCAGCTCGGCGCTCATGAGCTGCGCGCCCGCCATGGCCACAAACACCGCCATCAGCCCCCAGGCCGCGCTGGAGATGACGGTCACGCTGGAGAGCAGGCCGTCCAGACCGTCCTGGAGGTTGGCGCTGTTAATCATGAAGATCATCACCAGCGCCATCAGCGGCACATAGAAAATGCCCAGGTCCCACTCGACGTTGAAAAAGGGGATGAGGATGCTGCTGCCAACGTCGGGGCTGAGGTAGCAGTAGAGGGAAAAGCCGACCGAAACCAGCACCTGGCCGATGATCTTCTGCCACCAGATGAGGCCGAGGTTGCGCTTTTTGACGACCTTGATGAAGTCGTCCACAAAGCCGATGAGCATGCTCAGAAGCGACACCGCGATCAGCGCCAGGGCAAAGTCCCACCCGCCGTACCAGGTGTCAAAGGAGACCAGCAGCAGCGTGACCACGCACGTCACCGCCGCAAACATCAGCCCGCCCATGGTGGGCGTGCCCTGCTTGGTGCGGTGGCTCTTGGGGCCCAGCTCGTAGATGGTCTGTCCGAACTTGAGCTTGCGCAGCACCGGCAGCACCCGCGGCCCGATGAGCAGCATGGCCACCTCGGACAGGATCAGCGCCAGAATCAGCCAAAGCATCCGCCATCATCTCCTTGGTACGTTCACGGCCGCATCTCTTTGAGCAGCTCGCGCACGACGACCTTTTCATCAAAGGGGCGCTTGACGCCCATGATGTCCTGATAGGTTTCGTTGCCCTTGCCTGCCAGGATAATCACATCGCCCTCCCGGCCCATCTCCAGGGCGTAGCGGATGGCCTCGCGGCGGTTTTCAATCACCACGTAGCGGCCGTCGGTCCGCTTCATGCCCTGCTCGATGGAACGCAGGATCGCCTCCGGGTCCTCGGTGCGGGGGTTGTCGCTGGTCAGGATGGAGAAGTCCGCCAGCCGGCCCACGATCTCGCCCATGATGGGACGCTTGCCGTGGTCGCGGTCGCCGCCGCAGCCAAAGAGCACGATCAGGCGGCTTCGGGTGAAGGCCCGCACGGTGGTCAGCACGTTTTCCAGCGCGTCGGGCGAATGGGCGTAGTCGAGAATGACCTTGTAGGGCGTGCGGGTGTCGAGGATCTCCACGCGGCCGGGGACGTTTGCGACGCTTTCCAGGCCCTCCCGGATGGCGTTTTTGTCAATGCCCAGGATCATCGCCAGGGAGGCGGCGGCCAGGGCGTTATAGACGTTGAACATGCCGGTGAGGTGCATGGAGATGTGCATCTCCTCCAGGCCGCGCAGCAGGATGGAGAAGGCCACGCCGTCCTCGGAGATCTCGATGTCGCGGGCGAAGACGTCCGCGTCGGCGCTGATGCCGTAGGTGAGGTAGGGCACCTTGAGGTCCTGGATGATGGAGGCGCTGGTCTCCTCGTCGGCGTTGAGGGCGGCGTTGAGGGCCGAGCCCTGGAGGAAAAAGCGCTTCTTGGTCTTAAAATAGTTCTCCATGGTACCGAAATAGTCCAGATGGTCCTGCGAAAAATTCGTATAGCAGGCCGCCTCGAAGGTGATGCCGTCCACGCGGTGCATATCCACGGCGTGGGCGCTGACCTCCATGCTCACCGCCTCCACGCCCTCGTCCACCATCTGCCTGAGGCACCGATGCAAATCGACGGGGTCGGGCGTGGTCATGTTGCTGGGCAGGCTGCGCTCGCCGATGAGGTTGCCGGTGGTGCCGATCAGGCCGGTCTTGAAGCCGGCCTTCTCCAAAATGGCCTTCATCAGGAAGGTCGTGGTCGTCTTGCCCTTGGTTCCGCACACGCCCACCATGCGCAAGCTGCGCTCGGGATGGCCGTAGAACGCGGCGGCGATATAGGCCGTGGCGCGCCGGGCGTTGTCAACCCGCACCTGCACGGCCGGGCAATCCACAAAGCGCTCCACCACCAGCGCGACGCAGCCGTTGTCCACGGCCTGCTGCGCAAAGTCATGCGCGTCAAAGCGCATGCCGCTGATGCAGAAGAACAGGCCCTTTTCCGACTTTTCACGGCTGTCGGTGACCAGCGCCTCAATCTCCGCCGACACGTCCCCGCGCGTTTCCAAAACGCCGGGCACGTCGCAGAGCAGATCCTTCAATAGCATCCGTATTCCTCCATCCTCTATGGATTGGGCATTTCAAAGGCAACTTTCACCATGTCGCCCTGCTGCGCGTACTGCCCCGCCGCCGGGTCCTGCCGGACGGCGAAGCCCGTGCCCTCGATGGTCATATCCAGCCCCCGCTGGCGAAGCAGCGAGGCGGCCTGCGCGATGGACAGGCCCGCGACGTCCGGCACGCAGACCAGCTCCTCGGTCTTTGGCAACTCGTCGGTATAGGTGTAGAGCATGACCTGGCCGCCTTCGATGAGCTTGCCGCCGGCGCTTGGCATCTGGGCGGTCACGGTTTCGCCCGCGCCGTCGTCCAGCACGCGGAAGCCCTGCTCGGCCAGCGTCTTGCGCGCCTGCCAGAGCGGCTGTCCCACCACGTCCTGCACGGCGATCTCCTCACGGCTGTCCTCGCTGGTGGGTTTGATCCCAAGATAAGGTAACACATCCGCAAGGATTTGTCTAGCGAATGGACCGGCCGTGGTGCCGCCGTAGTCCACCGGCACGTCCGCCTCATCGACGATGATGAGCAGCGCGATACGCGGATCGTCCGCGGGCGCAAAGCCCAGAAACGAGCCGATGTGCACGTCGCGCACGATGCGGCCGTCCTTGTAGACCTGCGCCGTGCCCGTCTTTCCGCCGATGCGGTAGCCCTCAATGGCCGCGTTGCGCGCGCCGCCCTCGGAAACCACCGCTTCCAAAAGCTCGCGCATGGTGGCGCTGGTCTCCTCGGAGATGGGAGTGGAGACGACCTTTGGCTGGGTGCGGTAGAGCACCGTGCTGTCCGGCGCGACGGCCTCCTTGAGCAGATAGGGCTGCATCAGCCGTCCGCCGTTGATGACCGCGCACGCCGCCGTGAGCATCTGGATGGGCGTGACCGCGACGCTCTGCCCGAAGCCGATGCGCGCAAGGTCCACATTCTTGACGGAATGTACGGGTATTAGTATACCACTTCCCTCCCCCTGTAAGTCAACATTCGTTTTCTGACCCAGGCCGAAGGCGTGCAGATACTGATACATCCGCTCCGTGCCCAGGCGCAGCGCCAGCTCCACAAACACGGGGTTGCAGCTGTTTTGCAAAGCCTCGGCCATGGTCTCGGCCTTGTGGGGGCTTCCCCAGCAGCGGATGGTATCGCCGTCCACCTTGATCTTGCCCGAGCAGTAGAAGCCGTCCTCGGGGTCCGTCACCCCCGCGTCCAGCGCCGCGGCGGCGGTGAGGATCTTGAAGGTGGAGCCCGGCTCGTAGGCGTCGGAGATGAGGCGGATGCGCATGAGCCTCTGGAGGGCGTCAAGCTGCTCGCGGGGAGGGTCGTTGGGGTCGTAATCGGGCTTGGAGCACATGGCCAGAATCGCGCCGGTATAGGGGTCCATGGCGATGAGGTGGACAGCCTGCGCCTTGTTGACATCATAGCACTCGCGCATGGCCTTCTCGCAGATCTCCTGGATGGTGGCGTCGATGGTAAGGCGGATGCTGTTGCCGTCCTGGGGCTCGATGTAGAGGTTGCCGCTGTCGTAGATGGGCTGGGATTTGCCGTCCACGCTGCGAAGGCTCATGCCCGCCGTTCCGCGCAGAAGGCTTTCGTACTGCAATTCCAGCCCGGACTGTCCCACGCTATCCACGTTGGTCAGCCCCAGCGTCTGGGTCAGAAACGCGCCCCGGGGGTAGGCGCGCCGCACATCCTCGTCAAAGAGCAGGGCGCTTAGCTGCTCGGCCACCGCCCCCTCCGCGCCGGCCTGGAGGGAACGCAGCTCATCGGCCTTCTCCCGCGCCACCTGTCGCTTGAGGATGACCGAGGCCTTGGTGCGGTCCGACAGCTTCTGCGCCACGCTCTCCTCCGATAAATCCAAAATCGGACATACCGTTTGCGTAAACAAAGATATGTCCGATACCTTGCGCGGGTCGGCGCTGACGATATAGGCCGTCGCGCTCACCACCAGCGTCTGCCCGTTGGTATCCAGTATGGAGCCGCGCCGGGCATAGACCGTGCCCTCGCGCGTCCACTGGCTGATGCCGCGCCGGGTCAGCTCCGCCGAGCGCGCCGTGGTCAGATAGGCGATGCGAAGCACCAGCATCGAAAAGAGAAACGCGATCATCATCAGCAGCGCAAAGGCCCGCTTGCGGATGTGCAGTTCGGTCGGCATGCTACCTTCCCCCATTATGCTTGATATGGGGGATGTATGCGCCGTCGCGCGGCATTATGACGGTTTCGACGCAAAGGCTTTTCAGGCGGCAAAATCAGTTTGCGGCCGCGGCGGCGACATAGCCGCTCGCCTGCTGGGTCCCCTCCCCGCTGACGGCCGTCGTCTGGGCGGACGTGGAGGCGGCGCTCAACGGGCGCGTGTCCATGGCCACCAGATGGATGGCCTCAGCCGATTCCGCGGGAATCATGTTGAGGTCACGCGCGGCGGCATAGCAGATGGTGGCCGCGTCCGAAGCCTCGTCGATCTGTGTCTGCAAAGCGTCGTTCTGGCTGCGGCAGTCCGCGATGGAACGCTCCAGCCGGTTGATGGTCTTTTGCCGCTCGGCGATCACGCCCTGCTGCAAAAGCACGCAAAGCCCGCAGACAAAGAGAAGCAGCGCCGTGAGAAAAATGCCAAGGCGCATGGAGATGCGCACGCCTCCCTTGCTCATCTCCCGCTGGATGGAAGCCTGCAACGCCGCCTCCTCCTGCCTGAGCCGCTCGATCTCCAGTCGCTTGCCCTGCGTGCGGCAGCGCCGCTGCCGGTCCGGCTTGAGCCAGCCCGTCTGGAGGTCCACATCGCTTCCGGGCAGGTAGACGCTGGAGGACACGCTCATTCGCGGCGTGGGCACATAGCCGCCTCGTCCTGCGTGGCTGAAGCTGTCATACATGGGTTCGTACTGCGACATGCCTTTGTCTCCCTTCCGGCTTATTCTTCAAGGTTTCCGATTTCATCGAGAATCTCGTCCCGGTGCGCCTTGTAATAGCGGTCCTCTTCCTGCGCCACGGCGCTCTCCACGATGCGGATGTGGTCCAGCGCGCCGCTGATCTCCACATCCCGCGCATCGCCCAGCACATACTGACGCAGCTTCACGGGCAGAAGCACGCGCCCCTGGTTGTCCGCCTGCATGCCGGGATAGCTGAACCTGGCGACGTGGTCAAGCTGCTTTTGCACGGCCGGCTTGCGGCGGTTGAGGGCGTAGAGCTCGTCCACCATGCCCTCAAACGCCTCGTCGGGATATAGCGCGATGCCCCTGTCGTCGAGGCTGACGGTGATGGTGAAGCTCTCCCCCAACGCCTTGCGGTAGGCGTTGGGAACGATGATGCGGCCTTTGGCGTCGATGGAATGGTCGTAACTGCCGAAAAACGTGAATCTTTTGGGTCGGGGGCGTTCCTGCGGCCCGGGCGCGTCCGCACGCCGTTCCTCGTCCACTTCCGTCACCCCGCTCCCCGTTTTCCTCCACTTGCCACCCTTTTTAGGGCCGTGTCACCATTATGCTCCACTTTTGTTTTCAAAGTCAACGCCCCATTCTTGGGATCTTCTTCCAAAATGCAACAAACGACACATAAAAAAAGCGCGCTTGTGAGAACGCCCGTTCGCCACAAATTATCGATCAGCAAAAAAAGCCCGCAATTCCTTTTTTCATAAAGGATTGCGAGCTATGGGAACAAGCGTTTTTCTTTAATTATTACAAACTTATTAAATAATTGTTAATCAAAGTTTAGATTTGTTTTGGCGCCACCTGCACCGGACAAAACCCCAGCGCGTCACAGGAGGCCAGCACGTAATCAATGCCCCCGCGCAGGCCGCGGAAGGCGATCTTGATGCCCGCTCCGTGCAGATGGCCGTAGACCACGCGATCGACGGCATATTCCTCCAGTATGTCAGTAAACGCCGTTCCGATCCCGTCCGCAAACAGGGGCGGATAGTGCATCATGACCGTCACGTCCTCGCCCGCCAGCCTGACCGCCTGATCCAGCGACATGCGAAGCCGCATCAATTCCCGCCGGAAGATCTTTTCATCCTGCTCCCCGAGGGGCTGCTGAGGCGTGGGAAAGGTCCAGCCTCGGGTGCCGCAAAAAACATGCCCGTCCAGCTTCACCGCGTCGTTCTGAATGACGAGCATGTCCTGTGGCAACGCCGCGCGCAGCTTGCTCAGCGAGCTCCACCAGTAGTCGTGGTTACCGCGCAGGAGGAGCTTTTTTCCCGGCAGGGCCGCGATGGCCCGCAGATCGTCCATCGCTTCCTCAAGCTGCATCGCCCAGCTGATATCGCCGGGAATGAGCACCACGTCCGTGGGGGCGACCATCCGCCGCCAGTGCTCGCTGATGGTTTCAAAATGGCGATCCCAGTGGCTGCCGAAGACATTCATGGGCTTTTGCGCATGACCCGGCAAGTGGAGATCGCCAATAGCAAAAATCGACATTCTTCCCTCATTTCCTTAGGGGAGGCTTACAGGTCGTCGTCCTCGTCGTCCTCGTCCTCGTTCTCCTCGTCCTCAATCACACTCTCCAGAGAGAGCTCGCTTTCGATATCGCCAAATTCATTTTCGGGAATATCCTCATGGATCTGCGGGATGATCTCATCCATCGTGCTCACGGAATTGAGACCGATGGTGCTCTCGTCCACCACGGTGGGCGTCTCGTCCGTATCGGTGTCGCTACCGCCGCTGGTCATTTCCTTCAAGCAGCTCAGACATACGTCGCGGCCCGGAAGCGCGGGGGCGGCATTGCACACGGAGCACAGTTCCATCTCATCCTCCACCTGCGAGCCCTTGAGCTCGCGCAGGCAGACCTTGCAAAGCTTTTCATTCTCCTGAATATAATTGAGTTCGCAGCGGGGACATTTGACGAGTTTCATCTCTGTGTTCCTCCTCTATGATGGGTGGGCCTTCGCCCCTTGGAATCATTGCCATGGAAACGAAGTGGTAATTTTATTGCAAAAATAAGTATTATTTATTACGATTGTATTACGTCTTTGACGCATCAACGAAATAGCGGAGGTGTCTCATGAACGCAAAACGGAAGCTGACAGCCACTTTGCTGACGATCTGCCTTTTGACCGGCGCCACAGCGCTCGCCTCTGGCGCGCCGTCCTCGCAGTTCGGTTTTAAAGGCTGGCCCTACCGGCAGAGCAACGGCTGCGCCACAACCTGCCAGCCTGAAATAACCCCTCCTTCACCTGTGGAGCCAACCGCGACGCCCGTACCGACCGTGGAACCGACCGAAGCGCCCGTTCCAACGCCGGCGCCCACAACGGAGCCGACCGCGACGCCCGTCCCGACGCCGGCGCCCACAACGGAGCCGACCGAAGCGCCCGCACCGACGCCGGCGCCCACAACGGAGCCGACCGAAGCGCCCGTCCCGACGCCGGCGCCCACCGCTGAGCCGACCGCGACGCCCGTCCCGACGCCAAAAGTCACCGCCACACCCAGGCCGCAGCACACCGAAACGCCGTCAGAAACGGAAGTTCCTCCCTTTACAGACGAAGATTATACTACGGGTTCCATAACGGCGCAAGAGGAAAATGCATTTCTTTTGCTCAATGAGGACCGCGCCGCCAACGGCCGGGCCGCGCTTGAGCTGGACCCCGCGCTGTGCGACCTTGCGAGGCTCAAAAGCCGCGACATGTTTCTCAACAACTACTTCTCCCACACCTCCCCCACCTATGGAAGCGCGGCGCAGATGCTGTCATCCTACGGATATGCCTTCACCTCCGTGGGTGAGAACATCGCCCACCATGCCACGGTGGAAAAGGCCCAGGCCGCCTTTATGAGCAGTTCCGGGCACAGGCAGAACATCCTCGGGTCCCAATGGACGAAAGTGGGCATCGGCGTATGGGAGGACAGCCAGGGTTTTGTCTACGTAACCCAGTTATTTGTCCGATGACAAAAGCCGCTGTCCCGTTTGCGGGACAGCGGCTTCAGGTTGTCGAAAAAGTCCACCTGCGCAGTCTTCAAGCCCAAACCGCCCTTCAGCGTATGCGGCAGCGGCGGGAGAGCGGAAGGCTTCGTCCGGGTCCGGCATACGCGGGACGGGCCCACTGGTTCCAGGGATTCATGCTCACGCCCGCCGCTCTGAGGACGCCCCGGCCCGCCATGCTTCCCCGGGGCCGCACGTACGTACTCAGCGCCGCCGGCTGCTCGGCGATTCCCTCCGCCGGAACGGGTCTGAAGGGTTCGGTCGACAGGTTGGCAAACCGTTGCGTAAAACGCGGGCCGGTCACGCCGCTGCGCCTTGGCAATGCCGGCAGCAGCACCGCCTCGCTGACTTGCAGCGCAGGATGCATCCATGGGTAGCTCTGCATCATACCACTCCTTTCCAACTGCCATGGGTTGGCTATTGCATGGTATGCCGCAGGCGAAAGACGGGTGCGCCGCGCGGGGCTCATTCGGCGGCCTTTTCCTCCATCAGCGCGCCGATGCGCTCCAAAAGCGCCTCGCGGCCGGTCAGGTCCTCGCTGGAAAAGACGATAACCTCCCAGGGCTGTACCAGCAGCGCGCGGCAGATGGGCGCGACGTGCTTCATGCGCGCGCCGCGGCTGATCTTATCGGCCTTGGTCGCCACGACGGTGAAGGGAATCTCCATCTGACGGAAATACTGCGCCATGGCCACATCATCCTGCGTAGGCTCGTGCCGGATGTCCGCCAGCAGCAGGACGTGCCGAAGCAGCGTGCTTTCCTGAAAATAGCCGTCCATCATCTCGCCCCAGCGCTGCTTTTCCGCCTGATTCACCCGCGCAAAGCCGTAGCCGGGCAGGTCCACCAGATGGAAGGCCCCGTTGATGAGAAAGATGTTAATCAGCCGCGTCTTTCCGGGGGTCGAGCTGGTTTTGCACAGCTTTTTGCGGCCGCACAGCGCATTGATGAGCGAGCTCTTGCCCACGTTGCTCTTGCCCACCACCGCAAGCTGCGGGAGGGTGACGGGGGGCTGCTGGTGGTAACGGGCAAGGCTGGTCACAAACGACGCTGTTTTGATTTCCATATTATACTCCTTTGTAGGCGGGGGGCCTGAGCGGCTGGGCGGCAGGCAGGGGCAGCTCCAGGCGCTCGTCGGATATGACGGGGGGCTCGCAGACCAGCGCGGCGCGGATCACCTGGGCCACGTCGTCCACGGGCACGATGTCGATGCGCTCGCGCACATTGGGAGAGACATCCTCAAGATCCTTGAGGTTCTCCCGGGGGATGAGGACCGTGCGCACCCCCGCGCGGTAGGCGGCCATCAGCTTTTCCTTGAGGCCGCCGATGGGCAGCACCCGGCCGCGCAGGGTGATCTCACCCGTCATGGCCACGCTCTGGCGCACGGGGATGGAGGTGAGCGCGCTGACCAGCGCCGTCACCAGCGTCACGCCCGCGCTCGGGCCGTCCTTGGGCACCGCGCCCTCGGGCACGTGGATGTGGATGTCGTTTTGCTTGAAGAAGTCCGCGGGGACGCCCCAGGGCTCGCAGTGCGCCCGCACCCAGGAAAGCGCCGCCTTCGCGCTCTCCTGCATCACGTCGCCCAATTTGCCGGTGAGCTGCAGGGCGCCGGTCCCCTTCATCACCGCGCACTCCACGCTGAGCATCTCCCCGCCCACGCTGGTATAGGCCAGGCCGTTGACCACGCCCACGCGGTTGTCCTTTTCCAGCGGCTCGCGCGTATAGCGCGCCTGACCCAGGTAGGCGGTCAGCTTCTCCTGGGTGACGGAAACCCCGTCGGTCTTGTTCTCCAGCATCTCCACCGCCGCCTTGCGCGCCACGCGGGCCAGCGTTCGCTCCAGCTCGCGCACGCCGGCCTCGCGCGTGTAGCCCTCGATGACCATGCGCAGCACGCGGTCGTTCATGCGCACGCTTCTGGGCTTGAGCCCGTGCGCCGCAATCTGCTTGGGCAGGAGGTGCTTGCGCGCGATCTTGAGCTTCTCCTCCTCGGTGTAGCTGGGCACCTCAATGATCTCCAGGCGGTCCAGAAGCGCCGGGGGGATGCTCTCGACATTGTTGGCGGTGGTGATGAACATCACGCGGCTGAGGTCGAAGGGCAGCTCCATGTAATGGTCGCGGAACGCGCTGTTCTGCTCGGCGTCCAGCACCTCCAGCAGCGCCGCCGCCGGATCGCCCCGAAAGTCGCTGCTCATCTTGTCGATCTCGTCAAAGAGGAACACCGGGTTCATCGTCCCCGCCTGCTTGATCCCCGCGATGATGCGCCCGGGGATCGCGCCCACGTAGGTGCGCCGGTGGCCGCGGATCTCGGCCTCATCGCGCACGCCGCCCAGGGACATCTGCACGAACTTCCTCCCCACGGCCTTGGCGATGCCCCGCACGATGGACGTCTTGCCCACGCCCGGAGGGCCCGCAAAGCACAGGATGGGACCCTTGAGGTCGTTTTTCATATGCAGCACCGCGAGGTATTCGATGATGCGTTCCTTGACCTTTTCCAGGCCGTAGTGGTCCTCCTCCAGCACGCGGCGGGCACGCCTGAGGTCCAGGTTGTCGGGCGTGGTCTTTCCCCAGGGCAGGTCCACAATCCACTCCACATAGGTCCGGCTGACCCCGATCTCCGGCGTGCCGGGCGCCATGCGGCTGAGGCGTTCAAGCTCCTTGACCGCCTTCTCCCGCGCCTCGTCGTTCAGCGGCGTCTTCTCCAGCCGCTCGCGCAGATCCTCCACGTCCGTGCCGTCCTTGTCGCCCAGTTCCGTCTGGATGGCCTTGATCTGCTCGCGCAGGTAATAGTCCTTCTGATTTTTCTCGATCTGCTTCTTGATGCGCGCCTGCACCTGTTTTTCCACGTCGGCAAGCTCCGTCTCCCGCAGCAAAATCCCGCACAGCGCCTCCAGGCGGTCCTTGACCTTGAGCTTTTCCAAAATGGCCTGCCGGTCCTCCAGGCGCGTGAGCACGTTTGCGGCGATGATATCGGCGAGCTGGTCCGGCTTGTCCACATCCATCACCGAGCGCAGCGTTTCCTGCGACACGCGCATGCTGGCGCTGCAATACTCCTCAAAAAAGCTGTGCGTGGTCCGCACCAGCGCCTTCATCTCGGCGCTGTCGGGCGCGGTGTCGTCGCGCACGGGGCGCACGGCCGCGATCATGCACGGCTCCTCCTCCAGAATCGAGCCCATCACGGCCCGCCTGACCCCCTCCACCAGCACACGGATGCTGTCGCCGGGGAGATTGAGCACCTGCTTAATCTGGGCGATGGTTCCCACGCGGCACAGGTCGCTGATCTCCGGGTCCTCGATCTCGGCGTCCATCTGCGCCACCAGAAAGATGCGCTGGTCCTCCATCATGGCCTTTTCCAGAGCGGCGACGCTCTTTGGGCGGCCCACGTCAAAGTGGAGCACCATATGGGGAAAGACCATCATCCCTCTCAGCGGGAGCACGGGCATGCGCAAAAGCAGGCTTTTGCGGTTTGAATCCTGCATAGAAATCCTCCGATCGCCCGCGAAAAGGCGGGCGTGATTGCGCGCTCAGAAGCGGCGCAGAACGATTATAGCGGCATTTCCGGCCAAATGCAAGCCATAGGGCGGGATTGTCACAAACCTACGCCGCTGCCAGCAACCCCCATACATGGAACCGCGGCGTTCCTCACAAGCTAGCGGGGAACATGGGGAGGCGGAAGCATCCCGTGAATGGAGGTTTCTTGCGTTGGTCAGCGCCGTTTTGTTTGCCATTCAGCTATTGGTCACCATTGTGGTGGGCGTCTATTTCTACACCCAGCTTCGCCAGCAGCGCAGAGCGCAGCCGTCGCACCGCCGTGAGAGCGGCCGGGAATACGAGCGCCTGCAAAAGATGCGCGCGCTCAAGCTCAGCGAGCCGCTTGCCGAGCGCGTGCGCCCCGCGAAGTTCTCCGACATCGTGGGCCAGGAGGACGGCATCAAATCCCTCAAGGCCATTCTTTGCGGAAAAAACCCGCAGCATGTTCTGATCTACGGGCCTCCGGGCATCGGCAAGACCTGCGCCGCCCGGCTGGTGCTGGAGGCGGCCAAAAAGAGCAAGGGCACGCCGTTTCTGCCCAACGCGCCCTTTATCGAGATGGACGCCACCTGCGTGCGCTTTGACGAGCGCGCCATCGCCGACCCGCTCATCGGCAGCGTGCACGACCCCATCTATCAGGGGGCGGGCCCGCTGGGCGTGCAGGGAATTCCCCAGCCCAAGCCCGGCGCGGTGAGCAGGGCGCACGGCGGGGTATTGTTTCTGGACGAGATTGGCGAATTGCACCCCATCCAGATGAACAAGCTGCTCAAGGTGCTGGAGGACCGCAAGGTGATGCTGGAGTCGGCCTACTACAACCCCGACGACACGGGCGTTCCGCGCTACATCCACGACATCTTCAAAAACGGCCTTCCCGCGGACTTCCGCCTGGTGGGCGCGACCACCCGCAGCCCGCAGGAGATCTCCCCCGCGCTGCGCAGCCGTTGCATGGAGGTTTTCTTCCGCGCGCTGGAGCCGGAGGAAATCGCCGACATCGCCTTCCACAGCGCCGAGCGCGCCGGATTTTCCATGACGCGCGAGGATGCGCGCATGGTCGGACGCTTTGCCGCCTGTGGGCGCGACGCGGTCAACATCGTGCAGATGTGCGCGGGGCTTGCGCAGATGGAGGAGCGCACGGACATCCATACCGAGGACGTGGAATGGGTCGTCTATTCCGGCCACTACGCCGCGCGGCCCGACCAGCATGCCGACACGCGCAACCGCGTGGGCGTGGTCCATGGGCTGGCCATCGTGGGCAGCCACCAGGGCGCGACCATGGAGATCGAAGCCGTGGCGCAGCCGGGCTGCGGCCGGCTGACCATCACGGGCATCGTGGAGGAGGAGGAGCTGGGCGCGGAAGGCCGACGCATCCGCCGCAAATCCACCGCGAGAAGCTCGCTGGAAAACGTCATCACCCTGCTCAACGGCATGGGGTATCATACCCATGACTATGACCTGCACATCAACTTCCCCGGCGGCACGCCCGTGGACGGGCCCTCCGCGGGCGTGGCCATGGCGGTTGTGGCGGCCAGCGCCCTTACCGGCCGGCCGGTGGACGGCCATGTCGCCGTGACGGGCGAGGTTTCCGTCCGCGGGCTGGTCAAGCCCGTGGGCGGGGTGCCCGGCAAGGTGGAAGCGGCCGAGCGCGCGGGCCTGAGCACGGTGCTCATCCCGCAGGACAACCGCATGGAGCGCTTCGAGCATACCACCATCGAGGTCTGCCCCATCGCCACGCTGGAGGAGGCGCTGGAGCGCATGCTGCTCCCCGCCTGCGCGCAGGCGCCCGCGGCCGCGGCCGGCATCCCCGCCGCCCCCGCGCCCGTGCTGGCCGCCGAGGAACAGACCGCCGCCGGCAACGGCTGAAATGGCGCGGACGGCCCTGCAAAGGGCCGTCCGCGCTTAAATATCAGCCTTTGAAAATGGTCATCGCCGCATCCCAGATCCGGCCGGCGACCTCCCGCTTGCTCATGAGCGGAAGCGCCGTTTCGCCCTCCCGCGTAATCAGGGTCACCAGATTGGTGTCCGTGCCAAAGCCCGCGCCCTCGGCGGTCACGTCGTTGGCCACGATCAGATCCAGGTTCTTGCCGGCCAGCTTTCTCTTCGCGTTTGCCAGCAGATCCTGCGTTTCGGCCGCAAAGCCCACCAGCACCTGTCCGGGGCGCTTGCGCTTCCCCACGGCTTTGGCGATGTCGGGGTTTTCCACCAAAGTGAGGACCAGCGGCTCGCCCGCGCGCTTCTTGAGCTTCTGCGCCGCGGGGTGCTCCACCCGGTAATCCGCCGGAGCGGCCGCCTGCACGATGATGTCCTGCTCCCCGCAGCGCTCCAGCATGGCGTCGTAGAGGCTCTGCGTGGAGATGACCGGCACCGTTTCCACACCCTGCGGCGGGGCGATATGCACCGGCCCGGAAAGGAGCGTCACCCGCGCCCCGCGGTCCCTGGCGGCTTCGGCCAGCGCGTAGCCCATCTTGCCGGAGGAATCGTTGGTGAGGTAGCGCACCGGGTCGATGCGCTCCACCGTCGGCCCGGCGGTAACCAGGACCCGCAGGCCCTCCATGTCCCTTCGATGGCACAGCAGGCCGCAGACCGCCTCCACGATGGCCTCCGGCTCGCTCATGCGGCCCGCGCCGCTGTCGCCGCAGGCCAGGCGGCCGCTGTCCGGGCCCACGGTACGCACCCCGCGGGCAAGAAGGGTTCTGAGGTTCTGCTGCGTCGCCTCAGCCGTCCACATGCCGGTGTTCATCGCGGGCGCAAGCACAATGGGCGCTTTGGTAGCCAAAAGCGTGGTGGTCAGCATGTCGTCGGCAATGCCGCAGGCCAGCTTGGCCATCAGGTTGGCCGTGGCCGGGGCCACGAGCATCAGATCGGCCTTCTGCGCCAGGGAGATGTGCCTGACATCCCACGACGCCATGCGCGCGAACGTGTCCACGCTTACCGGGCGGGCGCTGAGGGTTTCAAACGTGAGCGGCGCGACGAGCCTGGCGGCGTTTTCCGTCATGATGACATCCACGTCCGCGCCCAGTTTCTTCAGGCGCGAAACGACCTCGCACGCCTTGTAGGCCGCGATGCCGCCGGTGACGCCCATCACCACATGCCTGCCGGTGAGCATATCAGCCCTCCAGGTCGGCGTCGCGCTCATAGGTGAGCAGGCCGCGGTTGATCTCCTCGACGGCGATCTTCAGGGGCTTCATGTCCTTGGGATCAATCAGGGGCTGGGCTCCGTCCACAAGCTGGCGGGCGCGCTTGCTGGCCTCCACCACCAGCGTGTAGCGGCAGTCCACCTTTTCGCACAGTTCAACGATGGTCGGGTCCACAATGGCCATGTTTGCTTTCCTCCTTCAATATACATGCGGCGCGGCGCGCCATGGGTCAGTCTTCGGTGATATGGGGATGGAAGCGCGTGGTGCGCTGCTTCTCGGCGCTGACGATGCTCTGTAGCTGAGAAAAGGCCAGCTCCAGGTTGTCATTGACGATGGCGTACTGATAGCGGTCGATCTTCTTGACCTCGCCCCGCGCGTTTTTGAGCCGGCGCTCGATTTCCACCGGGTCGTCGGTGTTGCGTGTATGCAGCCTCACGCGCAGATCCTCAAAGCTGGGCGGAAGGACAAAAACGCTCACATAATCGTCCGTGTTCTCCATCACGCTGATGGCGCCCCGTGGGTCGATGTCCAAAAGCACGTTGCAGCCCTGCTCCATGAGCTCCTCCACGGGCGCGCGCAGCGTCCCGTATCGGTGTCCGTGCACCGTGGCGTGCTCCAGAAACGCGCCCTTCTCCACCAGATGGTCATATTGCGCGTCCGTCACAAAATGGTAATGGATGCCTTCGATCTCGTTATCCCGGGGCTTGCGCGTGGTCACGCTACAGGAGAAGCGAAAGCTGGGGTCTGAGTCCATCAGCTTTTTCACCAGCGTTCCCTTGCCCGTGCCCGAAGGGCCCGAGATGATGAGCAGCATCCCCGTGCGTTTGATCTGGACCGCCATGGGTTAGACCTCCTTTTCCTCGTCGCGCATCCCCACCCGGCCCGCGATGGTCTCGGGCTGAATGGCGGAGAGCACCACATGGTCGCTGTCGGTCTGGATCACGGCACGGGTGCGCCGTCCCTGGGTCGCGTCGATGACGCGCTTGAGGTCCCGCGCCTCCTGAATCATGCGCTTGACCGGCGCGCTGTCCGGGCTGACGATGGCGATGATGCGGTCGGCAGCGATCATATTGCCAAAGCCGATGTTAATGAGCCTGAGCACCCAAAGCCCCCTTCCTTTGGTTAGACGACGTTTTGCACCTGCTCGCGCAGCTTCTCCACCACGCATTTTGCGTTGACAACGCATCCGGAGATCTCCGCGTCGGAGGCCTTGGAGCCGATGGTGTTGATCTCGCGGTTCATCTCCTGGAGCAAAAAGTCCAGCTTGCGCCCCACCTCCGTGCCGTTTTCCACGCTGGAGCGAAACTGTGCGATATGGCTTTGCAGGCGGCTGAGCTCCTCGTCGATGGCACAGTGGTCCGCCATGAGCGCCACCTCCTGCGCGACGCGCTGCGGGTCGGCGTTAACCTGCCATTCTTCCAGTCTGGCCATGAGGCGCTGGCGGTATTCGCGCGGCACCTCGGGCGCCCGGTCGGTAATGCTGCGCACAAGCGCCGAAAGCTCCTCCAGGTTGCCCAGCAGATCGGCGCCGAGATGCTCGCCCTCCAGGGCGCGCATATCCATGAGCTTGTCCAGCGCCGCGTCAAACGCCTCCGCCGCCAGCTCCGTAACCGCCTCCGCGTCCTCCTCCGCCTGCGCGATGCTCAGCGCCCCGCTCAAGGTGAGCACCTCGCCCGCGCTCATCATGCGGCCGTAGGGCTTCAAAGCGACCTGAGCGTCCGCCAGCGCCTGAGAAAACGCCTCCAGCAGCGCCCCGTCCAGCCGCACCTCCCGCGCGTCGGTGCGGGTGTTGGCGTAGGTGACAAAGACGTCCACATGCCCGCGTCTCAGGCCGCTGGCATTGATGCGGCTGCGCAGCGGGTCCTCAAGAAAGGCCAGGTTTTTGGGGATTCGGAAGGAGAGATCCAGAAAACGGTGGTTGACGGTTTTGAGCTCGATGGTGATTTCCCGCCCGTCGCGGCAGGCCCGCGCCCGGCCGTATCCCGTCATGCTCTGCATGGAACCGCTCGCCTCCTTGCTTCATTCGTAACCTTGATTATAACATTCTCACGAAAAAAAAACAAGCATTGACGGCATGTGAAAAAGGCGGCCCATCCGGGCCGCCTCAGCGTCAGACAGGGTCCGGCGCTTTGAAAGGCGGGCTGAACCCCGTCAAATGCCTGTTTTGCTTATCCCAGCAGCGACCAGGCCGCAAACAGCCCGCTCATCAGCGACGCCACCAGCGACACCACGGTAATCTGAGTGTTGATGGAGGGGCCAGCCGTGTCCTTGAAGGGGTCGCCCACGGTGTCTCCCACCACGGCGGCCTTGTGCGCCTTGGAGCCCTTGCCGCCCTCATGTCCCGCCTCAACATACTTTTTAGCGTTGTCCCACAGGCCGCCGGCGTTGGACATAAACAGCGCCAGGAGCAATCCGCTTACGATGTTGCCCAGCAGGAAGCCGCCGATGGCCAGCGGACCGCCCACGAAGCCCACCAGCACTGTGGCCGCGATGGACATCAGCCCCGCGGGAATCAACTCCATCAGCGCGCCTGAGGTGGCGATGTCGATGCAGCGGTCATATTCGGGTTTCACACCCTTGCGGCCTTCGCGCAGGCCGGGAATATCGCTGAACTGACGGTGGATCTCCGCCACCATGCGCTGCGCGTTCTTCTCCACGCCCAGCATCAGCATGGCCGAAAAGACCGCGGGAATGGCCGCGCCGATAAGCACGCCGAAGAACACCGCGGGGTCCATGACGTCAAAGCCCGTGATGACAGCCTTGCCCGCAGCGGACAGGGCCTCGTTGACCTCGCTGATATACGCGCCCAGGAGAGAGATAACCGTCAGTCCCGCCGCTCCAATGGCAAAGCCCTTGGTGACGGCCTTGACGGTGTTGCCCGCGCTGTCCAGCTCATCGGCCACACGAATGGTTTCTTCCCCCAAATTGCCCATTTCCGCCAGGCCGCGCGCGTTATCCACGATGGGGCCGTAGGCGTCGTTGGAGATAATCATGCCCACGATGGAGAGCATGCCCACCGCGGCCATCGCAATGCCGAACATGGCGTAGTCGCCACCCAGCGGGGCGCAGAGACGGTAGGCCGTGAGGGCCGACACGGCGATACCGATCATCGCCGGCAGCGCCGAGATAAAGCCGTAGGAGATGCCCGAGAGCACCGTAAAGGCCGAGCCGGAGCGCGAGGCGTGGGCCACCCGCTGCACGATGGGTTTGGAATCGTCGGTGAAGTAGTCGGTGGTGATGCCGATGATGACGCCCACCAGCAGGCCAACGGTAGACGCGCCCCAGACCTGCCAGCGGAAGCCGTCAAATACAGCCGTAGCCAGAGCGGTGAGCGCAATGAACAGGCCCGTGGTCACATAGGTGGACGCATTAAGCGCGCGGGTGGGGCTTCCTCCCTTGTCGATGCGCGCGGTGGCGATGCCAACAATGGAGGCAATCAGTCCCAGGGCCGCATAGCAGAACACCATGGCCGTGTTGGCCTGGCCGCCCAGCGTCTGGGCGATGACCAGCGCCGAGGTCATGGCCGCTACGTTGGAATCGAACAGATCCGCGCCCATACCGGCCACGTCGCCGACGTTGTCGCCCACGTTGTCGGCAATGACCGCAGGATTTCGCGGGTCATCCTCGGGGATGCCCAGCTCCACCTTGCCGGTCAGGTCCGCGCTCACGTCGGCGGTCTTGGTGAAGATGCCGCCGCCCGCCTTGGCAAACAGCGCCAGGGAGCTGGCGCCGAAGCTGAAGCCCAGCAGGATGGAGCTGTCGCCCGCGAGCCAGAGCACGCCGCTCACGCCCAGGAGGCTAAAGCCCACCACGGCCAGGCCCATCACCGCGCCACCCCTGAAGCCGATGAGGAAGGCAGGCCGAACACCCTGCCGGGCCCCCTCGGCGGCACGCGCGTTTGCGTTGGTGGCAACGAGAATCCCGATCTTACCCGCGATTGCGCTCAGCGCCGTACCGGCCACATAAGCGGCGGTCATGGCGAGGTTTCGGGAGAGATGGCCCGTCCAGATGGGCGTTGGCAGGAGGATAAAGATCAGCGCCGCAGCCACGCCCGCAAAGGCGGTCAGCATGCGGTACTCCTTGCGCATAAAGGTCTTTGCGCCCTCCTGGATGAGCGCCGCCACCTCGCTGATGCGCGCATTTGCTCCCTTTTGCCTGCGTACCCATAAAAATAGGTATGCCGCGAAGGCAAAGGCGATCAGGACAGAAAAGAAAGACAGAACATACATCAGGGAGAGATTTGCTTCCATGGCCCGTTTCAACTCCTTTGTCCATTTTCTTCAAAAGGCCGATTGCGCCTATTATACCCCCTCAGCGTCTCCTTGCGCAATGCCTCCGGCGCTAAGGAGCTGCTCATCCAGCCCGCCGCGGCGCTAAGATGATGCTAAGGCACAAGACATAGCTGGGCAAACCGCGCCATTTCTGATATACTTATGCTGAGTGTATTTCGCGCTATGCAAAACGGCAGGAGGGATGGCAGGCATGCAGGCGGAGAAGCGTTTCTGGATCAACCTGGGCGTGACGGCCGGCCTGCTGCTTTCCGCCACGCTCAGCAGCCTTGCCCTGGGCGGGCTCATCGGCGGCACCTCCAACGCGCAGATGCTCTTCCTTTTGGCGGTGCTGCTCGTCTCGCGCTTTACCGACGGCTATCTCTGGGGCGTGGCGGCGGCCATCGTATCGGTGCCGCTGGTCAATTATATGTTCACCTACCCCTACTTTTCCTTCAACCTGAGCATCTCGGGCTACCTGCTCACGTTTCTGACCATGATGGCGGTATCGCTCAGCGTCAGCGTCCTCACCGCCCGCATCAAGCAGCAGGAGCAGATCCGCCTGGAGGCGGAAAAGGAGAAGCTGCGCGCCAATCTGCTGCGCGCGGTATCGCATGACCTGCGCACGCCTCTCACCTCCATCGTGGGAGCGACGGGCGCGATTCTGGACAACGCCCTGCCGCCGGAGAAGCAGCGCGAGCTGCTCGCCGACGTCAACGCCGACGCCCAGTGGCTGCTTCGCATGATCGAAAACCAGCTTGCCATCACCCGCATCCAGGGCGACGCTGCCCCCCTGCACACGGAGACCGAGGTGGTGGAGGACGTGCTGGCCGAAGCGGCCATCAAGTTTCAGAAGCACTTCCCCGACATCCAGGTGGACATGAGCCTCTCCGACGACATCCTTCTGGCCGACATGGACGCGGTGCTCATCGAGCAGGTGGTGCTCAACCTGCTGGAAAACGCCGTCTATCACGGCAAGCACACCACCCGCATCCGCCTGAGCGCGGCGCGTCAGGGGCACTTTGTGCTGATTACCGTCTCCGACAACGGCGCGGGCATCCCCCGCGACAAGCTGCCCAAGCTGTTTTCGGCCATGCCGGACAGTGCGAGCGCAGATGCACAGAAACACATGGGCATCGGGCTTTCGGTATGCCTGAGCATCGTCAGGGCCCACGGCGGCGAGATGGCCGCCGTAAACAACGAACAGGGCGGCGCGAGCGTATCTTTCACGCTGCCGGAAAAGGAGAACGAGTATGCCGGTCAAACTCCTGGTTGTTGAAGATGAAAAAAGCATCCTTAAGCTGCTTCGCGCCATCCTTACCGCCAACAAATACGAGGTCGTGGAAGCCTCCACAGGCGCCGAGGCGCTATCGCTGATTACCTCGCACTGCCCGGATCTGATCCTTCTGGACCTGGGGCTGCCGGACATGGACGGCAACACCCTTTTAAGCTCCGTGCGCAGATGGACCTCCACGCCCATCATCGTCCTTTCGGCGCGCACGCACGAGTCGGACAAGGTCGAGGCCATCGACCTGGGCGCGGACGACTACATCACCAAGCCCTTTGGCGCCTCGGAGCTGCTGGCGCGCATCCGCATGGCGCTCAGGCATACCCGGACCATGAGCCAGAACGCCCAGATCGCGCGCACGGGCTGCTTTCACTCCGGCGGGCTCACCATCGACTATAACAAATACCGCGTCTATGTCGACGGCGTGGACGCGCAGCTCACCCAGGGCGAATACCGCATCGTGGCCCTGCTGGGCAAGTACGCCGGCCGGGTGCTGACCTACGACTTTATCATGAAGGAGCTCTGGGGGCCCTGCTCCAAGGGCGACAACAAGATCCTGCGGGTCAACATGGCCAACATCCGCCGCAAGATCGAAAAAACCCCGGCCCAGCCCAAGTACATCTTCACCGAGGTAGGGGTCGGCTACCGCATGGCTGAGGGCGACGAGCCCTGATGTCTCCGTATGCACAGCCCCGGCATATCTCACAGGATGTGCCGGGGCTTCTTTGTTCGGCTGTGGACTCAGCCCTCCGCCGCGTCCACCTCGGCCGCCAGCGGAATGGAATCGGCCGCGCCCATGCGGCCTACCGCGATGGAGGAGGCGCGCGCGGCGCGCTTCATGATGCGCTCCATGGGCATACCCTGCGCAAGCCCGGAGACGAAGTAGCCGGTGAAGGTGTCCCCCGCCGCGGTGGTGTCCACCGCTTTGACACGGAAGGCCGGCTGGTAAAGGGTCTGCCCCTCGTGCATGCAATAGGCGCCCTCGGCGCCCAGGGTGAGGACCACGGAGGCCGACGGGTATTTCTCCTTCATGCGGGCGAGGATGGCCTGCGGCTCGCTCTCGCCGGTGAGGGCCTCGCCCTCGATTTCGTTGAGCAGGAACCAGCTCACGCTCTCCAGCGGATAATCGGCCAGCGCGTCGTTGACGGGCGAGGGGTTGAAGATGACGCACAGCCCCCTGGCGGCGGCCTTTCGCATCATCAGGGGCGAGTTGTACAGCTCGTTTTGCATGATGACGGCGTCGCCGGGCCCAAAGCCCTCCAGCACGCGGTCGATGTCCTCCTCCGTGGGCCGCATGTTCTCCCCGCCAAAGACGATGATGCTGTTTTGTCCATTGGCGTCCACCTGAATGACCGTGTGCGAGCTCGGCCCCGCGGCCCGGCGGACGCAGGCGGTGTCCACCCCCGCCCTGTGGAGGGCGTCCAGCAGCATCCCGCCGTCCTCGCCCAGGATGCCCGCGTGATAGACTTCTCCGCCCGCCTTGGCGATGGCGATGGACTGGTTGAGGCCCTTGCCGCCGCAGAACACCCCGCGGCCCGTGGCCAGGATGGTTTCGCCCGGCCTTGCCATATGCTCGACGGAGTAGACGTTGTCAATGTTCATGGAACCATAGTTGACGATCTTCATGATCTCAGCGCACCTCGGTTCTTTGTTTAACGGATTCTTCCATCTACCAGCATCATACCATGTTGCCGGAAAGGTGTCAATCCCGCTGCCACTCGCCGCCCTCAAAGGCGTTGGAAACATGCCGCACGCCCTCGCGGGAGACCGTGGCCACGTCAAAGCGCACCATCCTGTCCGCGTGCTCCGGGTGCGCGCCCAGATAGCAGCGGGCGGCGCGGACGATCCGCCTCTGCTTGCCCGGCGTAACGGCGGCCTGCCCCTCCTCCGTGCCGCCGCGGGGCCGCGTCTTGACCTCGATAAACACCAGCGTCTCCCCGTCGAGCATCACCAGGTCGATCTCGCCAAAAGGGGAACGGAACCGCCTCTCCAGCAGTTCCATTCCCCTCTCCAGCAGGCAGCCGCACACGGCCGCCTCGCCCAGCACGCCCTTGGCGTAGGCGGGCAGATCATTCATTCGGGAATCCCTCGTACAAGGGGAAACGCTTCATCATGGCCACCACGTCGGCCTTCACGCCGGGGCAGGCGTCCTCGCCGCCGTCCAGCACGCGGCGGATGAAGCCCGCGATCTGCTCCATGTCGCTTTCCACCATGCCGCGGGTCGTCACCGCCGGAGTGCCCACGCGCACGCCGCTGGTCACCATGGGGCTGAGCGTCTCGCCGGGAATGGTGTTTTTGTTGACGGTGATGTTGCACAGGCCCAAAAGCGCCTCCATCTCCTTGCCGGTGCGCCCGGTGCCGGTGAGGTCCATGAGGATGAGGTGGTTGTCCGTGCCGTCCGACACCATGCGGATGCCGCTGCGGCGGAAGGCGTTTTCCAGCGCCTTGGCGTTTTTGATGATCTGGCGCTGGTACTCCTTGAATTCTGGCCGGAGCGCCTCCAGGAAGCACACGGCCTTGGCGGCGATCACATGCATGAGCGGGCCGCCCTGGGTGCCGGGGAAGATGGCCTTGTCGATGGCCTTGGCGTACTGCTCCCGGCAGAGGATCAATCCGCCGCGCGGGCCGCGCAGGGTCTTGTGGGTGGTGGTGGTGACAAAGTCCGCGTAGGGCACGGGGCTTTGATGCATGCCGGCCGCCACCAGGCCCGCGATGTGCGCCATGTCCACCATCAGCATGGCGCCGGCCTCGTCGGCGATCTCGCGCAGGCGGGCAAAGTCGATGGCGCGGGGATAGGCCGACGCGCCCGCGACGATCATGCGGGGCTTTTTCTCCATCGCCAGGGCGCGCACGGCGTCGTAGTCGATATAGCCGGTGGCCTCGTCCACGCCGTAGGCGATAAAGTTGAAATATTTGCCGCTGATGTTGACGGGGCTGCCGTGGGTGAGGTGGCCGCCGTGGGAGAGGTTCATGCCAAGAACCGTGTCGCCGGGATTGAGCATGGCAAAATAGACGGCGGTGTTGGCCTGCGCGCCGCTGTGGGGCTGGACGTTGGCATGCTCGGCCCCGAAGAGCAACTTGGCGCGGTCGCGGGCGAGGTTTTCGGCCACGTCCACATACTGGCAGCCGCCGTAGTAGCGCTTGTCCGGGTAGCCCTCGGCGTACTTGTTGGTCAGGGGCGAGCCCATGGCCTCCATCACGGCGGGCGAAACAAAGTTCTCCGAGGCGATCAGCTCGATGTGCTCGCGCTGGCGGCTCACCTCATCGGCGATCGCTTTGAAAAGTTCGGGATCGGTTTCCATGACATGCCTGTAGTCCATCTCTGCATCCCCCTCATCGGCGTAGAAAATAAAAACCGGGTGCACTCAGGCAGAGCGACCCCGCAGCACATCCCAAACTGCGCTTACTGCTGCTTCCTTCCGGACCTGACAGGGTTCACGCGTTGAAATCGCACAGGACTCAACCGTCATCATGCACTCGGCTTTCCTATTTTACATGACGTTTTGTAAAAACGCAAGTATTTTGTTCGTCTTTTTTGCTACGCCTTTTCTTCTCCCGCCCAGCGTCCCCTGCGGTAGAACAGCACGGCGATGGCCGTGGCCACGGCCCAGCTCACCGGCCAGCTCCACCACACGCCCGTCAGCCCCAGCGGGACGGAGAGCGCAAAGGACAGCGCCACGCGCATGGCCAGGTCCACAAAGGTGTCCGTCATGAACTCGCCCATGCGGCCCGCGCCGCGCAGCACGCCGTCGCAGGCCAGCTTGAGCGCCACCAGATAATAAAACGGCGCGATGATGCGCAGAAACTGCGTGCCCACGGCCAGGGCCTGCGTGTTTTCGCCGTTGAGGAACAGGCGGATGACCTGATCGCCCAAAAACACATATACGGCGGCAAAGAGCGTGGCGATGCCCGCCATCATCTTCACGCAGCCGCGATAGCCCTCGCGCACGCGGTCGGGACGCATGGCGCCCAGGTTCTGGGCGGTGAAGTTGCTCATGCCGTTGCCCATGGTGGTAAAGCTGGTGACGGCGAAGTTGTTGAACTTGACGGCCGCAGCGTAACCCGCGATGGCGCTGGTGCCAAAGCCGTTGATGATGCTCTGGATGAGGATGTTGCCAACGGAGATGAAGCACTGCTGCAAGGTGCTGGGCAGGGCGATCTTGACGAGGTTGACCAGAATGTGCGGCGAAAAGAGCCGTGGCGGCTCGTCCTCCTCCATGCGCGACAGGGTCCGAAGCAACGCCAGCACCGCCAGCACACAGCTCACGCCCTGGCACAAAAACGTCGCCCACGCCACGCCCGCGACGCCCATGTTCAGCGCCGTCACAAACAGCACGTCCAGGGCGATGTTGGCCACCGACGAGGCGGCCAGAAAGAGGAAGGGCGTCCGGGAGTCGCCCAGGGAGGCGAAGATGCCGGTGGCGATGTTGTAGAAAAACAGGAACGCGAGCCCGCCGGTATAAATGTTGAGGTAAAGCATGGTGTCCTCAAAGATCTCCGGCGGGGTCTGGATGGCACGGATAAGCGCCGGGGAAAACAAAAATCCCAGGGTCATCAGCGCCGCGCAGACCGCCAGGCACAAAAGGAAGGCCGTGTTGACCGCCGTTTTCATCTGCCCGATGCGGCGCGCGCCGAACAGGCGCGCCGTGACGACCGACGCGCCGATGTTGAGGCCCACGGCAAAGGAGAGGTAGATCAGCGTCACCTCATAGCTGTTGCCCACGGCGGCCAGCGCCTGCTCGCCCACAAATTTGCCGGCCACGAAGCTGTCAGCGATGTTATAGAGCTGCTGAAATACGATGCTGCCAAACAGCGGGAGCGAGTAGCGCCACAGCACCCGGTCCGGCTTGCCCTCCGTCAGGTCCATTGCCAAGGGAACGCGCCTCCTGTGCTCAAAATTCGCTCCCATTGTGACACAAACCCCAAAAAAAGTCCAGCGTGCCGATCTGGCGGCAAGCTGGACAAAACAGACACCCCTAGGCCTGTCCGGCGCGCTGGGCCTCGCGGCGGGCCAGGTCATAGAAGGCCTGCTCCCACCGGCTCATGGTATACCCTTTGGGATAGATCAGCGCATCCTGATACGTCCCTCCGGCGTCGCTGCTGAGGCGCTGGACAAGCTCGTGGCGCTCCAGCATGCCGCCCGGCAGCGGAGGCGACCACATATAGGCCGTGTGCGACCGGGCGACCAGCTCCAGCCGCGCGCCCCGGTCCCACAGGCGCGCCAGCCGCCGGGGATGTTCCTCTGACGGAGGCTCGGGCAGCGCGGGCGACGGGTCGCCGTCGTGCAGCGCCTCCACATACGGCCGCAGCCGCTCGTTGTCCAACGCCTCAAGCCCGGCCAGCGCGTGACGGCGCGACATCACCACCACGGGCCTGAACGTCCAGTACAGGATGTAGTGAAGCCCCTGCTCCGAAAGCGCGGCAAGGACGCGATCCTGCCGCTTAACGGGGTAGCGGATGACGCCGATCCCGGCCTCGCGGGCCAGCACCGCCCGCGCCACCTCCTCCGCGCCGGCCTCGCGCACGTTCATCTCAAGCCCCTCGCCGGGGTCCGTTTCATCCACCAGCGCGGCCAGCGCCCGGGAGAGATAATCCGCGCCGCACATCGCCACGCTCAGGCTCGCGGCGCGCCGGCCGCTTCCCTGGTAGATCGAGTCCATCGCGTCCAGCCGCTCCAGCACGGCGCGCGCATGCGACAAAAGCTCCTCCCCCCGGGGCGTGGGGACCATGCCCGTGCCCGTGCGCGTGAAGATGCGAAAGCCGCATGCCTGCTCCAGCTCCTTGAGCGCCTTGCTGAGGTTGGGCTGGCTCATGTACAGCGCCTCGGCGGCGCGCGTCTGGGAGCCCAGGCGCGCCACGGTCACGGCGCAGCGGAGCTGGTGAATGTTCATTTCCCTTCCCGTCCTTCCCCATGGGCGCGCCACGCGGCAAGGGCCGGGCGGTGAATTTTCATCAGGGGCGCGGGCAGGGCATCGGGCGCAAAAAACGCCAGCTTTTCCACCTCGCCCTTCTGGCATGTCAACGTGCCGTGCCAACGCCGGCAAAGAAAGACGACGTCCACGTTGCTCACCTGATCGCCGTTGGGATAGGTATGGGCCATCTCGGGTCCGGAAAAGACGCCCAGGAGCGTGAGCGCCTCGGCCCGCAGTCCCGTCTCCTCAAACAGCTCGCGCCGGGCCGCGTCCTCCACGCGCTCATAAAGCTCCACCGCGCCGCCCGGATAGCCCCACTCGCCGTTGTCCGTGCGCAGCTGGAGAAGGACCTCGCCCCGGTCGTTTTCCACGATGACGGACGCGCCGCACTGCATCAAGGGGATATGCCCCACGCGCCTGCGCATGTCCATGATGTAATCGCCCAACTTCTTCTCCTCCTTGCATTTGCATGCACCGCTTCCATAACAACATGTAACATTGCCTGCGCGCATGCGGTCATGATATACTTTCGCCGGATCACAGCCATTCGGAAAGGAGTCATTCCCGATGAAACGATTCTCCCTGCGCCCGAGGCGGCGGTTTGCGCTGCGAAGCCTGGCGCTGGCGTCGCTGATGTGGCTGGGAACAGGCATACAGGCCTCCCCCGCCCCCTTTCAAGCAACCGAGGCCTTTGCGGCCGCCTCCGGCGGCAAGCGTACCGCGGCCTACGTCTACGATCGTGCGGGCCTTGAGCTGCGCGACAGCGACGCTAAGCATCTCGACCAGCTCAACTACTCCTTCGCGCTCATCAAAAACGGCGAAGTCACCGGCAGCCACTGGCAGGGCATCGACACGTTCAAGCGCTATGTGGAGAAACATCCGCATATCCTGCCGGTCCTGGCCATCGGCGGCTGGGGCGCGGACGGGTTTTCGCAGGCCGCTTCCACCGCGGACGGCCGCAGACGCTTTGTGGACAGCACGCTGGTGCTCATGGAGCGGCACGGGTTTCTGGGCGTGGACATCGACTGGGAATACCCCGGTTCCTCGGCCGCGGGCATCGCCTCCAGCCCCAGCGACGGAAAGAACTTCATCCTGCTGCTCAAAGACCTGCGCGAGGAACTGGACCGCCTGACCGCCCAGGACGGAAAGCCCCGCATGCTGGCCGTCGCCCTGGGCGGCGACCCCTCGCATATCCGCAATCTGGATGTGCCTTCCATCGGCGCGCTGGCGGACCAGGTCAACCTGATGACCTATGATCTTCAGGCCCAGAGCATTGCCAGCCACCACACGCCGCTTTATACCTCCTCGCAAGGCTATGCGCACAGCACGGACCTGGCCGTGCGCAGCTATGTCGATGCCGGCATCCCCCGCGACAAAATCATGATCGGCGCGGCATTTTACGGGCGCAGCTTCACCCTCAAAAGCGGCTCCGAGGATCCTCTCTGGACCCCGGCCTCCAGCACGGGCAAATCCCTCACCTACGACCGGCTAAAGGAGGTGCTCGCCCATGCGAAGACAGGCTTTGACGAACAGGCAAAGGCGCCTTATGCGACGGACGGCTTGACGTTTTGGACCTACGACGACCCGGTCTCCATCTATCACAAAGGCGCCTATGTCATGGAAAACGACCTGATGGGGCTGATGTGCTGGGAATATGGCGGCGATTCCAGCGGCGAACTCCTGGCTGCCATGTCCCGCAGCCTCGACGGTTCCTTTAGAGCGCAGCCTTAAGGGGCGAGAGATCCACGTCCTGCTGGCCGCTGAGCGCCTCATAGAGCTTGCCAAGCACCGCCTTGACCCCGCCGGGTACGTCGCTTTCGGCGTTGAGGGGCATGACGGGATCGTGCACGCTCAGGCGAAGCAAAAACCAGGCGCTGCCAAGCTCCCCGTTGATGTCAAAGGAGATGCGAACGCCCTCGCGGTTGTCGGGAGCCACGTGCCAGCCCTCGTGGCTGCTGGCGTAGTCCAGCACATACTCGATGATTTGGCGGGCGGCGGCGGCAAAATCCTCGCAGGTGACCGGCAGGCGGATCTCCGTGCTCTCCACGGGCTCGCGCAGGCCGTCCAGGAGGGAGCTGAGGTCCTTGCCCTGCTGCTTCATCTGCATGGCCTTGATGAGCAGCACCGTCACCAGGTACATGCCGTCATCCAGGAAATGGTTGTCCCGCAGGGCGGCGTGCCCGCTCGTCTCGATGGCGAGCGGGCAGTCGATGCCCGCCTGATTGAGGCGCACGGCCTCGTCGATGACGTTTCGGTAGCCGCGCTTGTAGCGGTAATGCTCGCCGCCCCATTCCCGGATGAAATCCGAAAGGCCGGAGGATGTGACCGAGTCGGTCACGATGGTGGCGCCGGGCGCCTCCTCGAGCAAAATGGCGCTGATGAGCGCAATGAGGCGATTTCGGTTGATCTCCTTGCCCGTATGATCCACGATGGCCGCGCGGTCGCAGTCGGCGTCAAAGATCACGCCCAGATCGGCCTCCGAGCGCTTGACCGCCGCAGAGATCGAAGCCATGGCTTCTTTGTTCTCAGGGTTGGGAATGTGGTTGGGGAAATGCCCGTCCGGCTCCAAAAACTGGCTGCCTTCGATCCACGCGCCCAGCTCCCTGAGCATGTCGGCATAGAAGCCGCCCGCGCCGTTGCCGGCATCCACCACCACATGCAGGCCCAGAAGCGGCTTTTGGACCTCGGGGTCCACGCCGTTGATGATGAGCTGCTTGAGATGGTTCTGGTACGTGGGCAAAAACGGCGTGCTGACGATCTCGCCCGTGGCGCGCGGCGGTTCCTTCTCCAGGCTCTGCGCCATGTCCAGCACCTCGTCCAGCTCATGGAACCCAAGGCCGCCCCCGGTGGTGAAGAACTTTAGGCCGTTAAGTTGCCAGGGATGATGGCTGGCCGTGACCATGATGGAGCCATCCGGGCGGAAGCCGTCGGTCAGAATGGCCATATACATGGCGGGCGTGGTGCACATGCCATAATCGACCGCCTTCGCGCCCGCCGAAGCGATGCCCTCCGCGGCGGCGGCCAGCAGCTGCGGACCGGAGACGCGGCTGTCGCGCCCCAGCGCCACGCTGACGCTCTCGATGGGCTTGCCGGCCTTTTGGGCCACGTAGCGCGCAAAGGCCATGCCCAGGGTTTTGGCCACGTCCGCCGTCAGGGTCGCGCCGTCGCCCACGGCCACCCCGCGCACGTCGGACCCGCTTTTGAGCTTTCGGTAATCCATTTTGTCACGCTCCTTGTCTATGCATCCAGCTTTGCCATGCCCTCGTCCGCAGCCTGCCGAAGCAGCAGGTAGAGAGGTTTGAGGCGCAGAAAATCCTCCGCAACCCGTTCGGCGATTGTCGGGCGGTAGCTCTCTCCCAGCGGAACGCCCACGCGCTTGACGTAGATCTCCTTGCAGGGATAGAGCATCGCCAGATCGGCGGGCATGCCCGCCGGAGGTTTCATGTTTCGATAGCGGTCCCCGTACATGAGCAGCGATTCATCCGGGACGCCGCTTTGCCTCAGCGCCCGCCGCACCTCGGCGGGCTTTTTGAGCATGCGCCGGCGCAGCGCGTCCATAGCCGGACGGTTGTAGCCCCAGAAGCCCACGCCCCACTCCACGACCTCAGGCGAAAGCTCGAACCAGTACATCACGGAGTGTTCGCGCGCCTCGCCCGAGCGGCGAAACAGCAGCCACATATGATCGCGGTAGGGGGATTTGTCGCGGGTAAAGCGGATATCGCGGTTAATGCGCGCAAGGCACTTGCCGGGCCGCGTTTCCATATCGCCGGCAATGCTCAGCACCGTGGGGGCCATCGCCTCGATAAAGGCGCGAAACGGCTCGCGCACGTAAGCCTCATATTCCGCGCGATGCTGGTGAAACCACGGCGTTTCATTATGAAAGCGCAGATCCAGAAAAAAACGGATCGTTTCTTCAGGGAAGCCCGGAAACATGCGTATTCCTCATCCTTTCGCCCAGTATTATACCCGATTTCCAGCCTGTTTTCAAGCTCCCGGGCATTTTAAAGGGCCGCCCCGCCTTATGGCGAAGCGGCCCTCACAGCTGCATCAGGAACCAAACTGGCGGCTGCGGCGCCGGCGGCCGGTCGGCGCAGGCTCCCCGGCGGGACGCCGGAAAGCGCTGTCGTCATAGGCCTGCTTCGGGTCAGTCTCCCGGTCATCGGGCACATGGCCATCCACGCCGTCCGCTTCCTCATCCCCGGCGGAATAGGCGTCCTCCCCATAGCCGTCATACGTGCCGTCATAGGTCAGGTCCTCGTATGTGGCGGCACCATAGCCCGTGCCGTCGTCGTAGGCGTCCGCGGCGTCGTAGCCCGTGCCGTCGTCGTAAGCGTCCGCGGCGTCGTAACCCGTGCCGTCGTCGTAGGCGTCCGCGGCATCGTAGCCCGTGCCGTCGTCGTAGGTGTCCGCGGCATCATCATATGTCTCCGACGCGCCATCGTCCTCGGGCGAGCCATAGACCATCCGATCATCCTCCGCAGCAGGCGCATCGTCCTTTTCTTCCTGCCCGTCTTGGGATGCCTGAGGCGCGACGGTGGCCATGTCCTCGTCGTAGAACCCGCCGCCGATGGCGGAATAGCCCTCCTCGTCCTTCTCCACGGGAACAGGCGCCGCGCTGCGCGCGTATTTGAGATGCGGAAGCTCGAGGTCCTCCTCGCCTTCCTCGTCCAGGGCCGTGGAGTTGACGGTGACCTCCTCGGTGGGCTGCGGCGGCTCTTCCTCCTCGGCGGGCGTCACATAGTCGCGCCGCTTTGCGCGCTCAAGCTGGTCGATCGCGGATTTGCTGGCCTTGCGCTGGTCCGCCCTGCGCTTGGTGGCGATGATGAGCAGCACGCACGAGGCCGCCAGCAGGAGGCCTGCCACAACAATCACCGGCAGCAGCACGCTTTGGATGACCTTGGGCACCCTGCCCACGCTGGGATCGGTGATGGGGGGAACCGTAGCGGGGCTGAAGGTGGGATCGGGCGTGGGCTCGGGCGGCGGGGTGGGCGTAGCGGGAGCGGGCGTGGGAACGGAGAAGGCGATCTGGATTTCGTTGCTTTCAAACGTCAGCTTGCTCTCCAGCGGGTCCTCGGCCATCACGGTAAAGCGGAACTTGCCCGCCATGGACAGCGCCGTGTCGCGCGAAAGCGTCCGCGATTCGCCGGCGGGAATGCTGGCAAAGGTATAGATCTGCGTATCGCCGTGGGAGACCACCACATTTTTGGCCTCCACCTGGCTGTCGTTGACGATGTCCACGGTGAAGCGGACCAGGCCCGGCTGTTCAAAAACCTCGGTGCGGTCCGCCGTGGCGGTCACGGTAAGGTTGAGCGCATCCTCGGGCGCAACGGCGGTCACGGTCAGCGGCTCGGTCATCACCGACATCTCCGTCCCGCCCTCGTCGGTGGCGGTCACGGTAAACTGGTACTCCGCCGTGACGGGAACGGTGATCTCCTTTTCCAGCGTAAGGCTTTGGCCGGCCTTGAGCTGCTGGTTGGTAAAGACGTCGCCCAGCGAGGGATCGCTCACGCGCAGGTCGCTGTAATCGACGCTGCCGGTGTTTTTCAACTCCAGGGAGAGGGTGACGGTGCCGTTTTCCACCACGCCCTTGACGTTGCTGCTCAGCTTGGCCGTCAGGGAGGATTCGCCGTAGGCGATGGTCTGGTTTTCGACGGTATAGGTCTGCGTCTTGCTTTCGGTTTCGGACTTGTAGGTGATGGTGGCGCCGCTGGTGAGGTCCTTTTTGCCCATGGTGACGGTATAGCGGACCTCGGCGGTCTTTCCGGGCTCCAGCTCGGGGATGGTCTGCTTCTCTTTGTGAATGTCCTTGTTTTCCTGGATGGTGACATCCGTGAGGGTCACGGTGCCGCTGTTGGTAATGTCATAGCGCACCACCACCTCCTGGTCCTCACCGGCGACGGTGGGGCTGATGGTGCGTTTGACCTCGATATCCGTCTGCGCCGTCTGCAGGGAGATCTGCTGACGGATCGGCTGGCTCTGGTCAACGGCTTCGCCGCTGTCCTTGTAGAGGGTATATTTGACATAATAAACCACGGACCCGTTTTCCAGCGTGCGTTCGCTGACGTCGTAGGTCCCCGTCCAGGTCGCGCTCTCGCCCGCCTTGAGCATAACCGCGCCGTTGGTTCCGAAGTCGGAGACGATCTGCGCCGCGGGGTCGTAGAGCACGACCGGGTCCTTCATATCGGTATCGCCGGAGTTGGAGATGGTGATGGTGACATTGACCGTACCGGGACCTGTCAGCTTGTTGGGGTCGAGCTCCATGCTGCATACGATGGGGTCCGTCTCCGCCGCGGAGGCAACCCCAAGAAGCAGCACAAGCGCTGCAACTGCCAGGCACAGAAAAAGTCCCTTGCGTTTCATCATGTAATATCGGGTGGAATACTCCGCCCTTCCTCCCTTCGGCAAGCCGACGGCTTATTGATACGGACGCGCCCATGGTCATTCTTTCCATCCGGCGGCCCGACGATTCCGTACGCATTGGAAATTCTATGGTTCTTCGATGATATTTTATTGCAAAAGCGTCCGGCTGTCAAGCGCCGCGGCCATTTCCGGGCGTGCGCGCCCATAAAACGCGGCGCGCGCCCGTTTTCCTGCCGCCTCAGGGGATGAGGTCGAGCATATCCTCCTCGTTGTTGACGTCCACAAAGCTGTCCGGCACCTCGCCTACGATGATGCTTTCGGCGATGGGGACGGTGCTGGTAACCTCCACAAGCTGCGAGCCCGTGGGAACGATGAGGCTGACCGTGGCGCGCAGGTTGAGAAAGATCTTGTGGCGGGTCTGGTTGATTCCCGCGGTTTCAAACTCGGTATCGAAGCTGGTATGCACCGCGCCCACCGGCAGGATCTGTACCTCCAGCCTGGGGCCGAAGCCCGACAGGAAGCGCACGCCCAGCGCGGCGCCCAGCGGAATTTCCACAAACTGGTTTTCCGCGCTGTTGAGCTCCTCCTCCGCCAGCAGCGCGGTCCGGGCGGCCAGCTCGTTCATGCGCATGGTGTTGGCCCTGAGCATGGATATGCGGCCCTGCGCGTCGGTCTGCGCGTCAATGAGCTCCTCGTAGGTAATGCCCTGGGCCGTCACCTCCTTCACCGCGCGGTTGATGGTCTCCACCGCCATCGAATAGGCGCGGGCGAAGGCCATGTCCAGCATGGTCTGGCTGAGGTTCTGTTCCATGGCGATCAGACCCGCCGCCAGCAGCAGCCCCGCGATGAGCAGCCAGCGAAGCCATCCCCGTTTTCTGTGCGCGCACGCGGTCACTTCAATCCCTCCCCGTTGCATGCGTATGCGCAAGAGGTCGAAAAAAACCCTCCGGCCCGCGATTGTTACAGCGCCTATCTGGCGCCGCCGGGCAGGGTATGTTATAATGGGTCGGAGCAACGCCAATGTTTCTCGGGAGGGAACGCCTTGTACAATCCCAACGAACCCTATCAGCCCTACGCGCAAAGCGGCGGCGAGCCTTACGAGGAAGGCTGGGAGGAGGATGTCGCCTACAGCCTGCCGGAGGAGGCGCCCCGCAAACGCACCATATTTAAGCCCAGGCTGACCAAGCCCAATTTTGTGCTGTCGGTGCTGGTCAACGCTGTGCGCCTGACGGCGCTGCTGATCGTGCTGTGCGGTCTGGCGCTGGCGGGCGCGGTGGTGGGCATTGCCAAGGGCTATATGGAAACCGCGCCCACGCTGGACCTGGCCCTTTTGGACGACCAGGACAAGACCAGCTTTCTCTACGACGCGCAGGGCAACGTCATCACCGACTACAAGGGCACCGAGAACCGCATCATGGTCAACATCTCCCTCATGCCGGAGAATCTGCGCAACGCTTTTGTCGCCGTGGAGGATGCGCGCTTTTATACCCACAACGGCATCGACATCAAGCGCATCATCGGCTCCTTTATCCAGAACTTCGTCTCCGGCACCCAGCAGGGCGGCTCGACCATCACCCAGCAGCTCATCAAAAACACGGTGCTGAGCAACGAGCTCAGCTACAAGCGCAAGATCCAGGAGGCCTACCTGGCCATGCAGCTGGAAACCAAGTACACCAAGCTGCAAATTCTGGAGTACTACCTCAACACCATCTACCTGGGCGAAAACTACTACGGCGTGCAGGTGGCGGCGCAGGGGTATTTCGGCAAGGAGCTGAGTGAGCTGACCCTGCGCGAGTGCGCCATGCTCGCAGGTCTGACCAACAACCCTTACTACTATAATCCCCGCCGCAACTTCTACACCCGCACCTCCGACACCACCGACTACAAGGCGCTTACCAACAATCGCACGGATTATGTGCTGCGCTGCATGTATGAAAACGAGTTCATCACCCAGCAGCAGTACCAGGAGGCGCTGGACCCCTCCACGGCGCATGTGCTGGAGACCTCCACCACCGAGGGCGACGGGATGTACCAATACGCCCATTACGTGGAATACGCCGTGCAGGACATCGTGGACTGCTTCCTTGAGCTCAACGGCCTGGAGGACACCAGCGAAAACCGCAGCAAGATGGAAAACGAGCTGCGCACCGGCGGCTATCATGTCACGCTGGCCATCGACACCGAGATTCAGGAAATCGTGGAGGAAACGCTGGAAACCTGGGACAAGTACCCCGCTTTGCGCGACCCCAGCGACAAGGTCTACCGCACCCTCAACTACGACGGCACCTATGACGAAATCATCCAGCCCCAGGCCGCGGCGGTGGTTTTGGACTACCGCACGGGCGAGCTGAAGGCCATCGTGGGTTCGCGCACGCGACCTACCGCCCGAAAGACCCTTAACCGCGCCACGGACATGAAGATGCCCGTCGGCTCCGCCATCAAGCCCATCGCCGTCTATGCGCCCGCCCTGGAGATGGGCTATTCCCCCGCCAGCATCGTCTACAACATCCCCGTGCCCATCACCGGGTGGACCGGCTCGGACGGCAAGGACACCTGGCCCAAGAACTACGGCGGAGGCGACTACGTGGGCCCCGAGACCCTGCGCACCGGCATGAAGCGCAGCCACAACGTCGCGGCGGCGCAGACGCTCCTGACCATGGTGGGCGTGGACCGTTCGGTGGATTTCCTCATGCGCATGGGTGTGGACCGCGACAACATCGACGCAACGCCCTTCGGCCTCTCCCTGGGCTCCAGCGGCATCACCCCGGTGCAGCTGGCCGTGGCCTTCGGCGTGCTCGGCAACGGGGGCGTCTATCAGGAGCCGATCTCCTTCCTGGGCATCTCCGACAGCGCCGGAAACGTGGTCTATGACAGCCACGCCCAGCAGGAGCGCCGTCAGGTGTTCCGTCCCTCCACCGCCTGGATGGCCGTGGACATGATGAAGGACGTCGTCTCCAGCGGCACGGCCACCGCCGCCAAGATCAGCGGGCAGACCGTCGCCGGCAAGACCGGCACCAACAGCGACCAGCGCGGCGTCACGTTTGTGGGCATGACGGGCTGGTATGTCAGCTCCATCTGGGTCGGCCATGACAACTACAAGCCGCTTTCCTCCAAGACAACCGGCAGCTCCGGCGCGCTGCCCATCTGGAAGAGCTACATGACCAAGATCCATGAAGCCAAGGGGCTGGAGAACCGCGACATCATCGAGGCCAACCCCGAGGACCTGGGGCTGGTCAAGGTAACGACCTGCGCCGTGAGCGGCCAGCTCGCCACCGAGGCCTGCTACAACGACAGCAAGGGCTACGGCGTGGTAACCGATTACTGGTATGAGCCCACCGTCCCCACCGTCTCCTGCCAGATGCACCAGTCCGTGGTCACCTGCGCCCAGACCGGGATGCTCGCCACGGAGTACTGTCCGAGCACCGCCACCACCGGCGTGGTGGTCATCCCAAGCGGCCATCCCCTGAGCCTCTATGCCAGCGACAGCCAGTATGGACCCGTCATCGCCGAATATCTGGGCACGGCGAGCAACCTGGGCTATTGTACGCTGCACACCAGCTATGAAAGCGCCGCGGGCGGCGGCTGGGCGGACGGCGGCGGCTATAGCGACGGTTCGCAGGGAATGGAAAACGCCCTCATTCCCGACGCCCGGCAGCTTCTGCAAAGCGCTTACGACCTGATGGGCTCCATGGACACCTCCTCCACGGCCTATGCATCCATCCAGAGCGCGGCGGCCACCCTGGAGAGCATCCTCTCCGGCAGCAATCCCGGCACGGCGGACGTGGCCGCGGGCATGGCGATGCTGACCCAGGCCATGGCGGGAGCCTACTGAAAAAGAAAGAGGGCGCCCGGAGCGTACCATCTACGCTCCGGGCGCCCTTTCTTTGCGTTCAGCCGTCCAGGCCGGCGGACTGGCGCTCCATGTTTTCCACCACGATATCATGGATGTCGCCCAGCGAGGCGCAGTATTCCAGCACCTGCCAGGGTTCATTGGTATGATAGTGGATCTTAATCAGCTCGTCGTCGCCCACCGCCAGCAGGCAATCGCCCCTGATGTTGTTGGTGATGTAGTCGTTGATGCGGTCCTCGTCAAGACCTGTTCCTTCGATGAGCAGCTGGGTATCGAATTTGAATTCCAGCACGGGGCCTACCTCCTTTGCGCAGGTTTTCTCAACGGATGCCAAGCAAGTCCAGGGTTCTGGGCAGGCCCGCCAGCGCGTCGGCAACCTTTGCGGCGTCGCATCCGCTGAACATGACCAGCGGAGCCACCCAGTTGCTGGCCGCCATGTCGGCGGCAGCGAGGAAGCCGCCGCGGACCTTGCGCGAAGCGACCTCGATGAAGCGGCGCATGCCGGCCGCCATGGCGTCGGGGAGCACGAGCTCGGCCTGCGAAAGCACGCGCTTGAGGTCGGAAAACCACTTTTCCGCCTCGCTGAGCATGGGATGCGAATCCGCGCGGATGGCGGCGAAGGATTCCAGGGACGCCGGCGCCACGGGCTTCCATTCCGCAGCCCGCCCAAAGCCGCGCTTGAGCATCGCGGGCACATTGATGACAGGATAGGGCAAAAGCCGGTCCGCCTCACCGGGCATGACGCTCTCGTCAGCCAAAAACAGCGTCTTGTGGCCAAAGACCGTCATCGTCTCCGTTCCCAGCGGCTGAACGGTCACGGTGGGCGTGCGGTGCGCGTCCTCGGGCAGCAGGCTTATCATTTCCACGTACGCGCCGGGCCAGACGGTGGCCGAAACGCTCTTTAGGCCGAAGCTCTCCAAAAGCGTCTGGGCGAAGAGCTGCGCGTCGGTCAGCGTGCGGGCGCGGAAGCACAGCGCGTCATAGAGCGAAAAGCTTATCAGAAGGCTTACCGCCTCGTCGTCGCTGATGCTGAAGCCGCTGTCGTTCATATGCACGCGGAGCTGCTCGGCCAGCTCCTTCTGGGAATACGCGCGGCCCATCACGGGTGAAAGCAGAACGCGCTGTTCGCCCGCGCCGCTGAGGCAGTTCATCTGCCCGGCGATAAAATCGGTGATGCGGGCCGCGTTTTCGCTGCTGAGCACGCGGGACTGCTCCAGAAGCGCCTCGCGCTCGCCCGTGAGTTTTTCAATCTCGCGTTTAAGCCGCTCGGCCTCGTCGCGCCGCTTCTGCGTGAGGGCGGCGAGCGCCTCCTCGCGGAATTTCTTTTCGTTCTCCTTGGCCGCCTCCAGCTGCATCAGCAGGCTCAGGCGGTCGGCCTCGATTTCGGCGAGCTGTTCCTGCGCCGCGGCCGCGGCATGCAGGTTCATCCCGCCCCTGCGCAGCGCGGCAGCCACATCGGCGGTAAACGCCTCGTTCTCCAAAAGCATGTCCATGGCCTGCTGCCGCATGTCGGCGTTCTGCCAGACATACTCCATGCAGGTCCGCAGATTTTCAATGGGGTTTTCCACCAGCCCATAGGTGCCGCTGCCCAGCTCCTCGCCCATGATCTCGTCGCGCTGGCCGCGCATCTGCCGCTCCACCACATGGTGCATGCTCTCCGGGCGGCTCTTGCTGCGCGTGATCTTCCCCGCCATTTTGGAAAGCGGGGTGCCGGAGAAGCGGGCCACGCTCTGGGGCTCTTCCTCCTCGGGGGCCGGCGCATCGCTGGTCAGCCGGTTGGCGCCCTCGCTCAGCGGCTGGGCCAGACGCGAAATCTGCTGTTCAAAAGGCAGCTCGGCGTCCAGGATGTCCAACCTGGCGCCGATGGGCAACGCCTCCTCGGCTTGCGCCTGCACGGCCGCCTCCGTCTCCTTGCGCTCCGCGGCCTGTGCCTCCCGGGCCTTGCGCTCCTCCTCCTGACGCGCGATTTCCGCGGCGCGCTCCACCCTTCGGGTATGGGGGTCCTGCTTGGGCGGCTTGTCCGCCTTGGCGGGCGCCTCAGCTTTTTCTTTGGGAGCCTCCGCCTTTTCCTTGGGTGCATCGGGCTTTTCCTTGAGGGCCTCCGCCTTTTCCTTGGGCTGCTTCTCCTTTGCCTTCTTGGGCTTTTCCTCCTCCTGAGCGTTGGCGCGCTCCTTGCGGCGCAGGCTGTTGCGGCGCTGACGCCAGTTCAGCGTCGCCTCCGGGTCCCAGTAGATGACGTGACGGCCCAGGGAAGGGGTTTCGATTGTATGCAACAAAAAGCGGTCATTTCCGAAGGGCTTGAGCTCCTCCACTGCCGCCTGCTGCGCCTGCTGTTTTTCCACGGGGCCATACAGCATCTTGTCCTTGTGCAAAAGGACCTTGGCCGTAAGCGCCGACGATGCGTCCGTGCCCGGCTCCACCACCTCGAAGCACCCGTCCTCCGTCAGCTCGCAAATCACATCCGAATAGATGGCAAACTGGTTCTTCTCCCCCTCCTCAGGGGCGTAGTTGCGGTTCTGGCGAACCTTCATGAGTTCCTTGCCGTCGCTGGCCAGCTGGATGGCGCACAGGCCGCCGGCCTCGCGCATCCGTTCCTTAAACGTGCTCTGTTCCCGCTTGTCCGGCACGATGCGCAGGCTGCCTTCATCGGGAAAGTCTTCCGCGCTGCCGTGAAAAACGCTGCCCTCCCGGGTGCAAAGCGGTATGACGCGAAAGATGACGCGCTGCCTGTTGTCCTCCTCTACATAGGCAAGCGTGATGGTACCGTTGATCTCCTTCATAAACTAACCCCTTACATGTAGATCAGTGTGTCCATGATATGGTCAAAATATGAATGAATGATGAACACCATGATAGTTTAATCTTCATTTCCGTTTTCGTCAATAGTTTCCCCAATTTTGCTGAAAAGATATCAAAATGACTGGTTTTTGGAAGCCGAAAAGCCTGTAACACTTCATCGTTTTGTATTGACATTTTAATATTTTCGTAATATATTAGCGATACAGACCGATCTGGGGTCTGCTGACACCCCTACCTGCAAAGGAGGAACTGATCGACATGCTCCGTTATGACGTGTGCAACGCGGTACGCCACGGGATGCGGCGCGCGCTTTGTCTGGCGCTGTCGCTGGCCGTGGCGCTGGGCTGCATGCTCGCGCCCCAGGCGGCGTCGGCCGAAAGCACGGGCGTAACCAACGCCAAGGTGGTCCTGCGCAAGGAGGCCGATAAGGAATCCAAGGCATTGCAGACGGTGCCGGAGGGCGAGGAAGTCGAGCTTCTTGGCAAATCGGGCGACTGGTACAAGGTCCGCTACGGCAACTTCACCGGCTATATGATGAAGAAATATGTCAGCGAGTCTCCCTCGGCCGCCGCAACGGCAGCGGCAAGCATCAAGGCGCTGGGCACAGCGCCCGGCATCATGCGCATCGGGGATGAGAACAGCGACGTCAAAAAGCTTCAGCAGGCGCTGGACATTCTTGGCTATTACGACGGCAAGATCGACGGCATCTATGGGGACGGCACCACCAAGGCCGTCACCCAGTACCAGAAGGACGAGGGTCTGGAGGCCGACGGGTACGCTGGTACCTCGACGGTGACGAGCATCTTCGGCTCCTGCAACAAGACCTCGCTCACCACCCAGCCCGAGCCGGGCAGCGGCGCCTCGGCCTCGTCCGGGTCGTCCTCCTCGTCCGGCTCAAAGTACCCCACCGTTTCCAGCATTTCGGAAATCGGCTCCGCGCCCGGCACCAGCCGCGAGGGCGACAGCGGGTCTAACGTGGTCAAGCTCCAGCAGGCGCTTGAGTGCATGGGCTACTATGACGGCGCTATTGACGGCGTCTACGGCGAGGGCACCGTCGCGGCGGTCAAGCAGTTCCAGAAGAAACGCAACATGAAGGAGGACGGCATCGCCGGTTCTTCCACCATCCGCGTCATCTTCGGCTCGGTGGGCTCGTCCGACTCTTCCTCCTCCGGCTCCAAGACCTACGAAACCGAGGTGCTGGACTGGTTCGAGGACAAGGTGACCAACGTCATTCCCAAGAACGCCCGTTTCACCGTCAAGGACGTGAAAACCGGCAAGACCTTTGAAGTCGTGCGCTGGTCCGGCTACAATCATCTGGACGCCGAGCCCCGCACCGCCGAGGACACCGCCACCATGAAGAGCATCTATGGCGGCGAGTGGAGCTGGAGCCGGCGCGCCATCCTCATCCTCTACAACGGACACGTCTACGCGGCCTCCATGAACGGCATGCCGCACGGCACCACCACGATTTCCTCCAACAACTTCGACGGGCATTTCTGTATTCACTTCAAGAACAGCAGGACCCACGAGAGCGACAAGGTCGATCCCGACCATCAGGCGGCGGTGACCACCGCCAGCAAGGCGACCTGGTAACGAAGCGCAACACGCGGCCCGGCCTCCCGCGCAAGGAGGCCGGGCCGCTTTTGTTTACAGCGTTTCCGGGTCGATGATCCCGGCGATGGTGATGTCGCTGGGTGGCGGGTCCTTGAGGTCCAGCATGAGCGCGGCTTCCTTGCGGCCGATCATGTAGACCACATCCCCGATGCCCGCCTGGCGGGTGCCGTCGCAGGCGATAATCAGGCCCTTTTCCTGGCCGTTGACGATCTGCCTGACCACCAGGAGCTTAATGCCTTCCAGCGTGGGGGTTTTGACCGTGCAGACCACGGAGCCCACGACCTTGCCGATGTTCATGCGCTCCCCCCTAGTGGCAGGCCACGTGTTTGCCCTGCCAGGTATAGCAGTCCACCACGCCGCAGATGGTGACGCTTGCGATGAGCGTCTTGTCTCCCGTGACCATCTGCGCCGCGCCGCCATCGTTGTTGACCAGCACGATATCGCCGATGCCCGCGTCCGCCGCGTCCAGGGCGATGAGCTCCTCGCCGGTCAGCTCGCCCTCCAGGGTCAGGTGGCGCACCTTGAGCAGCTTGTAGCCGCGGTATTTCTCGTATTTGACGGTGGAAACCACCGTCCCCGTCACGCGCGCGATCTTCATGAGGCGTTCCCCTTGTCGTAGACGCGCTTGCCCAGAATGTCCACGAAGTCCACGATGCCCACGATGGAGCTGTCCACGGGCTTGTTGGTTGTCAGATCGGTCTGGCGCGACGAGCTGCCGCCCGCCCACATCACGATCTCGCCCTCGCCCGCGCCCACGGTGTCCACGGTGATGAAGGGCGCGCCCTTTTCCTCGAAGGTGTCCATGTCGATGGGCACGGCCACCAGAAGCTTGAGCCCATGCAGCCGGTCTGACTTGCGGGTGCTGACCATGCTGCCGATCACTTTTGCCAGCTGCATGCCTCCGCCTCCTTCGCCTTGTCGTAGGTGCGCGTGCCGCGCATGTTGATGGAATCCACGATGCCGTAGATGGTGTAATCCGAAGCGACCTTGCTGGACGTGTCCGACTGACGGGCGGAGCTGCCGTAGGCGCAGAACACCAGATCGCCCTCGCCCGCGCCCACGTCGTCCACGCAGACCACATAGTCGTCCTTCATCTCCAGCGTGTCCAGCGCCACGGGCTGTACGATCAGGAGCTTGGCCCCGCGCAGCGAATCGACCTTGTTGGTGCTTACCACATTGCCCGTAACCCGCCCGACCAGCATAGATGCCTCCTTTAGCCGTTTCTTGGCCGCGTGCTGTTGCGCACGATCAGCTTGCCGCCGATGAGCATGTGCATGCCCGGCCAGTCCGGATATTTGATGCGCTTGCGGATCATGTCCACGGCGAGCATGCCCATGGCCGAGCGCGAGATGCGCATGGTGGTCAGCGCCGGCATGGTGACAGCGCTGAAGGGGATATCGTCAAAGCCCACGATGGAGAGGTCCTCGGGGATGCTGTATCCCGCCTCGCGGATGGCCTTGACGGCGCCGATGGCCACGGTGTCGTTGTCCGCCACCACGGCTCCGTGCGGCACATAGGCGCCGCTTTTGATGAGGTTTTTCATGTCCTCGAACGCGCCGTCCACCGTGGGCTTGAGCAAAATGGGCTCCGGGGCGCTAAGGCCCAGCCGCTCCAGCTCCGCGAGATACCCTTCGTAACGCTCGTCGCAGTTGTTGACGCGCTGGGTGAACTTGAAATAGCCGATCTCCCGGTACCCCAGGTCGTAGAGATAGCGCACCACATTGGCCATGAGGGTGCGGTTGGCCATGACCACGCTGTCGATGTTGTCCAGAATGATGTTGTTGTCCAAAACCACCACGGGGACGGTGAAGAGCCTGAGCAGCGGATAATCGGGCTCACGCAGCTCCGTGCCGATCACAATGACGCCGTCAGGCGGGTTTTGCATGAGCTCGCGGATGGTGTTCTCCGCCGTTTTGGCCTCGCAGTTGCACATGACCAAGTCGAAGGCAAAGCGCCTGCACTCGCTTTCGATGCGGTCGATGATGGAGGCGATGAAGCCCTGATTCTCCTCCAGCGCAATGCCGTGCGCGCGGAACTTGAGCACCATCAGGCGAAACCGCTCCACCTTTTTTTTCTGAAGCGCGGGCAGGTAGCCACATTCCTCCACCACGCTGAGCACGCGGCGGCGCGTCTCCTCGCTCACGCCCTTTTTGTTGTTGATGACCAGCGAGACCGCCGCGGGCGAGACGCCCGCGATGGCCGCGATTTCCCGGATGGTCATGCCCATCACTCTCAGTCCGCTTTAAATTGGGCGTAGCCCTTCATCAGCAAAGCCGCCACCGCCGCGCCGGGGTCCAGCAGCTCGCGCGAGGCCTCGCCCCGGATGGCCATGCGGCCGTGCCTGGCCAGCATGCCGCGCGTGTTTTCAAACGCCTGCCACGCCGCGTCCGCCGCCGCCTGCGCCGCCTCGGCCCCGATGGGGCCGGCCTGCGCCGCCTGCGTAAGCACCTCCACGGCGGGCGCGAGGCCGTCCAGGAACGTCTTGTCCCCAAGCTCGGCCTTGCCGCGGTTTTTCACACCCTCCAGATACGCCTCAAACAGCTGCGCCTCCTGCGCGGGGGTCAGCTGCTCCATGCCCTTGAGGACCTTGCCCGCGTTCATCAGTCCGCTGGCCATGAGCGTCCCCATCGTGGAGGGCACGGCGGTGGCCATGGCCTTGCCCGCCTGATAACACAATTTGCCCACGTCCGCAAGGTCGCTGGCAGCCGCGGCGTCTGCGGCGGCGCGGAAGCCGTCGCTCATGGTAAGCCCCAGGTCGCTGTCGCCCACAACGCTGTCCAGCTCGATCAGCCAGTCGCGCTTGTCGGCCATCACGCCGGCCCACCTGGCCAGCAGAGCGCGCAGATCGGTTGCGTTCATCGCCATGCCTCCTTAGAGCTGGAACTGCTTGAAGAAGGGGGTATCCGCCGGCGCGGAGAGGTAGCCCTTGAGCTCATCATCCAGGCGGATGAGCGAGATCGAAGCGCCCGCCATCTCCATGGAGGTGGCATACTCGCCCACATAGGTGCGCAAGACGCGGATGCCCTTTTTGTCCAGCGTCTGCTTGACGCGACGGAACATCACGTACTGCTCCTCCAGCGGGGTCGCGCCCAGGCCGTTGATGAGCACGGCCACCTCGTCGCCCGCCTGGAAGGGCAGGTCGCTGAGGATGGGGGTGAGCATCTCGTCCACGATTTCGTCGGCGGGGCGCAGCTTGCCGCGGCGGATGCCCGGCTCGCCATGGATGCCCATGCCGATTTCCATCTCATCGTCCCCGATTTCAAAGCTGGGATGGCCCACGCGCGGCACCGTGCAGGAGGTGAGCGCCACGCCCATGGTGCGCACGTTGGCGCACGCCTTTTCAGCCACGCGCTTGACCTCGTCCAGGTCCAGCCCCGCCGCCGCGGCCGCGCCCGCGCACTTGTAGACGAAGAAGATGCCCGCCACGCCGCGGCGCTTGTTGGGCTCGCCCTCGGCGCTGGGGCCCGCAGAGGCCACGTCCTCGCCCGCGACGACGCTTTCCACGCGGATGTCCTCCTCCATGTCGGCCATCTCGGCCGCCATGTCAAAGTTGAAGATATCGCCGTTGTAGTTGCCGTAGATGTAGAGCACGCCCGCGCCCTGGTCGATCTCCCTGGTCACGGCCAGCATCTGCTCGGCGCTGGGCGACTGGAACACGTCGCCGATGGAGCATCCGTCCAGCATGCCCTCACCCACATAGCCCAGAAACAGCGGGAGGTGGCCCGAACCGCCGCCCGTGGCGATGCCCACCTTGCCCGCATGCTTCCGCTTGGAAACAAGGCAATGAAGGTCGCCGCCCACGCACATCAATTCGTCGGGATGCGCGGCATAGATGCCCTCCAGCATTTCGGGAATAAAGCGCTCCGGTGCGTTGATGATCTTTTTCATAGCCCTGTCCTCCTTCATAAACAGGCCGGCTTACAGCTTGGGAAGAATGGCCTCCACGTCGTCGTGCGGCCGGGGAATGACGTGCACGCTGACCAGCTCGCCCACGCGCTTGGCCGCCGCGCCGCCGGCTTCCACCGACGCCTTGACCGCGCCCACGTCGCCGCGGACCATCACGGTCACCAGGCCGCCGCCCACGTGAACCTTGCCGATGAGATGAACGTTGGCCGCCTTGACCATGGCGTCGGCCGCCTCGATAGAACCTACCAGACCCTTGGTTTCAACCATACCCAGAGCTTGCTTTTCCATGATGATGACTCCTTTCTATCCTGTGGCGGTTACGCCTTGGTAGCCGTTTCGGCAACGTTGGGGAGAATGGCCTCCACATCGCCATGGGGCCGGGGAATGACGTGCACGCTGATGAGCTCGCCCACGCGCTTGGCCGCCGCGCCGCCGGCTTCCACCGACGCCTTGACCGCGCCCACGTCGCCGCGGACCATCACCGTCACCAGGCCGCCGCCAATGTGCTCCTTGCCGATCAAATGCACGTTGGCCGCCTTGACCATGGCGTCGGCCGCCTCGATGGCGCCTACCAGCCCGCGGGTTTCAATCATGCCCAATGCTTCCTGCATGGTAAAAACTCCTTTGCCATTTGAATTTCATCTATGTTCCCGCGCCTAAAAGAAACCCTACATCAGCGCGCGAATCATGTCCATATGGGGAGAGGGGATGACCACGCTGGAGGCGATCAGGCCGTCCAGCCCCTCGCCCGCCTCCGCGGCCCGGACCGACGATTCCACGGCCGCGACCTCGCCGGTGATGATTACGTAGGATTTGCCGCCCATCCCGCGCCCCAGGCGCACTTCGATGAGCTCCACGTCGGCGGCCTTGACGGAGATATCCGCCACGCTGATGGCGCTGGCCAGCGAGAAGGTCTCCACCACGCCCACGGCCTCCACCTGCTCGGCGGGACATGCGCCCGCCATGGCGGCGACAACCCGCTCGTCCACGTTGGGGATGACCAGGCTGTCCACCAGCGTGCTCCCCGCGTTTTCGATGCCGGCGTTTACGGAGGAACGCACCGCGGCCACCTCGCCGCTGACCACCACGATATACTTGCCCGCGCATACCGTCTGCGCGGTGACCAGGTCCACCTGCGCGGTCTTGACCATCTGATCGCCCGCCAGCACCCCCATGGGGATGCTGAGCGTCTCTACCACGCCGATTGCGGTCATGCGCTCTCACCTCCTGTGATTTCAACGCCCCGCGCGTCCACGGCCGTCACCACGCCGTCGATGGAGGCGTGTACCCGCGCGCCCAGCGCCTTGTCGGGAATTTCGCCCACCACGTCGCCGCGGCGCACCCGGTCGCCGGGCTTCACCGTGGCCTCGGCGGGCTTGCCCACGTGCTGGCGAAGCGGCAGCAGCACCCGTTTGGGCCGCAGCCCCACGTCCGTGTACGGGGCCGGGACATCGAAGGCGCTCAGGCCCATGCGCGCAATCAGGCGCTTCACCGGCACGCGCTTTTGCACGATGAACGGGTCCACGCGGATGTCCGTCTCCGGCTCCGGCCGGATGCCCGCGCGCCCCAGCTCGTCCTTGAGCTGCGCCATGACCTCCGAGGGCGAAAGGCCCATGTGGCAGGCATAGTTGGTGCACACGCCGCAGCTTGAGCAGGCCAGCACCGAACGGGCATTGCCCAGCAGGGCGCCGTTGCCGGTGGTGATGGCGCGCATGGCCTTGTGCGGCTCCACGTGCAGGCCAAGGGCGTTGCGCGGGCACATCTGCGTGCACTGACTGCACTGGCAGCACACCGCCCGCGCGATCTTGAGCAGCCTTTCGGGGCTCTGCGTGCGCCGCGCGATCAGAAGATGCGTGCGCTTGAGCATGAGCAGCCCGCCCGTCGTCTTGGTCACCGGCGCGTCCCAGTCCTCCTCGAGCTTGCCCATGCAGGGCCCGCCCACGATGAGCGCGTAGCCCTCCTTCGTACCCGTGAAGCCCGACAACGCGATCACCTCGCGCATCGGGGTGCCCACGGGCACGGTCACGGTGAGGGGATGCGGCACGTCGCCGCCCACGGTCACGTCCTTGTCCACCACCGGGCGGCCCTCGGCCGCGTCGGCGATGTTGCAAAGCGTGGCCACGTTGCTCACCACGCAGCCCACGTCCGCCGGCAGCCTGGCGCTGGGCACCACGCGGCCCGTGACCTCATGGATGATGGACTTTTCATCCCCGGAGGGGTAGTAGCTGTCCATCAGGTGCAAGGTGATGTCCTTTCGGTTCCCCAGCGCGGCCCTGAGCGCCTTGACCGCGCCCTCGTAGTGCGCCTTGGTGGCAATGACGCCCTGCTTGGCGCCCGTGGCCTGCATGGCCAGCTCCATGCCGCGCACCACGCGGTCCGCGCGCCGCTGCATGAGCAGCTGGTCCACGCGCAGGAGCGGCTCGCACTCGGCGCCGTTGGCGATGACGTACTCGGCTTTTGCGCCCAGCTTCACATGCGTGGGGAAACCCGCGCCGCCCGCGCCGACCACGCCTGACAAGCGCACCTGTTCAACGATGTTCATACTGGTCCTTCCCTCCCCTCTGCCCGGCGGGCGAAGATCAGCAGATGCGGAAATCTCCGTAGAGCACGCAGCGGCGAAGCCGGGTAAAGGACCGCGCGCTGGTGACGCCCTCGCCGGTGGGGGTGGCGATGGTCATGGTGGTGTAGCCCTCGCCGTCAAAGCCCAGGCCGGAGAAGCTGGAGGAATTCTTGACAAAGATGGTGGTGTTGAGCTTGCGCGCCGCCTTGCTCATGTTGTGCACGTTGGTGGAATGGATCATGGCGGAGTGCTTGCAGCCCTGCTCGGCGCGGAAGGCCTCCTCGACGGCCTCGTCGATGTTGCTCACGCGCACGATGGGCAGCACGGGCATGAGCATCTCGGTCATGACGAAGGGATGGTTGCGGTCCGTCTCGGCGATAATCAGCCGCGGATTGCCGGTGAAGCTCACGCCGCTGTCGCGCAGGATGACCGCCGCGTCGTGGCCCACATACTTGCGGTTGATGACGTACCTGCCGTCCTTGTTGATGAGCGTGGTCTTGAGCACCTTGTCGATGTCCGCGCCGTAGATGCGCACCGCGCCGCAGCGCTCCATCTCGCTCATGAGGCGATCGGCGATGTTGGTAAAGGCGAACACCTCTTTTTCGGCGATGCACAGCACGTTGTTGTCAAAGCTCGCGCCGTCCACGATGCGCCGGGCCGCGTCGGGCAGGTCCGCCGTATCGTCCACGATGACGGGCGGGTTGCCGGGGCCGGCCGCGATGACCTTCTTGCCGGTCTTCATGGCCACGCGCACCACGGCCTCGCCGCCGGTGATGCTCAAAAGCGGGATATCCGGATGGGTCATGATCGCCTGGCCGGTTTCCAGCGTGGGCTCCTTGACCGTGGTAATCAGCGCCGCCGGGCCGCCCGCCGACACGATGGCCTCCACCATCAGGCGCATGGCCTCCTGCGAGGCGTGCTTGGCCGCGGGATGGGGGTTAAAGACCACGGCGTTGCCCGCGGCGATCATGCTGATAGAGTTGTTGATGACCGTGGAGGTGGGGTTGGTGGACGGGGTGATCGAACCGATGACCCCGAAGGGCGCCTGCTCGATGAGCATCATGCCCTTGTCGCCGGTTTCGCAGCGGGTCTGCAAATCCTCGATGCCCGGCGTGCGGCGGCTGACCAGCAGGTTCTTTTGAATCTTGTCCTCCACGTGGCCGTAGTCCGTTTCCTCATGCGCCAGGCGCGCCAGATACTCGGCGTTGTCGATGCCCGCCTTGCGCATGGCGGCGATCAGCTCGCCGCGCTTTTCCAGCGTCATGTCGGCCAGCTTCGCCTGGGCGGCCTTGGCGTTCTGGACCGCCTCCTCGGCGGTGTCGCACAGCCAGCGTCCGCTCTCGGCCGGCTGCGGCTTGGGCGCGGGCGCGGCGGTCTCGGCCCGGATGGAGCCGGAGAGACTGCGCACGATCTCGTCCGTGATCTGCCTGATTTGCTGTTCCGTCAATGCCATGTTCGTTCCCTCACAGATGCCCGGCCCATCGGCCCGGCGGTCGTTATATCACGGGTACCAGCTCGACGCCCTTCTCCGAGGCCGCGTCGCGGGCCAGGGGGGTCAGGATGGCGTCGGGCGCATAACGGATGATCTTGTAGCCGTCGCGCAGAGCCTGCCGCACGTCCTCCTCGGTGATGAGGCGGCGGCTTTCGGCGCTCAGGTCCAGCAGCGTCTGCCGCCTGGGCGCGGGAGGCGGGGTCGGCGAAGCGCACATGGTGCTGTTATTCGACACGGCGGGCCCGTCCTCCTTTCGGATGACGCGGCAAAGCTGCCCGTCGGAGAGGGCGCAGGCGTTGGCCTCGTCCTTGTCGATGTGCGCCTCCATGAGATGCCCCTTGCCGCTGCGCACGATCACGCCGTCCAGCGTGCCGGGGCGCGGGCCCTCCACCACGAGGCTGACCACGTCGCCGTCCTTCACGCCGAAGGCCTCGGCCTCGTCCGGGGCCAGGTGCAGATGGCGCTCGGCCACGATGACCCCGCGGGGGACCGTCACGCGGCTGTCGCCGTTTGCCAGCGTGCAGCCGGGGCTGCCCTCCAGGTCGCCCGACATGCGGATGGGGGGCTTGAGGCCCAGCTTCACCGCGTCGGTGAAGGACAGCTCGATCTGCGTTTCCTTGCGGGCCGGGCCCACCACGCGCAGCGTCATCTTGCCCTTTTCGGTCTCGATGGTCACGCGCTCGTTGCAGGCGAACTGCCCGGGCTGCACCAGGTCGCGCATTTTGGTGAGGTGGTAGCCCGCGCCGAAGAGCTTCTCCACATCCGCCTGGCACAGGTGCACATGGCGGTTGGAGGACATCACCGGCACGTAGCGCTGACCCGTTTTGGCCAGCTCGCACAGCACCAGCCGCTCCACCGCGGCGCGCAGTTCCTTTTCGTTCATAACGCCCCTCCCTTCGGGGGGTGGCCGGGGCATGCGCCCCGGCGCGGTTTCTTACTTCTTCTTGGCGGCTTCGGCCTCAGCCTTCTTTTTGAAGATCTCCTTGAGGCTCTCGTTGTAGGGCGGACGGGCGATGCCGTACTCGGTCACGATGCCGGCGATGAGCTCGTTGTCGGCAAAGTCGAAGGCGGGGTTGTAGACCTTCACGCCCTCGGGCGCCATGCGGCGCTTGTACCACATCTCGGTCACTTCCTCGGCGGGGCGCTGCTCGATGGTGATGTCCTCGCCGCGGGCAATGGACATGTCGATGGTGGAGGTGGGGCCCAGCACATAGAAGGGGATGCCGTAGTACTTGGCCAGAATCGCCACGCCGGAGGTGCCGATCTTGTTGCAGGCGTCGCCGTTGGCGGCCACGCGGTCGCAGCCGACGAACACGGCGTTGACCCAGCCGTTCTTCATGACCTGGGAGGCCATGTTGTCGCAGATGACGGTGGTGTCCACGCCGTCGGCCTGCATCTCAAAGGCGGACAGGCGCGCGCCCTGCAGGAGCGGGCGGGTTTCGTCCGTATAGACGCGGAAGTTCATGCCGCGCTCGCGGCCCAGGTGGATGGGGGCCAGGGCGGTGCCGTACTTGGAGGTGGCCAGCTGGCCGGCGTTGCAGTGGGTGAGGATGCCGTCGCCATCCTTGATGAGGGTCAGGCCGTACTCGCCGATCTGGCGGCACATCCACACGTCCTCGTCCTTGATGGCCACGCTCTCCTTGTGCAGAAGCTCCTTGAGCTCGGGAACGCTCTTGTCCCTGTTGTCCAGCACCACCTGCTCCATGCGGTTGAGGGCCCAGGAGAGGTTGACGGCGGTGGGACGGGAGGAGTTGAGGTAATCCTTGGCTGCCTTGAACTGGGGATAGAATTCGTTCCAGGTGTCGGCCTGAATCTGCTTGGCGGCCAGATACACGCCAAAGCCCGCCGCCACGCCGATGGCGGGCGCGCCGCGCACCTGCAAGAGGTAGATGGCGTTCCAGATGTCCTTCTGGTTGGTCAGGCTGAGGATCTCCACCTCGTAGGGCAGCTTGGTCTGGTCCAGGATGACCAGCGCGCTCTTTTCGTCGTCCAGCGCGACGGTCTCGTAGCTCATGATGCTCTTGTCAGCCATGGCTTTTTCCTCCCTTACTTGGCCGCTTCATCGGCGCGCAGGACGGCCGCCACGAAATCGGCGCCGGTCTTGAAGGCCGTGCGGTTCATGATGTAGTCCTTGCCGCAGAGGATGTTGACCTTCTCGGCGTGGGCGCGCTTGGCTTCGTCGGCGATGGTGGTCACGTCCTTGACGTTGGCCATGCCCACGGTGCGGCGGATGAGCTCGGTGCCGGCGTAGGCGGCGGTGTCGGACAGGATGGAATCCAGATAGTACTCCTTGAAGCCGGGGGTCTTGGCCATGAGATCGGTCACGCACTCGTCAAAGCACTTGAGGAACTTCTGGCAGAACAGGTCCACGGTCTCCTCGATGGCCTTGAGCGCCCAGTCGCAGAATTCCTCCGCCCCGGCGGCGCGGCCGTTGTCCCAGGCGAAGATCAGGTTGGCGACCACGTTGCCGATGTCGTAGCCCATGGGGCCGTAGAAGGCGAATTCGGGGTCAAAGACGCGGGTGGAATCCTGCCTGACGAAGATGGAGCCGGTGTGCAGATCGCCGTGGATGAGGGACTGCGCGTTGTTCATGAACTCGAACTTGAGCTTGGCCACGGCCAGCTTGAGCGCGTCGTCCTCATAGAGCTCGCGGCGCACGAAGTCGGCGACGGGCGCAAAGACGTTGTTGCGGTGGTTGCAGTCGTTGTAGGGCTCGGTCAGTACCAGATCCTCGGTGATCTCGCACAGCTCAGGGTTGATGAAGCTCTTGACCATGGCCTTCTTTTCCTTGTGCTCCATGGCCACGTCGGTGGTTTTGAGCAAGGTGTTGACCATGTAGGTGGAGATGTCCTCGGCAAAGCGCGGGAACGTCTCGTGCCGCATGAGCGCGTAGCGCATCAGCGCATGGTCGGACAGGTCCTCCATGGCGCAGGCGCACATCACGGTATCATAGCCGTAGATCTTGGGCACCAGGCCGGGGGCGTACTTGTCCTGAATCTGAAGGATTTCGCTTTCGATGCGGTTGCGGTCGGTGGAAACCTTCATGTCCGCCGAGATGCGCAGCGCCTCGCCCGCCTGCTTGACGATGATGGACTTGCCGGTCTTTTCCTCCACCACGCGGAAGACGTAGTTGAGGTTGCCGTCGCCGATTTCCTTGACGGTCAGCGCCGCGTCCTTGTCAAAGTGGCCGGGATACTTGGTCTGGACATAGTCGATCACGTCGGCTTCCTTCATGAGAAAATAGGTGTCGTAACGGGGCATATGCAAGACTTCCTTTCTCTATAAAAAGTGCCTTTTGGTTTCGGATTCATCCTCAGCGAAACTCGATGTTTCGCAGGTCCAGCGGGTCGATCTCGCCAAGCGCGCGCATCTCCTCCGCCGTGGGCGGCGGGGTTGTCTCGATGGAAAAGTAGCGGATGGGGAAAGCGGTGTTCTGCGCCACCTCGTCGATGGTGGTATACGGGTGCACGCTCTTTAAAATGAGCTGGCCCTGATACATGGTAAACACGCACAGGGGGGTGACGATCTCGCTCACGTTGCCCTGCGCGGTCACGAAGTCCACGCCGGGGGCGAAGGTGCGACGGTCGTGCTTGGTGCGCCAGATGATGGCGCGCCTGGCCGTAGGGATGAGCACGGCGCTGCCCGCGCCGCCGGGCAGGCGGACCTTGGGCTTGTCGTAGGGGCCGATGACGGAGGCGTTGACGTTGCCCCGGTCGTCGAACTGCACGCCGCTGAGGAACGCCACGTCCAGCCCGCCGCGCATGCTCAGGTCGAACACCTCCATCAGCGGAAAGCCCGCGCAGGCCGTCTCCCACAGCTCCCCGCCCGCGCTGGTAAACTCGCGCAGCGCCGGCTTGACGGGGTCCACCCCGCCGGGGATGTTGAGATGAACCGCGTTGGGGGCGTGCAGGCGCCTGGCCAGCAGCGTGGCGATCATGGGCATGTGCGAGGACACGCCGTGAAAGACCGTATCACCGTCGTGGATGAGGCGCGCCATGGCCACCGTCATCATGTCGCAGGGACGGATCACAGCCGCCTCCCCCCTTCCGAAAGAAAGCGCTCCAGCGCCTGCGCGTCCTTGAGCTCCAGAAAGGCGCGAATCAGCGCGCCATCCGGCTCATAGCAGCCGTAGCACGCGCCGGGGGCCGCCCCGCGGGGCGCATGCACCACGGCGGCGGTCAGAAAATGCGGAATGTCCGCCTTGCGCTCGCCGCCGGAAAAATACCCGTCGCCCACGATGCGCTCGGCGGTCACGATCACCTTTTTCGATGCGCGGGACAAAAGCACATCCTCGTACTTGGGACCTTCAAAGAAGGCGTTGCCCTGCGAGTCGGCGATCTGCGCGTGCACCACGGCAAAATCGGGCCGGATGGCGCGCACGGCGGCCAGCGTCTCACCTGTAAAGGGGTCTGTCACGTCGGCGAAATAGTCATTGACCTTGCGCAGGTCGCTCACCTTGAGGCCGCGCACCGGCATGAAGGGGATGCCGTAGCTGGCCGCGCGCAGGGCCGAGATCACGGTGTAGCAGGCGTGCTCGTTGGCGCGCACCAGCCCGGACTGCACGCTCCTGCGGTAGCGCTGGGCCAGGCCGTACTGGCTTTCATAGCTGATGAAGCCCGCGTCCACCGAGGCGGCGCAGCCCGCCAGGCACAGCGCGTCCACGTCCATCGCGCCCGCGGTCTTGACCACGCGCAGGCCGCGCTTGTGCTGGCGCGCCATCTCAAAGACGGCCGCCATGGGCGCGCGGTTTAAGGTATTGCCCCCCAGGCCCACGCACGCGCCGTCCCCGATGAGGGAGACGGCCTGCTCCAGAGTCGTCAGCTTGTTCATAAACACCTCATTTGGCCGCGTTGGCGGCGATGTGCACGGCGTCCCATACGCCCGCAAACGGCGGCGCGTAGGCCAGGTCCACCATGCCCAGCTCGTCGGTGGTCATGCCGGCATGGATGGCCACGGCGAAGATGTCCGCGCGCAGCACCGCGCCCCGCGCGCCCGCCACGCACGCCCCCAGCAGCCGCCGGGTGCGCGCCTCATAGATCAGCTTGATAACGAGCTTGGCCGGGTCCGGGTAGTAGGAGGGATGGTCCTGCGCGGTCACCAGCTTGGTACGGTAAGCCACGCCCAGGCGTTTGGCATCGGTTTCACTCATGCCGGTGCGGCCCATCTCCAGGCCGCAGACCTTGATGGCGGCGGTGCCCAGAGCGCCCACAAACTTGTCATGCGCCCCGGCCATGTTGCCGCCCGCGATGCGGCCGCACTTGTTGGCCACCGTACCCAGCGGAATGAAGTAATCCTCCTCCATCAGCCGGTGGTAGACCACGGCGCAGTCGCCCGCCGCGTACACGTTTTCCAGCGAGGTCCGCATCTCCCGGTCCACCAGAATGGCGCCGTTTTTGGCCATGCGGATGCCCGTATCGCGCAGAAAGCCCGTCGCCGGCACCACGCCCACGGCCATCACCACCAGGTCGCAGGGGATGTCCTCCCCGCCCGCGCGCACCACGCGCCGGTCGCCCTGCTCGTTGATTGCCTCCACCCGATGGCCCACCAGCACGCGCACGCCGTTTTTCTCCAGCTCCTGCGCGGCCAGCTCGGAAAACTCCGGCTCAAACGGGGTGAGCAGCCGCTCCCCCGCCTCAATGATCGTGACGCTCTTGCCCAGGTGCAAAAGCGCCTCGGCCATCTCCACGCCGATGTAGCCGCCGCCCACCACCGCCACGTGCCGCACGTCGGGCAGCCGGGCGATCTCGTGCAAAAGCAGCCCGTCCTCCATGGTCTTGAGGTAAAAGACCGAGGGCAGGTCCGCGCCGGGCACCTTGGGGGCCACGCTGTTGCAGCCCACGGCGATCATCAGCGCATCGTAGGCATCCTCAAATTCCCGCCCCGAATCGTGATCCTTCACGCGCACGCGCCTTGCGTCCGGATCCACGGAAAGCACCTCGTGGTGCAGATGGGTTTCGATTCCCATCTTATCATACTGCTCGCGCGTGCGGGCGATGAGCCTGCCGGGATCGTCGTTGAAGCCGCCGATGTAATACGGCAGCCCGCACGCGCCATACGAGAGGTAGCCGCCGCGCTCGTAGACGGCGATCTGCGCGTCGGGCAGGGCCCGCCTGAGCTTGGAGGCGGCGGACATTCCGGCCGCCACGCCGCCGATCACGATCGCCTTCATTCCTCCGCCTCCCTCCCGCTTACTTCAGGTTCTTCAGCCGCTCCAGCACCGCCCGCGTGATGGCCTGCAATTCGGCCTCGTCCGCCGCGGCGCCGCCTCCCGCGCAGCCGCAGGGCGAGGCGCTCTGACCGTAGGTCTTGAGGACCGGCGGGTTGTCCGCCACGGGGCTGTGTCCCGCCACCACGTCCACGGTATTGGTGGCGCGTGCCGTGCAGGGGGGCACGCCGCCGCTGGTGATGCCCATCTTCTTGCGGATCTCGATCAGCTCGCCCACCTGCTCGCAGCTGAGCACGTTGGCCTTGCCGATGATGTTGCCGGTGTACATGATGACCATGGCGTAGTGCTCGGTGGACTCCAGCCGGTACCACGCCTCCATCAGCGAGCCGCCCCACGCCACCGCGCCGTGATTGGCCAGAAGCAGGGCGTTGTAGTCGCGGCAGTAGGGCGCGATGCTGTCGGGGATGCCCTGGGAGCCGGGCGCCTCATAGTGTACGCAGGGCACGGTGCCCAGGTTGACCAGCGCCTCGGGATAGATGGCCTTGTCCAGGCCGATGCCCGCGATGGCAAAGGAGGTGCTGATGGGCGGATGCGCATGGCACACGCCCCGGACCTCCGGGTTTTCGTTATAGATGCGAAGGTGCATCTTGACCTCGCTGGACGCGCCGCGCTCGCCCCGGGACAGGACCGTCCCGTCCAGGCGCATCTTGACCATCATGTCCTCGGTCATAAAGCCCTTGGAGACGCCCGTGGGCGTGGTCCAGATGATATCGTCGTCCACCTTGCAGCTGATGTTGCCGTCGTTGGCCGCCACGAAGTTCTTCTGATACATTCTGCGGCCGATCTCCACAATCAGCTTTTTCGCCTCGTCATCCGTAGGATAGCGATGTATGCTTTGCATGCCCCTCACCCGCTTTTCTTTTTTCGATCGCACACGATTGATGCGCGGCCGTTTAGCGCCTGTTTACCCGCGCCCGGCCGGCGGCCATTCCGGTCTTTATTATAGATGCAGCGTTTATCATTGTCAACACTTGCGGCAAAAAATCTTGCCCATTCGTCATAAACACTAAACATGCTTCCTCACCTCTGGCTGTTTAGTATTTATCAAGTGTATGACGGTATATCCCGCCATTTTGTCAACTAAACAATAAAAATAAACTGATCTAAAAAATATTCTAAAACACCGCTTGACTTTTCACCTGAATGGCTCTATACTGATGTCAGCAAAGGGCGGTAGTTTACCGTATCCGCCCAAAAGTGAATAGGAGGTTTACCATGAAAAAGATCGTAGCTCTGGTTCTGGCTCTCATGCTGGCACTGTCCATGCTGACCGTCGCCACCGCTGAAACGGCCAATCCCGTCGCCGGCAAGAAGGTAGCGTATATCATGCTGCTGCCCTCCGCCACCATCTTCCAGATGTGGAAGGACTCCTGCGCCGACCTGTGTGCCGCGCTGGACGTGGACTTCGACTTCTACTTCTGCGACGGTGACTTCAACCGCTGGATGGACACCATCAACACCTGCGCCGCCGCCGGCTATGACGGACTGCTCGTCAGCCACGGCAACCAGGACGGCTCCTATGTGTTCCTCAAGGAGCTGACCGAGAAGTACCCCGAGCTCAAGCTCGTGTGCTTCGACACCCAGTTCTACACCGATGGCGAGTATCAGAAGATCGAGGGCGTGACCCAGCTGTTCCAGCAGGACAAGAGCCTGGTCACCGTTCTGCTCGACGAGATGATCGCCAAGTTCGGTGAGGGCGTGCGTCTGGTCAAGGTCTGGCGCGGCCCCAACTACAACAGCCCGTTCGACCGCCGCGAGGTTGGCTGGCAGGAGTATGAGGCTGCCGGCAAGATCGTGACCGTTGGCGAGATCCAGCCCCTGCAGGACAGCGTTGACAGCGCCAACGCCGTGACCGCCGCCTATCTGCAGAGCCTCAAGCGCGAGGATGTGGACGGTGTCATCGCCTACTACGACCTCTACGGCCAGGGCGTGTACAACGCCATCTTCGAGAACGCCAACTTCAACGGCGAGGCCGGCGAGGCCCTGCCCATGGCGTCCGTTGACATCGACCAGGTGGACGTGACCAACATGCAGACCCGCCCCGACATCTGGTACGCGGCCGGCACCACCGACTGGACCCTGAACGGCGAGATCGCCATGCGCCTGCTCATGCTGGAGCTGGCCGGCGAGTATGACAAGATCTATGACCCCGCCACCGGCGAATACGGCGTGGACGTGGTTGAGATCCCCGGCAGCGCCATCCTGGCCTCCGCCCTCAAGGAAGACAGCACCGTTGAGAATCTCGGCGAAATCGCCGGCGAGACCTACGGCAACCTGAGCTACCTGTCCGTGGCCGACTGGATGCCCGCCGACCTGCTGCACAAGTAAGCCTCCGCAGCAATCCATAACCCATTCGAGCAATGTTTCTTGACAAAGAAGCGTCGGAGTATTTGCTCCGGCGCTTCTTCCCTGAAAGCCTCCCGACCGCTTGTAGTGAATGAGAGAAGAGGGAAATCCATGGACAGACTGACACTTGGAACCCGCAAGGTATCCATCGAATTTCCCGGTGTGAAGGCGTTAACCAATGTAGACTTCGAGGTCAGCACCGGTGAGATTCACGCGCTCGTAGGCGCCAACGGAGCGGGCAAGTCCACCTTGATGAAGGTCCTTGCGGGTGCGAATCCGGATTACACGGGCGAAGTATATTTGAACGGCCAGCCCGTTGAGCTCAGGTCCACCATGGCCGCCAAGAAGCTGGGGATTCAGATCGTGTACCAGGAGGTGGACATGGCGCTGATTCCCACCCTTTCGGTCGCCGAAAACGTCATGCTCAACGACATGGTCATGAATTCCGGGGGCAACCCCCTCGTCAACTGGCCCAGGCTGCGCACGCAGGCCAAGGCGGTGCTGGACCGGCTCAACATCAACGTCAACGTGCGCAAGCTGGTACAGGATCTCTCCCTGGCGCAAAAGCAGATGGTCCTCATTGCCAGAGCCATAGCCAACGAATGTAATTTCCTGATCCTTGACGAGCCTACCGCGCCGCTGAGCGACACGGAAACCGCCGAGCTTTTCCGGCTGGTCAAGCACCTTCAGGAAACAGAGAATATCGCCATCATCTTTATCTCCCACCGCATCAACGAGATCATCCAGATCTGCGAGAGCTATACCGTGATGCGCAACGGCGAGATCGTGGACACCTCCCCCATCACGGACAAGACCACCACCCGCGAAATCGTCGAAAAGATGCTCGGCCGCTCCTTTGAGGAAAACTTCCCCAAGGAGCACGTTCCCATCGGCGAGAAGGTCTTTGAGGTGGAGAACCTCTCCGGCGCAGACGGCAAGGTCAACGACGTGTCCTTCTATGTGCGCAGGGGTGAAATCGTGGGCATCGCGGGCCTGGTGGGCGCGGGCAAGTCGGAATTGTGCAAGACCATTTTCGGCGCCTACGAGCGCACGGCCGGCACCATGCGTTTAAACGGCGAGGAGCTCAAGATCAAAAACCCCTCTCACGCCGTCAAAAGCCGCATCGCACTGGTGCCCGAGGAGCGGCGCAAGGAAGGCGTGCTGGTCAACGAGAACGTCAGCTTCAACCTCTCCGCCGCCTCGCTCAGCCGGTTTTGCAAGGCGTCTTTCATCCTGAAAAACAAGGTGGACGCCAACGCCCGCCAGTATGTCAAAGATCTGGGCATCGCCACCCCCACCATCAAGCAGTACGTCAAAAACCTCTCCGGCGGCAACCAGCAGAAGGTGGCCGTCGGCAAGTGGATGGCGGCCGACTGCGACGTGTATATCTTCGATGAGCCGACCAAGGGCGTGGACGTGGGCGCCAAGCAGGACATTTTCCGTCTGATTAACGACATCACCAAGCGCGGCAGCAGCGTGATCTACGCCTCGTGCGAGAACTCCGAGCTTCTCTCCATCACCGACCGCATCTATGTGCTCTATGATGGCCGCATCATGGCGGAGCTGGAAACCGCAAAGACCAACGAGGACGAAATCATGCACTATGCCGTGGGCAGCACCACGAAGTACGCCTGACCGCCTGGCAGGCCATAACAGGAGGGCTCTTGATATGCAAGCAACGTTGAAACCCAATCCGCTGGCAACAAAGAAAAACAAAACCTTTCTCCGCTTCCTGCTGGACTGGGCGGCTGTCATCACGCTGGTGCTGTGCTTTGTGGTGTTCGGTCTGGCCACGGGCAGCCGCTTCATGTCGGTCAACAACATGATTAACATCCTGCGCGCCATGTCCATCACCACGGTGTTCGGCATCGCCGCCACCGTCACCATGGCGCCCGACGGCTTCGACATGTCGGCCTGCACGCTGGCCAGCTGCTCGGCCTATGTGTTCGTGAGCATGTATCTTTGGTACGGCCTGCCGCTGTGGGCCTGCATCCTCATCTGCATCGGCGTGACGCTGGTGATGTATCAGCTCACCATGTTCCTCATCCTGGTCTGCAAGATCCCCGACATGCTGGCCACCTGCGCGCTGATGTTCGTGCATCAGGGCCTTGGCCAGTGGTACATCGGCGGCGGCGCCGTTTCCACCGGCATGCGCCTGCCCAGCGGCGCCTCCCCCGTGCGCACCAAGCTGGAGGATTCCTTCAGCGCCATCGGCCGCGAGCCCTGGCTGATCGTCATCATGCTGGTCTGTGTGCTGATCGCCTACATTTTCCTGGAGTACACCAAGCACGGCCGCTTCATCTACGCCATGGGCGGCAACAAGCAGGCCGCCAAGCTCAGCGGTATCAACGTCAAGGCCTACCGCTACCTGGCCGGCATGATTACCGCCGTATTCATCGCCATCGGCGGCATTCTGGTTTCCTCCCGCGGCTCTTCCGCGCAGGTCATGTGCTGCGACAACTACCTGATGCAGTCGCTGGCCGCCGTGTTCGTCGGCCGCTCGGTCGGCGGCGCGGAGAAGCCAAACGCCCTGGGCACGCTGATCGGCGCCATGCTGGTGTCGACGCTGGAAAACGGCCTGACCATCTGCGCCGTACCCTACTACGTGCTGCCCGCCGTGAAGGGCGCCGTGCTGGCCCTGGCCCTGGTCGCGGCCTACGCCACCAAGAAGGAGCAGTAAGCCATCCGCCGCCATGCGATACGCATGTGCATGGGAACCGCCCCGGCGAGATTCGCCGTGGCGGTCAGCGTGTCGAAAAAGCTCGCCTACGGCGATCTTTTCCGACAGGTATGCGCCGTTTCCCTCTCCTCGCAAATATCGGCGTTCTGTGCGCTACCGCGCACAGCCCTTGTATTTGCTCACGCCTCCAGGTCGCTTTGCCACCTTCGGTGGCAAGTGCCCACAGGGCACACGCTTCCTTTCGGCCCCTGCGGGGCTCCCGGGCGGGAAACGGCGTAAGGAAACCTTGCTACGCAAGGCTTCCGAATCCACCGCACATGTCGCTGGATTCGGAATACAGCTCGGAGGGCTGTGGCCCTCCGAACCTCCCCAAAGGATTTTTTGACAGTCTGACCGCCCCGGCGAGATTCGCCGGGGCGGTTTGTTTCTTCCGTATTGTCCAGAAAAACTCCTATACTAATGTATCCTTGATCTTCTCGAATTCCTCGCGGCTGATGAGCACCTCGCGGGGCTTGCTGCCCACGGACTTGCTCACGATGCCACGCGCGGCCATGTCGTCGATCAGGCGGCCCGCGCGGGCATAGCCGATCTTCATGCGGCGCTGGAGCATGCTGATGCTGGCCTGCCCGTCGGTGATGACCATGTCGATGGCCTCCAGCAGACGGTCATCCGCGCCAGTGTCCTCCTCGGAATCGCTCAGCGGGCCGGAGGACGTGTCCTCGCTCTCCATGGCCTCAATCACGTTGGGGTCAAAGTCCACATGCGAATGTTGGGCGATGTAGCTGACCACGCGCTCCGTCTCCGCGTCGCTGAGGAAGCAGCCCTGCACGCGGATGGGCGCGCTGGCGCCCGTGGGGAAGTAGAACATGTCGCCGCGGCCCAGCAGCTTTTCCGCGCCGTTCTGGTCCAGGATGGTGCGGCTGTCGATGCTGGAGGACACCGCGAAGGCGATGCGCGAGGGCACGTTCGCTTTGATGAGGCCGGTGATGACGTCCACGGTGGGGCGCTGGGTGGCCACGACCATGTGGATGCCCGCCGCGCGCGCAAGCTGCGCGATGCGGATGATGCTCTCCTCCACTTCCTTCTTGCAGGCGAGCATGAGGTCGGCCAGCTCGTCGATGATGATGACGATGCGGGGCAGCTTTTCCTCGCCGGGGCCGAGCTTGGCGTTGTAGGCGGAGAGCTCGCGCACGTTCTTGGACTGCATCTTGTGATAGCGGTCCAGCATCTCGGCCACAGCCCATTGCAGCGCGCCGGCAGCCTTGTGCGGGTCGCTCACCACGGGGATGAGCAGGTGCGGCACGACGTTGTAGCATTGCAGCTCGACCACCTTGGGGTCAATCATAATCATGCGCACCTCCTCCGGCGGAGAACGGAAGAGGATGGAGTTGACGATGGCGTTGATGCACACGGATTTGCCGCTGCCCGTCTGGCCCGCGATGAGCAGGTGCGGCATCTTGGCCAGGTCGCAGATGACGGCGCGGCCCGCGATATCGCGCCCCAAAGCCACGGCCAGGGGCGATTTGGCGGCCTGCATCTCGGGGCTTAGGAGCACCTCGGCCAGGGTTACGCTCTGAATTTCCTTGTTGGGCACCTCCACGCCGAAAAGGTTGGTGCCGGGGATGGGGATCTCGATGCGCACGCCGCCGTTGGCCGCCATGTCCAGGGCGATGTTGTCGGCGATGCTCATGATGCGCTTGACGTTGACGCCGCTGGACACCAGCCCCAGCTCAAAGCGCGTGACCGCGGGGCCGTGGGTCACGCGCTGCACGCGCGCGGGAATCCCGAAGCTCTCCAGCGTCTTTTCCAGGCGCGTGGCGTCCGCCGTGTCCTGCGCGCGGGTATCGGCCGCCGCGCGGCGCTGCTGGGTGTTGAGCAGGTCGATGGAGGGATAGGCGTAGGGCGCGCGCTCCACGAGCTCAGGCGCGCTGGGCACGGTGGGTTTGGGCACGCCGGGCGGCCGCCTGTAGGCCGCTTCCCGGTCCTCCTTCGTCACCGGCTGAGCCGGCGGGGAGGCGGGCTGCGCCTGGGGCGCCGCTGGCTGGGGCGGGACCTGAACCGTCGCCACGGGCTGGACGGCCTGCGCGTTTTCCTCGATGATGCCGGAGATCTCCGCCTTGCGGCGGCGGATCTCCTCGATGCGGTCCATGGCCTTCTTCTTGGAGGCGGACACGATCAGCGTGTCCGGCAGGGGCGTCTCCTGCGTCTCCACCCCCATCTCGCTGGGCGTGAAGGTCATGCGGGTCTGATACTGCTTTTCTTTTTTTTCCTTTTTGCCCTTGCTCTCCCCCTTGCGCCAGGGAAGCTGGCGCCCCTCGGGGATGATGAGCTCGTCGTAGATCTCCCCCTGCGGCTGGGGCGGCATGGGCTGCGGATAGCCCGGCGGCATGCCGTAGGGATAGCCGGGCATGGCGCCCGGTTGCATGGGCGGCTGCTGCATGAGCATGCTGCCATAGGGCGGATAGACCGGGGCCTCCTGCGGGGCCTCGGATTCGCCCCTACGGCGGAAGGCGGGCGAGAACATGCGCCGGTCATCCTCCTCGGCCTGCCGGCGCTGGTCCTCCATCTGCTCCTGATACGCGCGCTCGGCGCGCTGCTGCTCTACCCGCTGGCGCCTGTTTTCCCATCCCTCGCGCACGCTCTCAAAGGTCTGCAACAGGTCAAAGCGCGAAACCAGCAGCACGCACGCCGCGCTCACCAGCCCCAGCGCCACGGTCCCGAAGGCCGTGCCCAAAAACGTCCACGCGGGCCAGCCCAGCAGCATGCCAAGCGCGCCGCCAAACGCGCCGCTCGTCCCGCAGACGTTGAAGGCGGCGCAGATCATGTTCCAGTACCCCGCCGCGTCCACCGGGGGCGGCGTGGCCTGGTTGTTGTACTTGACCAGATAGGCCGGCAAGGTGTCCTGTCCCACACGGCTGACCAGATCGATGATGCCCAGGACGCACAGCAGCAGCAACGTAAAGAGCAAGAAAGCGCGTTTGGGCATGCTGCGGCCGGCCGAAAAGGCGACCAGCACCCCGGCCCAGATCAGCAGCACGCTCACGCCCAGACACAGGCCGCCGCCCAGGCCCTGCATGACGCGCTTGACCATGGTGAAAAACGCGCCCCTCAGCCCGCCGACCACCGCCAGAAGCGATACCACGCCCAGGGCGATGAGCACGATGCCGATGACCGCAAAGGCCGCCAGCGTGCCCGATTCATACTGTGCGGCGCTTTTTTTGCCCTTTGCCATTGATGCACGATCCTCCGAACTGTGTTACTTGCAAAGCTGTATGGCGCGTAGCGTCCCCTCGGCGTCCGCGTGCAGGCGAAGCTCGTATGCACCGAAGTGATACACGTCGCTCTCCCCGGCGGGCAGGCCGTAATCATAGGCCATGCTGTCGGTGAAGGTCATCGTCCGCTCCGGCTCGCCCAGAACGGCGCGCCAATCCGCGCGCACGGCGCGGCCGATCATCAGCCCAAACAGGCCGCCGCGGCGCATCTGGATGCCCTCAACCACCGACGCGCCGTAGCCGCTCTGGATGGCGTCGGAGATTACCAGAATCTCCCGGAAAGCCGGGGCTTCCAGCACATAGTAGCGCCCGCCGGGAAACTCGTCCGGCGTGCGCAGAAGGCGGTAGCGCTCCACCACGTCGGTCATGCGGTCGCCCAGGCGCACGGGAATATGGGGCAGCTCGCCCGCGGCGGCGCTCTCCCCGATCGCCTCGCGGGCCTCCTGCGCCGTCAGCTCCGCCTCCAGCAGGCCGGCCGCGGCCGGCAGCGCGTCCTCCGCGGTCAGGAGGAAGTCTGAAAGCTCGCCGTAAAAAAACTGACACGCGCCGCTGTACCCGCTCATGAGCCGAAGCTGATCGGAGGGATACCAGAAGGTGACGCCGTCCGCGTCCAGGGTGAAGGCGTCCCGCGGCAGAGGGGTGATGTCGCTGTATTCCATGTAGCCGCTGAGCTCCTCGCCCAGGCTTTCCTCCGCCTCGGCCTCCATCCACGCGACCGCCGCGTCCACGTCTTTAAACAGCTTGTCCATAGAAAGCCGCTCTCCCGTCGCCAGGTCGTAGGTCAGGGCCGCGTAGGCCTGTCCCTCCCGCCCATCGGGCATTTTGCCCTGAGCGTTCATAACGGCCGAAAACACGTCTTCGGTCAGCATCGTCACCTCGTAATCCACCTTGAGGCCCCAGGGGCTGTCCCCCAGCGTGGCCAGCGTGACCAGGTGATTGGCCACGCCGGAGGAAAGCACGATGTCGTCGTTGATTTTCGTCTGAATCTCCTCGTCCGCCATGCCCTTGAGCTGCGGATAGGCCACATGGTTTTCCCCGATCTGCGTGCGCACCTCGTCCACTTCGCCCTGCGCCAGGGCGGGCAGGACGGCGGTCAAAGCGGCGGCAAGCGCCAGCGCAAAAAGCAGTTTCCGCATGGCGGTCACTTCCTTTCGGCGATTCTTTTGCATCGTATAGTTTACAACGAAATCAACTTTATTGCAAGTTTGTTACATCATTTCTCCACATAGCGCAGGTTCTGACAGCCTCCGCGCTAATGAAGCACCTCCGGCTCCTCCTCTCCCCCGCGCAGGAGCATGGGCTGGAGCTGCACGCCGGAGAGCGCCGCGGCGACGGTCCGCGGGATCTGCGCAAAATCCGCTACCAGAGATCGCGGCTTTTTCACCGGGTCGTCCTGGCCGAAGGGTACGAAGTAAATATTGCGCATGTTGAGCAGGCGGCCGATGTTCTGCGCCGCCGTACCGAGTCCATCGTTGGTGGAGACGGCCAGCACAAGCGGCCGGTCGTTGCGCAGGTGGCTCTTGGCGCCCAGCAGCGCCGGCGTGTCAAAGATGCCGCCGGCCAGCTTGGCGAGGCTGTTGCCCGTGGCCGGGGCGATGAGGAAAACATCGCTCATCTTTTTGGGGCCGATGGGCTCGGCGCCGGTCAGGGTGTCGATGGGCTCGTTTCCGGTGATCTCGACGATGCGGGCGCGCAGGTGCTCGGCCGTCATGAAGCGCGTGTCGAGCGTGCCAGCGTTGAACGACAGCACCGGCAGCACCTCATAGCCCCGCCGAACCAGCGCTTCCATCTGCTTGAGCACCCGCTCAAAGGTGCAAAACGAGCCCGTCATGGCAAATCCGATGGTGGTCTTTTTCATAGCGACGCCTCCCTGAGCAGCTCCACACAGACCTGTTTGAGCGCATGCGCGGCGCTAGACGGCGCATAGCGCGCAGGAAGCGCGGGCAGGACCTCCGCCCGCAGCCCCATATCCTCCGCCTCAGCGCGGTCAAAGCCGTAGGGCGCGCTGGCCAATTCCAGAAGCCATGTCCCTTTGGGCAGCCTTTCCAGCACCTGCGTGCCCAGCACCTGCGCGGGCACGGTGTTAAGGACCATGTCCATATGCCCGGCCACTTCGGGCAGCGCATCAAAGGAAACGGCGCGCATGCCGTCGCTCAGCGCCGTCAGCCGCTGTTCCCCGCGCCGGGCGGCCACCCAGACCTCCGCCCCCAGGGCTCCGAGCCTGCGCGCCAGCGCGCGGGCAAAGCGGCCGTAGCCGGTCACCAGCACGGCCATGTCCATCAGCGCCCTTTCAGTGCGGCCCATGGCCTGCGCCAGCGCGCCCTCGGCGGACAGGGCCGCGTTTCGCTCAAGAAAAGCTTCACTTTTTGCGTAGGAAAGCAGCCGCAGCTCCTTTGCCTCCGCCATGTACGCTTCCAGCCCGCCGCCCGCCAGCACCACCACGCCCGGCCGCGCGCCTTCCAGCACATCCCCCGGTCGCAGGCTCAGGCCCGTGAGCGTGGGCACAAGTCCCTCCCGGACCGCATGGGGATAGGGAAAGAGGATGGCCTGCGCCGCCCCGATGTCCGCCTCTTTTTCGTCCTCCGGGCGAAGGCCCAGCGTCGCCGTCTGAAACCCTTCCCCAGCCAGCAGACGCGCCAGGCGCAGCATCCTGCCGTCGCCGCCGGCCACCAACAGCCTTCTCAACAAAAAAACCGCCTCCCGCCGATGCAAGATACTGCATCCTATGCGGAAGGCGGAGGCGGGGTGCGGCTTAGAGCGCGTGCACCACACAGCCAGAGAGCGTCTGCTCCCCGCCGCAGAGCGTGATTTTCAGCGGCTCGCCCTGCAAAAGCTCCACCCGGGCCTCGCCCGGACGGACGCTGAGGCGGATGACGCGGCCGCGGTAATGGAACTGGAAGGCATAGCCCTTCCAGGCGGAGGGCAGAAACGGCTTAAGGCTCAGGCCGTTGGTGGTGCGCATGCCCGCAAATCCGTGCGCCATGGCCAGCCAGCTTCCGGCCATGCTGGTGATGTGCAGGCCGTCGTCGGTGTCGTTGTTGATGTTGTCCAGATCCAGCCGCGCGGTGCGCTGGTACATCTCCACCGCCTTCTCGTGATAGCCGAGCTGGGCCGCCAGGATGCTGTGCACGCAGGGCGAGAGGCTGCTCTCATGCACGGTCATGGGCTCGTAGAAGTCGAAGTTGCGGCGGATGGTCTCCACGTCATAGAGATGGTTGAGGAAATAGAGGCCCTGCAGCACGTCCGCCTGCTTGATGAAGCAGCTTCTCAGGATGTGATCCCACGACCAGTGCTGATTGATGGGCCGCTGGCCGGCGGGGATGTCGGAGGCGGGCATGAGGTCCTTGTCCAGGAAGGTGTCGTGCTGCACGAAGATTCCCAGCTCCTCGTCCTCGGGGTAATACATCTTCTCCACCACGTCCACCATGTGCGAAAGCTCCTGATCGGTGATGGAGAGCTCGTCGCGGCGGCTCTGGGAGGCCCGGCGCGCCTGGGTCACGAACAGGCCGATGCTCCAGGCCGCGATGCGGTTGGTGTACCAGTTGTTGTTGACGTTGTTTTCATACTCGTTGGGGCCGGTGACGCCGTGAATCATGTATTTGCCCCGGCGCCTGGAAAAATGCACGCGGTCGGTATAGAAGCGCGCGATGCCGCACAGCACGTCCAGGCCCTCGCGCAGCATGTAGTCCATGTCGCCGGTATAGGTGGCGTAGTTGAAGATGGCGTGGGCGATGGCGCCATTGCGATGAATCTCCTCAAAGGTAATTTCCCACTCGTTATGGCACTCCACCCCCGTGAAGGTGACCATGGGGAAAAGCGCCCCCCTGAGCCCCTGCTGACGCGCGTTGTGATACGCGCCGTCGAGCTGGAGCCAGCGGTAGAGCAGAAGCTGTTTGGCCACGTCCTCGCCCGCGATGGCCATGTAGACCGGCAGGCAATAGGCCTCGGTATCCCAGTAGGTGGCCCCGCCGTATTTTTCGCCAGTGAAGCCCTTGGGGCCGATGTTGAGGCGCGCGTCGTCGCCGGAATAGGTGCTCAGAAGCTGGAAGAGGTTGAAGCGGATGCCCTGCTGGGCCGCGTCGTCGCCCTCGATGGTCACGTCGCAGCCCGCCCAGCGCTCGCGCCAGGCGGCGGTATGCGCCTGCCGGAGGGCGTCGTAGCCGACCTCCCGGGCGCGGGAGGCGGCCTTGAGCGACAGGGTGTTGAGCACGTTCTCCTCGAAATCGCGGCTGGTGAAGCACAGGACGTACTTTTCAAGCGAGGCGGTCTCCCCCGCCTTCACGGTGCCCTCGTAGCGAATCTCCACATAGCCGCTGTCCAGCCGGCGGTCCTCCATCTCCAGCCCGTCGGCCCAGCAGCTCATGGCCGCGCTTACGGCAAAGCGAGGCGTGCCGAAGGGGTTTTCCCTGGTCTTGGTCAGAAGCGCCAGCGCGTCCTCGGTTTCCTCCTCCCCCAGCATGTCCCAGAACGTCTCGTCATAGTTGCTGTCCAGATTGCGCACATTCGCATCCAGATAGGGACTCATCACCACTTTTGCTTCATAATCCGGCGTTAAGCAGTATTTTACCGCCAAAAGCTCCTTCTGCGCGAGCGAAATAAAGCGTTCTGCCTCCACTCGGACACACCCGCCCGCCGTTTTGACGGTGAAGCGGCGCACGAACAGCCCGTTTTGCATGTCCAGCTCGCGGTAGAAGTCCTGCACGCTGGCGGTGGCGAGGTCCAGCGGCTCCCCGTCGATCTCCACATGGATGCCGTTGAGGCGCACGGCGTTGATGACCTTGCCGAAATACTGGGGATAGCCGTTCTTCCACCAGCCCACGCGCGTCTTGTCCGGGAACCACACGCCCCCGATATACGTGCCCAGATGCGTGTCGCCCGTGTAGTCCTCCTCAAAGTTGCCGCGCATGCCCATATAGCCGTTTCCCGCGGAGGTCAGGCTCTCGGACAGACGCATGCGCTCCTTGTCCAGTCCCCTTTCCACGACCTTCCAGGGATGAATCTCAAAGCTCATCGCAGCGGTCTCCTTTCCAATGTGCAATCGTTTGTACGCTTTGTCTTATCGTACTGTATCGGCAGCCGATTGTCAAGGGGCAGTTTGACGGCGCAGCGCCAGCGGGGCGAGCACCAGCATAAGGCAGGCCAGGCCCGCCGGGGCGTAGAGGCCGTCCACGATGCCCTCAAAGCCCACCAGCGACACCGCCAGCGGCAGCCCCATGGCCAGCGCCGCACGCAGGTACGGCCCGCGCCCCGCCACCGCGCTATCCAGCGCGCAGGTCACCGCCGCCAGAGACGTAAACACCGCCAGGTAGAGAAGCGCCGCGCTGGTCACAAAGCCCGCGCGCCCATAGCGGGCCAGCAGCCGCACGATGGGAAAGTCCGCCGACGCAAGCTCGGGATGGCGGGCGTAGAGTCCGCTTCCCAGCATGAGAAGCGCCGCCAGCACGGCCCCCAGCCCGCCACACAGCCAGGGCGTGCGTTCCCCGGGGCCGCCGGCCATGCGGCATACCACGCCGATGGCCAGCGTGAGATTCATGGCCGCGTAGGCCACGGCGCGCACCGCCGCCCAGGCGAGGCTGCCCGCGGGCGGCGCGAGCACCGCGCCGGGAAAGTCGCTCTCCCCCATCCGCGCCGCTATGAGCGCGCCGATCAGCACGGCCGTCAGCAGCCCGCTCACGCGGCCCAGCGCGCCGAGGCTCCGCCGGCCCACAAGCCATGCCGACAACAGTGTTCCCACCGCGCCAAGGGGATATGCCCATTCATTGGCCCACAGCAGCGCCGTCAGCCATCCCGAGGCCGATACCATCGCCCCGCCGGCGACCGAAAGCATCATCGCGGCACAAAGCCGCGCGCCCACGCGCACCCACGCGGGCATGCCGCCGTAGAGATCCCACCAGTTTTCCGTCCCTACCCGCCGGGCCTGGCGCATGCAAAGGCCGCACAAAAGGGCCATCGCCGCCGACGAAAGCGCGATCAGCCAGGGCGCGTGCGCGCCGTAGCGCGTAAAAAAAGCGATCACCTCGCGTCCCGAGACAAACCCCGCCCCCACGACCGCCCCCACGCAGGCCGCCAGCCCCGACACGCCGCCCTTTTCGCTCATCCCGCCACCTCCCCCGCGCAGGATATGCGCCGGGAGCCTCGCTTAACACAAAAAACCGGCCGAAGGGCCGGTCCAGACTGCTGACAAACACTTTCCGGGAGGTTTGGAGGGCCCGCAGGTCCGCAACCTCAATCATCGCGGCGGGCGCTGGCCGCGCCCACCGCTCGTTTCGGTTGACTCCTCCGGGTCGCTTTGCCACCTTCGGTGGCAAGTGTCCCGGTTGCTCAATCATTCGCACTTTCCTGACGGTCGTGCTCATGGTTTCGCTGCCCCGCTACGGGTCGCTTTGCCACCTTCGGTGGCAACAGCCCACAGGGCTGGCGCTTCCCTCCGCGCCACAGGGCACACGCTTCCCTCCGTCCCCCTCCAAAGTGGATTCGTATCGCCCGG
>CAUDEL010000001.1:0-117341 GCA_958448555.1 uncultured Eubacteriales bacterium | reverse complement strand
CAAGCTGCTGACAAAGTGCGGGGTGCAGGGGGATCATCCCCCTGCCGGGGTTTGGGGCAGAGCCCCAAAGCCTTATGCCGCAGCATTTTTCGCGAGCGTTGCGAGCGCCCGAAGGGCGCAAGAAACGCGGCTCTCCCCAAAATCAGGGGTTTTTCAACGGTCTGAGGACGGCCGGAAGGCCGTCCCCCTTTCGCCGCACCTCGCCGTGGGCAGCGATGGCAAAATTCATCGCGTCGGTCAACCGTCCCATCCTACGCCTCTCCCTCTGCCAGACGCTTTTTGATCCTGAGGATGTTCTGGCCGTTTTTGTATTCGTAGCTCACGTCGTCCATGGTCCTGCGGACCAGGAAGATCCCCAGCCCGCCGGGCCGCCGCTCCTGAAGGGGGGCGTGCACGTCGGGCTGCGCATGGGAGAGCGGATCATAGGGCACGCCGTGGTCGATGAAGGTGATGACCACCGCCAGGGGCTCCCTGAGCACCTCCACCCGCACCGTGGCGGGGCCCACGTCGGGATCGTAGGCGTAGTGGGCGATGTTGCCAAACAGCTCGTCGATGGCCACGTCGATCTGGTGCCGGACCCGCTCCGGGCAGCGCAGCAGCGCCAGCTCGCCGTTTACGAATTCGGTCACGGGCGCGATGTTCTCCACCGTCGCGTCAATGGACATTTCCTTCATGTCGATGCCTCCCTTCGGGGGGATTGCCGGGGCGCCACCCGGCGGCCGAAGCCGCTGATGGCCCGCACGGGACAGACCAGCACGCACAGATGGCAGCCCACGCAGGCGGCGGGGTCCATCACGGGCCTGCCGCTTCGCATGGCGATGGCCTCGTGGCCCCCGTCCCGGCAGGAGAGGGCGCAGCGGCCGCAGCCCACGCAGCGGCCGCGGTCAAAGCGTGGCAGCAGGACGCTCTCCCGCTCCAGCGCCTCCAGGGCGGCCACGTTCTCCACGCCCAGCCCCCTGAGGTCGCTCACGCGGGCCAGGGCCTTTTCCCGCAGGTAGAGGGTGAGGCCCTCGAGGAGATCGTCGATGATGCGCAGGCCGTACTGCATGACGGCGGTGGTGACCTGCACATGGTCGGCGCCCAGCAGCATGAACTCCACCGCGTCGCGCCAGGTTTCGATGCCGCCCATGCCGCTGATGGGCGGGGCGGGCCACTGGGGATCGGAGGCCAGCTCCCAGATGAAGCGAAGGGCGATGGGCTTGACCGCTTTGCCCGAGTAGCCGCCCACGCCCGACAGCCCGCGCACCGAGGGGCTGGTGGCGTAGGTGTCCAGGTTCATGCCCATGATGCTCTTGACCGTGTTGATGGCGGCCAGCCCGTCGGCGCCGCCACGGCGGGCCGCCCGGGACATGGGCCGCATGTCGCCCACGTTGGGGGTGAGCTTGGCCAGCAGGGGGATGGCGCAGCCGCGCCGGGCGGCGGCGGTATAGCGCTCCACCGCCTCCGGGCTCTGGCCCACGTCCACGCCCAGTCCGTCCTGCTCCATGTTGGGGCAGGAGAAGTTGCACTCCACGATGTCGGCCCCGGCCTCCTGCGCCAGGCGCGCCAGCCGGGTCCATTCCGCCTCGTCCCGGCCCATGATGGAGGCGATGAGCACCTTGGCGGGGTAGTCCCGCTTCAGGCGGCGGATGATGGCGAGGTCCTCCTCCAGCGGGTTTGCGGAGAGCTGCTCGATGTTCTTAAAGCCGTAGAAGCAGCCATCGCCCGAGAGGGCGGAGTAGCGGGGGGACGCCTCGCGGGGGATGAAGTCGCACAGGGTCTTGTAGCACGCCCCCGCCCAGCCCGCCTCAAAGGCGCGGGCGATCTTCTCATAGCTGCTGGCCACCACCGAGGAGGACAGCAGGAAGGGGTTTTCCAGCCTGACGCCGCAAAACGTGCTGGACAGGTCCACCTCGCCCTCCCACAGCTCCTCCAGGTTTTCTCTCTCCCCGCGAAGGGCCGCGGTCAGGCGGCGAATCCGCACGGGGCCGTCCGGCCGCAGGCAGGCCGCCTCGCAGGGGGCCGGGCAGCCGGCGCACAGGTCCTCCCGCGGCAGGCGCGCCGCCGCGCCGGCGATGTTGTCAAAGCGAACGCTGCGTACCAGCCCCGCCGGGTCCAGATCGTGCGGGCAGGCCGCCGTACACGGACCCTGCGGGCACAGCAGGCAGTGCCGGGCTTCCTGTCGGGGAATGTTGGCGCTCCACATCAAAGGGCTCCCTCCCGTCTTTCTTTTTCCTGTGCCGGACGGCGGTCGGCCTGGTATGTTCTGTATACCAGTTCGATCAGTTCCAGCCGCTTGCGGCCGATGGAACGGATGCCCGCCAGCGCCTCGGGGTCTTCCCGAAAGAGCCGGCAAAGCTGCTCCATGGTGCTGATCCGCTCCCGGCACAGCGCCAGGGACACCTGCCGCAGCTGTGCCCGCCGCTCAGGAAACCTGTCCTCGCAGCGCATAAAAAAATCCTTGACCATCGGTTCTCCTCCTGCCGTCCCGGAGATGCCGGCAGCATGTATTGTAAACAAGGTCCCCCTCTCCGTGCCAGTACCAAAAATGCCGCGGTTCCGTCAAAACTGGTACTTGACAAATTGACGCATTTGCACATGGATGCTATAATAAGCGCAATAAAAGCGCAGGGGTGGGTTGATAGCTGATGGAGATGGTCTTTTACACCTTTTGCGCCTTTCTGCCCATTCACCTGCTGGCCTATCTCCCCTTCCTGGACATCCTGCGCTTTGGGAAGCGGTGGATGGCGCTGACCGTCGTGGGCAATCTCCTGGCCCACCTGCTGGGCACCTTCTGGGCGGTGCAGGCGGGGCGGATGGATCTGCTGACGGTGGTGGGCATGGCCATGGTGCCCCTCTCCCTTGCGCTGTATTTCCTCAACATCAGGCTCTCCCCCGGCAAGCTGCTGTTTACCTATATGCTGCTGGTCAACTATCAGATCATCGCCATGGGCTTCTCCGCCTTCCTGGCGGACACGTTGCTGCACGCCCCCGTCCGGGGCTGGGAAAGCGGGCTGTTCTGCCTTCTGATTTTCATTCTGGCCTGGCGGCCCATGTACCGTCTGTTCCGCTACGCCGCCGATCAGGTCTACCGCATCGACGCGCCCCGGCTGTGGCGGGTCATCTGGCTGCTCCCGGCGGTGATGAGCGCGATGGTCTTCGTGCTCAGCGGAGGGCCCGACGCCCAGTCGGCGCAGAGCTGGCGGTTTCTGTTTTCCCGGATCGGCCTGCTTGTGTGCGTGGTGCTGGTCTACAGGGTGCTGGTCAGCTCTCTGGAAGGGATCCGAAAGCAGGCGATCCTCCAGGAGCAGCTCAACTTCGAGACGCACCTGCTGCAGATGCAGATGGAGGAACAGAGCAAGCACAGCCGCCTGATGATGGAGCATGAAGAGCAGCTTCGCCGGCAGCGCCATGACCTGCGCCATCAGCTGGCGGCCATCCGTCAGCTCGCGGACACCGACCCGTCCCGCCTCAAGGCGTACGTCGCCTCCCTGCTGGAGGCCATCCCCGCCGCCCCCGGGACCTACTGCGAAAACCCGGCCGTCAACGCGGTCGTCTCCTATTACGCCACCCGGCTTGAGGAGGCCAAGGTGGCGCTGCACATCCGCCTGGCCCTGCCCGTGCAGTTGGAGGGGGTGCCCGACGGGGAATTGTGCATCATCTTCGGAAACCTTCTGGAAAACGCCATGGAGGCCTGCGGCCGTATGGGCGAAGGCGAGCGGTTCGTCCGCCTGGACGCCCAGGTGCGCGAAGGTGTGCTCACCGTCACCATGGACAACAGCTTCGACGGCCGGGCGGTCATGGAAAGCGGCGTCTACCGCTCCAGCAAGCGCGGCGAGCCGGGCGTGGGGCTCAGCTCGGTTCAGGCCGTGGCCCGCAAGCACCAGGGCGACGCCCGCTTTGCGCCCGAGGGGCCGGTGTTCCGCTCCTGCGTCTACCTCAGGATCTGAGCCCGGCCGCGCTGTCAAGTACAGATTTTGCTGTCCCGCCCGCCATCTTTCGTACTGGCGGGTCGTTTGCGCTTTCCTTACAATAGGAACAGCTCAACAAACGCGGGAGGGATTCACATGAAACGGATTCTGCGCCGGGGCGCCGCCCTGCTCCTGGCCCTGGGCCTCACGGGCGGCTGCGCCTGCGCTCAGGATGGGCCGCTCCCCCCTCGTCCCCTGCCGATGAAGGACGTGGCGGTCAACCCCTATATGGCGTGCAGCGACAACTCCATCCACAACGACGTCTACGCCACCGACGTCACCGACGCCGCGGCTCCCCTGGGCATCTGCTCCACTGTATCGACCGCCCTGGAGACGCAAAACCCCCACGCCCCCTCCGCCGCCTTCTACGACAGCCGGGGCAACGCCATCACCCCGTTTCTGGGCGGCGTGGCCGTCACGGACATGGACGGGGAGGTCATCAGCCGCTCCGGCTCCTTCGTGCCCAGCCGGGACGACGGCGGCGGGTACTCCTTCCAGATCTCCTACTCCTTTGTGGACCGGGCGGACCGCGTGGTGGCCCCCACCTCCCACGGGCATCTGCTGGTGCTGCGGACCATGGATGCGGGCGGAGAGGTCCTGCCCGTCTTTGAGAAGGTCATGGACGTGGACATCATGGCCCAGGCCGTGGCGGCCCTGGGCGAGGATATCGACCAGCGGCTGCTGAGCGTCGTGTACGACTACGAGGGCAACCTGTGGTTTACCACCGGCGGCTTTCGCATCGACCCCGAGCGCGACCCCGCGGGGTTCCTGGGCTACATCTCCCGGGACTATATGCAGCAGCTGGACACCGGCGAGGCGGTGCCGCTGGAGGGCAACATCTTCTTCTATCCCCTCGCCATGGGCGAGGGCGCGGAAAACGGCATCGCCGCCAACCCGAACGGCGCGGTGATCCTGACCAACCTGGCCTGCTACCTGCTGGCGGCGGACGGCGGCGTCCAGGTGCGCTGGCGCACGCCCTACGGCAGCAACGGCGCCAACGAGGCCCGGCCGGAGTCGGGCTACACCGGCGGGGGCCTGTCCTGGGGCAGCGGCACCAGCCCGACCCTGACGGACGACCTGGTGCTCTTTACCGACAACCTGGACCCCATCAATCTCCTGGCCCTCTCCTGCGAGACGGGGGAAATCGTGGCCCGGATCCCGGTGCTCGATGCGCTGGGAGAGGACGTGCCCGTGTCGGTGGAAAACTCCATTCTGGTGTACGACGGCGGGAACGGGACCGTTTCGGTGGTGGTGGCCAACTGGTATGGGGCGGGCAACGCCGGCCTGGCCGATCCCGACGCCAACTCCTCCATCCAGTCCTACGACAATATCTATGACGCCAACTGGATGGCCCGGGGCAACGCCTACATCGCCCCCGGCGTGGAGCGGGTGGACGTGGTAAGGACGGCGGACGGCTACGAGGCCCGGAAAATCTGGTCCCGGCCGGACATCCACGAAACCGCCATGATTAAGCTCAGCACCGCCACCGGCTACCTCTACGGCTACTGGCAGGACCTGGACAGCGGCATGTGGCGCTATGAGGTCCTGGACTTCGGCACCGGCGAAACGCTGCTGACAGAGGACGTCTCCACCGCCTCCGGCTACAACAACCTCGCGGTCGGCCTCATCGCCGACCCCGGCGGAAACGGCCTCTACTCCCCCACCGGCGCCATGGACATGGTCTGCTGGCGGGACGTGTTCGCCTACCTGCCCGACAGCCCCGCCAGGGACATCCCGCCGCAGGACACGGGGCGCTCCCGCCTTTTGGACGGCGCCCTGCCCGAGGGCTTCCGGGCCGCCGGCTACCTGATGACCGTAGCGGTGGATAACCTGCGCCAGGAGGAGACGCTGGCCCTCCGGCTCAACGGCCTGATGGACGCGCCGTCGGCGTACACCCTGTTTTATCAGGACCCGGAGGGCGATCTTCGGGAGATGAGCGAAGGGTGGACCCTGTGCGCTTCGGGCGGCGGGCCTCTGGACGGGGACCGGCCCCTGGAGGCGGAGGAAATCTATGAGATTCGCCTTTCCATCTCCGACGGCGGCCCTCTGGACCGCTCGGAGGAAACGTATCACGCGCTGCTGGGGGTCGTGCTGGCCCAGGCGGCGAAGGAGGAATAAACGATGAAAAAATGGATCGCGCTTTTGTGCCTGCTGGGCATGCTTATCTCCCTGCTCCCCGGCGGCGCGGGGGCGTCGGAGCTCAACCCCGAGCCAAAGGACGCCACGGAGATCACCGCACAGATAAACCAGAGCGTCTATGAGCAGCTCGACTTTGACGACCAGCAGGAGCTGGCCTTCGCCCAGAAGGGCCTGATCTGCGCCCCCGAGTCGCTGGAGCTTCGCGGCGAGGACGGCAAGCTGATCTGGAGCCAGGACGCCTACGCCTTCCTGGAGGACGCCGACGCTCCCGACACCGTCAACCCCAGCCTCTGGCGCAACACCCAGCTCAACCACATCTACGGCCTGTTCGAGGTGACCGACGGCATCTATCAGGTGCGCGGCTACGACATCTCCAACATCACCTTCGTCAGGGGCGAGACCGGCTGGATCGTCTTTGACCCCCTGATCTCGGTCGAGTGCGCCCGGGCCGCCAAGGAGCTGGTAGACGAGCAGCTGGGCGAGTACCCCATCATGGGCGTCATCATCAGCCACTCCCACGTGGACCACTTCGGCGGCATCAAGGGCATCGTGTCCGAGGAAGAAGTCCTGGAGCGAAACATCCCCATCATCGCCCCCGAGGGCTTTGAGGCGTACGCCATCAGCGAGAACGTCTATGCCGGCACCGCCATGGGCCGCCGCGCCGCCTATCAGTACGGAACCCTGCTGGACAAGGACGCGCAGGGCGCCATGAGCGTGGGCATCGGGCTCAACCAGTCCAGGGGCACCCTGTCCTACATCTCCCCCAACGACATCATCACCACAACCGGCGAGACCCGCGTCATCGACGGCGTCACCTTCGTCTTTCAGATGACCCCCGGCACCGAGGCCCCCACGGAGATGAACACCTGGCTGCCGGAGAAAAAGGCCCTGTGGCTGGCGGAGAACTGCACCGGCACCCTGCACAACCTCTACACCCTCCGCGGCGCGCAGGTGCGCGACGGCAACGCCTGGGCCAACTACATCATGGAGGCCCTGGCCCTCTATGGCGGGGAGGCGGAGGTGGTCTTTCAGTCCCACAACTGGCCGCACTGGGGCAACGACGTGATTGAGCAGTACATGACCAACACTGCGGCGGTCTACAAGTTCATCCACGACCAGACCCTGTTCTACATCAACCAGGGCTACACCGAAACCGAGATCGCCGACATGATCCGTCTGCCCGCCGATCTGGAGCAGGTCTGGTATACCCGCCAGTACTACGGCACCCTCAAGCACAACGTCAAGGCGGTCTACCAGAAGTACATGGGCTGGTATGACGCCAACCCCGTCCACCTCGACGAGCTGACCCCCACGGCCTATGCGCAGAAGCTGGTGGCGTACCTGGGCGATACCGACAAGGTGCTTCAGATGGCCCGGGAGGACTTTGAGAAGGGCGAGTACCAGTGGGTGGCGCAGATCACCAACACCTTGGTCTACGCCGACCCGGACAATCTGGAAGCCCGCTGGCTGTGCGCCGACGCCCTGGAGCAGCTGGGCTACCAGGCGGAGTCCGGCCCCTGGCGCAACGCCTATCTGACCGCCGCCCAGGAGCTGCGCAGCGATGAGGCCCCGGCCTCCAACCCCATGAGCGGCGCCGCGGAGATGCAGATGAAGATGGGCGTGGACCTGATGCTGGAATACCTGGGCATCCGTCTGGACAGCAACGCCGCGGAGGACCTCAACGGCGTCATCAACCTCAACGTCACCGATACCCGGGAGCAGTTTGTCGTCACCCTGCGCGCCGGCGTGCTGCTCTATCAGGAGGGCGTGCAGAGCGACGAGGCCGACGCCGTATGGAGCATGCCCAAGGCCGCGCTCTTTGCCCTGCTTCAGGGCAACGCCGACGGCGTGCGGCAGGCGGCCCATCTGGAGGGCGGCGAGGCGCTGCTGGACGCCCTGTGCGAGCACATCGTCATCTTCACCCCCGACTTTGCCATCATCGAGCCCTAACGGCCTTCCCAAACCCGAAGCGGCGGACTGCATTTTCGCAGTCCGCCGCCTGTCTTTATGAAAGGGATTGCTCAGCCGCCGGCGTTCCAGTCCGCCACCACCCTGGCAAAGAAGCGCCTGTAGCCGTCGCAAAGATAATTCCTGCCCCCGCTGAGCCGGTCCTTGGGGCAGCCGCCGAAGCACAGCCGCACATAGGGGCAGTCCAGACATTCCTGCGGCAGGCCGCAGGTCTTGTGCATCCCGAAGGCCCGGTTCTCCTCCATCAGCTCCCCCAGCGGCCGGCGGGTCAGATTGCCCAGCCGGTAGGCCGGGAAGGCGTAGCGGTCGCAGGCGTAGACGTCCCCGTTGGCCTCCACGCAGCCGCTATGGCCGCACAGGGGGTCATGGACGCACAGCGCGGAGGGCAGGCCCTGCAGGTGCCCCAGGGCCACGTCAAAGAGCTGGACGTGGACCCTGCCCGCGTCCCGCCCCAGCCACTCGTCCCATACGGCGCACAGGAAGCCGCCGTACCCCTCGGGCGTGACGGAGAAGGAGGCCGTGGGGTGCGTCAGCCCCAGGGCGTGGATGCCGGGCGGGGTGGCCAGGCGCTGCCCCGCCTCCGCCTCAAACGCGGTGGGCAGGGCCTCTACCACCGGGAGAAACTGGATGTAATCGGTGAGCTCGCGCAGGAAGCGGTAGACCTCCAGCGGGTGCTCCATGTTGAAGCGGTTGATCGTGGTGAGGGCGGCAAAGGGCACGCGGTGGCGCTCAAGCAGCCGCACCCCCGCCATGACCGCCTCAAAGGAGCCCGAGCCGTCCGCCCCCTTTCGGCAGGCGTTGTGAAGCGCCTCCGGGCCGTCGATGCTCACGCCGATGGCAAAATCGTTGTCCCTGAAAAAGCGGCACCACGCGTCGGTGAGCAGCGTGGCGTTGGTCTGCATGGAATTGCGCACCAGCCGCCCCCTGCCGTGCTTTCGCTCCAGGCGCACGGCCTCCTCATAGAAGGATAGCCCCGCCAGGGTCGGTTCGCCCCCGTGCCAGGCGAACTCGACCACCGCGTCCCTGCCGTGCATGGCCAGGCTCCGCTCGATGTAGGCCTCCAGCACCTCGTGGGACATCCTGCCGGCGCCCTGGCCCAGCAGCGTCTCCTTTCCGGCGTAATAGCAGTAGGCGCACCGCAGGTTGCAGGCGCCGGACACCGGCTTTGCCAGCATGGCGTAGGTTCTCGCGGGATCGGTCATGCCGCCGTGCCTCCCTCCCCGCCCTTACGTGCCCGACTTCCCGGCCTGGAAGGCCTGCAGGACGGCGGCCACCTCCTGGCCGTCGTCCCGGCCGATCTCCGCCTCAATGAGCCTGTTAAGCTCGGCGTTGAGCTCCAGAATCAGCTCCCCGTTGGCCTCGGGGTCCGCCGCCAGGTTGTTGAGCTCCTGGGGGTCCCGCCTGAGGTCAAAGAGCTGCACGTCGTTGAGGGCATAGAGCTCCTCCAGGGTCTGGGGGGTGTTGAACTCCAGCGGCGAAAAGTAGCGCACGAACTTGTAATCCTCCGTAATCAGCCCGCGCACCATGCCCCGCTTGGTCAGGTCGATCTGGTAGCTCATGCTCTTGTCGGGGGCCACGTCCACCAGCACGGCGCTCATCAGCAGCGACTCGTAGCAAAACAGCGCGCCTTCCCGCACGGTCTGCCGGGAGCCGTCCATCAGGTCCATCAGGCTGCTGCCGGGCAGCCCCTCGCAGAGCCGCTCCTTCTGCGCCTCGGGCACGTCCGGCGCGCTGAGGTCAAAGTCCCAGCTCGAGGGCGCGGGGTCGTCGTAGGTCCTGTCATACACCGGACTGTCCGGCTTTCCGCCCAGGGCCAGCAGCCCGCTTTGGTAGCCGGAGTCGTCATAGTTCATGATATCATGGGGGTTGACCATGTTCACCGCCAGGAAAAAGGACCGCCCTTCCCCGTTGAGCGCCATGCCCGTCCCCTCCAGCCATTCCACGGCCTCGGAGGCGATGATGGGGTCGGCGTTAAGCCCTTCGTAGAGGGTGCCCACATAGTCCGTGCCGCCCCAGTCCGAAAAGCCGTACTCCTCCAGGTCGGTGAGGTTGTCCTCGTGCAGGCCCAGGATGCCGCCGCCGCCCATGTGCCACTTGCCCTTGAAGGCGGTGTAGTAGCCGGCCTCGCGCAGCCGGTCCCCCACGGTGGTCATTTCCGTGCTCAAAGGCTGCTGCCAGGCCACGTCGGTGTTGTCCAGCAGCCGGGTCTGGGGAATGTGCAGGCCGGTGTAGATCACCGAGCGCGAGGAGGTGGACATGTTGGCGCAGGTGTAGTGCTTTTCAAAGGTGGTCCCCAGCTCGGCCAGCAGCTCGCGTGCCTTGTAGGAGGTCCCCTGCGGATACTGGTCGAAGTAGCGCTCCTGGTCGGTGGTAATCAAAAGGATGTTGTATCCGTCGTCTCCGTTTTTGACGGCATCCGGCGCCTCGGCCGGGCTGCCGTGCGCAGCGCCTCCCGCCACGGAATACGCGGCCGCCAGCGCCGCCGCCGCAAGCCGCAGGCCTCCCTTTCCGCTGTTGAGCATGTCGGTTCTCCTCCCCCGCTTCTTCGCTTTTCATAATGCTTCGCCCGCCGCCGGCAAGGCTTTCGGTTTTACTATGCTATGTTCTGACAGGAAAATCAATCTCCCCCGCGTTTCCTATCGCCATCGCCCCCACCGGGCCTACGGGCCCTGCGGGTTCCGCCAGCATGACCGGCGCAACAGGCCCAACAGGCGCAACAGGCCCAACAGGCCCAACAGGCCCAACGGGTCCCACAGGCCCAGCAGGCCCCGCCGGCGCCGACGGTTTAAACGGGGCAGACGGCGCAACCGGCCCAACCGGCGCAACCGGCGCAACCGGCGCAACTGGGGCAACCGGGGCGGACGGCGCAACTGGTCCCACCGGCGCCAACGGCGCGGACGGTGCGACCGGCCCCACCGGGCCCACCGGCGCCGCCCCCGATGACGTCTTCGCCTCCTTTGCAAATGTCCAGGCCGTCTGGAACAACGGAGATACCCTCGAGGTCTTCCCCGACGTGACCGACCCCACCGGCACCATCTCCCTGGCCGACTGGCCGCGCATCACGCTTCAGCCCGGCTATTATCTCGTATCCTACAGCGTGGCGGCCATCTACCGCACCGCCAGCTATATGCAGATCACGCCCTACTATAACGGCGCCCCGCATCTGGAAACCGGCGTATACTTCGCAACGAGCACCAACGGCTCCTCCGCCTGCGGCTCGGCCCATCTGATCCTCTATGCGCCCTCGGAGACAACCCTGAGCTTTTTCTACAGCAGTCCCAATCAGGCCACCGACGGTACCATCAACCTCACCATTCTCAAGCTCAACCGCACCTGATCCCGCCTTCTGCGCCGCCCGGCCCACCCGTCCGGGCGGCGGCGCAATATGCAAGGTCCTTGTTGACGGCATTTTCAAAAAGTAGTATACTAGTTTTATATAACAAGCCATCAGGTTTTCTGAGAGGAACGTTCTCATGCTGCAAGTTGCTTCATTGACCAAGCAATACGGGGCTTTTCATGCCGTAGAGGATGTGAGCTTCTCCATCGGCGACGGTGAAACGGTCGGCCTTCTGGGACGCAATGGCGCTGGAAAAAGCACGTTGATGCGCATGATCTCGGGGTATTTGACACCCTCGTCGGGCGAAATTTCGCTGTGGGGGCACAGCATGCTGGAGGAACCCATCGCGGCCAAGCGCTGTGTGGGGTATCTGCCGGAGCTGCCGCCGCTGTATACGGACATGACCGTTCAGGAACACCTGCAGTTTGTCTGTTCGTTGCGGGGGATTGAAGCGCGCGGCACCCGACGCGAATGTGAGCGCGTGTGCTCGGAATTGAGCCTGACCCATGTAGCGCGGCGGGTTATCGGGAACCTCTCCAAGGGCTACCGTCAGCGCGTGGGGTTTGCCGCCGCGCTGGTAGGCCAGCCCCGCCTGCTGATTCTTGACGAACCCACCGTAGGGCTGGACCCGCAGCAGATGATGGAGATCCGCTCGCTGATTCAGCGCTTCTCCCAACAGATGTCCATTCTGATCTCCTCACACGTGCTTTCGGAAATCGCCACCGTGTGTTCGCGTCTGCTGATCCTGCGCAAGGGCCACCTGGTGGCGGACGGCTCGCCGCAGGCTATCGAGTGCTCGTACCAGCATGCCAGCGTCGCCCGGGCCATCATGTCCGGAGACGTTGCGCAGGTCCGTCAGGCGCTGGCGAAGTATGGCGAAAACGTGCGGATTGAGCCATTTGCGCACGGGCAGACGTCCATCACGCTGACCCTGCCGCTGGGCCGGGAGCCTGAGGCGGAACTGTTTTGCGCGCTGGCGCCGCTGAGCGGGAATGTGACGCTCCACGAGCTGCGCTCAGTGACGCCCTCGCTGGAGGAGATCTTTGTAAGCATCACCCGGGAAGGAGCGCATGACGATGTGGGGCGTGTATCGTAAGGAGCTTCGCCAGTACTTTCACACCATGACGGGATATGCGTTTATCGCCATGTTCCTGTGCATCTCCGGCTGCATGTTCGTCATCGGGAATCTGATCGCCCAGAGCGGCGAAATCACGGTGTTCTTTTCCTCCGCCTCAACGCTTCTTTTGTACCTTCTGCCCATCCTGACCATGCGCATGCGCTCGGAAGAGCGCAAACAGCGCACCGACGAGCTGCTCATGACGGCGCCTGTCTCGCTCTTGGCGCTGATGGCGGGGAAGTTTCTGGCCGCTTTCAGCGTCTTTGCGCTGCCGCTGTGCGTCACGCTGATCTACCCCGTGATCCTGGCCTGCTACGGCTTCTGGGAGCCGATGACGGTTTTGGGAAACTACGCGGGGTGCATGCTGCTTGCATCGACGCTGATCGCCATCGGACAGTTTATTTCTGTTCTGACCGACAGCCAGTTCGTGGCCGCCATCGTCACCTATTCGCTCTTTTCGCTGCTGGCAATCGCCGGAAACCTGAGTGCGGCGGTCAGCAATATCGCTCTGCGTCAGGCGCTGGCGTTCGTGGCGGTAACCGCGCACATGACCGGCTTTTCCTATGGCGTATTCAACCTGGCCGATGCCGTATATTACCTGAGCACCACGCTGCTGTTTCTCTTTGGCTGCGTGTACGTGCTCCAAAGGAAGCGCGTAGCATGAGCAGTTTTCAAAAGACCGATCAGAAGATGCGGCGCCTCTACGCGCTGCTTCTGGCGCTGGCGCTGTGCGCCTATGTGCTGGTCAACCTGTGCGTGCGGCTGGCCGACGACCGCTTTGGCCTTTCGCTGGATATGACGCAAGAACGGCTCTACGAGCTCAGCGAGCTCACGGGCGAGGCATGCGCATGGCTCAGCGAGCCGGTATGCGTTTATGTCGTCAGCGCGCAAAGCGATTATCCGGCCATGCTCAGGGAGATGCTCAGCCGCTACACGCGCCTAAGCCCCCTCATCTCCGTAGAATATGTCGATCCCTATGCCAATCCCGTCTTTTTGGAACACTATGCGCAGATGGGCCTCCAGCTGGAGGAGGGGGACCTGCTTGTGGAGGGGGCGGTACGCTCCAAAACCGTCTCCTACGGCCAGCTTCTGCTGACCGACGCGCAGGGCGAGATCACCGGGATCGACCTGGAGCAGCAGCTCACCAGCGCGCTGCTCTATGTAAACAACGACGCCATGCCGCAGGCCGCGTTCATCACCGGGCATAACGAGCGGCCCACCACGGCCCTTCGCCGGCTGTTTGAAAGCAACAGCTTCGCCCTGCGCGACGCCGCGCTGCTCACGGGCGATGTAGACGGCGCGTCCATCGTCATCCTGGCGGCGCCCACACAGGATTATGCGTCCGAGGAGATCGAAAAGCTCCAGGCCTATCTGGCCGCGGGCGGAAAGCTCATCGCGTTTCTTGAGCCCAGCGCCTCCTCCCTGCCGAACCTGGAGGCCTTCCTTGCCTCCTGGGGCATCTTTCCCGAAGCGGACCTGGTCTTTGAGCCGACTGCCAGCGCCGCAGGCAACCCGCTTAACCTCATCCCCATGTATTCGTCCCATGTCATCAACGCCTATTTCGCCGATCACCCCGTCTATGTGGTGATGCCCTCCTCGCGCTCCTTCACCCTGTCGTCCACAGCGCAGGCAGTCCTGTATTCTACCTCGGAGGCCTACCGCAAGTCCAGCGTGCAGTACACCACCTCCAGCCGCGAGCAAGACGACCTCCAGGGAAGCGTGGTTCTGGCCGCCATTGCCCAGAAGACCCTTGCCAGCGGAGAGACGGCCATGGTGTTTGCCGCCGGGTCCCGTATGCTCTTCGCGGATGACCTGATGAACGCCACCACCTATGCCAACAGCCTCTTCCTTTCGCAGGTTGTCAGCTATCTCTACACCGATGTGCAAACCCTGAGCCTGCCCCCTAAAACGCTCCGCTCCTCGCCCCTGCCCATCACATTTGGGCAGGCGCTGGGATGGGGTGCCGTGCTGGTGGCAGTCCTGCCACTTGGGGTCCTGTGCGCGGGCTTTGTCATGATTCACCGGAGGAAGCACCTATGAGATCACTCAAGCGGACGGTTGTGGGAATGGCGCTCGTGTGCGCGGCTCTTGGGCTGATGCTGACCATGCTGTGGCGCTACACGCCGCAGGCCGCGGTGAGGGCTGACGACACGGCGGTGGAAACCTTTGTGGAGATTCCTCTGTCCCAGCTTGCCGCCGTGATGGTGGAAAACCAACATTCCTCCTATGCGGTGATGCAGGGCGAATCGGGGCCGGAGGTCATCGCCCAAACGCAGGCGGAGTATGACGGCACCCAGCTCCACGCGCTGCTCTACGCCGCCACGCATCTCTCCGGCAGCCGCAAAAACACCGATGCCTCCACCTTCGCCAACTATGGCATTCAGACGCCCCGCGCCACCGTCACGCTCATCCTCACGGACGGAAGCCAGCGCCTCGTGCAGGTGCTGATGACCAATCCCATCGATCAAAACGTGTACATGTATGACGCACAGGAAAACGCCGTTTACCTGGTCAGCGCATCCGTGGCGGAATTGTTCTTACGCAGCGAGCTTGAGCTGATGAGCCATACGCCTCTGAATATCAATGAGGTGAGCGACTTTGCCTCCATCCGTTCCATCGAGATGGAATTTGGCGGCGATGCGCGTAGCTACGCCCTGAGCTGCACTGACACCAGTTACTTTCTCACCGCCCCCATCCGCCAGCGCGTGCCCAGCACCGCCGTGGTCTCTCAGCTGTTTGTACCGCTGCTGTCCGTGTATTCCGATTCGTTTGTGGCCTTTGACGCCGACCTGTCGGCCTGGGGTTTTGACGATCCCGCTTTGCGCCTCACGCTGCGTACGGACGATGGAGAGACGGAGCTGTGGTTTGCCCATGCGCAGGACGGCGACTGCCTGATGGCCCGGCCCGACACGGGAAACGTGTACGCCGTGGACGCATCCGTGCTCCAGGCCCTCACCTTCGACTACACGCTGCTCACGGGTGGCACGGCGCTGTACTACGGCGCGGGCGACCTTGAGCGCCTGGTCTTTGATCTGCCGGATGCGCAGATCATCGCAGACATCGAGGGCACAGGCGGCGCCGTTTCGGTCACGCTGGACGGGAAGGCGCTTTCATCGGAGGAAGCGTCCGCCTTCCTTGCAGCCCTCAACGGGATTCCCATCGCGGGAGAAACCGCCACCCCCGGCGTCCTCGCCCAACCCACGCTCTCCATCACGGCCACCCTGCGCTCAGGCGCGGTGGAGGTCACCTCCTTCTCCCCCGCCGTCAGCGGATACAGCTACCTGACGGTGCTGGGAGAGACCCACTTTGTGGTGGAGGATACCTATGTCCAAGCCCTGATCGAAACGTTATCTCTACAGACAGGAAGGAAATCAGCGCCATGAAAACGCCCATCCAAAATGTTGCGGCCCTCTCCATGCCTACAAGCGTTACGGCGACCCGCAGCACCGTAGCCTCTCAGGTGTATCAGACGATCCGGGAGAGCATCATCAACCTGCGCCTGGCCCCCGGGATGAGCATGAGCGAGCACGAAATGGCCACGACGCTGGGCGTGAGCCGCACCCCTGTGCGCGAGGCGTTCATCCGCCTGAGCCGCGAAGGACTCATCGTGATCTACCCGCAGCGCTGCACCGTCGTATCCAAGATCAGCCTCAAAAGGGTGGTGCAGGAGCGCTTCCTGCGCGAATCGCTGGAGCGCAGCGTACTGGAGAGCTTTATTCTCGCCCCCACGGAAAGTGGCCTAAAGCGCATGCAGGAGCAGATCGGTATCCAGCGAAGCTGCCTGGAGCGTCAGGATTACGAGGCCTTTCTGCTCAGCGACGACCGTTTTCATTACGTGATGTATGAGGAAACCGGCAATCAGCTCTGCAACCAGATCATCCGCCGCAACTGCCACGATTACCAGCGTCTGCGTGTGCTCTCGGCCCAGGCGAGCCAGGAGATTCTGCGGCTGAACATCGAGCAGCACGAGAAGATGCTTGCCGCCATTCACGAGCGGGATATCCTCAACGCGCAGGCGCTGCTGTGCAAGCACGTGCGGCGCGTCCTGCGCGAGGTGGAACAGCTTCGCATCATCCAGCCCGAGTACATTGCCGACTGACCCCGCCGCCTTTCTGACAGGGGCATCCTCTGGCATGCCAGTGAAGTCTTGCCGAGGCGTTTCGCCCGTCCCTGCCTTTCGAGGGCGTACTCCTGGTACGGATCCTGAGAGTCGGTCACGTTTCCCTCCAAAGGGCGAAAAAACGCACATTCCTTGATATTTCATCGTTTTTTCTTCCCAAAGGCATCCTTGGATGCCTTTTTTTCTGTGCCAAATATGATTTCGTATGGATTCCAAAAAAACTATTGACGGTATTGAGCATGTATGGTAGTATGGTGACGATAGATGGCAAAAAAACTGCTAAAGGAGATCATATCATACATCATTCATGGTGAATCGCGCGTTTGTACGCGATCAGATAGGCCTTTATTCCAAAATGAAGGAGGAAAAACCATGTCCAAGAAAGTCCTTTCCCTGTTGCTGGTCCTGGCCCTGTGCCTGACCATGACCGCCGCCATGGCCGAAACCGAAGTCATCATCACCGGCACCAACGGTCCTGGAGACACCCAGTCCATGGCCCATGAAGAATGGGCCCGGCGCCTCAACGAGATGGGCGGCTGGGATGCCAAGGCACTCGTTTCCTCGGAGATGGGCAGCACGGACGACGTGCTGGAAGCCGGCATGATGGGCGAACCCGTGATCGCCTCCAGCGACCCCAGCCGTCTGGCCAGCTATGTGCCCGGCATCGACATCCTGATGATGCCCTACCTGCTGGACAGCTATGACCAGTTGGACGGCCTGATGGAAACCGAGCTGTATAAGGAGTGGGTCGCCGACCTGCGCGAGCAGGGCATCGTTCTGCTCACGGCCAACGGCCTGACCGGCTGGCGCAACTGGGTGACCAACAAGCCCATCGAGAAGCCCGAGGACCTCAACGGCCTGAAGATCCGCACCATGGGCAACGCCATCGCCATCAACTCCGTCAACGCCATGGGCGCCATCGCCACTCCCATGAACCAGAGCGATTGCTACAACGCCATCCAGACCAAGGTCATCGACGGCGGCGAGTGGCAGATCCCCACGATCTACTCCTCCAAGTTCTATGAGGTGTGCTCCGACATCAGCCTCAGCCAGCACTTCCTGCTGACCTGCGACATGGTGTGCGGCGCCGCCTGGTTTGACACCCTGAGCGCCGAGCAGCAGGAGCAGTTGACCACCTCCTGCGTGCAGAACTACAAGGACAACCAGGCCATCGTCATCGAATACGAGGAAAAGTACCTGGAAGAAATGAAGGCTGCCGGCGTCAAGGTGACCGTGCCTGACCGCGAGGCCTTCCGCGCCGCCACCGAGTATCTCTACTCCGATCCCGCCACCACCGGCGGTGCCGACTACGAGGCTCTCCGCGAGGAGCTCTACAAGCAGCTTGGCATCAGCAAGTAAGGCAATGGAGCAATTCATCCGCGCATGAATTGCCGGGCGGCGGTGTTTGCTGCGGCAAGCCCGCCGCCCCTCTTGTTTTGGATGTAAGAACCATTTCTCCGGGGAGGAAGGACGATGAAAAAAGTATACGCTGTCTACTGCAAGATAGAAGATATCATTGTTGGCCTTGGGTTTGCGGCCATCGTTATTCTCACGTTTATGAACGCAGTCCTGCGCTATTGCGGCACGCCGATCATTTATGCCGATGACCTTTGCCTGCTGCTTTTCAGCTGGACTGCTTTCCTGGGTGCAGACGTGGCCATGCGCTATTCCCGTCTGGTAGGCATGGATATTCTGGTAAGCAAGCTTTCTCCCAAGGTGCAGAAGGTCCTACAGCTCGTCGTCTTTGCGCTGATGATCGTCATGCTCTTTGTTCTGATTCGCGGCGGGCTGGCCATCATCAAAAGCAACGGTGCCCGTCCTTTCAATACCCTGGCTGCCTGGGGGATCAATTACGGCGCCGTGACCGCCTCTTTGCCCGTGGGCGGCATGCTGATGATTCTGACCTGCCTTACCAAGATCTACAAAGTAGCCACCCATTTCAACGACGACACATACAACGTCCGCAAGGACAACCCTGACGTCATCGGCGAGGAGAACGCCGGAGCGGACGAGACGCCTGTCACATTTGAGGACGCAAAGGAGGTCGGGCAGCCGTGACAATGCTGATTCTTGCTTTTGTGGTTTTGCTTTTGATTAACGCGCCCATCGCCTTCGTCATCGGCGGCGCGGGTCTGCTGTGGTTCGTCGACGCGGGCCGCAATCTCAACGTAACCGCGCAGTACGTCATTTCCCAGACGCAGTCCATCGCCTTCCTGGCGGTTCCCTTCTTCATCTTTGCCGGCAACCTGATGAACCGCACGGGCATCACCCGGCATCTGATCGCTTTTTCGCGCCTTTTGACCCGCCGCATGATCGGCGGCACGGCGCAGGTTTCCGTGCTTCTCTCAACCCTCATGGGCGGCGTGAGTGGCTCTGCCGTCGCCGACGCTTCCATGGAAGCGCGCATCCTGGGTCCCGAGATGATCCGCCGCGGCTATACCAAGGGATATGCCGGCGGCGTCATCTGCGTGACCAGCCTGATTACCGCAACCATCCCGCCCTCCCTGGGCCTGATTCTCTACGGCTTTGTGGGAGGCGTCTCCATCGGCAAGCTGTTTATTGCCGGTATTCTGCCCGGCATCATGATGATGGCCCTGCTGATGCTCACGGTTCGCGTCACGGCCAAGCGCCGTGGCTTCGACCTGCCCGACCCCAACGCCAAGCGCCCGACCTGGAAAGAGATCTTCCATGAGCTCAAGCAGTCCATCTGGGCCGTAATCTTCCCTATCATCCTGATCGTAGGAATTCGCTTCGGACTGTTCACCGCAACGGAGGCTGGTTCCGTGGCCGTCGTCTATGCGCTGATCGTGGGCGCCTTCGTCTATAAGGAGCTGACCTGGAAGAACTTCTGCGCCGCCCTCAAGGACAGCTTCATCGACAACGGCGGCATTATCCTCATCATCGCCATGAGCGGCATCTTCGGCAAGGTCATGACCATGATTAACGCGCCCGCCACGCTGGGTAGCCTGCTGTTTGGCATCACCTCCAACCCACAGATCCTGCTTGTGCTCATCGTGCTCTTGCTGGTTATCCTGGGCATGTTCCTGGACAGCAACGTCAACATCATGCTCCTCACCCCCCTGTTCCTGCCCGTTCTGACCCAGATGGGTGTGGACCCGGTACACTTTGGCATCTGCATGATGACCATCGTCACCATGGGCTGCATGACACCGCCCGTGGGCACGGCGCTGTACACCGTATGCGATATTCTGGACTGCCCCATCGAGCAGTACTTTAAGGAGACCCTCCCCTTCTATGCAGCCGTGATCGTTTTGGTGCTGATCTGCGTCTTTATCCCGGATGTCATCATGTGGCTGCCGAACCTGGTGTACGGCGGCTGACCGTCATGAAAAGCAGGAGGAAAAAAGCCTATGAAAATGAGCTTCCGCTGGTTCGGCGAGGCGTATGATTCGGTAAAGCTGTGGCAGATCCGCCAGATTCCCGGCATGGTGGGCGTCATCAGCACGCTGTACGGCACGATGCCCGGCGAGGAATGGGAGCTGTCGGAGATCCAGAACCTGAAAAAGCAGGTGGAGGACGCGGGGCTTTCGCTCCTTGGCATTGAGAGCGTCAACATTCACGATGCCATCAAGGTCGGCTCGCCCGAACGCGACCGCTACATCGACAACTATATCCGCACGCTGGCCAAGCTGGGCGGGGAAGGAATCGGCATGGTGTGCTATAACTTCATGCCGGTGTTTGACTGGACCCGCTCAGACCTGGCCAAGCCCCGCCCCGACGGCTCGACCGTGCTGGCCTATGACCAGCGCAAAATCGATCAGCTCGACCCCCAGAAGATGTTCGAGCAACTGGACGAGGGCAGCAACGGTTTTGTCCTGCCCGGATGGGAGCCCGAGCGCATGGCGCATATCCGGGAGCTGTTCGAGCTCTATCGGGATGTGGATGAGGAGAAGCTTTTTGCCAACCTGATCTACTTCCTCAAGGCCATCATGCCCGTGTGCGACAAATACGACGTGAACATGGCCATTCACATCGACGATCCAGCCTGGAGCGTCTTTGGCCTGCCGCGCATCGTCACGTGCAAGGAGCAGATTCACCGGCTCATGGACGCGGTGCCAAACGTCCACAACGGCGTGACCCTGTGCACGGGATCGCTCTCCTCCAATCCCGCCAACGACATTCCCGACATCATCCGCAGCCTCAAGGGGCGCATCCACTTCGCCCACGTTCGCAACACCCGGCACACGGCGCCGGGGGTGTTTGAGGAGGCCGCGCATTACGCCGCCGACGGCTCGCTGGATATGGTGGAAATCGTGCGCGCGCTGGTGGATATCGGCTTTGACGGCCCGGTGCGCCCGGACCATGGCCGCGCCATCTGGAACGAGAAGGCCATGCCCGGATATGGCCTGTACGACCGCGCGCTGGGCAGCCAGTATATCCTGGGCCTGTACGACGCGATCATGAAAATGCGCGCGTAAGGCATGACCGGCAGCCTGATTCCTCTTGGCAAGCGGCGGGGGTCAGGCTGCCGCCTTTTTCCCCAGCGATCTTGAAAGGGAGCGCATCTGCAATGCTCAAAGTGATGATTATCGGTTGCGGCGGCATCGCGCCGGCGCACATCGAAGGCTATCTGGCTTTTCCCGGGGACGCCGCCGTGACGGTTCTGGCGGATGCCGACCTCGGCCGCGCCCAGGGACTGGTTGAAAAATACGCGCTCAAGGACGCGCGCTGCGTGACGGACTACCACCAGGCGCTCTCGGAGGTGGATGTGGTGAGCATCTGCACCCCGCCCTCGCTGCATGAGGCGATGGCGGTGGATGCGCTGGAGGCGGGCTGCCACGTGCTTTTGGAAAAGCCCATGGCCCCCTCCCTAAAGGCCTGCGCGCACATTCTCCAGGTGGCCAAGGACCGCGCCAGGGTGCTCAGCGTCGTGGTCCAGTCCCGCTACATCAGCGGCATCCGCAACGCCATTGACATGGTCCGCAGCGGCTCGTACGGCCGCCTGCTCTTTGCCCAGATCAATTCCGTGTGGTATCGCGGCCAACACTACTACGACCTCAGCTGGCGCGGAAGGTGGACCGTGGAGGGCGGCGGATGCACGCTCAACCATTCCATCCACCACATCGACCTGCTTTTGTGGGCCAAGGGCATGCCAAAGACGGTGCAGGCCACCATGCACAACCTCAACCATGCCAACAGCGAGGAGGAGGACTGCTCGCTGTCCACCCTGGTCTATGAGGACGGCAGCGTGGCGCAGATCAACAGCATGCTTGTGGCGCACGGGGAGATGCAGCTCTTCACCTTCCAGATGGAGCAGGCCGGCATCGCCATCCCCTTCCGTCCCCTGGCCTCCGCCGTGCGCAGCAACGGCTTCCCCCTGCCCAACGAGTCCATGGAGGAGCGCCTCAGGGAGGATTTTTCCTCCCGGCCCAGGCTGGCGTTTGAAAACCATGCCGGCCAGATTCAGAACTTCCTGGGCGCCATCCTGCGCGGGGAGGATCTCATCGCCACCGGCCGGGACGGATACAACTGCATCGAGCTGATTACCTCGATCTACAAATCCGCCGTCACGGGCAAGCCCGTCTCCCTGCCCCTCTGTCCCCATGACAGCTTCTATACGGACGCCTGGCGCGAAACGGCGCCGCACTTCAACGAAAAGCACAGCGACGTGGCGGCCTTCGAGGACACCACCGTGACCAGCTTCAAAAACAAGTTTTAGGAGGGCGTCATGGAAGTTTTTCACTTTGACCGCCTGACCGTCCAGCGCTATCCCGACCGGGAGGCGATGGGAAGGGCGGCGGGAGAATATGCCGTATCGGCGCTCAGGAAACTGCTGGAACAAAAGGACCGCGTCAACGTCCTCTTCCCCGCCGCGCCCTCCCAGGACGAGGTGCTTTCGCATCTGATGCGGTCCGATCTGGATTTCAGCCGCATCGTGGCGCTGCATATGGACGAGTACATCGGCCTTGCGCCCGACGCTCCCCAGACGTTCGGGCACTATCTGCGCGAGCATGCCTTCGGCCTGCGCCCCTTTGCCCAGGTGTATTACATCGCCTCGGAGGGAACGGTTTCCCATCAGGTGGAGCGCTACCGCGAGATCCTGGCGCGCCATCCGCTGGATCTGGCGCTGATCGGCCTGGGCGAGAACGGGCACATCGCCTTTAACGATCCCGCCGTGGCCGATTTTAACGATCCCGAGACAGTCAAGGTGGTGGACCTGGACGGCGTGTGCCGCATGCAGCAGGTCCATGACGGATGTTTCCCATCCCTTGATGATGTGCCCCGGCAGGCCATCACCGTGACGATTCCCGCCATCCTAGCCGCGCCGGTCCTCATCTGCACGGTTCCCACGGCCAGGAAGGCCTGGGCCGTGGAGCAAACCGCCTGCGCGCCCATCAGCACGGCATGCCCCGGCACGATTCTCAGAACGCATCCCAACTGTCTCCTGCTGTGCGATCAGGAAAGCGGCAGGGGCCTGAGTGACAAAAGGGGGAAAGAAGCATGAAACTAACGCTGCAAAGCCTTCTCAATGGCGATTTTGAGGGCAGAGGCTACCTTCTGCCTGCCTTTGACATCCAGGCCGTGCGCGCCCGCACGCACGAGGCGCCCACCTGGCTCCACTTCGGCGCGGGCAACATCCTGCGCGCCTTCCCGTGCGTGCTGTGCCAACGGCTGCTGGATGCGGGCGAGATGGACACCGGCATCGTGGTGGTGGAAACCTATGACGAGGAGATCATCGACAAGGCGTTTTCGCCCTTTGACAACCTCTCCCTGGCGGTATCGCTCAAGAGCGACGGCACCGTGGAAAAGCGCGTTGTGGCCAGCATCACCGAGAGCCTGGGCTACCGCCGCAGCGTCCGGCGCGTCGAGCAGATCTTTACCTCCGACAGCCTGCAGATGGTCTCCCTGACCATCACCGAAAAAGGCTACGCCGTCACCGATGCCTCCGGCGCGCCGCTTCGCTATTGCGCCGGCGACTTTGAGGGCATGGACGATCCCGTTTCGGCCATGGGCGTGCTGGCCAGGCTGCTGTACCTGCGCTACCGGGCGGGCGCAAAGCCCATCGCCATGGTTTCCATGGACAACTGCTCGCATAACGGCACGATCCTTCAAGACGGCATCCTGCGCCTGGTCCATGCATGGCGCGAGCGCGGCTTGGTGGATGAGGGCTTCCTGAGCTATCTGGACACCGGCGTCTCCTTCACCTGGAGCATGATCGACAAAATCACCCCCCGCCCCGCGCAGCAGGTTCTGGACATGCTCGCCCGGGAGGGCTTTGAGGGCGCGGAGGTGGTCGTGACCGGCAAAAACACCTACGTCAGCGGCATGGTCAACGCCGAGGAATGTGAGTACCTGGCCATCGAGGACCGCTTCCCCAACGGCCGCCCGCCGCTGGAGAAGGTGGGCGTGATCTTCGCAAGCCGCGATACCGTGGACCGCATCGAGAAGATGAAGGTCTGCACCTGCCTCAATCCGTTGCACACCTGCCTGGCCATCTTCGGCTGCCTGCTGGGCTACCGCAAGATCAGCGAGGAGATGAAGGACCGCGCGCTGGTGGGGCTGATCCGGCAGGTGGGCTATGTGGAGGGGCTGCCCGTGGTGACCGATCCCGTGGTGATGAACGCGCGGGCCTTCATCGACGAGGTCGTCAACCTGCGCCTGCCCAATCCCTTCGTGCCCGACACGCCGCAGCGCATCGCGTGCGACACCTCCAAAAAACTCCCCGTGCGCTTTGGCGAAACGCTCAAGGCCTACCTTGCGCGGGGCGAGAAGGACCTGTCCTTCCTGACGTTCATCCCCCTGACCTTCGCGGGATACGCGCGGTATCTGATGGGGATCGACGATGCCGGCAGCGCCTTTGAGCGCTCCCCAGACCCCAACCTGGAGAAGCTCTCCGCCTGCGTGGCGGGCATCCGCCTGGGGGACCGGCCCGCTCCCGGCGCGCTGCGGCCGCTTTTCCAAAGCAGCGAGCTTTTCGGGGTGGATTTGTATGCATGCGGCCTGGGCGAGAAAACCGAGGCGTTCTTTGCGCAGATGAACGAGGGCCCGGGGGCTGTGCGCCGGACGCTGGAGCGCTGCCTGGACGGCGCCGGAGAAGGGAGATAGGCATATGAAGGCGTTTATGGACGAGAACTTTCTTTTAAAGACTGAGGCGGCCCGCATCCTGTATCACGAGCATGCAAAGAAGATGCCCATCATCGATTATCACTGCCACGTGGTGGTACAGGACATCCTGGATGACCGCCGCTACAACAACCTCACCCAGGTATGGCTCTCCGGCGATCATTACAAGTGGCGCGCGATGCGTCTCAACGGTGTGGAGGAACGCTACATCACCGGCGACGCCAGCGATTACGACAAATTCCTCGCCTACGCCGCCACCGTCTCCATGGCTGTGGGCAATCCCCTGTACCACTGGACCCACCTGGAGCTTCAGCGTTACTTCGACATACACGACCCGCTCAACGAGGACACCGCGCCCGCCATCTGGGACAAGACCTGCGCCATGCTCAGAGGCGGCATGACCGTGCGCCGGCTGATTGAGATGTCCAATGTGCGCACGCTGTGCTCCACGGACGACCCTGCCGACGATCTCCATTGCCACCTGGCGCTCAGGGATGACAGGTCCTTCGGCGTAAAGGTGCTGCCCTCCTTCCGGCCCGACCAGGCGCTGGACATCCGCGCCGCCGGCTTCGCCGCCTACATCCGCCGGCTCTCGGAGGCGGCGGGGATACCCGTCACCGGCCTGGACAGCCTTCAGGCCGCGCTGGCCGCCCGGCTGGACTTCTTTGAATCCGCCGGCTGCCGCGTCTGCGACCATGCCTTCTCCTACGTCCCCTACGCCCCGGCCGAAGCCGGCGAGGTGGACCGGGTGCTGCGCAGGGCGCTGGCCGGCGAGGCGGTCAGTCAGTTGGAGGAGGAGCAGTACAAAACCGCTCTTTTGCAGTTCCTGGGCAGGCAGTATTTTGAGCGCGGGCTCATCATGCAGCTCCACATCGGCCCGATTCGCCGCGTAAACACCCGCATGACCCGCCTTTTGGGGCCGGACACGGGCTTTGATTCCATCGACGACCTCAACATCGCACGCCCTCTGGCCGGATTCCTCGACAGCCTGCATGAGCAGGGCATGCCAAAGTGCATCCTCTACTGCCTCAACCCCAAGGACAATTACACCCTGGCCACCATGCTGGGCAACTTCGCCGAGGGCGGCGTTCCCGGCCGGATGCAGTTCGGCTCCGCCTGGTGGTTCAACGACCACATCGACGGCATGGAGCTGCAGATGAAAACCCTGGCCAGCCTTGGCATGCTCAGCCGCTTTGTGGGCATGCTCACGGACAGCCGCAGCTTCACCTCCTATCCGCGCTTTGAGTACTTCCGCCGCATCCTGTGCAATATCCTGGGTCAGTGGATGGAGGATGGCGAGATTGCCTGGGACCTCGAGCGCATGGGTCGGATGGTGGAGGACATCTGCACGAACAACATCGAAAAGCTGATGGCATGAGGCATTCCCATGATTCAGGATAAGCGCCGGCTGAGCCGGCTTGTGCCGCTGATTGGCGTGGTATGCATGTCCACCTCCGTTGTATTCATCCGCCACGCCACGGCGCCTTCCATGGTTCTGGCCCTGTACCGCATGGTCCTCTCCGTCCTGCTGATGCTCCCCTCCGCGCTCATCCTGGGCCGCGGGAAGTGGAAAAAGGGCCTGCGCCCGGCGGACTGGCTCTCGTGGGCAGCCAGCGGCGTCTGCTTTGGCCTGCATTTTCTCTGTTACTTTTTTTCCGTGCAGTACACCACCATCACAACGGCCGTGATGCTCAGCAGCACGGAGGTGTTTTACGTGGCCCTGTGCGCCTACGTCTTCCTCCACGAGCGCATCAGCCCCCGAGGATGGGTCGGCATCGGCGTGACCTTCGTGGGCTGCGTGCTCCTGGCCTTTGCCCAGGGCATGCAGGGCGGTCAAAACGCCCTTGGGATGCTGACCGGCATCCTTGCCGCCGTCTTCGCCGGGCTGTTCACGCTCTTTGGCCGGCGCTGCCGCGCAAAGGTGGGCAATACGCAATATACCTTCGTGGTGTTCGTCTTTGGCTCGCTGACGCTTCTGACGGGCTGCCTTCTCAGCGGCCAGCGGCTGACCGGCTACGGCGCGGACAACCTGGCCGCGGCGCTGGCGATGGCGGTGATGTGCACGCTTCTGGGGCACAGCCTGCTGACCTGGTCGCTGCGCTACCAGCCGGCCTCGTATGTGAGCTCCGTAAAGATGCTCGTCCCGGTGTCCAGCACATTTTTTGGATGGGTCTTCGTTGGGGAAACGCCGCAGATCACCGTCCTTCTGTGCTGCGGCGTCATCATCGCCGGCATCCTGTACTACTTCCGCCATGAATAAACAGCCGCCGCCCGCACGGACCTTTTCCGTGCGGGCGGCGGTTCTCTCCTTTGCGCAGGGCCTCAGCCGTCTTCGCCAAAGAGCATGCACTCCATGAACAGCTCAGAGAACACGGGATTTCCGCCCAGAAGGACGGTCTGCGCCCCCTGCGCAATTCGTCCGGCCTGCCGCGCCTGTCCCCGATCGAGCAAAAGCATCTCCGCGCCGGCCAGCGCCGCGTTGCCCAGCACCTGCACCCGCGCGCTCAGCTCCGGGGGGATCAGCCCCACGGCCGTGGCGCTGGCGATGTTCAGATGGCTTCCGAAGCCGCCTGCGATGTAGAGGGTTTTCACCTGCTCCGGCGCGATGCCGGCGTGGCGCAGCAGGGTGCGCACGCCCGCGCAGACGGCGCCCTTGGCGAGCTGCACGTTACGCACATCCCTGGCCCCGAGAAAGACCTCTCCAGCCACCGTGACCCGCTCGTCCCCCATCGCGCCCGTCGGGTCGATCCTGCCCAGCGCAAGCAGCGCCGCGACCGTGTCGATCAGCCCGGATCCGCACAGCCCCACCGGCGGCGCACCATCGATGGTATGCGCCTCCAGCCGTCCGTTTTGCACGCGCACGCGGTCCACCGCACCGCTCACGCTGCCGCAGCCGCAGGCGATGCCCACGCCTTCAAACGCGGGTCCCGCCGCCGTGGAGGCCACATACAGCCGTCTCTCATGCCACAGCGCCACCTCGCCGTTGGTTCCCACGTCCATCAGCAGGGCCGTTTCCTCGCGGTCACACATGCCGCATGCCAGCACCGCGCAGGTGATGTCGGCGCCCACAAAAGCGTCCATGCAGGGGGGCAGGTACGCCCGCCCGCCCAGCAGGGACAGGGAGCAGTCAAAGAGCGTATCCGCCCGAAAGGGCGCGTGCGAGAGCGGCTCCGGGCTTCGCCCGGTCAGCAGATAGAGCATGGTGGTATTTCCCGCCAGCACCAGCGCGTCCACCTCTCCGCGGCCGATGCCCGCACGGGCGCAGGCGGCACCGAGCATCTCCCCGATGCGCCCGCAGACCGCCTCCTGCAAACGCGTCCCCTTTCCGGCCAGTGCGGCGCCGATCCGGCCGATTACGTCCGCGGCGATTTGCGTCTGCGGATTGAGCGCCGCCTCGCAGGCGAGCAGACGGCCCGTATGCAGCTCGAAAAGCCTGAGGGCCAGCGTCGTGGTCCCGATGTCCACGGCCGCGCCGAAACGGCCTGGCATGGGATCGCGGGCCGCGTCCCGGTCGCGGACAGGGATGCTCTCGGTCTCGATGGCCGCCTTTTCCTCAGACGCAGGGAGGATGACCTCGCAGTCCCCCAGCAGGCGCGTCTGACAGGCCAGGCGCAGGCCGTTTTCCAAAACAGCCCGGGGCGGGGTTTCCAGGAGGCCTGAGGCCTCCGCCGCGCACTTGCCGCACACGCCCCTCCCGGCGCAGGGCTGCTGCAACCCAAAGCCATGAGCCGCCAGCACTTCGCCCAGCATGGGCGTTCCTTCAAAGAGGACCCTCCGGCTTCTCTCTCCCTGGCGCACCGTCAGCACCGGCATCCCTTACGCCCCCCACAAAACCAGTCCGAAGAAGGTAACGGTATTCTGTCCGTTGGTGTAGCGCAGCGGCGTGTCCCTGGTGGTGTTGTATACGTCTATGCCGCTGCCCTCCATCGAGGGCAGCGCCCTGTCGGGATGGCGGCAGGGCTGGTTGTCCCGCCGGGCACAGGTTTCGCACAGCCGGCAGCCGCCGCAACTCAGATGCAGAAACAGTTCCTGAAGCAGGCCGGGCATGGCCTGCTGTATGCGCTGGCCCACCTGGGCGTGTTCCCTGGCGCACCGCGCCATGCCCTCGATGTCAAAGCTGTCCTCCAGGGCGCCGATGGTCTGGTAGAGCAGGCCCCGGGAATATTGGCGCACCTGCGCCATGGCGGTTTCAATCTCCCCCACATCGGGCGGGCACATCCAGCAGCGCCCGTAGTTGCCGCAGGCGTTGCTTTCGCAGATTTTGCGAAACCCGGCGGACAAGACGATCTGCTGCTGAGAGATGACGGCCGCCTTGGCCGCCCCCGCGGCCAGAGCCGCCGCGATCAGACGGGAATCGAGATCGCTCATGCGTCCTCCTCCCCTCCAAGGGCATCAAAGAACGCATGGATGTTCTCCCAGCTCGCCTGCGGCGGAATGTCGCACCCCGAGGAGGGCAGGAAGTTCGGCTCGCCTCCGCACGCCCGCATCAGCGCGCGGGTGGCCCGGGCAATGCTCAGCGGCGTGCCCCCCGCAAACTCGGCGGCGGGGTCCACATTGCCCATGCAAAGGGCGGTCGGTGGCGCGGCATCCAGGACGTCGCGCATGCTCACGGCGTTGCCGAAATGGTATGCGGCGGCGTTGAGCGAAAAGATCTGATCCAGCATCCGAATCACGGTGTTTCCGCAGTTATGGTAGATGACGGCAAAGGAATCGGTCTGGACCGCGTCGATGATCTCCCTGACATAGGGAATGGAGAACTCTGCCGAAAGCTCCGGCGAAAGCAGTCCTGCCAGCGGCTCCGCCATGACCACGCCGTCCGCGCCGGCCTCACGGAAGGCCAGGCAGTAGCGGATGAGAAAATCGGCGGCCTTGCGCAGGACCGTGTGGACCATCTCCGGCTCGTCGTAGCAAAGGAACATGATCTCCGTCACATCGCACAGCCGTCCCGCCAGCGAATAGGGGCCGATGACACCCGCCAACACGGGCCTGTCGGTGATGCGCTGCCTGGCCAGACGAACGGCCTCCACGCACACGCCCGTGCGTCCGTCGCCCACCGCGGGCACGGCCAGCGCCTGGGCGGCCTGAGCGTCCGTCACAAGCCGTCCGACGACGGTGGGCACCTCATGGTCCGAAAAACGCACGTCGGCGCCAAAGGCCTGCGCCTCGACGGAAAGGTCCATCAGACTCACAGAGGCCAGCGCAGGCACCTCGTCCGCCACGATCTTCATGGCCCGGGCCTGGAGCTCGCTGCTCTCCACAAGCTGGCGCACGGTGATCCCCATTTTCTGCACTGCCGGAAACGACAGCACCGGCAGCGCGCCCTTGGGAGATTTTCCGGCTTCCTCCCACAGAAGCTTGGCAACATTCATGGCTTGTGCTCCTTCTTTCTTTCGGCTTTCCGCCTCAGTACCCCGCGCGTTCCAGCTCTTCCCGGGTAATCTGAATCAGGCGGCCCATCGCGTCGGGGTCATGATTGACGGTTTCCACGTCCTTGTACTCGACCTCCACATAGCAGCCGTTGCGCTGGAGGATGTCAAGCTGCTTGTGCAGCTCGCCCCGCACGAAATTCTCGTCGACTCCCTTGGCGATAAACGTGGCCGGGTTGGGACGATAGGAAACGATGTAATCGCTGCCGATCTGTTCGGCGCACTCCTTGACGTCCGAAAAGGGGCTGACGCCGATGCGCCTGAGGTTTTTGATGCGGCGCAGGTACTTGATCTTGTGCGTGATGTCCTCGCAGCAGCCGTAGGCGGAAAGCCCGAATTGCTCCATGATGGGGATCTGATAGCGGAGCATGAATTCCTCAAACATGTCCCCGCCCACCATGGCGAACTCCTGAGCGCTGAAAAAGCACCATAGCTCGCTGCGCCTGGCCCCGTACTGGTTGGCCCTGGGGGCCTTGACCTCCGGCGCGTAGGGCATGGACTGGTTGTAGGAGTTGCTCAGGCTCCAGTCGCCCGCCTCCTCGGCCTCGCGCTGCACCTTTTCCACGCCCTCGGCCATGAACTCGATCAGCTTTTTCAAAAACTCGGGCTGGTCATACAGGCTCCACAGCATGTTTTCCAGGCCGTGCAGCTTGCACAGGTCCGTTGAGATGTCCCCTGTCCACGTCAGAAGGCACGGCCCGCGGTTGAGGTCGATGGGCAGCAGATCCCCGATGGCGTCGCTGAGCTTTTCAAAGTTTTCTTTGGTCTTGGCCTCGTTGATGCGGTGCGAGGGCATGACCAGCTTGTCAAAGTCCGATTCGTCCAGAATGTGCGGATCAAACTTCGCCGCCCCAACGCGGTCGGGGCGCTCGCCCATGTCGCAGGGGACGCCCCAGCGCAGGTCGAAGGGCGGATCGTATTCGCAGGGCATGGTCAGGTACGGCTCGGTAATCACATCGTCCCCGAAGCTGTGATGATAGATGGCTTCATGCAGGGCCTTTTCATAGATGCGGAAAAACGGGTCCCTGCACTTGAGCACCTCGGGGCTGAACAGCTCGTTGACGCCAAAGCGCATCGCATAGACGCGCCCGCTGCGGTCCTGCATGCCATGAAATCGCGTCCACTGTTCCCTGCGCAGGTCCTGAATGGGATCCAGGGCGATCTCCATGTACTGGCGGGCCAGCTCCCGCAAAATCTCCCGATCAGTCATCATCCTCAACCTTCCTTTCTCTGCCGGCCGGGTATGTTCTCACGAGCAAAAGCGCACCGCCATGTCCGCCGCGCTCGCGGCGTCCGGAGTGTATGCGTCCGCGCCGATCTGACGGCAGAAGGCGTCGGTCACGGGCGCGCCGCCCACCATGATCTTGACGCTGTCGCGGATGCCGGCAGCCTGCGCGGCTTTGACCACGTCCTCCATGACCCCCATGGTGGTCGTCAGCAGCGCGGAGCAGCAGATCACCTGACAATGCTCCTCCTTCGCCGTCCTGACAAAGGTTTCCGCCGAAACGTCCGTGCCCAGGTCCACCACTTCCAGACCCTTGCCCTCCATCATCATCTTGACCAGGTTCTTTCCGATGTCGTGCAGGTCTCCCTTGACCGTGCCGATGCACACCTTGCCCGTGGCCTTGACGCCGCCGGCGACCAGCAGCGGCTTGAGCAGCTCGGCGCCCTGATTCATGGCGCGGGCGGCGACGAGCACCTCCGGCACAAAGACCTCGTTTTTCTTGAATTTCTCCCCGATGACGCCCATGCCGCTGAGCAGGCCTTCTTCCAAAATGGTCTGAGCAGGGATGCCCTCGTCGATGGCCTGCTGCACCAGCAGCTTAACCTCCTTGGCCTTTCCCCTCTGAAGGCGCTCTGAAATCTGTTCAAGCAGCTCCATGATGATTCCCTCCTGTTGTGACGATATTGCGAATTTTGGATAATTTGAGTATAATGGAGCGGATGGAAAAATACTTGTTCGTTTGTTTAAATTATTGTCTGTTTTTGAGGTGCCTATGAACGCGCTGTATTCATTGATTCCCAGGGAATCGCTCAGCAAGCGGCTGGACGAGCTCTCCAAATGCCTCAACATCCCCACGCGCCTGCTGGACGCGCAGGGAATTCAGCTTGAGCAGCACGGGGAGACGGGCGCCTATTGCGCGCTTCTCAGGGCGAAGGTATTTTGCGAGGACGACTGTACAAAGGCGCATCTCAAGGCCGGCAAAATCGCCTATGAGCTGGGGGAGAGCTATGTCTTCAGCTGCCACGCGGAGCTCAATCACATCGCTTTTTCGCTGGTGAGCCGCACGCAGCTGCTGGGCACGGTCATCGTAGGCCCGTTTCTGATGGACGCGCCGGACAGCACGCTCCTCTCCGGGCTGGCCGACAGAAACCATCTTCCGCCTTCGCTTTGTCTGGATTTATACGACGAACTGCAAAAACTGCCCGTCATCAGCCCCTCCCGCGTGCACAGCATCGGTTGCCTGATGGATGACCTCTTTGCGCCCCTGCTCTCCGACGCGCGGCTTTTGATGCGGGAGCGGCAGGAGAAGCTCTACCAGCAGTCGCTGATTAACGAGACCGTGCAGCACTACAAGGGCACGAAAACCGACTCGATGTGCACCTTGATCTACCAGAAGGAATGTGACCTGCTGGGCAAGGTCAAGCAGCGGGACATGCAGGGGGCACGGCGAGTGCTCAATGAGCTGCTCAGCTTTGTCCTGCTTGCCGAGGGCCAGAACCTGCAATGGATCCGCACCCGCGCCTGCGAGCTGACCATCCTGCTCAGCCGCATCGCCATCGAAGGCGGCGCGCCGCCGGAACGCATCCTTGCGCTCAATCCCAAATACCTATCGCAGTTGCAAAAGGATAAAAGCTATGAGGACCTGTGCTTCTCCCTCAAGGAAATCGTGGAGAACTTTGTGCAGGCCGTCTCGCTGCCCGGCGCGGCACAGGCGCATCCCATCGTGCGAAGGACCGTTTCGTACATCGCCGAGCACTTCGACCAGCCCCTCTCCATTCAAAGCCTGGCGGATGAGCTGGGCATCAGCCCCTCCTACTTTTCCTCGCTCTTCTCCCGCTGCATGGGGATCGGCTTCCACGAATACCTGACCCGCTTTCGCGTGGAGGAGGCGCGCCATCTGCTCACCGCCACCCGCTATCCCATCAATCAGATCGCCGTGACCGTGGGCTACGCGGACCAAAGCAGCTTTACAAAGGCCTTCAAGCGCGTCACCGGCCTGACGCCGTATCAGCTCCGCAGCTGAGCCATTTTATCCCTGGCGTCAAAAGACCCGACGCTTCGCCTTGCGCAGCGGGCCAAAGATGTGATAAAATACAGCTTGTGCGGCCACGGCCGCAAACGGTTCCAACAAAGGAGAACGCCATGTATCTCATCGTCGGCCTGGGAAACCCCGGCCCCAAATACGCCCACACCCGCCACAATGTGGGCTTTGATGTCGTGGACACGCTGGCGCGCAAGCTGGGCGTGACCATCGGGCGGGAGCGGGACAACGCCCTGGTGGGCGAATGTTTTGTAGAGGGGCAAAAGACCATCCTGGCCCTGCCCCAGACCTATATGAACCTCAGCGGCGAGGCTGTCTCCCGCCTGGTGAGCTGGTACCGCCTGCCGCCGGAAAACCTGATGGTGGTCTACGACGACATCGACCTGCCTCAGGGCGCCATCCGCATCCGCAAGAGCGGAAGCGCGGGGACGCACAACGGCATGCGCAGCATCGTGGGCCTGCTGGGCTATGAAAACTTCCCGCGCCTTCGGGTGGGGGTGGGCCAGCGCAGGCCCGGCTACGAGCTGGCCGACTGGGTGCTGAGCCATTACCTGCCGGGCGAGGAGCAGGAGGCGGCGGACGCGGCCTATGCGCTGGCGGCGGACGCCATCATTGAATACATCACAAACGGCGTGGAAAGTGCCATGTGCAAGTACAACACCAAAAAGACCAAAAAGCAGGGAGACGGCGAATGAACGAGGGCCTCTTTACCGCCTACCAAAGCCTGCCCGCCTGGAAGCGCCTGATGGAGCGCATCGGGGAGAGCGGATGCACCGCGCTGTATGAGATCGCGGAGGGCGAGCGGCCGTTCCTGGCGGCCGCGCTTTCGCATGCCACGGGACGGCCGGTGCTGCTGGTCGCGCCCACGGAGCTGATTGCCCAGCGGCAGGCGCAGGATGTGGAGCGGCTGACCGGCGAGGGCTGCGCGGTGCTCCCGGCGCGCGACATGCAGTTCACCCGCGCGGCCATGAGCCGCGAAAGCGCGTGGCAGCGCCTGAGCGTGCTGGAAGGGCTGGCCGCGGGGCGCGTCAAGGTGCTGTGCGCCAGCGTGGAGGCGCTTTTGGACCGCTGCGCGCCATGCGATCGCTTCCGCAGCGCCGTGATCGAGCTTTCCGAGGGCGGGCGCTTTCCGCCCGACCGGCTGATGGACGCGCTCATCCGAAGCGGCTACGAGCGCGTGCCCATGGTGGAGGGGCGCGGCCAGTGCGCCATGCGCGGCGCGATCGTGGACGTGTTTCCCGCCAACGCCGCCGACGCGCTCCGCATCGAGTTTTTCGACGACGAGATCGACAGCCTGCGCCGCTTTGACTGCATCAGTCAGCGCAGCATCGCGCGGGTGAAGGGCGCGCGCATCGCCCCCGCCACCGAGTGCCTGGTCTCCGACGCGGAGGCCGCCGCGGAGCGGCTGAAGGCCGCGCTCAAGCGGGGCGTGGGCCACGCCATGGAAACCGCCGCGCCCGCGCACGCCGCGCCGGGGCCCGACGGGCTTTCTTCGCTGGACGATTTTCTAAGCGGCCTGGACGCCCTGGAGGCCACGGAGGACCTGCTCAGCCAGGCCGCCCCGCAGGCCGATGCCGCCCAGCCCGGCGCGGAGGCGCGCGTCGCCTGGAAGCGCCATCTGGACGACGTGGACCGCGTGCGCGCGGGGCAGGTGATCCGCACCGCGCCCATGTGGATGAACGTGCTTGTGGACGACACGGCGCCGGTGACGGCCTATCTGGACGACCCCATCGTCCTGCTGGACCGGCCGGACCAGTATCAGGCCCGCCTGCGCGCCGCGGCGGACGCCTTTTCGGAGGCATATGAGGACGCGCGGCTGCGCGGGGACGCCTTCGACGCGCAAAAGGACCTGCGCTTCACCTATGAGGACCTGCTGGAGGACCTCAAGGCACGGCCCGCCGTGTGCCTGAGCGACGCGGTGGGCACCTTCGGCCGCTTTGCGCCGGGAGAGGCCATCGCCTTCGGCTCCAGACCCTCCATGCCCTACCAGAGCCGGCTGGAGCCGCTGTGCCAGGACATCGCCAAGTGGAAGCAGGAAGGCGCCTGCGTGGTGCTGCTCACCGGCGGCGAGGCGCGCGGCCGCAGGCTGCAAACCGCGCTGGCCGCGCAGAACATGCCTTCTTCCTACTGCGCCACGCTGGACGGCAACCTCATCGCGCGGGAGGTATTGCTCCTGCCCGTGTCCTATACCAAGGGGTTCGTGAACCTGCCTGCGGGGCTGTGCGTCATCAGCGATTCCGACATCTACGGCACCGCCTACCAGCGCGCCCGCAAGAAGCAGACCGCGGGCGAGCGCATCGCCTCCTTCACCGACCTGAGGGCCGGCGACTACGTGGTGCACGACCTGCACGGCGTGGGTCTGTTCAGGGGCGTGGTGCAGCTGGAAAACGACGGCGCCAGGCGCGACTACCTGCTCATCCAGTACGCGGGCAACGACAAGCTCTACGTGCCCGCCGACCAGTTCGACCGCGTCACCAAGTTCATCGGCGCCGAAAACGCCGTCCCCAGGCTCAACCGCCTGGGCGGGCAGGAGTGGGAGCGGCAGAAAACCAAGGTCAAGTCCGGCCTCAAGAAGCTGGCCTTCGATCTGGCCGAGCTCTACGCCAGGCGCTCGAAAGAGACGGGTTACGCCTTCAGCCATGACAACCCCTGGCGGCAGGAGTTCGAGGACATGTTCCCCTACGAGCTGACCGAGGACCAGCAAAAGAGCGTGGCGCAGATCGAGGCCGACATGGAAAGCCCGCGCAACATGGACCGCCTGCTCTGCGGCGACGTGGGCTACGGCAAGACCGAGGTGGCCCTGCGCGCGGCCTTCAAGGCCGTGGTGGAGGGCAAGCAGGTGGCCATTCTGGCCCCGACCACGATTCTGGTGCAGCAGCATTACAACACCATCAAAAAGCGCTTCGCGGGCTTCCCCGTGAAGTTTGACATGCTCAGCCGCTTCCGCACGCCCAGGGAGCAGCGCGAGATCGCCCGCAAGCTGCGCGAGGGCGAATTGGACCTGGTGGTGGGCACGCACCGCCTGCTCAACAAGGACGTGCAGTTCAAGGACCTGGGGCTGCTCATCGTGGACGAGGAGCACCGCTTCGGCGTCAGCCACAAGGAGAGCATCCAGCACATGAAAACCCGCGTGGACGTGCTCACCCTCTCGGCCACGCCCATCCCGCGCACACTGCACATGAGCATGGCGGGCATCCGCGACATGAGCATCCTGGAGACGCCCCCGGAGGAGCGCATGCCCGTTAAGACCTACGTGATGGAATATGACGATAACGTGATCTGCGAGGCCATCCGGCGGGAGCTGGCGCGCGGCGGGCAGGTGTATTTCCTCTACAACCGCGTGCGCAGCATCGAAAAGATGTACGACCGGCTGCACCAGCTCGTGCCCGAGGCGCGCATCGGCATCGCCCACGGGCAGATGCGCGAAAACGCGCTGGAGGACGTGATGCTGGACTTCTATGCCGGGGCGTACGACGTGCTGCTTTGCACCACGATCGTGGAAAGCGGTCTGGACGTGCCGGAGGCCAACACGCTCATCGTCTTTGACGCGGACCGCTTCGGCCTCTCCCAGCTCTATCAGATCCGTGGCCGCGTGGGCCGCAGCAGCCGGCAGGCCTACGCCTACCTGACCGTTCGCGCTGGCAAGCTGCTCTCCGAAACGGCGGACCAGCGGCTCTCGGCCATCCGGGAGTTTACGGAGTTCGGCGCGGGCTACCGCATCGCCATGCGCGATCTGGAGATCCGCGGCGCGGGCGACGTGCTGGGCCCCCAGCAGAGCGGCCACATGAGCACGGTGGGCTACGACATGTACTTAAAGCTCATCGAAGAGGCCGTCAGCGAGGCGCAGGGCGTGGAGGTGACGCCGGAGCTGGACACCCGCGTGGAGCTGGCTGTGGACGCCTTCCTGCCGGAGAGCTACGTGCCGGAGGAGAAGCTGCGCGTGGAGATCTACAAGCGCATCGCTATGATCCAGGACGAAGCCGGCCGGCTGGACATCGAGGAGGAGCTCATCGACCGCTTCGGGGATGTGCCCGAGCCGGTGGAGAACCTCATGCGCATCGCCCAGCTGCGCGGGGTGACGCGCAGGCTGGGCGTGAGCCATCTGTTTTTGCGGCCCGACGGGGTGCATATGCGCATCGACACCCGCTTTTTGCCCGACCCCGGCCGCCTGTTTGACGCCGTGAGCCGCGCCGACGGCCGCCTGCGCTTCTCCGCCGGCCGCACGGCCGAGCTGGTGCTGGCCGTGCGCGGCCTGGACGCGCCCGCGGCGCTGGAGCTGGCCATCCCCGTCATGACGCGGGTGCACGACCTGCTGCGGGAGAACGCCTCCGCGCCGGTTCAATAGAGATTCATCAGATACGATAGATCATAGGCCGGGATCTGCCGCTTGAACGCCTCCGCCGAAGCCACCTCGCCCGTGCGGGAGGCGATCTCCACCCGGTAGCGCAGATCGTACTGCGTCTGGCCCAGGGCGTCCCGCGCGCCCATCTCAGGCTGAAAGACGAAGCGCCACAGGGGCGCGTCCGGGTCGGTCGCGTCGAAGTAGACCAGCACGTCGGTATAGCGCGAAAGCGCCTCCTGCGAGAGCCCGAAGCGCTCCCTTACCGTCTCGCGGGCGCGCTCCAGCGCGTCCTCCTGCGCAAGGTCCCCTTCGCCGGGCAGGCCGTAGTCATACGTCGCCGCGGCGATCGCATACAGGTCCGGGTCCTCGCTTCTGCAAAGGGGCGCGAGGTCGCCGCCGTCCACGATGGCGCGCACCTTTGGCGCGATGTCCCGCGCATACTCGGCCTTGAGCGACAGCGGCCACGCCCCGAAGGACGCGATATCCCGCTGCACGCTCTCCCCCATGGCGTCGATGGCCTCAAGCAGCGGCGTGTCCGGCCGGGCGGAGGCGATCGCGGCCTCGTCGGGCTGCGTCGCGCCGGTGTCCGATAGGACCTCGCCGGAGCGCGCGTCCACCACGGCCGAATACACCCGCTCCACATAGCTGTCGCTGCCCTCCCGAAAGAGCTTGAACTGCACGTTCCAGCGCGGCCGGTCCGGCTGCTGCTCCGTCACATAGAGATCGGCCACGGGCAGGGCCGCGTCCAGCGCGCCCTCCTCCAACTCCTTTGCCGAGAGGACGGCCTCCCTGGCCGCGGCCACGGCCTGCGCCTCGGAGATCACGCTGCCGTCGGGCACAAGGAAGGTGTCGTCCGCGCCGTCGTCGCCGTCAAACCGCCGGGTGAGCTGCTGCCACCACACGCGTTCCTGAGGCGTCCAGGTATCCTCGGCGCCCATCACGGCGTAGGTGATGATGTCCACGCTGATCTCCTCCACCGCCGTCTGGCCGGTGAGCGCGAGCAGCAGCGCGTCCGCGATGGCGTGGCGCTCGGCCTCCGGCGTGCCCTCGTCAAAGAGGCGATCCGTCTCCCCGCTTTTCGCAAGGTGCCCCGAATCCACCAGCGCCCGCACCAGCGCCGCCTTGTCCTCGATGGCCCAGCCCGCGTAGTCGCCCCCGGTCTGCTCGATCTGCTTCATGGGCGCCGCCTGATCCCGCCACAGAAGCGACGCCGCCAGCGCGCCCACGCCCGCCAGCGCCAGCACCGCGGCCACGATCAGGGCCGCGGCCCTTTTTTTTCTGCGCTTTGGAAACTGCTCCTGTGCACGCGCCACCACGCGCCGCGCCATCCACAGGTCGCCCGTCAGGCCGGACAGACGCGCGTCCACGGCCCTGACAATCCGCTCCGATACGTTTCTCTCATTCATGCTCGCGCCCTCCCTCCAGGATGCCGCGCAGGCTTCGCAGGGCGCGGCCCAGCTGCCTGGACACCGTGGAAACCGTCACGCCCATCGCCTGGGCGGCCTGCGCAAGGCTCATGCGCTGATAGTAGCGCAGCAGCACCGCCTCCCGCTGCTTTGGCGGCAGGCGCATCACGGCCAGCGTCAGCTCCTCGTCCCGCTCCTCAAACGGCGCCGACGCCTCGGGCAGCATCTCCGGCGTCACGCGCCGGTCCACGTGCCTCAGCCAGCGGGAGCGCCGCATATCCCGGCAGGTGTTGATGGCGATGCGCATCAGCCAGGTCTTTTCGTCGCACTCCCCCCGAAAGCCGTCCATCGCCCGATAGGCCTTGAGAAACGTCTCCTGCGCCGCGTCCTCGGCCAGCGAGGCGTCGCCCAGGCACAGGCAGCACATGCGCACCAGCGCGGTCTGATGATTCGCCACCAGCCGCTCCAGCGCCGCCTCCCGCCCGATGGGATTCGTATCCGCCGCCATGTGCCGCTCACCTCCTTACACCTATTGGACGAAAAAAACGCGCCGTTTGACGACAACGGCGCGTTTTTTGGGAGGGTTTACTGGAATTCGAGGCTTCCCACGATGATGCCCACGGCCTCCGCCCCCGCGCTGATATCCCCGGCGGAGGAGGTCAGCGTGCAGATCGCAAGCTCCGTCCCCACGGGCATATAGACCTGCAGGCCGGTAAAATCGATCCCCGCCATGGCGTAGGTGTACTGCAACAGCATCGCGTCGGTCCCGTTAATGTCCATGAGCTCTGGGTCGTAGAAGCTCACGCCGTCGATGGACGCTGAGATGTTGCTTTGCAGGGAGGGGGCCAGGTTCATCAGGTCATCCCCGCTCAGCGCCACCCCGGCGTTCTGGTGCTGGAAATTGATGTTGTTGGCGCCGGTGGCGTCCATGAGGACAATGATGCCCAGCTGCTCGATCTGCGTCCGGGCTATCTGCGCCAGCTCAGCCACGTCCTCGACGGTGGCGGCAGCGTCTATAATGGTATCAATGTTCTCCCGGCTCAGCAAAATCCAGTCGGAGGGATAAAGGAAGGCGACGCTCTCGTCCTCGGAAACGTACGTCTGGTATTCCTCCGCCAGCGTCAGGCAGGGCATCACAAGCAGCGCAAGGGCGACAAGCAGGCTCAGCAGCTTTCTGGTCATGGGGGTTCCTCCTGTCATTTTGGTTTGGGCGGTTTCCTTGCCGCCTCCATTATACAGAACTTTTCCACGGATGCCAAGCCCTTACACCCAGTCCGCCGGACGGATGGAAAGCGTGGCGGGATCATCGCCCCGCAGCTCCATGACCATCAGGGCGCGCTCGTCCCGGATGAGCTTGCTGGCGGGATGGGCCTTGGCCATGACGAAGGCCGTGCCCACCACCTCCACGTTGAACTCGCCCATGAGGTCGATCATCCCCCGGGCGGTGCCGCCGGCCTTGAGGAAGTCGTCCACGATGAGGGCGCGCTGGCCCTCGCGCACGGCGCGGCGGCTGAGGCTCATGGTTTCGATGTGGGCCGAGGAGCCGCTGACGTAGTTGATGTTGACGGCCGGGCCCTCGTAGACCTTGCTGGAGCGGCGGGCGATGACCAGCGGCACGCCCAGCGCCTGGGCCGCCATGAGCGCCGCGGGGATGCCCTTTGTCTCCATGGTGAGCACGAAATCGGGCGCGGCGTCATAGAACTCGCCGGCGATGATGACGCCCATCTTGCGCACGATCTCCGGCATGCTCAAAATGTCGCCCAGGTAGAGAAAGCCGCCGGGCAGCAGGCGCGAGGGCGTGCACAGCTCCTGGCACAGGTCGCTGAGGAAGGCGCGCGCGTCGCCGCTGTCCATCACCGGGCGGTAGCGCACGCCGCCCGCCGCGCCCGTCACCGTGTCCAGCCGGCCCAGGCCGAATGTCTCAAACACGCCCCGCAGAAGGTCGATGTCCTCGCTCAGGGTGGACTTTGCGGCCCCGAACTTTTCGCAAAAATGCGAGAGCGTAAAGATGCGGTTGGGCGAGGCGGTGAGCATCTTGGTCAGCACCGCCATTCTTTCGTTGCGCTTGATCCTTTCCAAAAAGGATCCCTCCTTGTCACAATGGAAATATCCAGCACAGTATAGCATACGATTCTGAATATTTCCACCCTTTTTTGTCACGAACGTTCGGTATTTTTTCGGCGCCGTTTGCGCGCCGCCCCCAATGGTGGTATAATAATCCCCGGAACTCCCATCACGATGCAGGAGGGCGCGCCCATGTCCGATCACTCCCGGTATATCAGCCCCTTTTCCACCCGCTACGCAAGCCCCGAGATGCAGTTCACCTTCTCCGAGGACAACAAGTTCCGCACCTGGCGCCGGCTGTGGATCGCCCTGGCGCGGGCCGAGCAGAAGCAGGGTCTGCCCATTACCGACGAGCAGATCGCCGAGTTGGAGGCCCACAAGGACGACATCAACTACGACGACGCCCAGCGCCGCGAGCGCGAGTGCCGCCACGATGTGATGAGCCACGTCTACGCCTACGGCCTGCAATGCCCCAGGGCGCGCGGCATCATCCACCTGGGCGCCACCAGCTGCTACGTGGGCGACAACACCGACGTCATCATCATGAAGCAGGGCCTTGAGATCGTCCGGCGCAAGGTGCTCAACGTCATGGACCTGCTTTCGCGCTTCGCGGACAGATACAAGGCCCTGCCGGCCCTGGCCTACACGCATCTGCAACCCGCGCAGCTCACCACCGTGGGCAAGCGCGCCACCCTGTGGCTCAATGAGCTCTACATGGACTTTGAGGAAATCGAGCACCGCATCGCCACGCTCGCGCTGCTGGGCAGCAAGGGCACCACCGGCACGCAGGCCAGCTTTGTGGAGCTGCTGGGCGGCGACAGCGAAAAAATCCATCAGATCGAGCGGGACATCGCTTCCGAGATGGGCTTTTCGCGCGTGGTGCCCGTCAGCGGCCAGACCTACAGCCGCAAGATGGACTACATGGTCGTCAGCACCCTTTCGGGCATCGCGCAGTCGGCCAGCAAGTTCAGCTATGACATGCGCCTTCTGCAAAACTTCAAGGAGATGGAGGAGCCCTTCGAGGCGAGCCAGATCGGCTCCTCCGCCATGCCCTACAAGCGAAACCCCATGCGCTGCGAGCGCATCACCTCCCTTAGCCGCTACGTCATGGTCGATACGCTCAACGCCGCCATCACCGCCGCCACCCAGTGGTTTGAGCGTACCCTGGATGACAGCGCCAACCGCCGCATCGCCGTGAGCGAGGCGTTTCTGGGCGTGGACGCCATCCTCAACATCATGATGAACGTCTGCGACGGGCTGGTGGTGTACGAAAAGGTCATCCGCGCCCGCGTGATGAACGAGCTGCCCTTCATGGCCACCGAGAACATCATGATGGACGCCGTCAAGCGCGGCGGCGACCGGCAGGAGCTGCACGAAAAGCTGCGCGTGCACAGCCAGGCCGCGGCCCGCGTGGTCAAGGAGGAGGGCGGGAAAAACGACCTGATCGACCGCATCGCCCTAGACCCGGCCTTCCGCGTCACGCGCGGGGAGATCGAGGCCATCCTCGACCCCGCCAACTTCACCGGCCGCAGCCGGGAGCAGGTGGAGGAATTCCTCGATGGGGTCATTCGCCCCGTGCTGGAGGCAAACCGCGCTTTGCTCGGCGAAAAGCAGGAATTGAACGTATAAGCAAGGGAGGCGACGCCCATGCCCCAGACCCCCGCTCAGAAGCAGGCCACGGACCGCTACCGCGCCAGAAACGGCCGCGTGCAGGTCAATATCGAATTGACCCCGGAGGACCGCCAGCGCTGGCAGGCCTATGCCCGCACGCAGGGCATGAGCCTGACGGCCATGGCGCGCCAGTGCGTCTTGCGCTGCATGGCGCAGGACGCCTTTGAGGCCGCGCCGCCGCCCGCCGCCCCCGCGCGCTCCTCGCAGGGCATCGAGGGCATGGAGGGCATGGACTGAGCCGCTTGCCAAACGGCAAAACCCGTGCTATAATGCCTGTGCGATGACGAAGAACAACGCCCGCCTCATCGCCCTGACCCAGAGAGGGCGGCACGCGCCAAGGCGCGGGCTGCAAGCCGCCTGCCGGGGCCGCGGGACATTCGCTTCCGAGCCTTTCCTTTGAACGCTCTCAAGTAGAGGGAAACGTTTAGGCCGCGTTACTGGTCCAGAGCGCATCGGCGCGTCCCCCCGGGGCCGCCCGTGCGGAAGTTGGGTGGTACAACGCGGCGGCAGCCTTCGTCCCATGGCGTGTGGGACGGGGGCTTTTCTGTTGCAAGCGCAAATTTGGTAAGGAGGAACCTGTCATGTCTGTAGTCGAAACGCTCAGCGACATCAAAAGGCGGGTCGAGGAGGAGCTGTCCTCGCTCAGCGGCTCCGCGGCGCTGGAAAGCCTGCGCGTGCGGGTGCTGGGCAAAAAGGGCGAGCTGACCGCGCTGCTCAAGGGCATGGGCCAGCTCGCGCCCGAGGAGCGCCCCAAGGTAGGCGCGCAGATCAACGAGGTGCGCCAGTGGCTGACCGAGCGCATGGATGAGGTCCAGTCCCGCATCCAGGCCATCGAGCGCGAGGCCGCGCTCAAGAGCGAAACCATCGACGTCACCGAGCCGCGCCCCCTGCCCCGGGTGGGCAGCGAGCACCCGATCACGCTGGTGATGAACGAGATGATCGAGTGCTTCACGGGCATGGGCTTTGAGGTGATGGAGGGCCCGGAGGTAGAGCTGGACCACTATAACTTCGAGCTGATGAACCTGCCCAAGAACCACCCCGCCCGCGACGCGCAGGACACCTTCTACATGGATGAAAACATCGTCCTTCGCACGCACACCAGCCCCATGCAGGCGCGCGCCATGCTCACCCGCAAGCCGCCCATCCGCATCATCTGCCCGGGCCGCGTCTACCGCTCCGACGAGGTGGACGCCACCCATAGCCCGGTGTTCCATCAGATGGAGGGCCTGGTGGTGGACGAGCACGTGCGCATGAGCGACCTGCGCGGCACGCTGGAGGCGTTTGCCAAGAAGCTCTACGGGCCGGATGTGACCACCCGTTTCCGCCCCAGCTTCTTCCCCTTCACCGAGCCCAGCGCCGAGGTGGACCTCACCTGCGTCAGCTGCCACGGCAAGGGCTGCAACATCTGCAAGGGCACCGGCTGGATCGAGGTCCTGGGCTCGGGCATGGTCAACCCCAAGGTGCTTGAGATGTGCGGCATCGACCCGGCGAAGTACAGCGGCTTCGCCTTTGGCATCGGCCTGGAGCGAATCGCCATGCAGCGCTACGGCATCCGCGACATGCGCCTGCTCTATGAGGGCGACGCGCGGCTTCTGGGCCAGCTGAGGTAAGCGTGGGAAAAGGAGGCGTTTTTCGTTGAAACTTGCGATGAACATGATCCGGCAGTACGCGGACATCCCCGTGAGCCCGGAGGAATATGCGCGGCGCATGATTATGGCCGGCACCGCCGTGGAGGGCGCCGAGGACATCAGCGGCGGGATGGAGAAGGTCGTGGTGGGCCGCGTGCTCACCTGCGAGGACGTGGAGGGCACGCACCTGCACGAGTGCACCGTGGACGTGGGCGGCCCGGAGGCGCTGCACATCGTCTGCGGCGCGCCCAACGTGGCGGCGGGCCAGCTCGTGCCCGTGGCCCTGGACGGCGCGCGCCTGCCCGGCGGCGTGAAGATCAAAAAGGGCAAGCTGCGCGGCCTGATCTCCGAGGGCATGATCTGCTCGGGCGAGGAATTGCACGTGCCCACGGAGCTCTACCCCAACATCGAGGAAAAGGGAATTCTGGTGTTCCAGGAGGATTACCCCCTGGGCGCGGACGTAAAGCCCATTTTGGGCATCGACGACACGGCGGTGGATTTTGAGATTCTGGCCAACCGCCCGGACTGCCTGTGCGCCCTGGGCATCGCGCGCGAGACGGCGGCGGCGCTGGACACCGAATTCCATGCCCCCGAAATCACCGTGACCGAGGCGGGCGGAGATATCCACGACGAGGTGAAGGTGCGCGTGGAGGCGCCGGACCTGTGCCCGCGCTACGCCGCGCGCGTCATCAAGAACGTGCGCATCGCGCCCTCGCCCCTGTGGCTGCGCAAATACCTGCACGGCGCGGGCCTTCGCGCCATCAACAACATCGTCGATATCACCAACTACATCATGATCGAGTACGGCCATCCCATGCACGCCTTCGACCTGAGCAAGGTGCGCGGGCGGCAGATCGTGGTGCGCCGCGCCCATCCCGGCGAGACGCTGACCACTTTGGACGGAAACGAGCGCGCCCTGCGCACCGACGACCTGGTCATCTGCGATGAGGAGCGCGCCACGGGCCTGGCCGGCATCATGGGCGGCGAGGAGAGCGAGATCACCGAAGCCACCACGGACGTGATGTTCGAGTGCGCGGCGTTCGACCGCACGGCCATCCGCCTGACCAGCCGCGCGCTGGGCATGCGCACGGAGAGCAGCGGCCGCTTTGAGCGCGGCGTGGCCCCGGGCACGGTGATGGAGGCGCTGGAGCGCGCCTGCATGCTGGTCAACCTTTTGGACGCGGGCGACGTCGTCTCGGGCGTCATCGACCTCTACCCCGCCCCCCGGCCCACGCAGGTCATCACCGCCAGCGTGAAAAACATCCAGGAGCGCGCGGGCGTGGACATCCCCGCCGACGACATGGTCCGCATCCTCAAAAAGCTGCACTTCGGCTGCGAGCGCGACGGCGACACCCTCACCGTGACCGTCCCCGCCTTCCGCGAGGACCTGGACGGCGAGGCCGACATCTGCGAGGAATGTCTGCGCATCTACGGCTATCAGCACATTCCGGCTACGCCCCTCAGCGGCCAGACCACCCAGGGCGGCGTCAGCCCCATGAAGGCGCTCAAGAACCGCGCCGCGCGCCTGCTCACCGGCATGGGCTATCTGGAGATCATGAATTTCAGCTTCACCGGCGTCAAGGAGATCGAAAAGCTGGGCCTGCCGCAGGATGACCTGCGCAACGACCCCATGCCCATCCTCAACCCCCTGGGCGAGGACGCCGCCGTCATGCGCCCCACGCTGGCCTGCGGCATGCTGCGCACCCTGGCCTTCAACATGAACCACTCGACCGCGGCCGCCCGCCTCTACGAGATGGCGGCGGTGTTCGACCATCATCACCGCACGCAGGAGGGCCTGCCCACCGAAACCCAGACCCTGTGCCTGGGCGCCTACGGCCCGCAGGAGGACTTCTTCACCGTGCGCGGCGCGGTGGAGGCCATCTTGCGCGCGGCCGGCGTCACCTGCGAGGTCGTCCCCGGCGGCGACGCCTACTATCACCCGGGCCGCTGCGCCCGCCTGGTCCGCGGGGATGTGACCTTCGCGGCCGTGGGCGAGGTGCACCCCGATGTACGCGAGCGCTTCGACATGCCCCGGCGCGCCGTGATCGCGGAAATCAACCTGCAAACGCTTCTGGAGGCCTTCCGTCCCATGGGCGAGATGAAGCCCCTGCCTCGCTTCCCGGCGGTTGCGCGCGACCTGGCGCTGGTCATGGACGAAGCTGTGGCCGTGGGCCCGCTGATGGCCGCCATGCGCAAGGCCGCCGGCAGGCTTTTGGAGAGCATCGAGCTCTTTGACGTCTACCGCGGCGCCCAGGTGGGGCCCGGCAAAAAGAGCGTCGCCTTCTCCCTGACCTTCCGCGCCTCCGACCGCACCCTCACCGACGAGGAGGTCCAGTCGGCCATGGAAAAGGTCATGCGCGTGTGCGCCGACACCTACGGCGCCACGGTCCGCGCCTGACGCATCCCGCAACGCGAAGCCCGGCATCGCCGGGCTTCGCGTTCAGTTTGTCGAAAAAGTCCGCCTACGGCGGCCTTTTCCGCCAGATGCTTAAGAAATGTTTGCGCCCAGGGGCGCAAACTCCCCGCCCGCCCGGCAAAGCCGGGCGATACGAATCCACTTTGGAGGGCCTGCGGGCCCTCCAAACCTCCTGGAAAGTGTTTGTCAGCAGTCAGCGCGAAGCCCGGCGATGCCGGGCTTCGCGTTCTTTGCAAATCTTTTCCACCCGCCCCACGTAAGACGGTCCCTTGGCCGCAACTTTCCTGCCGGCATTTGGCAGCGCGGCGCCCCCGCGCGCCGTGGCAGATCTTTCCGCCGCATAATCGCCCCTCCAAATTCCATACTAGGGATGCAAAGACAAACGGCAAAGCAATGCGGCATAAGCGTTGCACCGCCGTCAAGGAGGCTGGAAACATTGCGGGCAACGGGGATTGTGCGCAGAATTGACGAGCTTGGGCGCGTGGTCATTCCCAAGGAGATCAGACGAACCCTTCGAATTCGCGAGGGCGACCGGCTGCTGACAACATGGAAACCGTGGGAGCGGTTCTGCGCGGCCATGGACAGCCTGGCCAGGCGGGCTGGCTGGGACGGCGGTCCGTGCGAGGCGGGGTGACGGCGCCGCCGGGCCCGGCGAAAGGAGACCGCCGGGCCCGCGTTTTTTTTGTCCAAATCGCCGGGCAGGAAGGTTTTGTTATTTTTTATGGCGAATGTATGTCTTATCGCCCGGATATTTTGACCAGAACGTACAGGGAATCGCGGAGGAAGCCGCGATTTGGCGAGGAGGCGGCACAACCCTTCGGCATCCGGGTCCTGTCACTATGAAAAAGTCCTTTCCATGCCTGCGCTCCGCCGCCGTCCCGATTTGACAGGGGAAGCGCCGAAACGGGAACGGACGCCGATGTACGAGGGAAAAGAGGGAGAGCGTCATGGGATACGAACTGACGGCGGAGCGTTTGGCGGCATACTGCCATGCCATGCGCGAGGAAGAAAAAAGCCCCGAGACGGTAGATAAGTACCGACGGGCGGTGTCTTCATTCGCATGTTGGCTCCACGGCCGGGAGGTGACCAGGGAACTGGCGGCCCAATGGAAAGCCAGCCTGACGGCGGAGGGCTATGCGCCGGCTTCCATCAATGCCATGCTGGCGGCCATGAACGGCCTGTTCCGCTTTCTGGGCTGGGACGGGTGCCGGGTGAGGTTCCTGCGGGTACAGCGCAGGCTGTTTCGGGAGGCGAGCCGGGAGCTGACGCGCGGCGAGTATCACCGCCTGTATACGGCGGCCTGCGCTTTGGGCCGGGAGCGGCTTTGCCTGTTGATGGAAACGCTCGCGGCAACCGGCATGCGCGTCAGCGAAGCGCGCTATATCACGGTGGAGGCGGCGCGGCGCGGCTGCGCGGAAATCGCGCTCAAGGGCAAGATCCGTGTGATTTTGCTTTCCGGCAAGCTGTGCCGCAAGCTGCTGCGGTACGCGCAGGCGCGGGACATCTCCTCGGGTGCGGTCTTCCGCACGCGCAGCGGCAGGGAGATCAGCCGCCATCAGATCTGGGCGGAGCTAAAGGGGCTGTGCGTGCGTGCGGGGGTTCGGCCGTCCAAGGTGTTTCCCCACAACCTGCGCCGCCTGTTCGCGACGGTGTTTTACAGGTCGTGCCGGGACATCGTGCAGCTTGCCGACGTGCTGGGGCACTCTTCCATCGAGACCACCCGGCTGTACCTGATGACATCCGGCGCGGAGCATCGGCGGCGGCTGGAACAGCTGGGGCTGGTGGTATAGACGGAATCAATATTCCGTCCCTTTTCCCCAAGACAAGTCGTTTTATACGATAAAAATCCGACCCAATTATAACCCGCTTTTGCTAGAAATTCAAGCTTTTTTTCCTGTTTTTGGATTTGAAAAGTCCGAACTGAACAAAGCTCTGCGTTTTTGCCGGGTGTATCGCGTCCATACGGATGTGAAAAAAAAAGAACTCCTGCTTGCCGTACAGTTTTGTCCGCAACGGCTGCTTTTCGTTGAAACGCTTGAAAATCACCGAATTGCAATTTGTTTTGAGGAGTTGAGAGCCTTAACGTCCCTCGGTCAGGGTTGCTTGAGTGAACAATATTGGTTCAACAGCAGTTTAACCTGTTTAAATATAATGATGTGATACTCCGTTTAAATAACGTCACGGAATATTGATTCCGGGCCGGTGTGGCATGGCATTTCGGTCCCTGCCGCGCTCCATTCCAGGATCACAAGGCACCCGGGCCGCGGGTGTTCGCTCCGAAAGCTGTTTAAGGAGGACCATACCAATGCTGAAGAACCGAGTCTGCGCTTGTCTGCTCGTGGCCCTGCTGCTGGCCGCCATGCTCCCCGTTTCCGTCGCGGCCGCGGGTGAGCTTCCCAGCGGCGACCCCGCCTATGAGAAGTATACCTTCGTGGGCGTCTCGCCGCTGGGCACGACCATCAATCTGTTCGATTACTGGCTGACGGGGCAGACAGAGCGGGATGACGAGGTATCCGACGGTTTCGAAAATCAGGGCATCAACAACGGCCATGCGCTGCTGTTTGGCAAAGGCATGGATCATGAGCAATATAGGCACGGGCTTTGGAACACGTGGACAGGATCAGAAGATCCATCCCCCCGTAAAGGTATCGTGGCCAATGAATTGGGCTACGACGGCTACCCTGTGCTGAACCAAGGCGTGCCGGGTACGGACTACATGCAAGGCAGGCAGGGCGGCGAATCGCTGGCGTATCTGTTTGACCCGGACCGCCTGCATAATGGCAAGGCCGTCTATAAAGATGTGCAGGGCCTGCTGTCAATCAACGAGGACGATTACTATGCCTATGACAGCACGAAGAATTACGCCGTTTATTATCAAACGTCGAGTCATGGCGATTCGAACAACTTCCGGCTGTATGACCGGCCGGGCGTTTTAGCCGGGGGCTCATCGCCAGACGGTCAGTTTTTCCCTTTCAATGCTGTGCAGACAGACAGTCGTGGTTTTTTTGAAGGAACAGAATATTACAATTCAGACCTGCGCTCCGATAACGCTCTCATCAACCATTACTTCGGCCTGCATATGTCCACCCGGTTCGTGCAGCAGAATGGTGGGTATACAGATGACGATGACCCTGAAAAAACCCCGATCACATATGAATTCTCAGGAGACGACGACGTATGGGTCTTCATTGACGGCGTGCTTGTCGCCGATCTGGGCGGTATTCATGACATGGCATCCCTGTCCATCAACTTTGCAACGGGCGTGATTACAATCAATGGGGCTTCCCAGGGTCGAACGCTGGGTCAGATTCTGGGCTATCTTGGCAATACCCTTCCTGACGAGACCTACCACACGCTGGACTTTTTCTATCTGGAGCGCGGCAATGTCGACTCGAACATGTCGCTGAAATACAATCTGGTATACGTGCCTGAAAGCAATATCTACAAAATCGACCAGGACGGCAAACCCCTGCCCGATCGGGACTTTGAACTTTACGAAGCGGTGCCCCGGGGGGATGGCAGCTACGATGCCGGCAAGCCTCTTGCCAAAGGAACCACCGATGCCGAGGGCCGCATCATCCTGCTGGATGAAGACAATGACCTGCTGACCATTCAGAAGCTCATTGACAAGCTGAAACCAGAAGACCTGACAAACGAAACCACCGCGCTGATTTTGCGGGAAACCAGCTCGCCGCCCGGGTACCGATCCAGCGGCGATCTGGAATTGTATTTCTATCAGTCTCAGCCGGATTCGCCGCCGTTCCTGCTCTCCAAAAATCACTGGCAAACCGGCGCTCATGCCGTGGCCCGCCTGACCGCCACCACCGAGGAAAACATTGAATATGCAGGCAGAACGGCCGAATTCGATCCCGAAGACCACCTTATGTTCGCCGTGGTTTTCAAGAAGGTGGGAGAGAAGTGGCTCCCCATCTCCGGCAGCCCCGCTACCGGCTGGACCGTAGCGGCGGACGATAGCTGGAAAAGCATCCGAGAGGCGAATCTCTACCGCTTCGTGCTCTCCAGCAGCGGAAGCTATACCGCCATGATCGACGAGCTGCCCGGCGACGTCAAAAAATACGTGGAAGCCGGCGTAGCGGAAGGCAGTTATCGGATCGCTTATTACTTTTCCGATCAGAAAGACCCGCAGGCTATCAACGAAGAAAATACGTTTGAAATCACGTCTCCCATGAACCGCATGGCGGCGGTCAACCTGTACGTGCCCAATATCCGCAACGACCTGACCGTTCAGAAGCTGGATCAGAACGGCGATCTGATTACGGACGGCAGCGCGATCTTTGAGCTGCGTCCAGCCTCAGACGGGACATATAACCCGTCAGCTACCGACGTGCGAACGCGGACTACCGTCAATGGCGTGGCAACCTTCACCGCCATTCCCAACGGCACCTACTACCTTGTGGAAACCGCCGCCCCCGATGGCTACACCAAAAACGCGACCCAAGTCAAGGTCATCGTCAACGACACCGGCGTATACGCCAACGCCGGAACGGCGGAGGACGGAATCAGCGTGGAGCGGGGCGTGGGCCGCCTGGTAAACTCCATGGCGCAGTTTGCCTCCAAGGACACAGTGGACACCACCCTGAACCAGATCGTAGCCAAGTTCTATACCACACAAACCGAGATCCATGAAGTTTTCCAGTGGCGGAAGATCATCGAAGGCAGCACAGGCAATGACCCCGCCTTCTCCCCCGTAGAGGGCGTTGTCTATCATCCCGCCTATTCTGTGACAGAAAACTCTCCGGGAGATGCACAATGGTATCTGTACGGAACCGCTCCAACCAGCGTCGCTACCACGCCGGTTGGCATGCACCTGGACCATTCGGCCAATCATTCGGGAGACCGCTGCGACGGGCTTTATCAAACCACGGTCAAGCTGGCGGCAAGCGGCGGCCCCGGAATCACCGCGCAGGAAACCGACACGGGCTGGTCCGCGTTGCTGGTTGAGCAGTGTAAGCTCCATACCCGCCATAGCGGCACCCCGCATACCGACCTGACCGGCGCCAACCTGACCGACCTGACCGCCCTGTTCACCGGCGACGTGACCGTAAAGGTGAAAAACGATCCAATCGTCGGCAATCTGGCCGTCCAAAAGACGGTCGCCGGGAACGCGGGCGAAACCGGCAGGGAATGGGAATTCACCATTGAGCTAAAGAACGCGGACGAAACGGCCTTGAGCGGCGACTTCCACTACAAGAAGGGTGGAAGCATCGAAGGCGTCGACCAGCCACCAAATGACACGCTCACGTTTGACAGCGATGGAAAAGCGACCATCCGCTTGAAGCATGGGCAGAAAATTACCATTGAAGGCATCCCTGCCAATGTCATCTACACCGTGACCGAGACAGAAGCGAATAAGGAGGGCTATGTCACCGCGCCAGACGGCACCATCATCGGCACGATCGAAGACGATAACACCGCCACGGCAGAGTTTACCAATACCAAAAACGATCAGCGTCTGACCGTAGAAAAAACGGTAGGGGGCGCGGACGGAGACAAAAAGAAGGCATGGGAATTCACCATTGAGCTAAAGAACGCGAACGGAACGGCCTTGAGCGGCGACTTCGACTACAAGGGTGAAAGCATCGAAGGCGTCGACCAGCCACCAAATGACACGCTCACGTTTGACAGCGCTGGAAAAGCGACCATCCGCTTGAAACACGGACAGAAAATTACCATTGAAGGCATCCCTGTCAATGCCACCTACACCGTGACCGAGACAGAAGCCGGTGAGGACGGCTATGTCACCACGCCAGGCGGAGGTGCTGCCAGCGGTGAGATCAAAGCCGGTGCAGACGCCACGGCATCGTTTATCAATTCAAAAACCATCCTCCGAGGCGACCTGACCGTAACAAAGACGGTCGCCGGGAACGCGGGCGATAAAGACAGGAAATGGAACTTCACCGTCACGCTCGGCGATACGAGCATCAGCGATATCTACGGCGACATGAGCTTCACAGGCGGCAAGGCGACGTTCACCCTGAAGCACGGCGAGCAAAAGACCGCCACGGGTCTGCCCGCGGGGATTTCCTACACCGTGACCGAGGCAGAAGCCGGTGAGGACGGCTATGTCACCGCGCCAGACGGAGGCACCATCCGCGGCGAAATCCAAGCCAATGCGACCGCCACGGCGGCGTTCACCAATACCAAAAACGTATATGGCGGCCTGACCGTAACAAAGACGGTCGCCGGGAACGCGGGCGAAACCGGCAGGAAATGGAATTTTACCGTCACGCTCGGCGACAAGGGCATCAGCGGTAACTACGGCGGCATGAGCTTCACAGGCGGCATTGCGACGTTCACCTTGAAGCACGGCGAGCAAAAGGTCGCCACGGGTCTGCCCGCGGGGATTTCCTACACCGTGACCGAGACAGAAGCCGGTAAGGACGGCTATGTCACCACGCCAGACGGAGGCACCATCCTCGGTAAAATCCAAGCCAATGCGACCGACACGGCGGCGTTCACCAATACCAAAAACGTATATGGCGGCCTAACCGTAACAAAGACGGTCGCCGGGAACGCGGGCGAAACCGACAGGGAATGGAACTTCACCGTCACGCTCGGCGATACGGGCATCAGCGGCGACTACGGCGGCATGATCTTCACAGGCGGCAAGGCGACGTTCACCCTAAAGCATAACCAGGCCATGACCGCCACGGGCCTGCCCGCGGGGATTGACTATTTCGTGAGCGAGACCGAAGCCAGTCAGGATGGCTATACCACCCGGGCCACCGGCGCCAGTGGTCGGATTCCGGCCGAGGGGACCGCCACGGCGGCGTTTACGAACATGAAGAGCATCCCGCGGGGGAACCTGAGCGTAAGCAAGACCGTGAGCGGAAGCAACCTGTCGTCCAAGACGGCCTTTGGCTTTACCGTTATCCTGAGCGATCGCGCGGTGGACGGGCGATTCGGCGAAATGACCTTCCGTTCCGGCGTGGCGGAGTTTACCCTTCGGCACGGCGAGACCGTAACGGCGAGCGGGTTGCCCGCGGGCGTGGGCTACCTTGTGCAGGAGGAAGCAAACGAAGCATACACGGTTTCCTCGGAGGGCGCGGAGGGCTTAATCGAGCCGGACGGCACGGCGACGGCGCGCTTTGTCAACCGCAGGGTCGTCCTTCCGCCCAAGACGGGCGATGACAGCCATACGGGGCTGTGGCTTGTGCTGATGGCGCTCAGCCTGTGCTGCGCGGCGCTTCTGGCCGGGTTGAGAAAGCGCGGCGGCCGCACGGGGCGCTGACGCCGCGTTTTCCCCGGGCCCCGCATCACCAAAAAGGCCGTTGACCTGGCTTGGTCAACGGCCTCAGGTTGTCGAAAAAGTCCGCCTGCGGTGGCCTTTTTCGCCAGATGCTTAAGAAATGTTTGCGCCCAGGGGCGCAAACTCCCCGCCCGCCCGGCAAAGCCGGGCGATACGAATCCACTTTGGAGGGCCTGCGGGCCCTCCAAACCTCCCGGAAAGTGTTTGTCAGCAGTCTGAGGCCGTTGACCTGGCTTGGTCAACGGCCTGAGGGGAATCCGTTTCAGGGCGCCATCGGGCGCTTTAAGCGAGCCTCTGCACCGCGTCGCCGATCATGGCGGCGCATTTTTCAATCTGCGGCAGGTCCGCGTCCGAAACGGGGGGGAGCGGCGCGCGCACGCTGCCCAGCAGCAGGCCCTCGCGCTTCTCCAGCACCTTTTTCATCACGGCGTAGAGGTTGCCACGGCAGGCGCATAGCTGGGCGATGATGTCGTTGGCCGCGTACTGCGCCTTGCGGGCCTCCTCCAGCCTGCCTTCGCGGATCAGCCGGTCCATGGCCAGAAACAGCTCGGGCATCACCGCGTAGGTGCCGCCGATGCCACCGTCGGCGCCGATGGCGCGGCCCGCCACGAACTGCTCGTCCGGGCCGTTGAAGACCACGAAGTTCTCCCCGCCCTCGGCTTTGAAAATCTGGATGTCCTGCGTGGGCATGGAGGAATTCTTGACGCCGATCACGCGCGGGTTTTTGCGCATCTCACGCAGCAGCGGCACGCTCAGCGCCACCCCCGCCAGCTGGGGGATGTTGTAGATGATGAAGTCCGTATGCGGCGCGGCGTCGGAGATGGCGTTCCAGTAGGCCGCGATGGCATGGTCGGGGAGATGGAAGTAGATGGGCGGGATGCTGGCGATGGCATCCACGCCCAGGCTCTCGGCGTGGGCGGCGAGCTGGCAGCTTTCGTGGGTGTTGTTGCAGGCCACGTGCGCGATGATCGTACATTCGCCCTTCACCTCGGCCATGACGGCCTCGAGGATGGCCATGCGCTCCTCTTTTTCCAGGTAGATACATTCTCCCGAGGAGCCGCCCACATACAGCCCCTTGACGCCCTTGTTGACCAGATGCCGCGCCAGCGCGCGCGTGCGCTCGGCGCTCACCTGTCCCGCCTCGTCGTAGCAGGCGTAGAAGGCGGGGATGACGCCCCGGTATCTTTCAATGTTCATGGCTTGTTGCCCCCTTTGCCGGTATCAGCCCTTTACCGCGCCCATGGTGATGCCGCGGGTAAAGAACTTCTGGAACATCAGGAAAATCAGAATGATTGGCACGCTGCCCAGCGCCGCGCCGGCCATAATCAGGCCGTAATCGGTGCTCAGCTCGCTTTGCAGCTTGGCGATGCCCAGGGAGATGGTCAGCACGTCCATGTCGTTGAGCATGATGAGCTGGAGGAAGTAGTCGTTCCAGGCGGTGATGAAGGTGAAGATGGCCAGCGCGCCCACGCCGGGCTTAATCATGGGAAAGACGATGTTGACAAAGGTCCTCGCCTCGCCCGCGCCGTCAATGCGCGCCGCCTCCAGCATTTCGCCGGGGATGTTTTCGGAAAACTGCTTCATCAGGAACACGCCGAAGGGCCAGCCCACCGTGGGGAAGATGACCGCCCAGAGGGTGTTGTGCAGGCCAAGAAACGCCATTTCCTTGAGCAGCGGAATCAAAATGACCTGCTTGGGAAGCGCCATGGCGCACACAAAGACGCTGAAGAGCACCACCCGGCCCGTGAAGCGCTTCTTGGCCAGCGCATACCCGCCCATCGCGGCCGCGCCGCAGGTCAGAAGCATGCTCATGACGCACATGAACACGGTGTTGAACATCCAGATGCCGGCCGGGCGCTCAAACAGGCGCGCATAGTTGTCCGGCGTGGGGTTTACGGGGAACCACACCGGCGTGGCGCTGTTGATGGTGCGCGCGTCCTTGAACGAGCCGGTGATGATCCAGTACAGCGGGAAGATCATGAGCACGGCCAGCACGATCAGCAGGAGGATGCTGACAATCCTGTAGGGAGTGGTCTTTTGAACGCTGTGATCCATTCTGCTTCCTCCCTTACTGATCGCTCTTGGCCAGGCGGAACTGCAACGCGCTGAACACCGCGATGATGATGGCCAGGATCACGCCCATGGCGCTGCCGTAGCCATAGCGCTGCAATTTGAAGGCCTCGTAGTAGATGTAGTACATGATGGTGCTGGTCGCGTAGTTGGGGCCGCCCGAGGTCAGCAGCTGAATCAGCGCGAAGCACTGGAAGCTGTTGATGGTGGTGATGACCAGAATGTAGAGCGTGGTGGGCATGATCTGCGGCCATTTGATGCGCCAGAACACCTGCATGTTGGTCGCGCCGTCCACCTCGGCGGCTTCCACCAGCGAATGGTCCACGTTGCTCAGCGCCGAGACGTAGAGCACGATGGGCTGGCCGATGGACGTGGTGAAGAGAATCAGGATGATGCACCACAGCGCCGTGTCGGGCGAGCCCAGCCAGTTGAGGTTGCGCGAGAGGATGCCCAGCTCCTTAAAGACGTAGTTGAGCAGGCCGTAGTAGGGGTTGAACATCCACTTCCACACCACCGTCACGGCCACGGAGCCGGTCACGACGGGCAGGTAGAACACGCAGCGGTAAAACGAGGTGTACACGTCCCGGAGCTTGTAGATGACCGACGCCACCCACAGCGAGAAGAAGCATACGGTGGGCACGCTGGTGAGCACGATGATGACGGTGTTGACGAGGGACTTTCCAAAGATGGCGTCTGAGAAGAGCTCGGCGAAGTTTTGAAGCCCGATGAAGCTGAAGTCGGTCATGGTGTAGTTGAACGTGCTGGTCACCAGACACATGCCCATCGGGAAGATGACAAACCCCAGGAAAAACAGCAGGCTGGGCGCCATGAACAGGTAGCCCGCAACGTTCTCGCGGCGGCGCGTGGCCCTCAGCTCGCGGGAAATGTTGATCGTTTTTTGCATCCAATTTCCCCCTCATTGACAGCATGGCGCTCCCCCCCTTCCCTTGGGCAGCGGGGGAGCGCCATGGCAAAGTGCGCGCGCTTACTGGGTAATGCTTGCGTTGGAGTTGGTCACGTACACGCCCGCCTCGGTCGCCACATCGCCGCCCGCAAAGATGCGCTGCAGCATGTTCCACCATTCGGTGCGCTGGGTGTTCCAGCCGGGCGTCACGTTGTAGTAGTCGCCCAGGTAGGGCATGAAGATGGCGAACTCGGCGTTCTCGGCCTTGTCGGTGCCGGTGTAGATGTCGCCGAAGGAGGCGCGCACCGGGAAGAAGCCCGTGGCATACACGCTCTGGGGGCCCTGCTCGGCGTCGTCGCAGACGAACTTGATGAATTCCTTGGCGGCAGCGGCCCTGGCCTCGTCGCCGTTGTCGAAGATGCCGAAGCCCCAGATGCCGCCGCACAGCTCAGGCACGCCGTCGTCGGAGGGGAAGGCCATGGGCAGGGGATCGATGCCCTCGGCCAGGGAAGCCTTGTTGCTCACGGCCGCGGAGGCGTTCCAGCAGAAGCTCATCTTGGCCGTGCCGTTGCAGAACAGCGCGATCTCGTCGCCCGCAACGATGGCGGGATCGGCGGTCAAAACGCCCTCGTTGACCAGGTCCACCAGCAGCTGGAGGCCCTTGATGTTTTCTTCGCTGTCAGCGGTGTAGGCGGTGTGGTCGGCGTTGGTGAACTGGCCGGAGTAGAGGTTGTTGACGAGGGCGCGGGTGCCCTGGTCGCCGCCCTGGCCGCCGCAGTAGACGATGCCGGTGGGATAGAAGCCGGCCTCGGTCAGCGCGCGAAGGGCGCTCACAAAGCCGTCGGTGGTCCAGGTGCGGGTTTCCTCGTCCAGGTACTGAAGCGCGTCCGCGGCCTCAAAGGCGGCGCGGTCGATGACCATGCAGTGCGTGGTCATGCACAGCGGGTACTCGTAGTACTTGCCGTCCACGCCCTTGCATGCGGCCACGACGGCCTCGCTGGTGGCGCTGATGTCCGCCAGGGCCTCCTCGGTCCACAGGTCGCTCAGGTCCAGCATCTTGCCGGCGGCGCCCCAGTTGGTCACCAGGCGCTCGGGGCCTTCCATGATGATGTCGGGGGTGGTGCCAGCCTCGATGGCGCTGGTCACCTGATCGTCGCCGGACTGATAGTCCAGATACTGAACCGTTACGCTGATGTTGGGATGCACGGCGTTGAAATTGGCGATGATGGCGTCCACCGTTTCGGCGTTGGTCCAGTTGCCGATGGGGTAGGTCCACAGGGTGATGTCCACCTTCTCTTCCGCCAGGGAAGCCATGGGCAGCACCATCATGAGGCACAGAAGCAGCGCGAACAACTTTTTCATGGATAGGTTCCTCCTTGCCATATTTTTTTGGAAACGGTCACATCTTCCTCGGCGAAATTTCGCGTTTCGGAAGTACGTGTTAAATGTACTACAAACTACATTTGTTGTCAACTGCTTTTTGTGTGTTTCTTCGTTTTTATTTGACCGCAAATTGTTGGAATTGTATACATCATTCGCTTTTCGGATTGATGGATGGCGATTGACAAAGGCAAAGGCAATGCTGTACAATTCAAGGGACATTGAGGACGTACACCTCCATCCTGAAAGGACGCGCCCATGAGGAACTTGAAAGAGGAGAAGCTTTACATCCAGACATTTCGCGAGATTCGCAGCTATATCATCACCCACGAGCTCAAGGCCGGCGATTCGCTCCCCACGGAGCAGGCCATGTGCCAGATGCTGGGCGTCAGCCGCAACGTGCTTCGGGAAGCCATCAAAAGCATGGAGCTGATGGGCATGATCCAGTCCTGCCCCGGGCGCGGCACGGTGGTGAAGGAATTCAACCTGGATTTCATCTTTCAAAACGTGCTGTTCTTCACCGTGGGCGAGGAGCGCAAGCCCATCCACGAAATGCTGATGATCCGCAAGGCCATTGAGCTCAGCTACATGCGCCAGGCCTATCTCGCCCTGACCAGCGAGGATATCCGCAACATCCGCGAAAACCTGGAGTCCATCAAGGCCAAGTGGCAGCAGCGCATCTTTTTTCACGCCGACGACAAGGTCTTTCACATGACGCTGTTCCGGCACCTCAACAACAGCGTCCTCAACTCCCTGCTGGAGGCCATCTGGTCCGTGGACGAGAACTTTCAGCGGGAGGAGAAGAGCAAGCATCTGGACAACACCATCGCAAAGCATGAGGCCATCGTCGAAGCCCTGGAGCGGCACGACTACGAGGCCTTTGCAAAGGCCATGGAGGCGCATTTTGCCTCCGGCAAATATTCCGGGCTCAACAGCTTTGAGGAGTACTAAAAGGAGGAACCCTGTATGGACAGATCGGTTTTTGAGGCCCAGCGGGAATGGGTGCGGGCGGAGCTGGAACGCTGTGCGGACTTTTGGGTGAAAAACGGCTGGGACCGGGAGCACGGCGGCGTCTACACCTGCCTGGATCGCGAGGGGAAGGTGTATTCCACCGACAAGAGCGTCTGGATGCAGGGCCGCTGCGCCTGGACGTTTTCCTACCTCTGCGGCGTGTACGGCGTGAAGCGGGAATGGCTGGAGCTGGCCAAGAGCTGCCTTGCCTTCATGGAGGCGCACTGCATCAACCGTGACAAGGGCAACCGCATGTATTTTACCGTCACCGCGGAGGGAAAGCCCCTGCGCCAGCGCCGCTACTGCTTCTCCGAGGGCTTTTACGCCATCGCAAACGCCGAATATGCCGCGCTTACCGGCGATGCGGCCTGCATGCAGCGCGCGCGCGACGCCTACGACCTCATCTGGAAGCTCAACCAGGGCCTGATGGATGATCCCGTGGGCATGGGCCCCAAGACCGACCCGGCCACGCGCCCGGGCCGCGCGCTGGCCAACCCCATGATCTACCTCAACATCAGCTCCGTTTTGCGCCGCACCGACCCGGACAACGCCGCCCTCTACAACGAGCGCTCCCGCCAGTGCGTGGAGGAGATTTTCAAATACCACCGCAAGCCGGACATGCGCTGCACGCTGGAAAGCGTGGGCCCAAACGGCGAATTCCGGGGTGATGTGACCGAGGGCCGCGTGGTCAATCCGGGCCATGATATCGAGTGCAGCTGGTTTTTGATGGAATACGCCAACTACCTGGGCGACCGGGAGCTGCACGCCATGGCCGAAGCGGTGTTTACCGACGCCATCGAGGCGGGCTGGGACAGGGAGTACGGCGGACTTCTCTACTTCATCGACTGCAAGGGCCTGCCCCCGGAGGCATACGAGCACGACATGAAGCTGTGGTGGCCGCACGACGAAATCCTCATCGCCTCCATGATGGCCTACCGTGACACCGGCAACGAAGCGTATTACGACTGGTTCACCAAAACGCTGGACTACTGCAAGCGCGTGTTCAGCGACCCGGAATACGGCGAGTGGTACGGCTACCTGCGCCGCGACGGCAAGCCCACCATGCCCTCCACCAAGGGCAGCACCTTCAAGGGCCCCTTCCATCTGCCGCGCATGCTGAGCATGGTGGACCAGATGATGGGGGAAGTGCTCGAAAAGGCGTAAAGAGCACAATCGGCAAGTCCAGAGGAGCGTTTCCCGCCCCAGGGCCGTTGAGCGAATCAACGGCCCTTTTTGACAAGAAGCGAAAAAGTAACATGCCAGGGCGATATGGGTGTCCAAAGCAGACCATACAGCATGCTCTGCGCATGTATGACGGCATGACGCAGGTATGTTTCGATAAAGCCATCCATACCCGTTTTCCTCCTTGCTTGTATTTCGGGCCTGTTATGGGCTTTTTGGGCATGTCGCGCCAAGCCGATCCGGGAAGCGCAACGTTTGTGATGACGCTCCCTTCAAAGCAAAAAGCGGGCGGACATCTCATGGTTTTCCACCCATGGCCTGCGCCTAAACCAGTTCTCCTTCGCTGCGCAAATCCCCCCAGCCGTCAAACGCTTCGGCCCGGCCGACAGTCTCCCGGCTGTGCGGCAGCCCGCGGACGATCGCAATGGTCTGCGCTTTTCTTCACCCCGCTGCATAAATCGCGCCCAAAAGCTGGAAACTACCGAAGAACAGGGGGCGATTCGTTGGAAATCAGCGTGAGGGATGCGCAGAAAGTCGTCGAGGTCTGGCTGACCCGCGCCGAAAGGGATGACCCGGCCGTCAAGGCAAGGCTGACTCCGCTGTACCGTGAGTATCGGAGGCGAAACTACACCGTGGCGGTGTTTCAGTCCGGCTCCTGCGATCTGTTTGAGTGCACGCGCGATCTGCTTCGATACAACAAAGAAAAAGCGACGGAGCCTGCATCCCTGCGCGAAAAGGACAGGGCGGTGTCCGTCTCGGAGCGTTAAGCGCCACGAGCAGGGAAAAAATCCCTTTCCTCGTTTTGGCACCAAGGATTGCGGGGGCGCTTGTTCTCAGATACAATGAGGTCTGTGACATGAAAATAGGCCAACACCTGTGGGAGGGATGCGCATGATATCCGAAGGAAGGCGGGAAGGAGGCTTTGACATTGCCGGCTATGCCCGCATCTCCGTGGACGATGAGCTGGACCGTGACAACGTATCCATCGAAAACCAGAAGGCCATCATCCGCGACTTTGTGAAGCAGCGCTTTCCGGGCAGCCGCCTCAGCTTCTTTGAGGACCGGGACCGCTCCGGCTACACTTTTGAGCAGCGCGAGGGCTATCAGCAGATGCGTCGCGGCCTGATGGACCATACCTTTGACATCCTGCTTGTCAAGGACTTTTCCCGCTTCTCCCGCCGCAACAGCCGCGGCCTGGTGGAGCTGGAGGATCTGCGGGACGCCGGTGTGCGCATCATCTCCATCGGCGACGGCATCGACTTTCCCAACGACGATGACTGGCTGAAGATCCAGTTTCAGTTCCTCATCAACGAAATGCCCGTCACCGATACCAGCAAGAAGGTCCGAAACGTCATCCGTCGTCGTCAGGTGGACGGAAAATGGATCTGCGCCGCGCCCTACGGCTACACCATCAACAAACGAAAGGAATTTGAGGTGGTGCCCAGCGAGGCGGACATCGTGCGCCGCATCTTTGACCACTATAACAACGACGGCTGGGGGTACAGGAAAATCGCCAACGCCCTGACCGAGTTAGGCATCCCCACGCCGCGCATGTCAGAGCAGCTGCGCAGGGAGGCCGCCGGCGAGGAGAGCAGGCGCGCGGTGAAAAGCGCATGGGCGATCGTAACCGTGCAGGGCATTCTCGACAACGACTTCTACATCGGCACCTTCCGCCAGGGCAAGACCACCCGCGTCAAGATCAACGGCCGGGATGTGGCGCGGGACGAAAGCGAGCACATCGTGATTGAAAACCACCACCCGCCCATCATCGACTGCCGCACCTTTGCCGCCACGCGCGCCCTGCGTCAGCGCCGCTCCCGCTCCCACTACCGCGGCGTCAAAAAGTACGACAACGCCTACTCCGGCTTCCTTCAATGCGGAGACTGCGGAAGCCCCATGTTTGCCATGAGCCGCAGCGACCTGGCCCCCGCCTACACCTGCGGCGCCTATCACCGTCGGGGCACGGCCGGGTGCACCAGCCATCATATCCGCGCGGACCGGCTGGACGAGCTGATGAAGCTGTATGTCCGGCGCGTAATGGAAAGCTCGGCTGCCATGATTGAGCGGCTGAATCAGGACCTTGCCGCCGAACCGGAAAGCGTCGTCGAAACCGAGCAATCCGCCGATCACCTCGCTTCGGTGCTGGACGACCTGCACGAGGAGCTCAAGGCCACCAAGCGCCAGCGCATCCGCGACATCATGAAGCATCCCGATCAGGAGGCGCTGCTGGAGGAGACCTACGACGAGATGGAAAGCGACCTCCAGCGCAGGATCGAAGGCCTGACCCGTCAGATCGAGCTGCTTGGCGACAGGCGCAGCACCATCCTGCGCGCAAACCGTGTGGCGAAAACCGCCACGGATGTCTTCTCAGACATCCTCGCCAAGGAAAAGCTCGAGCGAAACGACCTCAGGCTCATCATCGACCACATCAAGGTCTACGAGGACCATCTGGAAATCCAGCTCCAAACCGATATCGATCAGCTCCTGCTCGCCTGCACGGCAGAGGACGCCGCTCTGAAACCGGGCACGGAAAGCGTCCCGGACTGTCAGATCGTCCAGTCTGCCAGAAATCAACGGGACAAGGTTTTCGATGTCCATGTCGTCAGCAGCGGCGACCCTCTGGAGATTTACACCGACCGGGATGGCGAGGTCATCCTCAAGAAGTATTCCCCCATCGGGGAGATGTCGGCCTTTGCCAAGGATTATACGGAGTCCATCTTCCGCTCCATGGGGCACATCGCCTGCATCGTGGACCGCGACCAGGTGGTGGCGGCCAGCGGCGTGAGCAAGAAGGAGCTGGCCGACAAGCCCATCAGCCATGATCTGGAGACGGCCATCGCCAACCGCCAGACCGTGGCCATCAACCGTGCGGGGGGCGGCAAGATCGTAGCCGTGACCAACGAGGAGGACATCACCGGCTATACGGCGCAGGTCGTCTCCCCCATCATCGCCGACGGCGAGGCCATCGGGGCGGTGCTGCTTCTGTCCAAGGAGCAGGGCGCCAAAATGGGCGACGCAGAGCTCAAGGTGGCCGAGACCGCCGCGGGCATCGTGGGCCGTCAGATGGAGCAGTAACGCCCTGCAATCATAACCTTGCGAAACCGTGGCAATGCGCTTATAATAGGCATGCCGCGGTTTTTTCCATATTCCGCCGCGAAAAACATGTTACGGAGGCTCGTTTTTGAGCAATACGCAGAAATCCATTCTCAGCGGCATGACCATTCTCAGCGTCGTGGGCCTGATCTGCAAAATCGTGGGCGCCCTCTACCGCATCCCGCTGGCCTGGCTCATCGGGGACGAGGGCATGGGCACCTACCAGCTGGTTTTCCCCACCTATAACATGCTGCTCACCATCTCTTCGGCAGGCCTTCCGGTTGCCATCAGCCGCATGGTCAGCTTCACCCTCGCCCGGGACGATCCCCGAAACGCCCGCCGCATCTTCCACGTCGCGCTGTGCCTTTTGTCCAGCCTTGGGTTTGTGGCCATGCTGCTCATGGTGGTCATGAGCCCCTCCCTCGCCGTGCGCTCGGGCGACCCGTCCACCCAGCCGGGCTTTGTGGCCATCGCGCCCGCGCTTTTGCTGGTGTGCACGATGTCGGCCCTGCGCGGCTTCATGCAGGGGCAGCAGAACATGGTGCCCACCGCCATCTCCCAGCTCATCGAGCAGGTCGGCAAGGTCTTTGTCGCCCTGCCCCTGGCCTATTTCGGCATGCGCATCTCCGTGGCCTACGCGGCGGCGGGCGTGCTTCTGGGCACCTCCATCGCCGAGGGCGTGGCGCTTTTGTACATGTATATCATCTACCGCAAAAGGCGCGTTGCCTTTGCGGCCCTGCCCCAAAACCCGGACGAGCCGCCCCTTGAGGTCCGTCCGTTGCTGGGGCGGCTGCTTTCGCTGAGCATCCCCATCACGCTGGGCGCCTGCATCGTGCCCATCGCCTCCTTCATCGACAGCGGCTTGCTGCTCAACCGCCTGGTGGACGCGGGCATCGAGCGCACGGCTGCCCTGGGCCTCTACGGCCGCTACTCCGGCTATGTCATCACCCTTATCAACGTGCCCACGGCGCTGGCCGTGGCCATCGCCATGAGCCTGGTGCCCTCCATCTCCAGCGCCATGGCCCGCGGCGACGGCAAGACCATGCGCCGTCAGAGCGCGCTGGGGCTGCGGCTGTCGTTCGTGGTGGGCCTGCCCTGCTCCATCGGCATGAGCCTCCTGTCCTCCCAGATCCTCAGCCTGATCTACCATTTTGATACGCCCGAGTCCCTGCGCGTGACCGCCGAGCTGCTCAGCCTCTCCAGCCTCACCATCGTGCTCTTTACCGTCGTGCAGTCCACCAGCGGCATTTTGCAGGGTCTGCGCAAGCAGCGCATCCCCATGTACACGCTCATGGCGGGCGTGGCGGCGAAGGTCATCCTCAACTATACCCTCATCGGCATGCCGCAGATCAACATCTACGGCGCGCCCATCGCCTCCCTGTCCTGCTATACCATCAGCATGCTGCCCAACCTGTGGTACGTGCGCAAATACACGGGCATGAAGCTCGACCTCGTCCACATCCTGCTAAAGCCCGCCCTGGCTGCGGGACTCATGGGGGCGGTGGTGGCTTTGGCCATCCGCTGGCTGCCCTCGGGACGGCTGTGGACGCTGGTGCTGCTCATGCTGGGCATCGCCGCCTATGCCGCCTTTGCGCTCATCACCGGCGCGCTCACGCGCGAGGACCTGGCCCCCCTGCTCAAGCGCTTTGAGCGGCACAGGGCACAAAAGAAGGAGGAATAGCCCATGGACCGCCTGACCATCGTAACCCTGGGCACCGGCGGGGAAGCCTTCCTGACCCGCGGCGTGGAGCGCGCGCTCCACGAAAATCAGCGGGTGGTGCTGCGCACGGGCCGTCACCCGATGGCGGAGTTTCTCAGGAAGGAGGGCGTCTCCTTTGAGACGCTTGACGCGCTCTATGACCAGTGCGAGGACTTTGACACCTTCAACCGCGCGGCGGCGGTCAGGCTGCTGAGCCTGCTTGGCGAGGGGCCGGTGTGCTACGCCGTGAGCGACGCGGCCTTTGACGAAACTGTCTCCGAGCTCCAGCGCCTCAAGCCGCGCGGGGTCCAGGTGCAGGTCCTGCCCGGCGTGAGCCATGCCGCCCGGTGCCTTTCGCTGGTGGAAGGCGCGCCCTCCGGGGTGCGGCTGTACGCGGCGGAGGCGTTTTTGCAAAGCCGCGTATCGCCCGAGGAGCCGCTTTTGCTGGTGGAAATGCACAGCCGCGAGTGCGCCGGGAGCGTGAAGCTGCGCCTGATGGACCTTCTGCCCGAGGAGACGGCGCTGGCCTTCTTCACCGGGGACGAGGTCACGGGCGAATTGTCCATGCGCTCCGTGCCGCTCTACGAGCTGGACCGCCAGGGCGCCTACGATCACCTCACGGCCGTCTACGCGCCCCCCGTGCCCATGGAGCGGCGCACGCGCTACGACATGGACGACCTGGTGCGCGTGATGCAGCGCCTGCGCGCGCCCGACGGCTGCCCCTGGGACCGCGAGCAGACGCACGAAAGCCTCCTGCCCAGCCTTCTGGAGGAGAGCTACGAGTACATCCAGGCCGTGCGCGACGGCGACATCGACCACATGTACGACGAGCTGGGCGACGTGCTTTTGCAGGTGGTGTTCCATGCCGAGGTGGCGCGCCAGCACGGCGAGTTCGACATACACGACGTCACCACCGCCATCTGCCACAAGATGATCGAGCGCCACACCCATATCTTCGGCACCGAAAAGGCCGACACGGCCGGTCAGGTGCTGGACAACTGGGAGGCGCTCAAGCGCCGCCAGCGCGGCATCACCACGCACGCGCAGGCCATGGAGGACGTGTCCACCGGGCTGTCGCCCCTGCTTCGCGCCGGCAAGGTGCAAAACAAGGCGCGCAAGGTGGGCTTTGACTTCGCGGGTGCGGCCGAGGCGCTGGCCAAGGTCTACGAGGAGGCCGACGAGGTCGCCCAGAACCTGCACGACGGCGCGGACCCGGAGATGGAGCTGGGCGATCTGCTCTTTTCCGTGGTCAACGTTTGCCGCCTCAGTGGCAAGAATCCCGATATTGCCCTGTTTGCTTCCACAAATAAGTTTATTTCCCGCTTCCGTGCCATGGAAAACGCCATAAAAAAGGCGGGAAAATGCATAGAGGACTTGACTTTATCGGAAATGGATGTATACTGGAACACAGGAAAGCGAGGCGGGCAAAGGGTTTGAGCCAAAAACCCCGTGAGATCGCGCTTTCCATGAACGAAACCCCGTCTTCCGTGCTATGCATGGAAAAATCAAAGGAGGTAATTCATTGTGAACAAAGCTGAATTGACTGCCGCTATCGTTAAGAAGACCGGTTTCACCAAGAAGGACGCTGAAAAGGCGATCGCTGCCGTGACCGACGTCATCACCGAGACCCTGGCCGCTGGCGAGAAGGTCCAGATCGTTGGCTTCGGCGGCTTCGAAGTCCGCAGCCGCCCCGCGCGCGTGGCCCGCAACCCCCGCACCGGCGAGCAGATCAGCATCGAGGCCTCCAAGGCCCCCGTCTTCAAGGCCGGCAAGGCTCTGAAGGACAGCGTCAACAAGTAATTTCTTTTTGGCGGAGCCGCCGTCACCGATGGCGGTATGCGCGTCGCCCGGCAGTCTGCAGCGGCTGTTCGGCGGCGCTTTTTTTGACCCTTGCCCCCGGCGGACAAATGCAGTATGATGGTAAAAAGCATCTTTTCGGAGGTCGTTTCCCATGAGCCTTGATTCCCGCTATGCCATCGAGCAGACCCTGCGCCTGCTCTCCATCCCCAGCCCCACCGGCTGTACCCGCGAGGTGAGTCAGGCCCTGTGCCAGACGCTCGAGGCGCTGGGCTTCTCGCCGCGCACGCTGCGCAAGGGCGGCGTGGTGTGCCCGCTGGGCGGTCAGGGGCGGCCGCTCGCGCTGGCCTCGCACGTGGATACGCTGGGGCTGATGGTCCGCGCCGTCAAGCCGGACGGGCGGCTGGCCTTCACCTGCCTGGGCGGACCGTCCCTGCAGGCGGTGGAGACGGAGAACGTGACCATCCTCACCCGCGACGGACGGCGCTATAGCGGCGTGGTGGAGCTTAAAAACGCCTCCAAGCACGTCAACCGCGAGCTGGACAGCGAAAAGCGCGATGACACCACGCTGGAGATCCTCCTGGACGAGGAGGTCGCCTCCCGCGAGGACGTGGAGCGCCTGGGCATCGCCGTGGGCGATATCGTCTGCCTCGACCCCCGCGCCCGCGTGACCGAAAGCGGCTTCATCCGCAGCCGCTTCCTGGACGACAAGCTCAGCGCGGGCATGCTGCTTTCGCTGGCCAGGGGCGTGTCGGACGGCTCGGTGCGGCTAGGGCGCAAGGTCACGCTGTTTTTCTCCGTCTATGAGGAGGTCGGCCATGGCGCGTCCTGCGGCCTGCCGGAGGACACCGAGGACCTCTTGGTGGTGGACATGGGCTGCGTGGGCGAGGGGCTTTGCTGCCGCGAACAGCAGGTGTCCATCTGCGCCAAGGATTCCTCCGGGCCCTATGACTACGAGATGACGGGCGAGCTCATCGCCCTGGCCAGGGCAAAGGGCATCGACTACGCCGTGGACGTCTATCCCGCCTACGGAAGCGACGCGGGGGCGGCGCTTCGCGCGGGGCGCGACGTGCGCTTTGCGCTCATCGGCGCGGGTGTGTACGCCTCGCACGGCTACGAGCGCAGCCACCGAAAGGGCGTGGAAAACACCCTCGCGCTTCTGGAGGCCGTGGTGACCGCCTGAAAGGAGAAGCCATGAGACTGGACAAGTTTTTGAAGGTATCGCGCATCATCAAGCGCCGCACCGTGGCCAACGAGGCCTGCTCGGGCGGCCGCGTATCGCTCAACGGCAAGGTGGCCAAGCCCGGCGCGGAGGTGCGCGAGGGCGATATGCTGGAGATCCGCTTCGGCAGCCGCGTGGGCCGCTACCGCATCCTCAGCGTCAGGGAAACCGTGCGCAAGGAAGGCGCGCAGGACATGTACGAGGTGCTTGAGGAGGACGCGCAGACGCGCATGGAGCGCGGGGAGGAATAACGTGAAGAGTTACGCCGTCATCTTGGGCGGGGGCAGCGGCCGGCGCATGGAGGCGGACCGCAACAAGGTCTTTCTGCCGCTTCGGGGCGTCCCCGCCATCGTGCGGGCCATCGCGCCGTTCACGTCGCTGTGCGCGGGCGCGGTGGTGGTGGCCGCGGCCGCCGAGCTGGAGGAAATGCGCCAGATCATCGCCCGCTGCGGGCTGGACCGCTTCGTGCTGCGCGTGGTGCCCGGCGGCGCGGAGCGCCAGGACTCGGTGCGCTGCGGCCTGGAGGCCCTGCCGGACGACGCCGGGTGCGTGCTCATCCACGACGGTGCGCGCGCCCTTGTCACCGAGGACGTCATCCGCCGCGCCATCGAATCGGTGGAGAAGCGCGGTTCGGGCATCGCGTCCGTGCCCGTGAGCGATACCATCAAGCGCGCCTCGCCCGACGGGCGGGTGCTGGAAACGCCGGAGCGCGCCTCGCTCTACGCCATGCAGACGCCGCAGGCGTTCCGGGTGGAGCTGATCCGTCAGGCGCACGACGCCGCGCGCCGGGACGGCTTTCTGGGTACGGATGACGCTTCGCTGCTGGAACACGCGGGATTGCCGGTCTACCTGTGCGAGGGCAGCCGGGAAAACCTCAAGCTCACCACCCCGACCGACCTCATGCTCGCGGAGCTGATCCTGGCCGCGCGGGCCGAAAAGGAGTTGATGGGATGATCCGCATCGGACACGGCATGGACGTGCACCGCCTGGTGGAGGGCCGCAGGCTCATCCTCTGCGGGGTGGAGGTGCCGCACGCGCTGGGCCTGCTGGGGCACAGCGACGCCGACGTGGCCACCCACGCCCTCATGGATGCGCTGCTGGGCGCGGCCGCGCTGGGCGACATCGGCAAGCTCTTTCCCGACACCGACGAGCGCTACCGCGGCGCGGATTCCATCGGGCTGCTCAGGGAGGTATGCGCCCTGCTTCGCCGCGAGGGCTATGCCCTTGGCAACGTGGACGTGACCATCGTAGCCCAGCGCCCGAAGCTGCGCCCCTACATCGACCAAATGCGCGCCTGCCTGGCCCGGGCCATGGGCGTGGAGGACGGGCGCGTCAGCGTGAAGGCCACCACGACCGAGCAACTGGGCTTTGAGGGGCAGGAGCTGGGCATCAGCGCGCACGCGGTATGCCTGCTGGAGAAGCCCTGAACGCGGAGGTGAAGCCGCATGCGGCGCATCCGGGACCGCCTGATTTTGCAGGTGGTCCCGGAGCGCAACGGCGTGCTTCTTATGGTCTCTCTTTCGTTTCTGGCAGGCTGTCTTTGCGCCTTCGAGGTGACGCCCGGCCCCTGGCTGTGGGCGCTGGCGGGGCTGGCGGTCCTGCTGGGGCTGATCCTGCGCCGGCTGGGCGCGGGCGCGGGGCTCGCGCTCGCGCTGTGCTTCTTTGCCCTGGGCGCGCTTCGTGCCCAGGCGGCCTTTGAGACGCCCCAGCCCACGCCCGGCCGGTATGCGGTGGCGGGATATGTCTGCGGCGGCGCGGACGTTCGCAGGGACGGGCGCGTGACCTTCGTGCTTTCGGACATAACGCTCGATGGCGAGCCCGCGCAGGGGCGGGCCTACTGCTCCGTGTACGGCGGCGCGTCGCCCGCGCTCTTTGACGGCGCGCAGGTGCGCCTGACGGGCAACGTCTATCTCCCCGAGCGCAGCTCCGGGTGGCCGCACATGGACTTTGCCCTGTGGCTTCGCCAAAGCGGCCTGTCCTTCGGCGTCATCTCCTACGACGAGCCCGAGGTGCTCAACACGCCCGCCACGGCGCCCGTGCGCGACGGCGCCTACCGCGTCAGGCAGGCGTTCACCCGCGCGCTGGAGGGCGTGATGGGGCCGAGCGCCCGCGTGGCGGTCGCGCTGCTGCTGGGCGAGCGCGACGGATTGAGCCAGGAGGAGCGCGATGCGTTTGAAAGGCTGGGCGTGGCGCATGTGATGAGCGTCTCGGGCCTGCACGTGGGGCTGTTGGGCGGGCTCGTGCTTCGCGTGCTGGAGCGCCTGCGCCTCAGGCGCGGGCTCAGGCTTGTGGCGCTTGGCGCGTTTCTGGGCGGCTACTGCGCGCTCACGGGCTTCTCGGCCGCCTCGGTCCGCGCGGCGGTCATGCTGCTGCTCTCGCTCCTCTCCCGCCTCCTGTCCCGCAGGCCGGACCGGCTGACGACGCTGGCCGCGGCCATGCTGTTCGTCCTGGCGACGGACCCGCTGCAGGCCTGGGCCGCGGGATTTGTGCTGAGCTTCTCGGCCATGCTGGGGATCTCGCTGCTCATGCCGCCGCTGGAGCGCCTGGGCGCGCGGCTTGGCAATCGCACGGGCCGCAAAATCCTCTCGCTGCTGTTCCTCTCCCTGGCGGCGCAGCTCGGCGTGCTCCTGCCCACGGCCGCGTATTTTCACCAGCTTCCGCTCTATGGCGTGTTCATCAACCTCCTCGTGGTGCCCCTGGCGGGCGCTCTGCTCACGCCGCTGAGCTTTGTGACGCTGCTGTGCTCCCCCGTGCCGGTGCTGGGGCAGGCGCTGGGCTGGACGGCGGCGCGGCTGTCGGAGCTGCTGATGTGGCTGGTCTCCCTGCTCTCGGGGCTCCCGGGCGCCTCGGTGCGCGCGGCCTCCCCGCCCCTGCTGTGGGGCGTGGCGCTGGCCGTCGCCTGCGCCCTGCTGGTGGGCCGCATCCCCGGCTCCCCGCGCCGCAGGGCCGCCGCCGCGGCGCTCACGGTCCTCATCGCGCTGGGCGGGTCGTACCTCTCCCGCCCGGCGGCGCTTCGCTACATCCAGCTCGATGTGGGGCAGGCCGATGCTGCCCTGGTCATGGACGGCGCGCAGACCCTGCTCATCGACGCGGGCAGCGACGGCCAGCCCGCCCTGGACTATTTGCTGGCCGAGGGCCGGGACGTGGACGCGCTGTTCATCACCCATCTGCACATGGATCACATCGGCGGCGTCGCGGACCTGCTGGACGCCGGCATCCGCATCCGTCAGGCCTACATTCCCCTCAACGCCGCGGCCCAGCAGGCGGACGCGGAGGCGCTGGCCCTGCTCTCGCGCCTGCGCAGCGAGGGCGTGCCCGTGGAGGAGCTGGCCTGCGGGGACGCGCTTGGCTACGATGCCGTGAGCGTCGATGTCCTCTGGCCCGTGCGGGAGCACGCGCGCACCGGCCAGGACGCAAACGACCTGCCCCTGGTCCTGGCCGTCTCCTTCGGCCCCTACCGCATCCTCAGCGCCAGCGACCTCACCGGCGTCTACGAGCGCTACGCCGCTGTGCCCGCGGACGTGCTCAAGGTCGCGCACCACGGAAGCGCCCACAGCACGGGCGAAGCCTTTCTCGCCGCCGTTTCCCCGCGCATCGCGCTGGTGAGCTGCTCGGGCTCAAACAGCGCCCTGCCCTCGGAGGAGACGCTTGCGCGCCTGCGCCAAAGCGGCGCCGAGATCCTGCGCACCGACGCCTCGGGCGACGTGACGCTGACCCTGCGCGGCGAAACGCTGTGCGCCACACCCTATAAAGCGAGGGAAGAACCGTGAATCATACCGCCTTTTTCGATTCGCTCAAGGCCGGACAGGTCGCGGGCTGCTATCTGTTTGAGGGCGCGGAGGAGTACATCAAGCAGCAGGCCCTCAAGAGTCTGTGCGCGCGTCTGCTCCCCGAGGGGCTTGAGCAGATGAACCTCACGGAGCTTGCCGACCCCGGCCCGGACGAGCTCATCGCCGCCGCCGAGACGCTTCCCTTCATGGCGGAAAGGCGCGTGGTGGTGGTGCGGGACTGCTCGCTCCTGACCGCGGGCCGCAAGGCCGAGGACGCGGACCGGGCCGCCGCCTTCACGGACTACGCCGGGCGCATCCCCCCCACGGCCTGCGTCGTGTTCTACGTCAAGGGCAGGGCCGACGGCCGCAAGAAGCTCTACGCCTTTCTCAGGAAGCAAAACGCCATCGTGGACTTCTCCCCCATGAGCGACGCGGAGTGCGCCGCCTGGGCCGCCCGGGCCATGCGGCGCATGGGCAAGCGCCTGGACGGGGAGACGGCCGCGCGCCTGGTCTTCACCGTGGGCCGCGACGCGGCGCTGCTGCGCCAGGAGATGGACAAGCTCCGCGCCTTTCTGGGCGAGCGCGAGGAGGTCACGGCGGAGGACATCGACCTCATCTGTACCCGTTCGGCGGAGTGCACGGTGTTTCAGATGGTGGATGCGCAGGTGGCGGGCGACAACGCCGCGGCCTTCAGGCTCCTTGAGGACATGCTGCGCTCGGGCGAGGACCGCATGGGGGTTCTCTCCATGCTGCTGCGGCAGTACCGCATCCTCTACCACATGCGCTGCCTTCTGGACGAGCGCGCGCCCCAGGCGGCCCAGGCGCAGCTGCTGGGCATCCCGCCCTTCGCGGTGGCGCGCACGCAGCAGCAGGCGCGCCGCTTCGAGCGAACGCGCCTGCGAAAGGCATATGATTTTCTCATGGATTACGAATACCGCATCAAGCAGGGCCGCCTGTCCCAGGACGGCTGCGCCGAGGGCGCGCTGCTGCGCCTGGAGGAGATTCTCCGGGGCGAGGCCTGATACCCTGCCGCAAAAGGAGGCTTCCTATGCCCATCGTATCCGTCCGGGCCGCGGACCGCTATGACCCGGCGCTGCTGGACCGCGCCGTGGCCGCGCATTTCGAGGCGCTGGAGGTCGCGCGCGATCTCCGGCCGGGCATGCGCGTGCTGCTCAAGCCCAACCTGCTGGCGGCGCGCGACCCGGCGCTGGCCGTGACCACCCACCCGGAGGTCCTTGCCGCCATAGCGCGCTGGCTGCGCGCGCACGGCATCGAGCGCATCACCCTGGCCGACAGCCCCGGCGGCGCATACACCGCGGCGGCGCTGAACCGCCTCTACGGCGCGTGCGGCCTGAAACCCCTGGAGGGGCTTTTGCAGCTGAACACGGACGTCTCCAGCGGCAGGCGCGGCGCCTTTTCGCTCCTGACGCCCGTGCTGGAGGCCGACTACATCATCAACTGCCCCAAGCTCAAGACCCACGGCCTGACCGTGATGACCGCGGGGGTCAAGAACCTCTTCGGCTGCATCCCCGGCCTCAAAAAGCCGGAATGGCACTGCCTCAGGCCCACGCTCGCGGGCTTTTGCGACATGCTCCTCGACCTGGCTCAGGCCGTCGCGCCCCAGGTGACGCTGCTGGACGCCGTCGACTGCGTCGAGGGCAACGGCCCCGGCGGCGGGGAGGTGCGGCACATGGGCATGACGCTGTGCTCCCGCTCCCCCTACGCGCTGGACGAGCAGGCCGCGCGGCTCATGGGGCTTCCAGGCGGCATGGCGCCCACCGTGCGCGCGGCGCGCGAGCGCGGGCTGATGGAGGGGGACGCCGTCCTGACGGGCGATCCCCTCCAGCCCGCCGACCCGCCCTTTCGCCTGCCCGACGCCATTTTGGGCCGCGAGCGCGCCCTGTCGGCCAACGGGCTGTTCCACCGCTTCTTCGGCCGCGGCCGGGCGCTCCCCCAGGTGGACGCCGGGCAGTGCGTGGGCTGCGGCCGCTGCGCCGAGTCCTGTCCCATGCACCTGATTAAGGTCGTCAATCACAAGGCCGTCATGACCTCCAGGGGCTGCATCGCCTGCTTCTGCTGCCAGGAGATGTGCCCTGTGCAGGCCATCGGCGTAAGGCGCAAGGGCCTGTTTTTCTAGTCGGATTCCTCGCTCAGAAAGCCCATGCCCTGCCCGATCAGCCTCTCGGCGATGCCCGCGACCTCGCTCGCGGGCGTTTCCATGCCCTCGCGCAACCACCGGCGCAGCAGCCCGATACAACCCCAGCTGGTGTAGGCGTAGAACCACGCGATGCGCTCCTGGGACGCCCTCTCAAACATCCGCCGGTAGCTCTCCTCGCAGACCATGCGCCCCACCTCCAGCATCTTCCACAGGAAGCGGCGGTCGCCGTATTCGCCCAAAATCACCTCGCACATGTCGCGGTTGTCGCGCATCCACTGGAACACCCCCGTGGTGATTTCAAGCTGCGTCGCCCCCGCGCCCTCGTCCAGCAGGGGCTTGAGCGCATCGAGCACGTCGCGGTACATCTCGTCCTCGATCTTCTCCCTCAGATCGTAGATGTCCCGATAATGCGCGTAAAACGTCCCTCGGTTGATCCCCGCCAGCTCGCACAGCTCCTTGATGGAGATGCTCTGGATGGGCTTTTGCTTGAGCAGGCCCGTAAACGCTTCCCGGATCAGCTTCTGGGTCACGCGCACGCGATAGTCCCTGGCCATTTGTTACACCTCCGCCGGACACTTTCGGCCCTCCGTGTTCAAAAACCGTGCAAACGGCGCCGATCTGACGGTTGTTTCCGTCCGATGTCCGCATTATAATGCAGGCAGAGAAGATAATCAACAGTCCTGTATGTTTTTAAAGAGGGGTGTGTGACATGTTGACCTGGATCATCACGGGAGCGGCGGGGCATCTGGGCGGCACCCTCGTGCGGCTGCTTGAGGAGGCCGACGGGGAGGTCCGCGGGCTCGTGCTGCCGGGCGAGGCGCGGCGCGGCGGCAAAAACGTGCGCTATTTTCAAGGCGACGTCACCCGTCCCGAAACGCTGGAGGCGCTGTTTGAGGGAACCGACCCCGCGCGCACACTCGTGATCCATACCGCGGGGCTGATCGACATCGGGGATCGCCCTTATGAGGAGCTCAGGCGCGTCAACGTCGAGGGCACGCGCAACATCGTGACTCTCTGCCGCCGCCGCGGCGTGCGCCGGCTGGTGTACGTCAGCTCCGTCCACGCCATCCCCGAGGACGCGGAGGGCGGCGTGCAGTGCGAGGTAAGCGCCTTTTCCGCGGACCAGGTGGTGGGCAGCTACGCCAAGACCAAGGCCGAGGCCACCCAGCTCGTGCTGGACGCCGCGCGCTCGGGCCTGGACGCGGTGGTGGTGCACCCCTCGGGCATCCTGGGGCCCTATGACAGCGCGGGCAATCATCTGGTGCAGGTGATCCGCGACTACATGGAGGGCCGGCTTCCCGCCTGCGTGCGCGGCGGCTACGACATGGTGGACGTGCGGGACGTGGCCGCGGGCTGCCTGTCGGCGGCGCTTGAGGGAAAAAAGGGCGAATGTTACATCCTCAGCAACCGCCACTACGAGATCCGCGACATGCTGGATATGGTGCGCCGCTGCTCCGGCGGGCGCCGGCTGCCGGTGCTGCCGCTGTGGCTGGCCCGCGCCGCCGCGCCGCTCCTCTCCGCCGCGGCGCGCCTGAGGGGGCGCAGGCCGCTGTACACGGCCTATTCGCTCCACGCCCTGGGCGGCAACGACCGCTTTTCGCATGACAAGGCCACCTCGGAGCTCCATTACTGCCCGCGCGATTTGCGCCTGACCGTCAGGGACACGGTGCGCTGGCTCAAAACCCACGGCGCCGCCTCCCGCACCGCCCAGGCCTGATCCCGCGCCAGGGGCATCCCGCCCTCCCGGCTGTTTTTATGTGAAGAAGAGCGCCCGGATGTCCTCCTCCGTCAGGCTTCTGAGCTCCGTCTCGCCCGCCATCACCACACGGTCGAACACCGCCCGCTTGCGCTTGCTCAGATCCGTCACCTTCTCCTCGATGGTGCCCTGGGTGATGAGCTTGACCACGTCCACGTCGCGCGTCTGGCCGATGCGGTGGGCGCGGTCGGTGGCCTGGTCCTCGGCGGCCGGGTTCCACCACGGGTCATAATGGATGACCAGGTCCGCGCCGGTCAGGTTCAGCCCCGTCCCGCCGGCCTTCAGGGAGATCAGGAACACGCGCCCCTCGCCGCCGTTGAAGCGGTCGCACAGCTCCTGGCGCTTGTCCGGCCGCGTCTGGCCGTCAAGGTAGAGCGTCTGCACGCCCTCGCGGCCCAGGCGCTTGCGGATCATCTGCAACATTCCTACAAACTGGGAGAAGATCAGCATGCGCCGCTTGGCGTCGATGGCGTTGTGCACGAGCTGCACCAGCAGCTCCATCTTTCCGCTCTCGCCGTCGTAATCGGGCAGGAAGAGGCGCGGATGACAGCAGACCTGCCGAAGCTTGAGCAAAATGCTGAGCACCTGCATGCGCGCGCGCGGCAGCGAGCCCTCGGCCAGCGCCTGCCCCACGTGCTCGCGCAGCGTCTGCATCAGCCCGTCATAGACGCGGGCCTGCTCGGGCGCCATGGCGGCGTAGAGGTACTGCTCGTGCTTCTGCGGCAGGCCGGCGAGCGCCTCGCTTTTGAGCCTTCGCATCAAAAAGGGCCGGATGCGCTCGCGCAGCTCCTCGGCGCGCTCCCCGCCGCCGTAGCGCCTCAGAAACGCCGCCTGCGTCCCCAGATAGCCCGGCAGGGCGAAGTCAAAGATGCTCCACAGCTCCCCGGTGTGGTTTTCCATCGGCGTGCCGGTGAGCGCCACGCGCACCTGCGCGTCCAGCTCCTTGGCCGCCACGGCCCCCTGGCTCTGCGCGTTTTTGACGCTCTGCGCCTCGTCCAGCACGGCAAAGCGCAAGGGGATGTCGCGCAGGCAGCCGATGTCCCGCCGCAGCAGCGGATAGCTGATGAGGATCACGTCCACCGACGGGTCCTGTTTGATTTCCTCGATCGCACGGCGCCGCTCCTCCCGGGGGCCGGCGACCACGCGCACCACCATGCTCTCGTCAAAGCGCTTGAACTCGGCCAGCCAGTGATAGGTCAGGGAAGTGGGCGTGACGATCATGCTTTTCATCACGCCGTCGCGCCGCCTGGCCGCCGAGAGCGCCGCGATCACCTGCACGGTCTTGCCCAGTCCCATCTCGTCGGCCAGGATGCCTCCCATGCGCGCCTCATACAGCGACAGCAGCCAGGCGCAGCCGCGCTGCTGATAGGGGGTGAGCTTTCGCCTCAGCCGCCCGGGGACGTAGCTCAGGCCCTCCTGGCCATCCGCGCCCAATGCCCCGATGGCGCTTTCCACGCTACCGTCGGCCTCCACCTCGGCCCCGGCCATGCGCAGCATGCTGACCATGTAGGCCGAGCGGTACGCGCCGAAGCTCAGCTCCCGCGCGCTGTCATCCGCGGCGGGATCGTCCAGCGCGGCCGCGTCCAGCAATTCCTGCACCACCGGCGCCAGCGCGCTCATGTCGCGCACGTCCAGGAACTCGCCCGTCTTGAGGCGCACATACTGCTGGCGCTGCGCGATGGCGCGCATGACCGGCAGCAGCTCGGGCACGGGCCGGCCCTCCTCCAGCAGCACAAACACCAGCCGGCCGCCACGCATATGGAAGGAAGCCCTGGCCGAGAAGCGGCGCGGCTTGACCTTTTCAAACGCCGTGGAGGCATACACCTCGCACAGCTTGCCCAGCTCCCCTACCCCCTGGGTGCAGAACGCCAGGATCTCCTTTGAGCGCCGCAGCACGATATGCCCGCCGCGAACCACGAAGCCCGCGTCTGAGAAAAAGTCCAAAAGCGCGCCCTCGGCGCGCCCGTCGCGCAGCAGCATCCGTCCGTCCTGCGGCTGCACGGGCTTCTCGCCGCGTGACGAAGCGAAGGGGTCGATGACCATGTCCCCGTAATGGAACGCCACGCGCGCCTCGACGTTGCCGCCGATGAGGTCCAGATATGCGCAGGCCTTCAGGGGCGCGGTCAGCAGCCGGGCGGCCAGCTCCGGCGAGGGCGCCACGGTTCCTACCGTGGACAGCGCCGGCAGGAGCGTGGCCAGCGTTTCCTCCGCCTCCCGGGCGGGATAGCGGAAGCGCCGGCCCTCCTGGCACAGAAGCCTGCATACCCGCGCCTGCGCGCTGTGCAGATGCGCCACCCGCCCCTCCCAGAGCACGTAGCGCGCGTCTGGGCTGACCAGGCGCAGGCTCTCCACACCCTCGGCCTGCACGGTCAGGTCCGTGGGCGTGAGCGCCACGGAGAAGCACAGCGGCAGTTCCATGGTGCGGATGCCGCTCTGCGCGCTTTTCTCCTCCCCGCGCAGCAGCACGAAGGGATGCGTTTCAAAATACCGAAGCACCCCGTGCAAGAGCGCTCCCGTCATGATGACGAAGCGCCCGTCGCTCTGGGGGCCCTGCGGCCGCTCCCCGGCCGGCGCGCCGCCCTCCTCCCACTGGCGCAGCGTCTCCGCCCTGAGCGGAATGTGGTTCATCAATAGCGTCAGCAGCCGCTCGTCCTCGCGCGAGAAGCGCATCACGGACGGGCGGTAGGTGAATTTCCCCGAAAGCGCAAGCGGCGCGCCCAGCGCAAAGCACGTCAGCAAATCAGCGACGTTCCTCACCGCATAGAGCCGCTCCTGCCCCACGCTCAGGCCCAGCGCCGCCCGCCCGTCCTCATAGAGGCGCAGCGCGGGCGTGAGGCGGACGCTCTCTCCGCCGGGCATGGCGCGGCCGAGCACGCCCAGCATCTTCTCGCCCAGGCGCAATTCGCTCTCCTGGCAAAACCGCCTCAGCCGCCCGTCCGCCTGCGCCGCCAGCGTCGCGGCCACGATATGGGCGCAGGGCTGCTCCCGCGCGCCGCAGGTGCACCTCGCCTCCCCCGAGGCAAGCAGGCTCACCCGCTGCGCCGCCGGGCCGACATCGTAGCACAGCGCGTCCGTCCCGGAGATCCCGGGCTGTACGTTCCCCCTGCGAAACAGCTCCATCCCCTGGCGGTAGCTCTCCGTGTCCGTTCTCGTTTCCTCCAGGAACCCCATGTGCCGCCCTCCATCATAAAGCCTAGTCTGTTAAATTTCTGGATCGTGTTTCCGCTTTCCTGCCTTTCCCACCCTTTGCGCGCAGAAAAAAAGCGGAATACTTCTCTTCCGCCGGGGCAAGCTATGGGTGAAACGGAGGTCAGGCAAACGGCCGGGAAAGGCGCAAAGGCGCTTTTGATTGAAAAGTGCCAGCCGGATGCGGTTTGCATCACGGTCAGGATGTGAGATGGATGAAGAAGATGTTGAACATTGCGCCGTTTCTCCTCAAGCGCAGGCGCTACCGAGAGGCTTCGAGCTTTCGATGACCGCCGTTTCAAAGCCCGGACGGGAAACCGTCCGGGCTCAGACTGCTGACAAATACTTTTCGGGAGGTTTGGAGGGCCCGCAGGCCCTCCAAAGTGGATTCGTATCGCCCGGCTTTGCCGGGCGGGCGGGGAGTTTGCGCCCCTGGGCGCAAACATTTCTTAAGCATTTGGCGGAAAAGGCCGCCGTGGGCGGACTTTTTCGACAAACTGAGCCCGGACGGGAAACCGTCCGGGCTTTTTTCAAGCGAGCACCCTGTCGCATGCGCCCTCCACCATCAGGCGCAGCGCCTCGTCAAATCCGGCGCCCACGTCGCGGCGGAAGGAGATGGAGAGCATGAGCATGCGCACGGTGACGCAGGCGGTTTCCATGCTGGTGGTCAGCCGCGCGCCCGCCTTGAGGATGAGCCGCTTGATGCGCTCGTCGTCGGTGGTGTAGTGCGCGCTGACCACCTCCTCGGGCAGGCGGCGCAGAAGCAGGGGCACCTCCTCGCGGATAAAGGGGATCAGGTCGTACTTCTCCGCGACGCGAAAGACCTCCAAAATGGCCTGCATCGTGCGCTCGCGCAAGGGCAGGTCGGTGCGCTCGGCCAGGATCTTTTCGGCGCTGCCGTACATCTCCTCGTGCGTGCGCTCCAGCATGCTCAGAAACAGATGCTCCTTGCTCTCGTAAAAGCGGTAAAACGCCCCCTTGCTGATGCCCGCCTCCCTGGCCAGGTTGTCCACCGTGGCGTGGCGCATGCCGGGGGAGGCGGCGCTTTTGAGGGCCGCGTCAAGCAGGCTCTCGCGGATGCGCTCCCGCTCGCGCTGGGAAAATGCCGTCGCCATCGCTGCGCCTCCGTTACTGCTGGGCGTTGAGCCACACCGTCGCGTTCATGCCGGGGAGCACCTGCCACTTGGTGGTGACGGAAATGGTCACGTCGTAGTAGGTGGCGTTCTGCTTGGCGTTGCCCATCTGCGAGATGCTCCTCACCGTGCCCGACACCTGTTCCTCGGGGTGGCAGTCGAAGACGACGATGAGCGTATCGCCCACGTGCACGCGCTCCAGGTCGATCTCATCGACCTCGGCCACGACGTTCATGCTGCTCAGGTCGTGAATGTTGGCCAGGAGCTGGCCCTTGTAGACCTGCTGGCCGGAGGAGGCGCCCACCAGCTCCACCACGCCGGCGTGGGAAGCGGTCACTTCGGCGCTCTTGACGTCGGCCTGCGCGTCCTGCTCGGCCAGTTCAAAGAGGAGCTGGCCCTTGCGCACGGTCTGGCCCTCCTTGACCGCGCAGCTGAGCACCCGGCCGCTGCCGTTTACGGCCACGTCCGCCGCGCGACGGATGGTGCCCGAACCGATGCAGGTCTTGGTGCCCATCTTCTCGTCGCGGAAGATCTTGATGGTGTCGCCGTTGTCAAAGTCGCCCGCGGTGACTTCCACGGTGTATTTGGAGTCGTCCACGGCGATCACGCGGCCCTCGCCCTCGTTGTCCTTGTCGTTGCTCTGATAGAAGTACACGGTTTCACCCACATGGATGAGCTTGTTGTCATCGTCGTTGTAGGCGCCGGAGGTGCTGGCCTCGACGGTCTGGGGAAGCGTGCGCTCGATGCAGGCGATCATCCCGTACAGGGTGGTCACATCCGAGCACAGGTCGCCGGGCTCGGCGAATACGGCGCGCAGCACGCCGTCCTCCGGGGCGTAGACCTTGAGGGTGTCCATGGAGAACAGCGTATCGCCGGCGGCGACCGTATCGCCGCTCTCCAGATCAAAGGGCAAGAGCACGCCGGAATACGGCGCGGTCACCCGGTAGACGTTTTCGCTCTCGGCCACGGCGTTGGCGGTCACGTTCGCCGTAACGGCCGGCGCCTCCTCTCCCAGCGCGCCCAGGGGAACGAGCAGCATCACAGCCAGCACAAAAGCGGTCAGTTTTCTCATGATTTCTTCCTCCCAAAACTTATTCGACGCTCTTGAGCGCCTCCACCATGTCGATGGTCCGAACCTTCCGCGTCAGAAGAGCGGTAATCAGGCACGAAAAGAGAAACGTTGCGGCGCAGGCCAGCAGCACGGACGCCGCGCTCACGGTGGAAGCGAACACCATCGTATCCGTTTCGCACGAGCGAAACACCACGCCCGTGAGCCACCAGCCGGGCAGGATGCCCAGCAGCACGCCCAGCCCGCCCACCAGCGCGTTTTCGGTGATAATCAGCCTGCGGATCTCGCGCTGATGATAGCCCAGCACCTTGAGGGTGGCGTACTCGCGGCAGCGTTCGACGAAGTTGAGGATGCCCATGTTGTAGAGCACCACGAACGCCAGTCCCAGGGCCGCGCCGGACATCAGGTTGAACACGCCCCGCAGGCTTTCCAGGACCTTGAGGGTGTCTGTCATCTCCTCGGAGGGGTACTGAAACTCCTCAAACTCATCCAGGCCGGCGAGGTAGTCAAGACCCGCCTGCGTGGGCCAGAGGACGTTGAGGGCCGTGGGCAGGAATCCGCCCTTTTTGCACGCCTCCCACACGGTACGGCTCATGAAGGCGGTCTGTCCGATCGTCACCTCCGCCACACCGCTCACACGCGTGCGGATGGGGTCCTTGTCGCCCGACAGCCACAATTCGACCTCGTCGCCCGTAGCGGCATCAAGCGCCTCGGCCAGCTTCTCGGAGAGCATCACGCCGTCCAGGGGCAGGTCGATCCACGTCTCCTCCGGGCCCAGGTTCATCAGCTTCTGGCCGTCCTCCAGCACCGTCAGCGTGGTGGCGCGAAAGATCTCCCCGGATCGGATGCTCACGCTTTTGTCCATCACGCCCTCCAGGCGCTCCGCCTCCACGCGCCCGCGGTAGCCCTCCACCGACCCCGCGCCGCCGTCCAGCTTCGCCTGCACGGTGTATCGCAGCGTGCCGTCGTAATACTTGCCCACGAAGTACTTCACGCTGTCGTTGAGGCCCAGGGAGGTGATGATGAGCATGGTGCAGCACAGCGCGCCCATCAAGGACATCACCGTGCGCGCCTTGTTGCGCAGCATGTTTCGGCAGACCATCTTGGCGTTGAAGCCCAGGCGCCCCCACAGCCGGACCGCCCGCTCCAGAAGCAGCCGCTGGCCCGCTTTGGGAGGCTTTGGCCTGAGCAGCGCGGCGGTCTGCTCCCTGGCGCTCCTGCGGTAGGTGTTGAGGCAGATCAGGCAGCTCAACGCCACGCCCAGGCCGCACACCACCCACTGCTCCCAGGAGACGGGCGCCTGCAGGCACTCGGGAAAGGCATGCCTGGCGCTTTCCATGTTCCACAGGATATAGGGCAGCGTCCGGCGACCCACGAGCAACCCCAGCACCGAGCCCACCAAAGAAGGATAGAAGGCGTAGCTGAGGTAGTGCCGCTGGATCTGGCCGTCCCGGTAGCCCAGGGCCTTGAGGCAGCCCATCTGGGTACGCTGGTTTTCCAGCATGCGGGTGATGGTGGTCAAGACGATCATCGCCGCCACCGCGAAGGCCAGCAGCGGAAAGACGTAGCTGAGGCTTCGAAACATCGCTTCGTCCGAGGCGATGCTGTGCACGCTGCTTTGCGTGCGGCTGTCGAGCATCAGCGCGTCGGGATAATAGGCGCTCACGGCCGCCTCCACTTGGGCGGCGTCTACGCCGTCCTCCAGCGTCACCACCAGGCTGTTGAGCTCCAGGGCGCCAATGGCCCCGCTGTTGATGAGGATGAAGCCGTAATTGAGCGGATCGCGCACGCTGTTTTTGGTCAGCGACATGAACTCGGGGCTCAGGCAGGTGCCGCGGATGAGGAAGTCATAGACCTCCGTCCCCACCTTCAGAGCGATACGGTCTCCCGGCGAGAGGCCGTTTTCCTCGGCGAAGAGCGCATCCAGCAGGCAGCCGCGCAGATCGCTGGACTCCAGCGCCTGCCCCTGGCGCACCAGGGGACGGTTGATGCGCGGCGTCCCGTCGTAGGCCTCCACCACAAGGCTTGGCTCATGGGGCAGATCGACGGTGAGCTCGGCCGTGGCGCGCGCCTGCACGTCCCTAACGCCCGCGATCCCGCGCACCCGCCCCAGGGCCTCTCGGTCGGCGCTGGAGAGGGTGATCCACACGTCCGCCATGTTCTGGTTTTCAAAATACGTTTCGGACGACAATTCCAGCATCCGCCACGCCGCGTCCAGGCCGCTGAAGACCCAGCTTCCCAGCGCGCAGAGCAAAATGACGGCCACAAACTGCATCCGGTTTTGCCACATGTCGCGCAGGAGCTTGCGCCGCAGCATATTCTTTACCATGCGATCTCCTCCACGGAGGCCGGATGGTCATTGATCTCCACGCTCTCAATCTGGCCGTTGCGCACCCGGATGACCCGGCGGGCCAGGGGCGCGATCGCCGCGTTGTGCGTGATGATGGCCACGGTGGTCTGGTACTTTTCGCTCACGTCCTTGAGCAGCGAAAGCACCTGCAGGCCCGTCTTGGAGTCCAGCGCGCCGGTGGGCTCGTCGCACAAAAGCAGCGCGGGATTTTTGCACAGCGCGCGGGCGATGGACACGCGCTGCTGCTCGCCGCCGGAGAGCTGGGCGGGGAAGTTGTTCATCCGCTCCCCCAGCCCCACCTGCCTGAGCACCTCCACCGGGTCCAGCGCCCGGGGGCAGACCTGCCGCGCAAGCTCCACGTTTTCCAGCGCCGTCAGGTTGGGCATGAGGTTGTAGAACTGAAACACAAACCCCACGTCCAGCCGGCGGTACTCCGTCAGCTCGCGGCCGCTGAGGCCGGTGATCTCCTTGTCTCCCACGGTGATTTTTCCCGAGGTCGCCCTGTCCATCCCCCCCAGGAGGTTGAGGATGGTGGTCTTGCCCGCGCCGCTGGGGCCCAGCACGACGCTCAGCTCGCCCTTTTCCATCTCAAAGCAGACGTTGTTGGCGGCCAGCACGCTCTCGCCGCCCGTATGGTATTCCTTGGTCACGTTTTCAAAGACGATGTAGCTCACGGCTTTTCCTTTCCGAACGGCCCGCTCTGGAAAAGATTGTTATACGCTGAGACCAAAACCGTTCATTCGGTCATAGCGTATCATTCCCCGACGAGGTTGTCAATAGGTCAGATGACCGGGAAACCAGGGTTTACAGAAGGTTCACATTCTCCGCCGGAAAAATGAAAAAAGCCGGGCAAGGGAAGTTGCCCCCTGCCCGGCCTCAGGCTTAAAGTGCCACGGCCTTTGCCGCTTCCGGACGGATTCTGTTAACCGTTCTTTCCTCAGGAATCATCTTTTTCTCTTCCTTAATTTCCGGCGCTTCATCCTTCTTCTCCGGCAGCGCCTCTCCCGCTTCCTTTTCCTTTACCTCCGGGACCTCGTCCTTCTCCTCGGGAAGCGGCTTTTCGTCCCCAACCTGCGGCGGGCAGGGCATGCGCCAGCCGCGGCCGCGCGCACCCCTTCCCATGCACGGCGGGGGCGCGTCGTGCCCGTGACACGGGCAGCAGCAACAGCAGCAACTTGGCGTCCAGTCCCGGCCGGGACGCGCCTCGTCCTCATCGGGCTGCGTCACGCGGCCATGGCGCTCATGATGCGGGGCGCCAGCATGGCGCTCCGCCCCGGGTCCCAGAGGCTCCCGCGCCTCCTCCCGGGCGGGCGGGACAGGGTTCTCCTCCTGCGCCAGCGCGGCCGGCAGGGTTCCCAGCAGCAGGCAGATCAATACGGCAAACGCCACGATTCTCTTTTTCATGATGGCATCTTCACTTTCCGCATCTCGGCACATGATTTCAGCCTTCCATCCAGCCCGCCAGCACGGCGGCCAGTGCGGGGTAGGCAAAGGCTTCCACTTCGTCTGCTTGCTTCGACGAGAGCAGCGGCTTTTCCTGCCTCCAGCGGTCCACCAGCGTCGCAAGATAGCGCCTGAGCTCCTCCTCGCCATCGGGTCCGGCGGCCTGCTCCACGCACAGGCCCAAGCCGGTCTGCGCAAGCACCTTTTTGACGCCGCTCCCGGGCAGGTCGCCCGACATGCAGCAGACGATGGGTTTCTCCATCATCATATATTCAAACAGCTTGCCCGTCAGAATCCCGCGCTGGGAGGCCATATGCCACGACGCCATGAGCAGGATGTCCGCGCCCCGTTGCAGGGCAATGGACGCCTCGCGCGAAACAAGGCCGTGGTCCTCCACGCAGGCCTCCAGGCCGCAGGAGGCGGCATAGCGCCGAAACAGCGCACCCTCGCCGCCCGCGTAGACCAGCTTGAGCGCTTTGGCGTCAAGCCGCCCCTGAGCAATCAGCGCGGCGAGCGCGCGCAGCATCGGCGTCACATCCCGTTCGGCCACGTTGCGCCGTCCCTCCAGGAGCGTCCCGCAGTAAACCACGCGCAGCGCGCCGTCCGTCCGCGCCTTTCCCCCGGCGGGGGGCAGGTCCTCGCGGTCGTAGCCGTTGGAAAGGACGCGCCCCACGTCCTCAAAACCCATCATCTCCAGGAATCCGTCCGACACGGCGCACAGCACGTCCGCCTCGCGCCTGAGCATGCGCAGGTAACGCGCCTTTCTCCCCGCCTGCCACCGAAAGGAGAGGTTGACCTCGTCGCGGAAATCCGCGATCCACCGTTTCGCCAGCCCCCGCCGCTTGGCCTCCCGGGCGATCTCATGGACACTGAAGGGCGCATAGGTGGAAAACACCATGTCATATGTCCCCTTCAGCGACCCCAGCTCGGCGATGGCGCGATGACAAAAGCTCCTGTCCGCGCGCCACCACAGGTAAAGGTACGCCGCGTCGGCTACCCGGCGCTTAAGCCCGGATGACCGGGGCGACCCCTGCCGCGCCTGCGCGGAAGGGCCGGAAGCGGCGCTCCGTGCCGTCTTTTTCGCCTTGTAGGCCCGCAGCGGATTCCATTCCCGAATCACCCGCACATCCTTGAGCTCCCTGAGGTCGCGTTCCAGCGTCGGGTCCCGCCGGCCGTTCATCCCCGGCCCGCACAGCACCGTGACCTCATGCCCCATGCGGGCGAGATACTTGGCCAGCTTGGTGGGCCGGACCGCGCCGATGGCATTTTGCGGCGCGAAATAATAGCTGATAATCAGGATGCGCTTGCCCATGAGCGCCCCCTCCTTTCGATGCGCGTCAGGCCTGTGCGGGAAAGAGCCTGGGCAGCAGCGCCTCGCTGCAATAGCCCTCGTCCCAGCGGCGCTTGGCCGCCCGGCGCATGGCCTCGGCCTTCTCCCGCGGCAGGGCCGCCAGGCGGCCGAGCGCCTCCAAAACGCCCTCCTCGCCCCGCTCGGGGTCGTAGAGAAAGCCCACGTCCGGCGTAACCAGCTCGGGGATGCCGCCCACGCGCGGGGCGATCACCGGGATGCCGTGCCGCATGGCTTCCATGATGGAGACGGGCACGCCCTCCTTTTTGCTGGTGTTGACAAACACGTCAAAGGCGCGCATGTCATAGAGATGCTGCACGCGCGCGCCGTCCATCTCGCCCAGAAGCTCGCAGATGACGTTTTCCTTGGGATCGAGCAGCTCGGCGGCCAACGCCCGCACCTTCGCCTCCTCCGCCCCCGCGCCGATATGCGTCCAGCACAGCGGCCCGCCCTCCCAGCGGGAGAGCGCGCGCACCAGCACATCCACCTGCTTGATGGGGTTCATCATCGCGCAGCTCACCACGCGCAGCACGCCCTGGGTGTAGCGGGGCGGCTCGCGCAGGTGGTCCACCGGGCGGCCGGCGGAGCCCATGGCCAGCACGTGCACCTTGCGCTCGTCCACATGGCCGCGCATGTAGCTCATGAACTGCGCGCGGGCCGTGCGGCTGATGAGGTAGAGGCCGTCGGCCTCGGCGGCGATACGCCGCTTCATCATATAGGGATTCTTGGCAAAGCGCTCCGTGTCCACGTCGTAGGCGTGGCCGCGGATGACGCAGCGCACACGCGGGTGCCTGCGCTTGGAAAGCGCGGCGGCATAGCCGTCAAAGCTCATCCAGCAGGAATAGAGCGTGGTGCGCGCATCGCCGCCCCTGAGCAGACGCTCGGTCCAGTAATGGAGCTTGAGCCCGCGCTGGTTGAAGGCCAGGAGCCTGAGGACGTTTCCCAGGGTCAGCGCGCCGTCCTTTCGCATGTGGCGCATCTCGCGCCACACGTCCAGCGTGAAGGGCGTCTTCAAAACGGCGCGCAGGCCCGCCAGGCCGGGCCGAACGGCCGTAAAGGGCCGCTCGCCGCGCTCGTCCCCGGGTAAGAGGGTCCGAACGCCGTAATAGCTGACCATCATCACCCGGTCAAAGTGCGCCATGAGCCAGGGCAATTCCTGCATCATGAAGGGGTTTTGCCTGCCGTCGGCGGAGATGGCGCAGTTGCTCAGATAAATCAGCGTTCCCGACATTGGATTCCCACCCTTTCCAGCACCTGGGAGATCACGCCCTCCCAGGACATGCGGCTTTCCGCGTAGGCGCGCATCCGCGCGGGCGTCGCGGCGTCGGCCTGCGCGCGCCGGGCGAAGGCCACCAGCGCGGACAGGTCGATGGCGCTCTCGTCGTTTGCGATCTTCAGGCAGAAGTTGGGCTCCTCCGGCAGCGAGGGGTCCTCCACCGCGTAGACGAAGGGCAGGCCCCGCGCCATGTATTCGCGCAGCTTGAGCGTCATGCTGCGGTACTGGCCCTTGCGATGCAGCCCCAGGCCGCCCACGCCGATGTCGCAGGCCGCGGCCACCTCGTCCAGCGCCGCGCCGTGGAGCTCGCCGTGAAAGACCACCCGGTCCGCCACGCCCCGCTCCTGCGCCAGCCGCTTCCACGCCGCCAGCGACCCGTCGCCCTCGCCGCCCACCATGTGCAGCGTCACCCGCTCGCCGCCCCCGTAGCGCGCCAGCGCCTCAATCAGCCGGTCATACCCCTGCCAGACAGACATGCTCGCCAGCGCCAGCATGCCCACGTCCTGCGCGCCCACGCGCGGCTGATGCAGGGGCAGGCGGCGCACGTCCACGCCGTTGAGGATGTTCATGGCGGGGCGGCCGTTGAGCGTCCCGCCGCAGGGCTCTCCGATGAGGGCATAGAGGTCGATCATCGGCTCCAGGCGCCTGAAGACCCGGGCGTTCCACGCAAAGACCGGCATGCGCACAAGCGAGGTGCGCTTGCCGTTTTCAAACGGATACGTGGGGTGCTCCACCACAAGCCGCGCGCCGCCCGCCTTGACGGCGGCCAGCGCCCCCGGCGCGTTGTCAAACACCGGCATGAAGCGCATGTACACCGCGTCAAAGCGCGCAAGCGCCGCCGCCCTTTTCAGCGCCGCCATCAGCTCCACGTACACAAGCGTCTTGTCATAGCCGGGCAGGCCGGTCAGGCGGCTGGACCTGAGCAGCGTGCGGCCGTCCTCGCGGCACAGCCACAGGCCCCTACGGTCCCAGCCGATGCAGGCGGCCTCATGCCCCAGCGCCCTGACGGCGGCCATCTGGCCGTCGAACTTGATTTTGAGGTTGTCGTCCCGCTCCAGCGGGTAGCGCATCAAAAACAGCACCGACGCCATGGCCCTTCCCCCCTTCAGCGCCCCCGCGCCTCAAGCTGCCCCAGGTAGAGCGCCGCCATCTGCGAAAGCACCGCCTCCAGCCCGTACTTCTCCATCTCCCGGCGGTTGCGCTCGCCCATGCGGGTCCTGAGCGCGGGGTCCTCCAGGAGGCGCGCGATGTCCTCGGAAAACCCGCGCGCATCCCTCGGGGCGCGCAGGAAGCCGCCCTCGCCCCGGGCGATCAGGTCGCGGTTTCCCCGCACATCGCTCACCACGCAGGGAAGGCCGGCGGCCATGGCCTCCATCTGCGCCACGGGCAGGCCCTCCTGAAGCGAGGGGAAGACGAATACGTCCGAGGCGGCCAGAAGCTCCGGCACATCCCGGCGAAAGCCCAGAAAATGCGTCCTGTCCGCCATGCCCAGCGCCCTCGCCTGCGCCTCCAGCGCCTCCTGGCGCTCGCCCACGCCGCACAGCAGCACGTGGACCCCCGGAAGCGGCGCGACGGCGCTCAGCACGGTCTCATGATTCTTGCGCGCGCTGTGCTCGCCCACGGTGATGACCACCGCGTCCGAATCCCCAAGCCCCAGCGCGGCGCGCACGGCGCATCGATCCACCGGCGCGCGGAAGCGCTCCAGCGCCACCCCCACGCCGCCCACCAGCGCCACCTGCCCGGCATGGAAGCGGCGCGCGCGGGCGTAGTCCTCGCCGTTGATGGTGATGAGCAGGTCGGTCCAGCGGCTGAGCAGCCGCTCCGCCGGGTAGAACAGGAGCCAGTTTTTCAGCGGCGCGCCGGTAAAGAAATGGAAGCCATGGGCCGTATAGACCACCCTCGTCCCGCGATGCCTGGCGCTGCGGGCGGCCAGACGGCCCAGCAGCCCGCCCACGGGCGTGTTGCAGTGGATGAGGGCGTAGTCCTCCGCGTCGATGAGCGCCCTGAGCCTGCGGTACACCGCCCGGTTGGCCGGGGAAAAGGGCGAGCGCGAAAAGGGCAGCTCAATCCAGCGGTCGCACTCGGGCACCGCGGGCGCGGGGTCGGGCGTGTCGTTCGCGCAGCACAGGTGCACCTCGTAGCCCTGCTCCCTAAACCAGCGCATATAGGGAAGATGGAACACCAGCACATGCCCGCGCAGCACGGTGGCGACGAACAGCACCTTCCGTTTCATGCGCCCACCTCGGTCAGCCAGATGGTCTGGACGAAGGAGGGCTCCTCCTCCGGCCTGAACGCCTGGCTCATGGACTGGTCATAGGTGAGCGTTCCAAACACCTTGCCCACCGTCCCCCCGCGCTCTGCCAAGGCGCCCAGCAGGCCGCCCAGGCCCGGGACCATGTGCACGCGCCTGCCGCGGCAGCGGGCGATTTCGGCCACCAGGGCGCAGGTGGAGACATATTCTCGGTTCTGCGGGAAAAACAGCCCGCCCTCGCCGCTTTCGATCAGCTTTTCCAGGAAGGCGCAGAGGGTCTCGATATAGAGCATGCTGCGCTCGTTTTGCACCCGGGGAAAGAGGGGGAGGCTTGCCGCCAGCGCCGCCAGGCGGGGATAGTTGCCCCGGCAGCCGCGCCCGTAGATCATGGGGGGCCGGAGAACGGCCACGCGAAACGCGCTGTCCTCCAGCGCCGCAAGCGCCTTTTCCGCCTCCAGCTTGCTCCTGCCGTAATGCGTGACGGGCGCGGGCCGCGTCTGCGCCGTGATGCGCCCGCAGGTCAGGCCGTAGACGCTCATGCTGCTGAAAAAGACGAACTGCTTTACGCCCCGCTCCCGGGCCGCCTGCGCCACCTCCACGGCCAGCGCCCGGTTGACCCGGTCGTAGAGCGCCGCGTCGCCCGCCTCCTCGCGCCGGTGCGCCAGCCCCGCGACGTGCGCCACGCAGTCGCAATCCAAAAAGGCGCCCGCGTCCCAGGCGCCGTGCACGTCCATCTCCCGCACCGCGAACGCCTCGCCCCGGCGGCCGAGGCGCTCGTGCAGGTGCGTGCCGATATAGCTGCCGGCCCCGGTGATGACCACCCGCTTCATCGCTTTTCCTCCCCGCCGATGGGATAGCTCCTGCCCTCGCGGCCCTCCGCGATGCCCTGGCGGTTGACGACCTTGACCAGGGTGAGCAGGAAGCATTTAAGATCGAAGCCGAAGCTGATGTTATGCGCGTACTCGGCGTCCCGGCGGGCCTTCTTCTCCAGGTCGCGGCTGAGGTAGTCGCGGCCGTTGACCTGCGCCCAGCCGCTGAGGCCCGGGCGCACATGGCTGGCGCCGAAGCGGTCGCGCCAGGCCATCAGGTCGTCCTGATTCCACAGCGCGGGCCGGGGGCCGATGAGGGACATGTCGCCCCTGAGGATGTTCCAAAGCTGGGGCAGCTCGTCCAGGCTGGTCATGCGCAGGATGCGCCCCACGCGCGTGATGTAGCCTTTGGAGCCGCGCAGGTCGTTGGTGGGCACGTCGCGGGGAGCGTCCACGCGCATGGTGCGGAACTTGTAGATTTCAAACAGCGTGCGGTCCTTGCCGAAGCGCTTCTGCTTGAAGACCACGGGCCCGGGGCTGTCCAGGCGGACGGCCAGGGCGATGAGCGCAAACAGCGGGCTAAGGACGACCATGCTCACCAGCGAAATGACGACATCCAGCGCGCGCTTGACATATCGTTCGTACATCGGTTCAGACTCCCGTTTCCCGCTCGGACCGCGCCTCGATGACGCGGTTGACGGCATTGAGATAGGCCAGACAGCTGGCTTCGATGATATCGGTGGACACGCCCTTGCCCAGCATGGTCACATTCTCGTTGCTCACGCGAACGGTGACCTCGCCCAGCGCGTCCTCCCCCTCGGTGACGGCGCGGAGCTGATAGCTCTCCAGCTTGCATTTGAAGCCGGTGATCTGGTCCACGGCGTGGAAGCACGCCTCGACCGGGCCGTCGCCGCAGTCCGCGCGGGTGATGACGTCCGCGCCGCGCTGGAGGCTGACGGTGGCGGTGGCGGTCATGCGGTTGCCGCTGAAGATCTGGAAGGAGTGGATGCGGTACATGCCGTGCGCGCCGTGCACCTGCTCGCGGCAGATGGCCATGACGTCGCGCTCGGTGATGTCCTTCTTGCGGTCGGCCAGCTCCTTGAACTTCTCAAAGGCGCGGTCCAGCTCGTGCTCGGTCAGCTCAAAGCCCAGCTCCTGGGCGTGCTCGCGCAGGGCGTGCCGGCCGCTGAGCTTGCCCAGCACCACCCCGCCCTGGGGGATGCCCAGCTCCTCGGGCTTCATGATCTCGTATGTGGCGCGCTCGCGAAGCACGCCGTGCTGGTGGATGCCGCTCTGGTGCACGAAGGCGTTGGCGCCCACGACGGCCTTGTTGGGCGGGATCTCCATGCCGCTGAGGCTTGCGGCCAGGCGGCTGAGGCGGTAGAGCTCGCGGATGTTGAGGTTGTCCCTGAGGCCGTAGACGTCCCTGCGGGTGCGCAGGCCCATCACGATCTCGTCCAGCGGCGCGTTGCCCGCGCGCTCGCCCAGGCCGTTGATGGTACATTCCACCTGCCTGGCACCGCGGCGGATGGCCTCCAGCGTGGTCGCGGTGGCCAGCCCCAGGTCGTTGTGGCAGTGGGTGGAGACAACCACGTCGCGCCCGGCCACCACGTCGCGCAGAATCATGTCGATCATGCGGCCGTACTCGTCCACGGTGGCGTAGCCGACGGTGTCGGGGATGTTGATGGTCGTCGCGCCCGCCTCCACCGCGGCCTTGCATACCTGAGAGAGGAAATCCCTCTCGGTGCGGGTGGCGTCCTCACAGCTGAACTCCACGTCCTCGCACAGCGAGCGCGCCAGGCGCACGCCGCGCACCGCCGCGTCCAGCACCTGCTCGCGGCTCATGCCCAGCTTGGCGGAGCGGTGCAGGGGGCTGGTGGCGATAAAGACGTGGATGCGGGGCTTGACGGCCTCCCTGAGCGCCTCGGCGGCGGCGCGGATGTCGCCCTCGACGCAGCGCGCCAGCGAGCACACGCCGGTCTTGACCGTGCGCGCCACGGCCCGCACGGCCTCAAAGTCCCCGGGGCTGGCGCCCGCGAAGCCAGCCTCGATCATGTCCACGCCCAGCGCCTCCAGCGCACGGGCAAATTCCACCTTGTCGTTGAGATGAAAGCTCACGCCGGGGGTCTGCTCGCCGTCCCTGAGCGTGGTGTCCAGAAACAGTACCGTATCGCGCATGCGTCTCCTCCGTCATGGCAGGCGAATGTGGGAAAGAAGCTTGTCCAGCGTCTTTTCGCCAATGCCCTTCACGTTCAGCAAATCCTCGGGGAAGAAGAAGGGGCCGTTTTTCTCACGTTCCTCAATGATGCGCCGGGCGATGGCCGGCCCTACGCCCGGCAGCGCGTCCAGCTCGTCCGCCCCGGCCTCGTTGACCGCGACCGCCCCCTGCGGCAGCGCGGGCGACGGCAGGGTCATGGGCGCCCCGGCGGGCCGCGAAAGCACGCGGGAGGGCGGGGCCGGCACGAGATGCGCCGTCCAAAGCCCCAGCGCCAGCGCCACCGCAAGGCCCGCCGCACACCACAGCGCCGCGCGCCGCACGGCCTTACGCGCCTCCCTTGCGCACCTTCTGGCCCGCCTTGGTGTCCTCCAGGATGTAGCCCATGGCCTTGATCTGGTCGCGCAGCTCGTCGGAGCGCTTCCAGTCCTTGTTTTTGCGGGCCTGGGCGCGCTCGTCCACCAGCGCCTGCACCTCGGCGGGGATGGCGCCCTCCTCCTTCATCAGAAGGCCCAGCACGCCGCAGATGGCTTTCATCTTGTCAAGCCCAAGCTGCGCCGCCTCGCGGCTCACGCCGCCCTGCGGCAGCCTGTAGACGGCGCGCACCAGCTCAAAGAGCGCGGCCAGCGCGTCGGCGGTGTTGAGGTCGTCGTCCATGGCGGCGACGAACTTCTCCTCCGCGCGCGCGCACTCGTCCATAAAGGCGCGCTCGCCCTCGTCGGGCGCGCGGTCCTGCGCGCCGGCAAGGAGGAAGGCGAGCTGGTCGCGGGCGGTGTAGAGCCTTTCCAGGCTGCTGGCCGCCGCCTCGATGAGCTCGCGGCTGAAGTTGATGGGGCTGCGGTAGTGCGCCGAGAGCATGAACAGGCGCACGGCCTCCAGATCAAACTCCTTGGAGATGTCGCGCACGGTGAAGAAGTTGCCCTTGGATTTGGACATCTTCTCGTTGTCGATGTTGATAAAACCGTTGTGCATCCAGTAGCGCACATAGGGCTTGCCGGTGGCGCCGGAGGTCTGGGCGATCTCGTTTTCATGGTGCGGGAAAAGCAGGTCCTTGCCGCCGCCGTGGATGTCGAACGTCTCGCCCAGATAGGTGGTGCTCATGGCCGAGCACTCGATATGCCAGCCGGGACGGCCCATGCCCCACGGGCTTTCCCAGGCGGGCTCGCCGGGCTTTTGCGCCTTCCAGAGGGCGAAGTCCAGCGGGTCCTCCTTGACCTCGTCCACGCTCACGCGCGCGCCGCTCTCCAGGTCCTCCAGATTCTGCCCGCACAGGCAGCCGTAGCTGGGGAAGGCGCGCACGCGGTAGTACACGTCGCCCCTGGATTCATAGGCCAGGCCCTTGTCGATGAGCCGCTGGATGAGGGCGATGATCTGCGGGATATGCTCGGTGGCGCGGGGGTGCACCGTCGCCGGGCGGATGCCCAGGGCCTTGGCGTCGGTGAAGTACTCGGCGATGTAGCGCTCGGCGATCTCCCCGACGGTGACGCCCTCCTCGTTGGCGCGGCGGATCATCTTGTCGTCGATGTCGGTGAAGTTCTGCACGAAGGTGACCTCGTAGCCGCGGTACTCAAAGTAGCGCCGGAGCACGTCAAAGACGATGAAGGGCCGCGCGTTTCCGATATGGAAGAAGTTATACACCGTGGGCCCGCAGGCGTAGATGCCCACCTTGCCCTCATGGATGGGTACGAAGGTTTCCTTTTTCCGGCTCATGCTGTTGTAGATCTGCATGCTGTCCGCTCTCCTTTATTCGGCTATGGGGCCGTCGTTTCCGGGGCAGTGCTCCCGGCAGGGGGCGTCGGGGGGCGCCGCGTCGCAGCCCTCGCAGCCCAGGCGCCGCGCGTGCTGCGCAAGGCAGCTCTCCAGCACCGTCAGGCGCTTGACCAGCGCCTCCATGCGGTCCAGCATGGGGTCGGGGAGGTTGACCTGGTCCAGGTCCACCTCGCCGGCGGGCTGGGGATGCTGCTTTTTGACGATGCGGCCAGGGTTGCCCACGACGGTGCAGTTGTCCGGCACGTCCTTTAAGACGATGGCGCCCGCGCCCACCTTGCTGTTGTTGCCGATGGTAATCGGCCCCAGCACCTTGGCGCCCGCGCCGATGGTGACGCCGTTGAGGATCGTGGGATGGCGCTTGCCCGTGTCCTTGCCCGTGCCGCCCAGGGTGACGCCCTGATAGATGGTCACGTCGTCGCCGATGATGGTGGTTTCGCCGATGACCACGCCGTCGCCATGGTCGATGAACACGCGGCGGCCGATGGTCGCTCCCGGGTGAATCTCAATGCCCGTGCGGTGCCGGGCGCGCTGGCTGATCCAGCGGGCGAGCAGCACGTGCCCCCTCTCATAGAGCGCGTGCGCGCGGCGGTGGGACTTGAGCGCCACCAGCCCCGGATAGCACAGCCGGACCTCGGCCATGGACTTTGCGGCAGGATCGCGTGCCAAAACGGCCTCGCGGTCCTCCCGCACCAGCGTTTTCCAGTCACTCATCCACTCTTTCCTCCCCGGCGTCCCCGGACGCCTCCGCGCCCTCCGGCGCGGTATACCTGCCCGCAAAGACGCCCTCCACATCCTTAAGCAGCGTCTCCTGGGCGTTTATGCCGTCCGCGTGGCGGGGGGAAAGCACATACGAGCCGTCCGCCAGCCGCGTGCGGGCCTTTTCGGTGTCGTTCCATTGCAGAGAGAGCACGTTCTCCACCGCCCGCGCAAGCGCCTCGTCCTTGACGGGGAACATCAGCTCCACGCGGCGGTAGAGATTTCTGGGCATCCAGTCGGCCGAGGAGAGGTACACCTCGCGCTGCCCGCCGTTTTCAAACACGAAGGCCCGCGCGTGCTCCAGGTGCCGCCCCACGATGGAGCGCACGCGGATATGGTCGCTCACGCCCTCGATCTGCGGGATCACGCAGCAGATGCCGCGCACGATCAGATCGATCTCCACGCCCGCGCGCCCCGCGCGCAGCAGCGCCTTGATGATCTCCTTGTCCGACAGCGAGTTCATCTTGGCCAGGATGCGGGCCGGACGGCCGGCCTCGGCGTTGCCGCTCTCGCGCTCAATCAGGTCCAGCAGCGTGGGGGCCAGCAGGTCCGGCGCCGTCACCAGCTCCTTGAGCGGCTCCGCGCCGCCGCGCTCCAGCCCCTCGAAGAAGGCGGCCGCGTCGGCGGTCAAAGTGGGATCGGCCGTGAGCAGCCCGAAGTCCGTGTACAGCTTCGCCGTCCCGTCGTGGTAGTTGCCCGTGCCCAGATGGACCTCGCGGCGGGTTTCCCCGTCCACCTCGCGCTCAAAGAGCGTAATCTTGCTGTGGGTCTTGAGGTTGGGAAGGCCGTACATCACCCGGCAGCCCGCCCGCTTGAGCCGCTCGCCCCAGTAGAGGTTGTTCTCCTCGTCAAAGCGCGCGTGCGCCTCAAAGAGCACCTGGACCTCCTTGCCGTTCTCGGCGGCCTGCGCCAGGGCGGCGACGATGGGGCTGTTGCCGCTGACGCGATAGAGCGTCTGGCGGATGGCACGGACCGTGGGGTCCTCCGCCGCCAGCTTCATCAGGCGCACCACGGGCGCGAAGCTGTGGTAGGGATGGTACATCAGAAAGTCCCGCCGGTCGATCTGTTCAAAGGCGTCCGGCCCCATCAGTTCGGGGATCTCCACGGGCTGTGCGGGCGGGAACTTGAGTTCGGGCCGCTTGACCTGCCCGTAGAGGTTCATCAACATTCTATTCAGATCCAGCGGACCCGTGACGCGGTAGCGGCGCTCGCGCTCCACGGCAAAGTGCTTCATCAGCAGCGTGAGCATCTCCTCGCTCATGCGCTCCTCGGCCTCCAGGCGCATCACCTCGCCGCCGATGCGCTGGGAGAGCATCTCCCGCACGGCGGGCACGATGTCGTCCGTGCTGCGCTCCTGAACGGGGAAGTTCTGGTTGCGGATGATGCGAAACACCGCCGCGTGTTCCACCTGGTCCTTGGGGAAGATGCGGTGCAGGTAGTGCTTGACCACGTCCTCCACCCGGATGAGGTACTGCTCGCCCTTGCTTTTGGACAGGTCAAACAGCCTGGGCAGCGCCGCGGGCACGCTCACCAGGCGGAACTGGGCGTCCTTGGGACGCGGGCGCGCCAGTTTGACCAGGAGGTAGAGCTGCTTTTGGCGGGGACGGCTGTCCCTGAGCGGCTCGACCTTGAGGTAGGGGCGGATTTCCTTTTCAAAAAGCGCCTTTTCGCGCCGCATATGATCCTCGTCCAGCGAGAAGGTGGGGTAGAGCCTGACGCCCTGCAGGTACAGTTCGCTTCGGATGCCCTCGTAGAGCAGGTACTGGGCGTTGTTCTGGCGCAGCACCTCGCGGTTGACGCGGCGGTAGAGCGCGCGGGCGCCCTTTTCCCCTTTCCTGGCCGCCTCGTAGATGCGGCTGTAGCGCACCTGGATGAACTCGTCGAGGTTGGAGGTGACAATGGAGAGAAACTTTGCGCGTTCCAAAAGCGGGTTGTCCGGATTGTCCGCTTCCTCCTGCACCCGCCGATTAAACGCAAGCCAGCTGAGTTCGCGGTTTTCAATGGCGTGCCGCTTCGCTTTGCGTTTGTGCGCCGTACCCATACTCCCCCGTCCTTCCGTTGCCCGTGCAGTTAATGATATGATTGGTTATTATACCACATGGATAAAGCGCCTGTCTACGTTTCCTCCCCATCGTACCGCCCGGCGCGGCGTCCTGATTTTAGCAAGAGGCGACGGGCGTTGTCAACCTTACAAAAACCCTTGACGTACTTGCGCTTTGCTGCTACCATAGTCAGGCACCCATAACAGAGAGACGCACAGAAGGAGAACCGGTTATGCAGCAGGAACGCTCAAAGATGCTGGGCACAATGCCCATGGGCCCATTGGTCACCAAGGTATCGGTGCCCATTATGATAAGCATGCTCGTCCAGGCGCTCTACAACGTCGTGGACGGCATTTTTGTCGCGCGTTACAGCCCCGACGCCCTCACGGCGGTGTCGCTGGCCTTCCCCATTCAGATCCTCATGATCGCCGTGGCCACGGGACTTGGCGTGGGCATCAACAGCCTCATCAGCCGAAAGCTGGGCCAGAAGCGGCCCGAGGAGGCCCGGGACGCGGCCCGCTGCGGCATCCTGCTGGAGCTGTGCGGCTTTGTGATCTTCCTGCTCTTCGGCCTCCTGGGCTCCCGCAGCTTCTTTCACATCTTCACCCCCGACCCCGAGCTTCAGCGCATGGCCGGCGAATACCTCGCCATCGTGACCATCTTTAGCTTCGGCCTGTTCCTCTCCATCTCCTTTGAGCGAATGATGCAGGCCACGGGCAACACCATCCTCTCCATGACCACGCAGCTCACCGGCGCGATCATCAACATCATCCTCGACCCCATCATGATCTTCGGCCTGCTGGGCACGCCGCGCATGGGCGTGGCGGGCGCCGCGGCGGCCACGGTCATCGGCCAGATCGGCGGCATGCTGCTGGGCTTTGTGCTCAACCAGCTCAAAAACCATGAGCTCAAGCTGCGCTGGCGCGGCTTCCGCCCCGATCCCCTGGTCATCAAAAGCATCCTGGCCGTGGGCTTCCCCAGCATCATCATGCAGTCCATCTCCTCGGTGATGAACGTGCTGATGAACCTCATCCTCATCGCCTACGGAAACACCGCCGTCAGCGTCCTGGGCGTCTACTTCAAGCTCCAGTCCTTCGTCTTCATGCCGGTCTTTGGCCTGAGCAACGGCATGGTCGCTATCGTGGGCTACAACTACGGCGCCCGCCTTCGCCAGCGCGTCTACGACGCCATCCGCGTCGCCGTCAAGCTGGCCGTGGTCATCATGGCCGTGGGCACGGCGGCCTTCCTGCTCATCCCCGAAACGCTGCTGAGCCTGTTCGAGGCCGAGGGCACCAGCGACCTGACCGCCGTGGGCGTGGTGGCGCTGCGCACCATCAGCAGCCATTTCGTCCTCGCGGCCGTTGGCATCACGCTCAGCACTGTCTTCCAGGCCATCGGCAAGGGCTTTATGAGCCTGCTGATGAGCCTGTGCCGCCAGCTCTTCGTGCTCCTGCCCGCCGCCTGGCTGCTGAGCACGCTGGGCGGCCTCAACGCCGTGTGGTGGTGCTTCCCGGTGGCCGAGCTGGTGTCGCTGGTCCTGTGCCTGCTGCTGTTCCGACGGGTGGACCGCCAGATGCTCAAGCCCTTGGGGGAGTGAGCAACCGTATAGAGAGCCGTGCCTTAAAAAGCACGGCTCAGGCTGCTGACAAAGTGCGGGGTGCAGGGGGATCATCCCCCTGCCGGGGTTTGGGGCAGAGCCCCAAAGCCTTATGCCGCAGCATTTTTCCCGAGCGTTGCGAGCGCCCGAAGGGCGCAAGAAACGCGGCTCTCCCCAAAATCAGGGGTTTTTCAACGGTCTGAGCCGTGCCTTAAAAAGCACGGCTCTTTTTCGTTGTCCTCCAAAGGCGCAGCTCCTCTGCGGTTTCCATTGTCAGGCAATCCCTTCCTTTTATTTCTGATATAATTTAGACAAAATATGAGAAGATATTTTCTTGTTATGATCTTCATTTAGAACAAAATATAAACGATAAAACACCATATAAAATAGTTTATTCGTCAAATTTTCACCATAAATCTTACATAATTAACGTTGTTAGACAAGCATTTTTCCCAATTTCGATAATCATTATGCATATATTGAGTAGACAAAATATGATATCATCCCTAGAATAAAGTTGACGGTTGACGGAGAAGATAGCGTCAAAAAAACACAACACCTGAAGACAGTTGGAGGCATAACCATGACTTATCAGGAGGAAAACCGGAAACTGATTCGTTTGTATGAGCCCTGCCGTGTCACGGACGTGCGCGACGGAATGGACTGGATGGGCTATCACCATTACGGCTCGCTGACGCCGGACTATCGTCCGCTATTTCCTGCGCACTGTGTGGGTATCGCCCGCACCGCCCGCTATCTCCCCTATGAAGGGCCTGCCCCACTGGAGCGCGGAGAGGCCTATACCCAGTGGGCGGCGGACTACTACCGCGATATCTGTTCCGTTCGTCACTGGACGCAGGACGTGGAGCCGGGCGACTTCATCTGCATTGATGTTTCTGGCGTTAACGCCGGCCTGCTGGGCTCCAACAACTCCATCCCGCCCATCGGCAAGGGCGCCGTGGGCTACCTGCTCAGCGGCGGCGGAATCCGGGATACGGACGAGGTCATTTTGCAGAAGATCCCCGTATGGAGCAAGCACGTGTCTCAGGGCATGGACCAGGCGCGGCTGCGGTATCTGGAAAAGGACATTCCCATCGCCATCGGCGGGGTAGCCATCTATCCCGGCGATGTGGTGGTGGCGGACAACGACGGCGTAATCGTGGTTCCCCGCAAGGTTGCATTCGACGTCGCCAAATATGCGTGGCAGGAGATGAACAATGACAAGCAGGGGCGTCAGCAGCTTTACCGAGAGATGAACTGGGAACTGGACGAGACGGTCATTCCGGTGGAACCGGAAACCAAATAAACAAGGAGGGATTCTCTGATGAAAAAACTGCTTACCTGTCTGTTGGCCGTGACGATGCTGTTATCCTGCATCACAATCGCATCGGCTGAAAGCGAGGAGCAAATCGAGCTGCGTTTTGCCTGGTGGGGCGACACCAACCGCCACGAGGTATACAACGCGATCTGCGACGAATTTGAAGCCATCTATCCCAACGTGACCATCATCCGCGAGCCCGGCACCTTCAACGACTTCTTTGACAAGCTCGCTACGCAGCTGGCCGGCAATGCCGCTCCGGACATCTTCGGCATGCACCCCCGCTTTGCCGTGGAGTTTGCCAGCCGCGGCGCCATGACCGATCTGACGCCCTACGTGGAAAGCGGCATCCTGAATCTGGACAAGCTCTCCGATGCCGTTATCAACGACGGTAAGATCGACGGCAAGCTCTACATGATAAGCCAGGGCATCACCCTCAACGAGCTGCTGGCCAACCAGACCATGCTGGATCGCATCGGCGTGGAAGTGCCCGACATCACCGAGGACTGGACGTGGGACGACCTGGTGGCCAAGGCCTACGAGTTCCGCGAGAAGGCGCTGGCGGCGGGCGAGGACGTGTATTTCTGCGACATGTTCTATGAGTACAACTTCTTCCGCATCTATCTGCGCTCCTACGGCTACGAGCTGTTCAACGAGGACTTCAGCCTGGGCCACGATGAGGCCATCGTGGAGAAGTGGTTTGCGATGTGGCAGCAGATGATGCAGGATGACGTCATCCCCGATGCCGCCACCACCACCGAGAACGTCTCGGCCGCCCTGGAGATGAAGAGCTTCGCGCAGGGCCTCACCGCCGTGACCCAGATCCCCGTCAACCGCCTGGACCAGTATCAGCTGGTCATGGATGACAAGGTCGTCGCCGTGCGCTCCCCGCTGGGCGCCGAGAACACCCGCGGCGTGTACATCGAGGGCGCTCACAACGCCATCTACTCCGGCGCCTCCGAGGAGAACAAGGAATGGGCCGCCCGTTTCCTGGACTTCTTCACCAACGACGAGCGCTGCCTCAAGCACCTCCTGATTCAGCAGGGCACGCCCGTCAACAGCGACATGAACGAGTACATCAAGCAGTTCATGACCGAGCCGCAAAAGTACGCCCTGGATTATGTCGCGCTTGTTCAGCCCCTCGCGGGAACCGGCGCTCAGCTCCCGGCCGGCTATTCCGAGATGAACAACACCTACGCCGAGATCCGCGACAAGGTCCTCTGGGGTGAGATTACGCCCGCCGAGGCCGCGGAGGAATATTGCACCCGCATCATGCAAATCGTTGAGGAAAACCAGAAGTAACCCATTTTGCGGCGGCCCTGGGAAAGCCGGCTTTCCCAGGGCCGCCAAGCAACGGCGGGAAAAATCCCGGTCAGGATGTGCGCGTCCATAAACACATCGAGCGTTGCCGCTCGTGTGAACCCGTGCAGTTTTATCTAAAGAAGGTTTGATAGCTATGTCAAGAAAAACGCGAACCACCATTGCGGGATACGCATTTTTGCTTCCATGGATGATCGGGTTTCTGGGCCTTACGGTTTTCCCGATGCTTGCATCCCTGTTTTACTCCTTCAATAAATATGACATGCTCACCGATCCTGTCTGGATCGGCCTGGACAACTACGCAAACATGCTTGGGGACGAGCGTTTCTGGACAAGCCTTGGCGTCACGTTCCGCTATGTATTCCTCTCCGTCCCCCTGCAGCTGGCCTTTGCCCTGCTTTTGGCCAACGCGCTCAAAAAAGACCGTCCCTTCGTGCGCATGTACCGCGCCATCTACTATCTGCCCTCCCTCTTTGGCGGGAGCGTGGCCATCTCCATTCTTTGGCGGCAGATCTTCAACAAAACCGGCCTGTTCAACCAGATCCTGGCGGTGTTTGGCATCAAGGGGATCAACTGGATCTCCACGCCTTCCACCGCGCTCAATACGCTGATTTTCCTGGCCGTCTGGCAATTCGGTTCCTCCATGGTCATCTTTATGTCCGCGCTCAAGCAGATCCCCGCGGATTACTATGAAGCCGCTTCGATTGACGGGGCAAGCAAGGCGCGTCAGTTCTTCAGAATTACCATTCCCCTGCTGACGCCCATGGTCTTTTTCAACATCGTCATGCAGGTCATCAACGCCTTTCAGGCCTTTACGCCCGCCTACATCATCTCCAACGGCACCGGCGCTCCGCTCAATTCAACCCTTTTTTATTCCCTCTATCTCTATATCCAGGCGTTTTCGCAGTTCAAAATGGGCTATGCCTCCGCGCTGGCCTGGGTGCTGCTTATCATTATAGGAACCGTCACCGGCCTGCTTTTCGCCTCCGCGAAAAAATGGGTTTACTATGATTGAGGAGGGGTAAGATGTCCAGGCGTAAAAGAAAGGAACTGCTCTTCCATTTCCTTGTGATTCTCTTTGCTATCACCATGGTCTACCCACTGCTGTGGATGGTGTGCGCCTCCTTCAAGGACACCAAGGAGATCTTCTCCTCCAAGGCGCTTTTGCCCATCGCCCCCACGCTGCAAAACTACGTTGACGGCTGGAAGGGCCTCTCCGGCTTTACCTTCGGTACCTTCTTTAAAAACTCGTTCTCCCTGGTTTTCTTCGCCATCGTGGGCAACATCATCTCCTGTTCCACCGCCGCCTACTCGTTTTCAAAGCTGCAATTCCGCGGCCGCGGCCTTATGTTCACCCTGATGATGGGGACGTTGATGCTCCCCAAGCACGTTAAACTGATTCCGCAGTTTATCATGTTTAACAAAATGGGGCTGCTCAACACCTACCTTCCCATGCTTCTGCCCAAATTTCTCGCCTGCGACGGGTTTTTCATCTTCATGATGACTCAGTACATGCGGGGCCTGCCCTCAGAGCTGGACGAAGCGTGCATCATCGACGGCTGCGGGCATGTGATGCACTTCCTTCGCATCATCCTGCCCCTGTCCGTTCCCGCGCTCATCACGACAATGATTTTTTCCTTCCTGTGGACATGGAACGACTTTTTCATGCAGATGATCTACATCAACAACCTCAGCGACTACACTGTCTCTCTGGCGCTTCGCATGTTTATTGACTCCACGGGGTCCAACTCCTGGGGCGCGCTGTTCGCCATGTCCACCCTCTCGCTCATCCCCCTGTTTGGAATGTTCATCATTTTCCAGCGGTATCTGGTCGATGGAATTACGGCGGGCGCCGTAAAGGGATAATGCCAAAAAACGAAGGAGGACCTGTTTTATGAGATCTTATGTTTCCAATGTCCTGGGCCGTCAGCTCGTTTTGCACCTGCAAAAGGGGGAGGACGTGCTGGAGAGCATCACGGCGGCGGCCAGGGAGCTGGGCGTCCGCACGGCGATTGTGACCAGCTGTGTCGGCTCGCTGCGCCAGGCCGTCTACCATCGCGTGCAGACGCTGGACGATGACGCCCAGAACGCTTTCTTCACCATCAGCAAGCCCATTGAAATCGGCGCCGTGCAGGGCATGATTATCGACGGCGTCCCGCACCTGCACATCAGCTTTGCCGATCTCGACCGCGCCTACTGCGGCCACATGGAGCCCGGCTGCGAGGTCCTCTATCTGGTCGAGGTCAGCATTTTGGAATTGCAGGATGCCGATTATGTCCGCCGTACGGACGATCACGGGATCACCTTTATCGACAGGCGGTGAGCGGTATGCGCATCGGCTGCGCAGCCAGGGCGCAGGACGCCGGCGTGATTGCCTCCTGCGGCTATGATTATCTGGAATTGCCCGGGAGATGGGCGGCGGCGCAGCCGCCGTCCCAGCTGCGGGCGCTCGCCCGGCATCTGGAAGCGCTGGGCCTGCCCTGCGAGGGGCTGAACGCCTATTGTCCCCCCGAGGTGGTCATCGTCGGCGAGGGCTTTGATCTTGCCAAAGCCACGGAATACGCCCGGCGCTGCGCCGGGGCGGGGGCGGAGCTGGGGGTCCGCCTCGTGGGAATCGGCAGCCCGCTTTCCCGGAAGGTTGCGCCCGGCTATGACAAAAAGGCAGCTTTCTCACAGATGTCGGACTTCTTCGGCGCGACGGCCGAAGTCTTTCGAACCTATGGAATGATGGTTGGAATCGAGCCATTGGGCAGATGCTATACCTGTGTGCTCAACACGCCACAGGAGGCACGGGACATCGTTGAAAGCTGTCATGCGGACAACCTGGGTCTGGTGATCGACTTTTACAACCTCAGGCAAAACGGCGACGGCGACATACCGCTAACGCCCTTTTTGCCTTTTATCCTTCACGCGCACATCTCCGGCGACGCGGGTAGCCCCTTGAAGCGCTGGTTCCTTCCAAAGGACGCCGGTCCGGAGCTTGAGCGTGTGCGGCGCCTGCTGGAAGGCGGTTATCAGGGCCGGCTTTCCGTGGAGGTTGATCTGCCCGTCGAGGAGCAGGCGGCGCGCCGGACCCTGGCGCTTCTGCGGTCCACCTGATGACCACTGATTAAAAGGAGGAAAACGAGAACATGCGCTTTGACAACAAAACCATCGTCGTCACAGGGGCCGCCCAGGGAATCGGGCGCGCGATCGCCGGGCGCTTCGCTGCCGAAGGCGCCGCGCATGTGGCCCTGCTGGACATCCGGGCCCAGGATGCATGCGCGGCGGCAGAGCTGATCGATCCAAGCGGCCGCGTGGCGGCAGGATATGCCTGCGACGTCTCGAATTACACTCAGGTACAGGAGGTTTTCTCCCGGATAGCGGCGCAGCACGGGGATATCAGCATCCTGGTCAACAACGCCGGCATCACCCGGGACGCGATGTTTCACAAGATGAGCGAAGCGCAGTGGGATGACGTGATCTGCGTCAACCTCAAAAGCATGTTCAACTGCTGTCAGGCGGTCGTGCCTTCCATGCGCGCAAACAAATACGGAAAAATCGTCAACCTCGCCTCCGTTTCCGCCTTTGGCAACCTCGGGCAGACCAACTACGGCGCCTCCAAGGGCGGCGTCATCGGCTTTACCAAATGCCTGGCGCGCGATCTGGCCCGCAGCCAGTGCAACGTCAACTGCATTGCGCCCAGCTACATCGATACGCCGATGCTCCAGGCGGTTCCGCCCGAAACCATGCAGCGCTTTTTGCAGGCCATACCGCTGGGCCGCCTGGGAACCCCCGAGGAGCTTGCGGGCGCCGTCGCGTTCCTGGCCTCCGACGACGCCAGCTTCATCACCGGGGAATGTCTGGTCGTCTCCGGCGGCTCCTATATGTAACGTGGGGAGGGTTTCGCATGAAAATTGCCATGGGCAGCGACCATATGGGCTTTGAGCTCAAGAGAAAGCTGATCCCGCTTTTGGAGGCAAAGGGCTACTGCGTTGAGGACTTTGGCTCCTACGACCCCAATCCCGTTGATTTTCCCGACATCGCTGCGCCGGTGTGCAAAAGCATCCTCTCCGGGGACTGCCAGCGCGGGGTGATGGTCTGCGGCAGCGGCGTGGGCGCGGCGATCGCCTGCAACAAGGTTCCCGGCATCCGGGCGTGCGTATGCCATGACATCTATACCGCCCACCAGTGCGTGGAGCACGACGATGTACAGATCATCGCCCTGGGCGCAGAAATCGTGGGACACACGGTGGCGCTCGAGCTCATCACCCGCTTTTTGACCTCCGAGTTTTCAACGTCGCCCGAATTCCGGCGGCGCGTGGAAAAGCTGCAACTGCTGGATGCAACCATGAAAGGGTGAGGCGCATGCCTGAGGGCAGCCCGCTTTCGGAAATACCCGGCTATTTTGTCGGCCGGCCCCAGTGCGAGCTCATCGAAGCCGCCTATGTGCCCGACCGCCATCTTCATAAGGTTGTCGAATGTGCCTTTGTAAGGCAGGGCGAGCTGACGGTTCGTGTCGACGATCATGTGTTTCGGCTGCACAAAGGCGAGTTTTTGCTCATTCCCGGGAACGTCATGCACGAATACCAGCGCAAGGGCATTGACGATCACGTCGTCAAGCTCAAGTTCATGCAGGAATGGATGATGCCCCCATTTTTCGCAGACGATGAAAAAGAAGCCTTCCAAGCGCTCTTTGGCTATGCCTTTCGCACCGCGCCCGACCCTGCCGTAACAGCGCTGATTGACAGCATGCTGGCGATGTCGGGCGCCTCCAAATATGAGGACTACGTCCTTTTTGCCAAAATATCGGAGCTTGTCGCGCTGTTTCTCTCCCGTCCCGCGATCATCATTGAAAAAATCAAAGCCAACCTCCAGCATCCCCGCTACCTCGAGCCCATGCTGGCCTACATTCATGACAATTCCCACCTGCGCCTGACGCTGCCCATGCTGGCCCGCCACATCGGCATCACGGAAAGCTATTGCAGCAAGTACATCAAGCAGCATACGGGGCTGTCGTTCGTGGAATACCTCAACGCCGTGCGCATCAACAACGCGCAGCGCATGCTGATCTACTCGGACATGAGCATCAGCGAAACCATGGAAAAATCCGGCTTTTCCAGCGTCCAGACCTTCAACCGCGTATTCAAGCAGCAAACCGGCCGCACCCCGCTGGAATACCGCAAATGCAAGCGCCGAGACGCCGAAAACGCCGCCTTTGCAAGGAGATGTGATTAAATGTTGCCCAGTCAGGAGATACGAAGCATTGCCCCGGAGATGGACCCGCTGCGCATCGGCATGGGCTGGAGCGTAGCGGACCTCTCAAAAGCCCAGATCATCGTAGAAAGCACCTTTGGAGACAGCCATCCCGGAAGCGCGCACCTTGACGCGCTCACCCGGGCGACCTCCTCCTCCGTTTCCCAGGCCGGCGGAAAGGCGGCGCGCTACTTTGTCACCGACATCTGCGACGGCATGGCCCAGGGGCACGACGGCATCAATTACTCCCTGGCGCAGCGCGACATGATCGCCAACATGATCGAGATTCACTGCAAGGCGACCACCTTTGACGGCGGCGTGTTCATCGCAAGCTGCGACAAGGGTCTGCCCGCGCACCTGATGGCCATCGGCCGCGTGGACATTCCCTCCGTGGTGGTGACGGGCGGCGTGATGAACGCCGGCCCGGACCTGCTGACGCTGGAGATGCTGGGCGGGTACAGCGCCATGTACAAGCGCGGCGAGATCACCCAAAGCCAGCTGGACTTCTACAAGCACAACGCCTGTCCAAGCTGCGGCGCCTGCGGCTTCATGGGGACGGCGTGCACCATGCAGGTCATGGCCGAGAGCCTGGGACTGATGCTGCCCGGCACGGCGCTTCTTCCCGCTGCCTCTCCCCTGCTTGAACAGGCGGCCGCGGACGCAGGCCGGGCGGTCATGCATCTGGTGGACAAGCGCCTGACGGCCCGGCGCATCGTCACCATGGACAGCTTTGAAAACGCCATTGTGGTACACGCCGCCATCGCCGGGTCCACCAACGCCCTGCTGCACCTTCCCGCCATCGCGCATGAGTTCGGGCTGAAGATCGACGGAGAGACCTTCGACCGTATTCACCGCCATGCCGCCTATCTCCTTGACGTGCGGCCGTCGGGCAAGTGGCCGGCCTCGCTGGTCTATGAAGCCGGCGGAGTCCCGCGCATCATGATGGAGCTGCGCGACAGGCTCCATCTGGACGCGCTGACCGTCACCGGCAGGACGCTTGGCGAGAACCTGGAGGAGCTCGAGCGGCAGGGGTGGTTTGAGCGCTCCTCGCCCGTGCTTGAGAAGCTGGGCATTTCCTGGAAGGACGTCATTCACCCCCGCTCCAACCCCATCAGTCAAAACGGGACGCTCTGCGTCCTGCACGGCAACCTCGCCCCCGGCGGCGCGGTCATCAAGCACAGCGCCGTTCCCAGGGAGATGTTCCATGCCGTCCTCCGCGCCCGTCCCTTCGACTGCGAGGAGGACGCCATCGCGGCGGTCATCCGGGGCGATATCAAGCCCGGCGATGCCGTCCTCATCCGCTATGAGGGCCCCAAGGGAAGCGGGATGCCGGAGATGTTTTACACCACCGAGGCGATCTCCTCCCATCCCGTGCTCGCCCGCTCCATCGCCCTGATAACGGACGGCCGCTTCTCGGGCGCCTCCAGAGGGCCGGCCGTGGGGCATGTAAGCCCGGAGGCCTTTGACGGCGGCCCCATCGCGCTGGTCCAGAACGGCGATCTGATTGAGCTGGACATCGCCGCCCGCCGGCTTGCCATCATAGGAATCGCCGGCGAGCGCAGGTCCGAGGCGGAAATCGAGGACATCCTGGCCCAGCGCAGGCGTTCCTGGACGCCCCGGGCGCCCAAATACACCTCCGGGGTGCTCAAGCAGTTCACCCGCTCCGCCGTGGCGCCCATGCAGGGCGGCTACATGGACTGAATTTCCCCCTCACAGGGCAAAGAGCGTGATCTCCGTCGGATAGGTCGCCGGGCTTTTGTAGCGCAGGTAGAAGCGGTAGTCGGCCGAGAGGTCGTGGATCATGCGCGGGATCTTCCACAGGTCCTCATTGTTGTGGTAAACGGAGATCAAAAGCCTGGGGTGGTCGCGCAGGATGTGGTTGCGGGCCCCGGCGAGGGCGCGCTGCTCAAAGCCCTCGATGTCGGCCTTGATAAGCGTGACGGGCTCCTGGATGTCCTCGTCCAGGGTCGTGACCTCGATTTCGTCCCCCTCCGCCAGGGTGTTGGCCGAGGAGCTGGCGGCGTTGGCGGATATGGCCATGCGCCCCCGCGCGTCCCCCACGCCCTTGAGGCGCAGCTCGACATCCCGCAGGCCCTGAAGATTGCGCCGGAGGATCTCAAAGGTCTCCGGCGTGATTTCGTAGCAGTAGATGCGCCGGTAGCAGTCCGCCCCGAAGTGCTCCAGATAGGAAAGGACCGTGTCCCCCGTGTAGGCGCCCAGGTCCACGATGACCTCGTCCTTTGTGCATCTGAGCAGGTCGAGGTCAAAGTAGCTCTCAAAGAGGTATTCCCGGGCCTGGGAGGCGGTGGCGAAGTCGTAGCGGTACCAGTTGCTCAGGATCGCGTAGAGCGTCTTTTTGGAACGGTAGTCCGCAAGGCGCTCATACAGCCACACAAAATCCCCGATATGCTCGCAGAGGGCCCTTTGCTTGAGCTCGATCTCCTCGTACACCCCGTTGTCCGGGTCCAGCCTGCCCCAGTAGCCGTACTCGTTAAAGAAACTGGCCAAAATCCTTCGGGTCGCCTCCGGCACGGCGTCAAAGGCCCTTCGGATGCGGTGGTAGACCTCTTTTTCGTCCAGGCCGGCGATCTCCTCCGTCAGCTCGAAAAACCTTCTGTCAATGATATTCATCCAAACACCCCCGCCTGAGTCTATGCGCGGGGGTGCAAAAGGGTGCCTGTCGCCGCCCCGGCGCGGGCTTTTTTTTGACCGGCCGGATCTATTTCCAAAAGCGACCGCAATCATGCTTTTTTTCGTGTCAGGAAAGCTCCGACGATCGCTCCGAGGAAGACGGCCGGAGCCGCTCTGACGAACAGCCATTCCAATGCGTGAAAGCCGGTTCCCGTCACCGCGGTTTCAGGCTCGCCGAAGTCCCAGCCCAGGTAGGGGCTTCCCGCCGCGGCCAGCGCCGCAAACACGATCGCGATGGCCGCGCACAGCGCGATCAGAATCCAGTGAAGGGCCTTTCGCCGCCTTGCTTTTTCCCGGGCGAAACGAAGGTTGATTTCCTCCAGCTTTTCGCAGATTGCCCTGAGGCCGTCTTCCTCCGGCTCGGCCATCGTTTCCCCAAGCAACGCGCTCACGGGGGTTTCCAATGCTTCCGACAGGGCGATCAGCAGATCGGCATCGGGGACGGACAGGCCTTTTTCCCATTTGGATATGGTTTGCCTCACCACGTTGAGCCTGATTGCAAGCGCTTCCTGCGAAAGCCCTTTGGACTTTCTGACCGCTCGGATGTTCTCGTTGAGCATTGCAGATAACCACCTTTCTTTCACTTGCCGCCGCCGTCCTCATTGTATGGGAAAGGGGCCGTTGCCGCAAGCAACGGATCGTAACATCCGTCCGCAACGGGTTTTCCCGGCAAAAAAGGGCGGTGTCCGTCGCTTCGGACATCGCCCCGGGTTCTTCTCTGGTTGGGTTGAATTCGGACGTTTTGCGCAGCCGCTCAGTAGAGCTTTGCGCCCGCCGGGATGCGGTCGTCCACCATCAGAAGGTGAAGCCTCTCCTGGCCTTCCTCATGGTGCACCGCCGAAATCAGCATGCCGCAGGAATCGACGCCCATCATCGCCCTCGGCGGAAGGTTGGTGATGGCGATGCAGGTCTTGCCCACCAGCGCCTCCGGCTCATAATACTCGTGAATTCCGCTCAGGATGGTCCGGCTTTCGCCCGTACCGTCGTCCAGCGTAAATTTGAGCAGCTTTTTGGATTTTGGCACGGCTTCGCAGGCGAGCACCTTGACGGCCCTGAAATCGGACTTCGAGAACGTCTCAAAATCCACGAAGTCCTTGAACAGAGGCTCGATTTCGACCCTGGAAAAGTCGATCTCCTCCGCCGGGGCCTGCGCATCCTCCGCCGCGGCTTCCTTCGCCCCGGCGCTTCCTGCGTTTCCGTCCTTCAAAGGCTTCATGGTCGGGAACAAAAGCACGTCGCGGATGGAGTCGTTGTCGGTCATGAGCATCACCATGCGGTCGATGCCAAAGCCCAGGCCGCCGGTGGGGGGCATGCCGTATTCGAGGGCATTGAGGAAGTCCTCGTCCACCTGGGCGGTCATGATGCCCTGCGCGTGGCGCAGGCGCACCTGCTCCTCGAAGCGGGCCCGCTGGTCGATGGGGTCGTTGAGCTCGCTGAAGGCGTTGCCGAACTCATGGCCGTTGATGAAAAACTCGAAACGCTCGGTGAGGTCGGGGTTGTCCTGCTTACGCTTGGCCAGCGGGGAGATGTCCACCGGGTAATCGGTGACGAAGGTGGGCTGGATGAGCGTGGCCTCCACGTACTCGTCAAACAGCGCCGCCAGGCAGTCGCCGCGCTTGGCGTCCTTCTCCGCGTGCACGCCCATGGCGTCCAGGCAGGCGCGCGCCTCCTCGTCGCTGTGCCAGGCGAAAAAGTCCACGCCGCAGGCGTCCTTGACGGCCTGGGCCATGGTCACGCGGCGCCAGGGGGCCTTGAGCTCGATCATGTGGCCCTGATAGGGCACGCAGGTGGAGCCGCAGACGGTCTGGGCCACGTAGGCGTAGAGCGCCTCGACCATCTCCATCACGTCGTTGTAGTCGGCGTAGGCCTGGTAGGTCTCCACGCTGGTGAATTCGGGGTTATGGGTGGTGTCCATGCCCTCGTTGCGAAACAGCCTGCCCACCTCATAGACCTTTTCAAAGCCGCCCACGATCAGGCGCTTGAGATACAATTCCGTCTCGATGCGCAAAAACATGTCGATGTCCAGCGCGTTGTGGTGGGTTTTAAAGGTGCGGGCCGCCGCGCCGATCTCCAGCGTGTGCAGAACCGGCGTGTCCACCTCCAGAAAGCCGCGGGCGTTCAAAAAGTCGCGCACGGCGTTGATGATGCGGCTGCGCTTTACGAAGGTGTCGCGCACCTCGGGGTTGACGATCATGTCCACGTAGCGCTGGCGGTAGCGAAGGTCGGGGTCCTTGAGGCCATGGAACTTCTCCGGCAGGACCTTGAGGCTCTTGGAAAGGAGCGTGACCCGCTGCGCGTGCACGCTGATCTCGCCCTTCTGGGTGCGAAACACCGTGCCCCTCACGCCGATCACGTCGCCGATGTCCATGTCCTTGAAGGCGGCATAGGCCTCATCGCCCAGGTCGTCGCGGCGCATGTACACCTGCAGGTCGCCCGCTCCGTCCAGAATATGGGCGAAGCTGGCCTTGCCCATCACGCGCTTGGAGATCATGCGCCCCGCGACGCTGACCTCCCTGCCCTCCAGCGCGTCAAAGCCGCCGAGGATCTCCGCGCTCTGGTGCGTGCGGTCAAAGCGGGTGATGGCATAGGGGTCCTGTCCCGCCTGGCGCAGCCTGCGCAGCTTCTCGCGGCGGATGGTTTCCTGTTCGCTGAGCTGCTGGGGAAGGGCGGCCTGTGTGTCCATGAAAATCTCTCCTTTAGTATGCTTGTGCGTCACCGGCTGATCTCCAGCACCTTGAGCTTCATCACGCCGGCGGGCACCTCCACGTCGACGGTTTCGCCCTTGCGCTTGCCCAGCAGCGCCGCGCCGATGGGGCTTTCGGAGCTGATCTTCATGTTCTTGGGATCGGTCTCGTTGGCGCCCACGATGGTGATGGTCTGGTCGATCTTCATGGTCAGGTTCTTGACCTTGACGGTGTTGCCAACGCCGATGACGTCGGTGCTGACCTCGTCGTCCTCCACCACCACGCAGTTGCGAAGGGTGTTTTCCATCTCCACGATCTTGGCCTCGATGCGGCTTTGCTCGTTCTTGGCCTCGTCGTACTCGGCGTTCTCGCTCAGATCGCCGAAGCCGCGCGCGATGGCGATCTGCTCGGAGATCTCGTTGCGGCGCACGCTGATGTAATAGTCCAGCTCTTTTTCCAGCTTCTCATACCCTTCGCGGGTAAGGATGACTTTCTTTTCCTGGTCCGCCATGGCTCTGGGTCTCCTTTCGGCGGCATGGGCCGCCCCTGCATTTCTGTTATGCGTTTTGCCCCTTAAAATAGCACAAAGCAGCGCCGTCCGCCTCTGAGGCGGGGCGATGCTTTCGCCGGGACATAGAATCACCAACGTATTATAGCCGCCCGCAAGGCGCTTGTCAATGCCTGCAAAAAGGAAATCCAAGCATCCGCCGCATGTCCGGCGGTCAGGGCGCCGGGGAAAGGAGGTTTCCCGCCCTGAGCTTTTCGTTGAGCTTTCGGTACACGCGGGCGCAGAACCACGGCTCAGAGGGCACCGTCTCGCTCTCCTCGAGCGTAAACCAGCGCACGCCGCTGTTTTCGTCCGGCTTTATGCTCAGGGCCTCCTCCTCGTCCGCCTCCAGAAGATAGGTGACATTGAGGTGCAGGTGTGAGGAGACATACGTCCCGCGCTTCTCATGCCCGTCCACGGTCAGCGCCTCCACGCTGAAAATGTTCCGGGACACCGGACGCGCCGAGCGGATGCCGCTCTCCTCGCGCACCTCGCGCAGGGCCACGGCCAGCAGGTCGCTCTCGCCGTCGGCATGCCCGCCCAGCCAGGACCAGGAGCGGTAGATGTTGTGATAGGCCATCAGGACGCGCGTGTGCGCCGGGTTGACAACCCAGGCCGAGGCCGTGAAGTGCGCCAGTGGGTTTTTCCGGGTGAGCACCTCCGGCTCGCGCCCGAGACAGTCCAGCAGAAGCTCGCGGTCGCGCGCCTCCTGCTCGTTGAAGGGCACAAAGGCCGTAAGCTGCTTCAAAAGTATCATTGCAAAGGCTCCTTCTCTCGTCGTCGGATGCTTCTATTATAGCATGTCCCGCCGCGTTTTTCGCGCCTTTTTTTGTCCGTCCAAGCAAAAATCTTGAAAAGCGCCACGGCATGCTGTATAATGAAAGTTGCGAATGAAATTCCATACTGGAGGGATATTCGGATGAAACATATCAAGCCCATCTCTCAGCCCTGTCTGCGTCAGTCCCTGGCCCACGGCGGCTGCGGCGAGTGCCAGAGCTCCTGCCAGAGCGCCTGCAAGACCAGCTGCACCGTCGCCAACCAGAGCTGCGCCAACAAGGACAATCAGGTTGTAGCCGGCCGTGAGGGCAAGGTCAACCATTCCTTCGGCAAGTAAGCCCATGGCCCCATCGCCGCATCGCCCGGGTGCGATGCGGCGTTTTTTTGACGCAATCACGATCCGTCAGGAGGATAGGTTTTCATGATTCATCTCTTTGAGGCCCTGGGCCGCAAAATGGCGCTGGACGTGGGCAGCGGCGCGGTGATGGCGCTGGACGACATCGCCTACGACGCGCTTTCCCTGCTTTTGGAGGACCGAAACGCGGATATCGCGGCGCGTCTTTCGGAAAAATACCCGCGCGGGGAGGCCGAGGAGACCGTCTCCGAGCTTCATAAGCTCATTGCCGACGGGTATCTGGACACCCCCGACGACTACTCCGACGTAAAGCCCGCCGACAGCGGCGTGGTCAAGGCCATGTGCCTGCACGCGGCGCACGACTGCAACCTGCGCTGCAAGTACTGCTTTGCGGACACCGGCGAATACCACATGCACAGCCGCTGCCTGCTCAGCGCCGAGACGGGCAAAAAGGCGCTGGACTGGCTGGTCAAGCACAGCGGGAACCGCAGAAACCTGGAGGTGGACTTCTTCGGCGGCGAGCCGCTGATGAATTTCCCCGTCATTCGGGAGGTCGTGGCCTACGGGCGAGAGCTGGAAAAGCGCCACGACAAGGTCTTCAAGTTCACCACCACCACCAATGCCGTGCTCATGAACGACGAGATCATGGACTTTCTCAACCGCGAGATGGACAACGTCGTCATCTCCATCGACGGGCGGCCCGAGGTGCACGACCGCATGCGCCCCACCCCCAACGGCAAGGGCAGCTATGACCTCATCATCGAAAAGGCGAAGGAGTTCGCCCGGCGGCGCGGCCAGCAGCGCTACTACCTGCGCGGCACCTTCACCCGCTACAACCTGGACTTCGCAAACGACGTGCTCCACCTGGCGGACCAGGGCTTTGAGCAGCTCTCCATCGAGCCGGTCGTCACCGACGAGAGCCACGACTACGCCATCCGCGAAAGCGACCTGCCCCGCGTGTTCGAGGAATACGAGCGCCTGGGCCGCGAGTATGTGATCCGCCGCCGCGATAAGGACACATGGTTCAGCTTCTTCCATTTCATGGTGGACCTCACCGGCGGCCCCTGCCTTCGCAAGCGTCTGACCGGCTGCGGCGCGGGCAACGAATACGTGGCCGTGACCGCGGACGGCGACATCTACCCCTGCCACCAGTTTGTGGGCCGTGAGGGCATGCGCATGGGCTCGGTGCTGGACGGCACCTTTGACACCGCCATGCAGCAGCGCTTCCAGCAAAACACCGTGCTCACCAAGGAAAAGTGCTCCCAGTGCTGGGCGCGCTTCTATTGCAGCGGCGGCTGCCAGGCCAACGCCCACGCCTTCAACGGCGACATCTCCAGGCCCTACGAAATGGAATGTAAACTGGAGCAAAAGCGCCTGGAGTGTGCCATGGCCATCCAGGCCATCGAGCGGGAAAACGCCTGATCCCCGGCGTTTCCTCCCTGCGCCGGCCGAATTATGAACGTCGGGGACCGCGGGCTTTGAAGTTTTTCAAAAGTATTTTCATGGCTCGTTCATGATAAGGTCAAATTTGCCCGCTATAATAGCGGCGTAGTAAGGAGGGACGCTACATGAAGAACAACAACAATCATTCCGGAAAGAATTTCTACGCTTTTACTTCGGCGGCGCTCGCGCTTGTGCTGATGGTCGTCGCCTCGGTCGCCCTGTTCAACCATGACAGCACCGCGGGAGCGGAGGCCGTCACGCTCACCGAAAACGCCACCGTCGTCACCAGCCCCTTTACCGAGGCGGTCGAAAAGGTGCGCGACAGCGTCGTGGGCGTCAACAACTACACCACCTACCGCTCCAGCTACTACGGCTTCGGCTTCGGCTATGGCCGCGGCGACTACGCGGACTCCAGCCGTGAGGTGCTTCAGGGCAGCGGCAGCGGCGTGGTCGTGGCGGACGGCTACGTGCTGACCAACTACCACGTGGTCGAGGACGCCACCACCCTTGAGGTGACCAGCGGCGACAAGGTCTATCCCGCCGAGCTCAAGGGCACAGACGAGGCCAAGGACATCGCCGTGCTCTATGTGGAGGACCTGGACATCGAGCCCGTGGTGCTGGGCGACAGCGATCAGCTCTCCGTCGGCGACTGGGCCATCTGCATCGGCAACCCGCTCAGCTTCACCGGCACCACCACCGTGGGCGTGATCTCCGCGCTCAACCGTGAGATCACCAGCGATTCCACTGACGAGTACGGCAAGCGCGCCGTCAACACCATGATTCAGACCGACGCGGCCATCAACGCCGGCAACAGCGGCGGCGGCATGTTCAACGTCGCGGGCGAGCTCATCGGCATCCCCAGCATGAAGTACACCGGCTCCATGTTCACCGGCAGGACCGTTGAGGGCATCGGCATGGCCATCCCGATCAACGAGGCCAAGGAGCTGATTAACGACGTGCTCGCGGGCAACGGCAACGTGGAAAGCGCCTCCGGCACCACCCAGAGCAGCCAGAGCATCTCTACCGGCGACACGCCCCGCATCGGCGTCAGCGTCAGCAACCTCAACCCCAACAGCTATGCCGTCGCCTATAACCTCATCCCCAACGGGGCCTATGTGGTCGAGGTCGAAAGCGGCTCTCCCGCCGAGCAGGCCGGCATGCTGGTGGACGACATCGTCGTGTCAGTGGACGGCACCCGCATCTCCAGCAAGGAGGAGATGACCTCCATCCTGCAAAGCAAGCAGGCGGGCGATACGGTCATCCTCAAGGTCTACCGCGTCGAGGGCGGCCTGAGCTCCTATGATGACCAGACCAGCCTCCCCGACGGCGAGTACATCGACCTGACGGTCGAGCTTGCCATCCTGGACGTGGCGGCGCAGTAACCTCATCTTTGAGCCATTGAAGGACCGGGGTTTCCCCGGTCCTCAGCTTGTCGAAAAAGCTCGCCTGCGGCGATCTTTTCCGCCAGGACACGTTTCC